>CAYXXU010000001.1:0-42557 GCA_964469155.1 uncultured Bacteroidales bacterium
ATTATTCCCTAATTACCATTTTTTTACTATCTTTGCACCAACAAAAACCCCAACCATGCAAACCCACATCGGCAACATCATCAAAAATCACTGTCGGCTACAGTTCATCAAACCACCCCAGCTCGCCCAACTCCTCAACTGTAAAAAAGACGCCATTTACAAACTCTACCTCCGCCCCAACATCTCCGCCGACGCCCTACTCAAGATATCCAAAGCCCTCAAACACGATTTTTTTCAATACTATCAATCCTCTCTCGGCCCAAATCCTGACAAGGAAATCGAAAAACTCAACTCCGAACTAAACAAACTGAAAAAAGAAAACGAAAAACTACTAACCGAAAACCTACTCCTCAAACAACTCCTCAAACTCCCCTAAGCTTCGCGCAAAAAAAACAAAGTCGGAGTGCGACTCCAATTCGCGCCCCGACTATACTTTTTCTCCGTGTATCTCCGTGAACTTAGTGTCTCCGTGGTTACTCTTCGGTCTTCTGTCTCCGGTCTTCTGACTTCTTCTATCGCACTTCCACCACCTTCACCTCCTCCTCCAGATAAATCAAAAACATCTCCGAGGGTTTGCCGCTGATCTCGTTGGTCAGTTGGCCGTAGTTGCGGATTTGCTGCCGGTGCTTTTCTTCTTCCTTGCCGGTCTTGAAATCTATGATCGTATTGCTGTGCGTGCCGAAAATAATGCGGTCGGGGCGATATACCTTATTTTCGGGGGTTAATATCTCGGCTTCGGTGGCAATGTGTTGTCCGGGAGCGAAAAAAGCCTGCATCTGCTCGTTGGCCAGTATCTTTAGTATGTAGGAAGTAACCTTTTCGGCATCGGCGGCCGGTATAAGCCCGGCAGTCACCTGTCGGACCAAAATTTGCGGCAGGTCGGCGGCGGTGGTGATGAGCGACAGGACTTCGTGAATGATGTTGCCCCATTGCAGCTTATCGGCAGCGGGGGTGTCGTCCCACAGCAGGGCCGATTCGGGACGTATGAGTATGCGGCGAAACCAGTTGGCCGAGACCTGTTGCGTGAGGGTGAGGCCGGCGGCGGCGGCTGGCTTTGTGGCTGTGGTTGGAAGCGCTTTAATGCCAATTTCGTAGGTGAGTTGTTGGTCGCTCCAGAGGCCCTTTTGTTTGAGGAAATCGGGCAGCAGGCGGCCGAAACTGATGGCTTCGGAATCGGGTTTGCGGTATTTTTTGCTGATGATGTAGAGCTGCTCTTCGGCGCGGGTGAGGGCCACATAGGCGATATTGAGCATATCGAGGACGACCTTTTCTTTTTCTTCCTGATAGAGGGTTTCGAGGCTTGAGCCGCTGAGCATGTTGCGGCTAAGCTGCACGGGTATGGCGGGCAATCCGGCCGGGGTTGAGGCGGTTGGTTTTTGCCAAACCATAGCATCCTTCACTTTGGTGTCTTCGTCGGCAAAGGGATAGATGACAATGGGAAACTCCTGCCCTTTGGCTTTGTGGATGGTCATGATGCGGACGGCATTGAGGCCTTCGGGCACGGTGATGGATTTTTTGATGCCATACTCGTCCCACCATTCGAGAAAGCCCGAAAGGTCGGCCGACTGGTTTTTCACGAACTCGTTGACGGTTTCGAGATAGAAAATGATGAAGGGGTCGGGGCGGCTGTTGAGAGAGAAGATGCGCAGCAGTTCCTCGTTGAGGTCGTATAATGAAAAAGAAGAAAGCAGGTGGAAGCTGATGATGGTTTCGTAGCGTTTCAGGATTTCCTGTAGGGCCTGCAAAGGAGGCTTGTCGCGATGGAGGCTGCGGTAGCCTTCGAGAAAATCGTGCAGGCTGAGGTCGCGGACATTTTGGCTGTGGAAAAAGATGAGCACATTGGCTACGGCCAGATTGTCGGCGGGATTGTGCATGGCGCGCAACAAAGACACCATGAAGTTGACCCTGGCCGAACTTTTCAGCATGAGGGATTCGGAAGAAACCACATCAATGGATTCGGACAAAAGGCGCACAGCAATGGCAGCGGCTTCGCGGTTTTTGCGGCATATTACGGCAATGCGGTTGAGTTCGGTGCCTTGGTCGATGAGTTGCTGCACCAGATCGAGTACTGCTGATAACTGGTTTTCTTCATAGTCAGAGCCTTCTTCGATGAAGCGCAGGCTGACATATCCCCCATCGTTTCCGGGTTTTACTTCCTGGACCAAATGATGATAAATCTTTTGAAACTCATCACCCTGCACCTTTTGATTCAGGAAAGTGAACAATTCGTTATTGAAATTCACAATCTCCCTTTGGGAACGATAATTCACAAGACGGGTTTCGGGGTTGTAGTCCTGATAGGTGGTGAAATTGCGGCGGAGTGAATTTTCGAAATCGTCGAAATGCGGGGAATCGGGTTTGTTGAAAACATCAGGCAGGTTGGAAAACTGACGCACCTCGCCGTTGCGCCAGCGATAGATGGCCTGTTTGCCGTCGCCCACGATGAAATTACTGTTTCCGGCGGCCATGGAATTGTCGATGAGGGGCAGCATGTTTTGAAACTGCAGAATGGAAGTATCCTGAAACTCGTCGATGAAAAAATGCTCGAACACCTCCCCAGTCCGCTGATAAATGAAAGGCACGGGCTCGTTGAGCAACTGCTCGTTTATCTTGCTGTAGAAATCGCTGATGAAAATGAGATTGCCTTCGGCCTTGAGTGCATCGACCTCCACCTTGATGAGGTTGAGCAGAGACAAAGGATAGAGGGTTTGCCTGACCACATTTAGGTCTTTATAGGGTTTAATGGCATCAGAAATCTGATGAAAGCCGTCGCTGATAATTTCTTTTAAGGAATCTATGGCCTGTTTGGCTTCGGGGGTTGCCGAACCTGAATACCATTTGCCTTCTTCGACGGTGGCGATGTGATAGGAATTGATGCCGGCATTGCCCAGGCCGCCTTTGACTACTTTCTGAAAGAAATTGAAGATGCCTGACTTTCCGTGATAAAAACAAGAATCGTCGAGGCCCCTTTGAGTTATTTCTGCCACTACCTTTGAGGCTATGCCTTTAGCTTCCTTGTTCTGAGATTGCAGTTTGGCATAGGTCTGGTTGATGATTTTGCGGAAATCATCCATGGTGAAATCGTCGAAAAGGGAGATGTATTTTCGGGTGTTTTCTTTGAGCAGTTCGTTGGAAAAACTTTTCAGGTCGGCTTCCACATCCCAATTCTTTTCGTCGGAAATCTTCTGCTTGATGAATTCGACCAATACTTCCGTGATGGAGGCATCCACCCCGGCATAGCTCAATAATAGGTCGACTGCCTGTGATAGTATTTTTCCGGTATCCAGCTCCACGGTAAAGTTTTGGGGTATCTTCAGGTCGAAGGCGAAGGTGCGTATGATGCGCTGCACGAAACTGTCGATGGTGCAAATGGCGAAGTCGGAATAGTTGTGCAATATTTTTTCGAGGACTATGGCGGCCCTTTCGGATAAGAATTGCTGAGTGAGGTTGGTATCTTTACTCAGGCTTTTGATGAGGGGGGCGTATTTTCCATGGGTTTCGGGAGCGGCATTGCCCACATTGCTGAGAAACTGCAGATATTCGATGATGCGGCTCTTCATTTCGTAGGCCGCCTTGTTGGTGAAGGTGACGGCAAGTATGCGTCGGTACTTTTCGGGCTGGGGCAATACTATCCTGAGATACTCTTTGACGAGGGTATAGGTTTTGCCGGAGCCGGCGGAAGCCTGGTATACTATGAAGTTTTTTTCCTGTGGCACTTTTGAAAGAATAATCTGTAAAATTACTTGCAAATAGGTTATGAAGCAAATATTTCTCTCCATTTATGCTTTTGATAGAAAAAAATTAAATAATAGGTGGGGACAATAACTTTTTTAATAGTTTTGAATACATTTTCTTTTTATGGCCCTAAGTATTTTTGAAGATCAATCAATGCAACCGACAACGGAAATGGTAAAGCACGCCTTGTCTGAAAGACATTCAGACTGGCAAAGCATCATAGACTTTGTTTTTAAAAATCATAAAGCGGCTGAAGTTATCTGGAATTACAGCAAATCCTTTGGCTGGAGCTTAAGAATCAAAGATGCCAAAAGGGTATTAGTCTATATGACTCCGGGAGACAGGAAGTTTCTGGTTTCTCTGGTATTTGGTAAAAAAGCCACAGAAGAAGCTTTTGCAAGTGATATTTCTCCTATACTCATCAGCATTATTGAGGGTGCCAAAGTTTATGCGGAAGGAAGAGGGTTCAGAATAGAAATTGAAGGCCTGGAAATGTTGCCGGATATATTAAAACTGATAGAAATTAAGCTGAGAAATTAAGATTTACCGGATCATACTCCGGATCTAATAATTAAACTTTTTTTACGTTGAAGGCATTCATGCCTTTTGCACCGCGCTGGAGTTCGAAGGTGACCTGGTCGCCTTCACTGATGGGTTGCAGAAGGCCACTGACATGGACGAAATATTTTTCCTGTGAGTCCTGTTCTTTGATAAATCCGAAGCCTTTGGTGTCGTTGTAGAAATCGACGCGGCCGTTACGAATGGCGGGAACATCTTCATCAGATTTTTTTCGGACGCTAATCTCGATGTCGTCTATACTTACTTTTACTTTTTTTGTGGGATCCTGTGGGATGTCGGTAAGGTTACCGAATTCGTCAACATAGGCTATCATGCTGTCGAGACCGCCACCGGAGGGGTTGGATTTACGTTCTTCCTTCTTTGCCTGCTTGTCTTGTCGTTTTTTTAAACGTTTCTTTTCTTTTTCTTTTTTGTTAAATGTGTCTTGCGATTGGGCCATTAATTGTATTTTATGGTTTAATACTGTTGAGGGAGTTGTACTGAACTTTATGATGAGATTTAGAACAGTTTGCAAATTTAAGAAAATAATCCGTAATGAATCATTTAAAGTATTTTAAAGAATAATTAAAATGTATAGAAAGTTTTATATTATTTATCATAATATATAATATTGGGGATAAACGGGATAATTGTATGAACGGCTCCCGCCAATTGATGTAAGGAGCAGGACATATGATTAGTGAGAATTTTGATCAGAAAATATTATCTTTACGGTATCTAAAATTGGAGAAACATGAACAATTCGTTGATTGAAGGCGCATTTAATGAACTGATGGACCTGGTGCAAGATAGTATAGCCAATAATCAGTTTATAAGGATAGTTATGAGCGAGAGGCGCGATGCAGGGAGTGAGCTGATGTCGGTGAAAGGGAGCATGGTGGTGATTAAGGATATGCTGAGGCTGAAGTTGGATTACCGCTACAAGACTCGTGAGGAGACGAAGCATTTTGATCCGGCAGAAGGGGGAAAGGAAATCATAGTCTTGCTGGAGAAGGAATTCAGACAGGTGAATATATTTACCACGAGAGAACACCGGCATATTGTGGTGAAAAAAGGGGATAAAATAAAGGTGAACCGCATGACGTATGGCTTTGACAAGGTGATACCGAAAACAGGGGTTCACGACAGATTGAAGCACAGGTTTGTAAATGTGAATGAAAATATATACCTGACCGAACTGGGCGTGACCCTGGCTGACGGGCAGGTGAAGAAGAATATGGAGGGTAAGTTCAGGCAGATAGATAAGTATGTGGAGATAGTGGACAGTATTATTCAACAGGCGGAGCTTCCGAAAGAAGTGACCGTGACCGATATGGGCAGCGGGAAGGGTTATCTGACGTTTGCGCTCTATGATCATATGCGCTACAAGCTTAAGATGGATGTGAAGATGACAGGGGTAGAGTTCAGGGATGAACTGGTGGAGGAGTGCAATGTGATAGCCCATAAAGCCGGATTCAGGGATTTGAGGTTTGTGAGCGGAAATATTTATGAGGTAGAAATTGAAAGGACCGATATTCTGATTGCGCTGCACGCATGCGATACGGCCACAGACGATGCAATATACAGAGGCATTACGCATGATGCGCGCATAATTATTTGTGCACCTTGCTGCCACAAGCAGCTGCGCAGGCAAATAGCCCCTCAGAATATTCTGAGACAAATTACACAGCATGGAATTTTGGCAGAGAGGCAGGCAGAAGTGCTGACAGACACGATACGTGCCTTGATCCTAGAGGCCTATGGCTATAAAACTAAGGTATTTGAGTTTATTTCGGGGGCGCATACAGCGAAAAATGTTATGATAGCGGCGGTGAAAACCAAAGATATTGTATTACCCGACGCAGCTATATTACTGCAGGTAGATGAACTGAAAGAGATGTTTGGAATAAAGGAACAGCAGTTGGAAACTTTGCTGAAGTTGTAAGACAGCATTATACTCTCTAAAGGAAATAATTAGCAAATAACGAAAATAATATCAAACAAAGTGCGAAGGAGTAATAGATAATGATGTTCTTATGTTTTCCTTTGTCTGATTTGGTTTTCAGGGAAATTATTAAACCCAGATTGGCAATGACCAGGGCGAAGATCATCAGCACTATATGCTCAACAGGCCACAGTCGCTTGGAAACCATTTTGGTAGTTAGGTCGGCACTGATATAACTATAGCCCATGCCGGAAAGCAGGTTGGAGAAAAGTATGAGTCCGAAAATAAACTGAAGGTATAATCCGATGATAAAACCGAAAGACAGGTATTTATCAAGACGGATATAAGGTTTGCCTTTCATCAAGCCATGGATGGTACGTATGAAAAGCCAGATAGCAATAAGCAAAAAGGTAGCACTGACAAATGTATGAAACAATTTGATTACGGAATAAGCGCTTATTATACCCAGGTGGACCATAGTTTCTTATCTTCGAATTTACTGCTTTTTTGTGATAGATTTTTTAAATAACAAACAACAAGAATCAAATAACAAATAAATTACAAACTTTAAATTCGAAAATTTCAAACCGTTTTTGAATTTGGATTTTATCATTTTTTGGATTTTATTTGTGATTTGTCTATTGAGATTTGTAATTTTAAGTCAGGTTAGGATTTTAACTATTCTCATCGATAGAAACTGCATCAGCCAGCATACGTGCCTGCTGAATGCGATCGGCCATACCAATGCCATTTCTGAGGTTACCCCCTATTATCAATCCGGGATATTGTTTTTCTATGGCTGAAACCGCTTCGAAACGCTCTCCACTGTCGGCTTCATATTGCGGAATGGCCCACTCATGGCGAATGATCTTCAACAGGTCGGGATTGAATTCCTTAATTTGCATAAGATCGCAGACTTCGCGTTTCAGAATTTCTTTTATCTTGTCATCAGCCAAAGGGTAAATTTCGGGTCTGCGAACTCCCCCCATAAAAATAGAGAATAAAGCTCCGTCTTTGGGTGCCCTATCGTTGAAAAGGGCCGACATAAACAACACCCCCAACAAATCGCGGTTTTCTTTGAAGGGTATCAGTCCGCCAAATGCGTCCAGCTTTATTCCTTCCCATTTATCAAATCCCAAAACCACCTCTATCACTTTGGTATAATGCAGGGCCTTGATCTTTTCTACAAGGTTCTTGTCAACAAAGGGCGCTAAGGTATCCAGGGTGTAGGCCCCGGCTGTAGAAACCACTTTTCTGGTTTCAATCTCTGTCAATTTTCCATCCTTATCGGTAAAAGTGACCTTGAAAAACTTCCCTAAGGGTTGAACACTAATATCTTTACAGGAAAGCAAAACCGATTCCTCCCCTATTCTCTTATAAATAGCGTTGATCAAGGCTGCCAATCCGCCTTTGACAGAGAAAACCCCGCGGGTAACCCGCTTTTCTTCTTCTGTCTTTTTTATGCGGCCCTTTTTAATGGAACCTCCAATAAAACTGCCATAGTCATGCTCCAGATTATACAATTTTGGCAGGGCATATTTAGGCACCAGTCGATTGGGATCGCCGGCATATACTCCAATGATAAACGGGTCGATGGCATAATCCAGAAAGCTTTTGCCCAAACGACGTTTCACCAGTTCGGCCAGGGTTTCGTGAGGATTTTTTCCCGGTGAACGGAAAGGCTCGCCCAACACCCTGAATTTATCACCTAAAGTAAACAAGGGAGTATTGATGGCCGCTCCCAATCCGGATGGCAGCGCATGCCAGGCTCCGTTCTTTAAGATCAGACGCTTCTTCACATTGTCATTGGCCTCTTCCAACTCACATTCTCCTTTCAGGTCTTCAAACAACCTGATCACTTCTACATTTCCAATAACACCGGAATTTGGACCCTCTTCGTAGATGTATCCCTTCTCTTTCAGAGATTTTATCACACCGCCCACCTGTTCCGATTGTTCTAAAACCAGAAAATCCTTACCACTCTTTTTCAGGTGATGAGCCGTGGCAAGACCGGTAATGCCGGCACCGATTATAATTGCGTCTTTCATTTTATTGGGCTTGTACAAGCCTGCATAATAAGTTAATAAACTCCGGGTCCGCCACAGGGATGTTTACCCGGCTGATATTTTTAATTCCCGGAATATTTTTAGCAGCCGGAATGATTTGCTGATCGATATCATAGAGAGTTTCGAGATTCTCATTCACAAAGCTGATGGGTATGATGATGATATCAGAGACATTTTTCATAGCCAACTCTTTGATAACAGCATTGACCTCAGGTCCTATCCATTCGCTTCGTTTCATTCCCGACTGATAAGCCACCTGCCTTGGGCAACCCAGACTTTCTGAAATCAGCTTCGCGCTTTGCTGAATAGCCTCAGGATAAGTATCTCCTTTATCAACCAGGGCTTTCGGGATGGAATGAGCGCTAAACAACAGCAACGGATCCTGGCAATGGTTTTGATTGATATGGTTTTTAATGAGTTTTGCCCAGAAATTCACAAAGTCAGGGTGAGCATAAAATTCGCGGACAAAATTGAACTCAATATTATTTACACCTGCCAAAGTAGCGTTTACATCGCTCTGAACACTGTCGGCAGTAGAGTAACTGGCCTGGGGATACAGGGGGATAACGGTCAACCGGCGAATGCCCATGCTTAAGAGCGACTGTATGGAATCTTTTATCAGAGGGGCAGAATAAGAGAAGGCAATATCCACAAGGTAGTTCTCACCCAGTTTCTCCTGCAGGGCCTTTTGAGTTTGTTCGGTAGCATCAATGATGGGAGACCCTCCTATGGCAAGGTATTTTTTCCAGGATTTCCTGTAGCGGGTGTTGCTGATAATAAAGGAAAGCAGGCTGCGACCCAATTTTCCGAAAGGAAGTATAAAAGGATCTTTGAACATGCGGGCCAAGAACGCTTTCAACTCCTGCGAAGAGTTTGCCCCTCCCATATTTATCAGTAGTACTCCTGTCATACCGTTTTGGAGTAAATGGCTTCTCCCTGTTTCAGATCGGGGTCGAAGGCCATGGCAATATTTCTGGCAATCATAAATCCGGCTTCGCTCAACTTTAAGCCTTCCTCACTCACGGTAATAAGTTTATCCTCTTCAAAACCAGTCAGTTTACTTCTGTCGTAATGAACAATAGCCTTAATCTCATCGGCTGTCATGCCGAATTCGTCAGCAATTTCATCAAAAAGCAGTATTCCGTTGCACATGATGCTGTTGATCACCGAACGAACAATCTGCTGGTTAAGGTTCATCGTATAGCCACGTTCTATTGCAAAGCCGGTATTTTCAATGGCCTCCATATAGTGATGGATGGTTTTATGATTCTGGGCATAAGCTCCCCACAACTGACTGATGGAAGAAGCGCCAAAGCCATACACCTGACCGGTTGTTTCCAGCGTACAATATCCCTG
Source organism: uncultured Bacteroidales bacterium (assembly GCA_964469155.1). Taxonomy (GTDB): domain Bacteria; phylum Bacteroidota; class Bacteroidia; order Bacteroidales; family CAIWKO01; genus CAIWKO01. The sequence continues at coordinate 9,661 of CAYXXU010000001.1, forward strand.
AAAGTTGCGGTGCAGTTGTTTGTTTTTAAATGCCTTTGCCAACTTGTCGTCGGGATGTGCAAAATGGTCAATACCTATGGCGACATAACCTGCGCCAACCAATTGTTTGATATTGTTGATGAGCATTTCCATTTTCTCATTGGGAGCCGGCAAACCTATCTTCTCCAGTTTCTTTTGTTCTTCTTTTACCCAGGGGACATGAGCATAAGAAAAAGTAACAATACGGTCAGGTTTGATTTCAATCGCCTTGTGAATGGTAGCCTGCAAACTCTCCACGGTTTGAAGTGGCAGTCCGTAAATAAAATCAAGGTTAATCCCGTTGAATCCTTTTGTTCTGAGATAATCCACAAGTTCTTTCACCGGATGCCTGGGCCCCTGACGATTGACGGCCGCCAATACATCCTCTCTGAAATCCTGAATCCCCAGACTCATACGGTTGAATCCCATGGCAGCCAATTGGTCAATATGCGAAAATTCAAGGTAAGCAGGACTGCATTCGATCGCTATTTCTGCATTTTCATCAATAATAAATTCCTCTCGGATGGCATTCATTATCTTTTCGATGAAACTCATGGCAATGGCATTGGGAGTACCTCCACCCCAGTGTATTTGTGTTACCTTACGGTTTTTGGTATCCAGATGGGATGAAACAGTTCCAATTTCCTGAATCACGGCATTGATGTACCTCTCCACTACCGGTTTCTTTTGACTTGCATCGGTATTGCAACCGCAAAAATGGCAACGCTGCGGGCAGAAAGGAATATGAACGTAAAGGGAGATATTTTCGGGATGCTGGGTGTTGGAAGCGATCAATTGCTCTATATAATCTTCAGTTGTAAACTTGGTATGAAAGAAATTTGCCGGAGGATAACTGGTATACCTTGGCCCTGAAACATTATGCTTATCTAAAAAATCACTGTTGATATCCATCCCGTTGTTGCTATTCTGTTTTACATCCTTTTCCAATCCGTCTGTTTCACCCAATCAACCACCAGTTTGGCATTTTCAAAAGGAATTCCGGGTATAAATCCATGACCGAGATTAAATATCCAATCTTGATATTCGGTACCATAGAACTTATAATTCTCCAAACCTTGTAAAATGGTATCTTTATCAGCCAAAAGCATACGGGGATCCAAATTTCCCTGTAATCCGATATCATGATGAACCAGCTCACGTGCCTCAAAAAGAGGCATCTGCCAATCAACACTCAGGAAGTTAGTATCCTCAGGTTTGATATGCACTACTCCATACCCCAGACCCTTGGGAAGGAAAATCACAGGAGTGCCTGTTTGTATAACAGCCGCTGAGATCTTTCTTACATAAGGCATGATCATGCTGAAATAAAGGTCGGAAGGTATCAAACCTGCATGAGTCTCAAAAATCTGGAAAGCAGCTACTCCATGTTTTGCCTGTGTAGTAGCATATTCGATAGAAAGTTCTGTAATGGCGCTAAGAAGTTTATGAGCCAAAACCTTGTCTTTATACAGCAAAGCCACTGCATCCGGGAAGGTATGATTGGTTCCCAAACCCTGCATCATATAACACAGTGTTGTAAAAGGGGCTCCGCAAAAACCTATCAGAGGCGTTCCCTCAGGTTTGGTTCTGTGAATCTCATCTATTACATCATAAATATAATTGAGCTTCGAAGCATCAGGTTTCATCATGCTCATGGGATCAGTAACATCCTTAAGCGCCATACCAAATCTGGGTCCAGAATCTGTAAAGGTGAGTTCCATTCCCAATGCTTCAGGAATGACTAAAATATCTGAAAAGAGTATGGCTGCATCAACTCCGAGGTCGTACACCGGAAGCAAAGTAACTTTAGCTGCCAGTTCTGGCGACCGCATCAATTCAGAAAAAGTATTCCTCTCACGCATTGCCAGATAGGATGGCAAGACTCTTCCGGCTTGACGCATAAACCATACAGGTGGCCTCTCAGTCCTTTCCCCTTTCAGCGTCTTTATAAAAATGGATTCGTTCATGTTTCGGTTTTATTAAAAAGTAGCCCCCGGGGGGGGAAGTTTTTTTATCTGTTTTTTACAGGTTTTTAAGCGCCTGAAGATTGGCTGCAATAATAGTATCAATGTCTTTATCCGTATGAGCGTATGAAACAAACAAACACTCGTACTGTGATGGTGCCAGGTAAATGCCGCTTTCCAGCGACATTTTGAAGAACCTTGCGTATTTTTCACTGTCCGACTTCATGGCTTCATCAAAGGATGTAATTTGTGTTTCGTTGGTAAAGAAAAAAGTCATCATAGAGCCTACCCTATTGATCAATCCTTTCACACCCGTCTGTTCCATGTTTGCCAGTATGCCTTTTTCCAGTTTTGCAGCTTTTCTTTCCAACTCAGCATAAAAATTTAGTGTTTCTTTTATCAATGTCAACATGGCAATTCCGGCAGCCATTGCCAATGGATTTCCTGATAAAGTTCCTGCCTGATAAACCGGTCCTATAGGTGCAAGCAGTTCCATGATCTCTTTTCTTCCGCCATAAGCGCCTACCGGTAATCCGCCGCCAATAATTTTACCTAAGGTCGTCAGATCGGGCATTACATTATAGTATTCCTGCGCGCCGCCTTTTGCCAGACGGAAGCCGGTAATGACCTCATCAAAAATCAGTAAGGCTCCGTATTTGGTAGCAATTTCACGCAATCCCTCTAAAAATCCTTTCGAAGGCAGCACCACACCCATATTACCGGCAACCGGTTCTACAATGATAGCGGCAATTTCATTTCCTTTTTCGGTAAACAAAGATTTCACCGATTCCAGATTGTTGTACTCTGCAATCAAAGTGTCTTTGGCAGTACTGGAAGTTACCCCCGGACTGTCAGGCAAACCAAGTGTTATGGCACCCGAACCTGCTTTGATCAAAAAGCTGTCCCCATGACCATGATAATTTCCTGCAAACTTAACTATGCACTCTCTCTTGGTAAATCCACGAGCCAGCCTGATAGCACTCATGGTAGCTTCTGTTCCTGAGTTGACCATACGAACTTTTTCTATGGAAGGAACCATTTCAACAATGAGTTCCGCCATACGGGTTTCGTATTCTGTGGGCGCACCGTAGCTGGTACCTTTCTGAGCGGCTTCGTTAATGGCAGCCAGAATGGTATCATGTGCATGACCAAAAATCAGGGGGCCCCAGGAAGCCACAAAATCGATATACTGATTGCCATCAATGTCGGTTATATATACCCCTTTGGCTTTGCTGATAAAAACAGGGTTTAGTTTTACACTTTTAAATGCCCTTACCGGAGAGTTAACTCCACCAGGAATAATCTCCTGTGCTTTCTTAAATGCCTCAATACTTTTTGTGAATTGCATGCTTTGTTCTTGTTAGATTTGTTTCTTGTTATTATTTATAAAACTTTCAGCGGACAGGAATATTCATTCCGCTGAAATAGCTTTTTGAATCATTCGTTGTTTATTTCAACTTGTTCAGGATATTGGCAGCTTCTACGGCATGATAGGTTATGATAATATCAGCCCCTGCTCTTTTGATCGAGGTCAGTATCTCCATCATCACCCTGTCGCCGTCAATCCAGTCGTTGCCTGCTGCTGCCTTCACCATAGAGAACTCACCGCTCACATTGTAAGCAGCCACCGGCATTCTGAATTCAGTCTTCACCCGATAAATCACATCAAGATAGCTGAGAGCCGGTTTTACCATAACGATATCTGCACCTTCGGCAATATCCAGTTCCACTTCGCGCATGGCTTCGTTGCTGTTGGCAGGATTCATCTGGTAAGTGGCACGGTTACCAAATTTGGGGGCGCTTTCGGCAGCTTCTCTGAAAGGACCGTAAAAACCCGAAGCGTATTTGGCTGAATAAGACATAATAGGAATTTTCTCAAACCCATGCAGGTCCAATTGTTCGCGTATCCTGCCTACTCTTCCGTCCATCATATCGCTGGGAGCTATCATATCGGCGCCGGCCTCTGCTAATGAAACAGCTTGTCTGGCCAGAGTCACCAAAGTGGTATCATTATCAACATCACCGTCGATGATGGTACCGCAATGACCATGAACCGTATACTCGCAATTACAAACATCGGCAATCACATAAAGGTCTTTCAACTCCTTTTTAATTGCCCTGATGGCTTGCTGAACAATACCATTGTGCTCGCATGCCACACTGCCGTCTTCATCCTTATGTTCAGGAATACCAAACAACAATACAGCTTTTACGCCAGAGGCTGACACTTTTTTACATTCTTCTACCAGGTTTTCAACTGAAAGCTGGTAATTGCCGGGCATTGACTTGATGTGATTTCTCACGTTTGTGCCCGAACAAACAAACAATGGCATTACAAAATCGTCGACCGAAAGCTTGGTTTCTGTGACCATTTGTCTTAAAACACCATTATATCTTAATCTTCTTAATCTGGTTAACGGAAAGTCCATAATCTTTGTTTTTTTTAATTAATACTAGGTTTCTTATTTTTTGAAATAATCAATAATTGCTTCACAAAGTCCTTCCACATTCGATTTCTTTGCCGTTATCAAAGGCTCTATCCCCGCTTCCTGAATGGCTTTCGTGGTGGTGCTTCCGATACTGGCAATTTTAAGCTTGGGCAGACTGTTTTTTTCCACAAAGGAACAAAGGTTCTGAAACGTGGAGGGACTTGTAAAAACGATCAGGTCGTACCTATCCTGTCTGATGGTTTCCAGAACACCAGCATCAGCAGTTTTAGGTCTTACCGTTTCGTATACATTGATACGTTTTACCTCATTTTCTTTTGATAAACGATCCATTAAAGTATCGTCTGCCAGCTTGCCCAAAGCCAGTAATATTTTTTGATCTTTTGGCTGATATTCCTTATAAAACTGTTCAAGCATTTCTTCCGCGGTATTCTCCCCGCTCATATAGTCAGGAGCATATCCATAATACTCCAGTTCAGAAGCGGTTTTGCTTCCAATGACTGCCTTCTTAACCTGCTTTGCCAATTCAGTGCTTCCTTTAATATCAATGAGATGTTTGAAGAAATTCGCCACCCCGTTCTTACTGGTAAAAAATATCCAGTCGAACTTTTCTGCCTGTTGCAGCAATTCCATTTCTTCATCGCTGCTTTGTGACTGAACGATCTCTATCATGGGTAGTGAAACCACATGGGCTCCCATAACCTTCAATAGCTCAGGTAGTGTATCGGTAGTTTCAATGGCCCGGGTAGAAATGATCACTTTATCTTGCAGAGGCAGGATTCCCTGTGCCTGAGGCAAATTATACTGCCTGATCGATTCCAGTATCTCCTTACCACCCATTCTGTAAAGTTTCCGGGCCATAGCTGCTGATACCACTACTGCCTGTTCGACAGGCGCCACGGCAGTTTCTTTTAAGAATCTTTGGCCGTCAATATCCGATATAAATCCGGTGATGTGAAACTGTCCGTCTTTGATATAGCTGTAACTTCCGACCGGTATCTGACAACCGCCTTCCAGTGTCTTCAGAAAAGCGCGCTCCGCAGCCGTGGTGATCATGGTCTCCGTATCGTTTATTTTCGAAAGTATGCCTTCAATAAAAGCATCGTTTTCCCGGATCTCAATGGCTATGGCACCCTGACTACAGGCTGGTATCATCACATCCGTATCAATCAGTTCAGAAATGTATTCTCCCATTTCCAGCCTCTGCAATCCGGCCGCAGCCATCACCATCACATCGCAATAACCTTCCTGCATTTTCCGGATACGGGTATTCACGTTACCGCGTATCTCCACTATTTTAAAATCCTTGTTGATCCTAAGCAGTTGCGCTTTGCGGCGCAGGCTCGAAGTAGCAATAATATCATTCGAGGTAAGATCGCTCAGCTTTCTTTTATTCAGACTGATCAGCGCATCTCTTACATCACCGCGTTTCAATACGGCTCCCAGTTTGGCACCATCGGGAAAAGTGGTAGGAAGGTCCTTCAGGCTATGAACAGCCATATCTATTTCGTGGTTGAACATGGCCACTTCCAGTTCTTTGGTGAACAATCCCTTATCGCCTATCTTCGACAAAGGCACATCCAATATCTTATCACCTTTGGTTTTGATGATCTCTATCTCAAAAGCAATGTCTTTACATCGGGCTTCTAATTCTTCTTTTACACGGTAGGCCTGGTAAAGCGCCAGCTTGCTTCCACGTGTACCGATACGTACAGTTTGCATTATTAATTTGGGGTAAACAATTGATTTACTAAGGTGATATATTCCTGTCGTCTGCCGTTGTCGGTGATCGACCTGACGTTGGTGATCATAGTACGTATCAGTTTGTTGGTGATGTGCTCACCATATTCGGTGGCTTTCTGGTAGTCTATTTCTTTGGTGTTCTTCATGAATCCTTCCAGTTCGTTCCTGTGAATGCTCTGGAAACATTTGCTGATGCACTGAAAAGTAGGGATGAGATTTCTTGAATTCACCCAGCTTACAAAATCGGTGACCACTTCTTCTATTATCTGTTCGGCAGCGCAGATCTCGCCTCTTCTTTTGCCGAAATTATCTTCAACAATATTGGTCAGGGCGTCCACATCATACACAAAAACATTCTCCACTTCGGCCACTTCGTGCGCTATATTGCGCGGAACCGAGAGGTCAATAAAGAACAAAGGCTTGTTGTTGCGCATCATCATGGCGTATTCTACCATGGCTTTGGTGATCAAAGGTTTTTTCGAGGCGGTGGAAGCTATCACGATATTGTTCTCGAGCAACAATTCTTCTATTTTAGAAAATTCCTCGGCGCGGGCATTATATTTCTCAGCGATTTCAACGGCTTTCTGATCGGTACGGTTGACTATGGTAAAGTTTTCGCAGCCCTTTTTAATAAGGTTTTGCAGGGTAAGCTCGCTGGTCTGTCCGGCGCCAATCAGCAGCACGGGTTGTTCCTGAAGCTTATGAAGTTGTTTGCTTGCAAGGTCCACAGCGGCATAACTCACCGAAACGGCTCCTTTGCAAATACAGGTTTCGCTTCTGACCCGCTTGCCGGCTTCAAAAGCTTTATTGAACAATCTGATCAAAACCGGGCTTATCAGGTCGTTGCAGCAACTGATGTTGAAAGCTTCTTTCACCTGACCCACGATCTGATACTCGCCCAGCGCCATTGAATCCAGGCCGGACACTACATGAAAAAGATTTCTGGCGGCATCGCTTCCTGATTTCCTGTAGAAATGTGTGCTTAACGATCTGTCGGCCTTACGGTAATCGAAAAGGGTAGCTTCAAACAACTCAAAGCCCTCAAAACCGTTCTCTTCATTATAATCGATATATATCTCGGTGCGGTTGCAGGTCGAAATGATCACAGCGCCATTGATGCCCTTTGCCTGAAGCATGGGTACGAATCTTTTGATATCTTCTTCACAAAAAACAAATTTCTCCCTCACTTCGATGGGTGCCGACTTGTGGTTTAATCCGAGTAGTTCAATCATAGTTTTTCTTAGACTGTTAAAATCGGATGCAAAACTATGCAGCATGTCTGTTTTTTTTCTGAAGATTTCCGGCTCAATTCCACCCGGAATGGCTAATTCAGAAAAAAAAGGTATAAAACAGGGTACATATTCATTACTCTGACAGCCTGAATTCAGTATACAAAACACTGATTACGATAATTATATATCATTATTTTCAAGTCCACGGCTATCATAATCCGCCCATACGATAAATACTGTGTTTATATTGAGATTTATCAATTTGATAATTATCAATTTAAAACATGTATTATTACATGGGTATTTTTAAAAAGTCGGCAATGGGCAATCGGCAGTCAGCAAACGGCAACCGGCAGTCGGCAAAACACCTTGCAGACTGTGGACTGCAGACTGAGGATTGCTGTCTCCTATCTCCTATCTCCTTCCTTCCACTCCCTTACTGTAATCCACGCTAAAATGATGCAAACTATCCTCATAACGATAGCTCACCGTAAAACCATACACCTCGCATATCTTTTGCACAATGGCCAGGCCCAGCCCCAGCGATTCGGGCGAGGCCGACTGCTTGTGAAACCTCCCGAACAACATTTCCTTATCTACCTTCAGCTCCTTGCCCGAATTCGATATAGTCAGGCTGTTGGCTTCTATTCGAATGATCAGTTCGCCCCCGGGCAGATTGTGGCGAATGGCATTCTTAATCAGATTGGCAAACAAAATATCGGCCAGGTAAGGATTCATCAGCACCACGGCGGCGGCCTCAAACTGCCTCACCAAGTGAATCTGTTTCGATTCTATCAGATCCTCCACCATCTCCAGTTGATTTTCTATCACATGTTGCGGCATCACAGGCTTCGACTCAGGAAACTGACGGTTCTCTATCTTCGCCAGCAGCAGCAGCGTCTGGTTGAGCTTCGACAGGCGGTTCGAAGCCTCATAGGCATCCAGCACTGCCTTCAGTTGTTTCTCATCCAGAGTTTTCGATTGCAACAACAGCTCCATCTTCATATTGATGATGGCCAGGGGCGTCTGCAGCTCGTGCGAGGCATTCTCGGTATATTCCTTCATGTTCTGGTAATCCTTGCGTATGCGTTCTATCATCGCCACCAGCACTTTGTTCAGATCGGCAAACTCCTTCACTTCAGGCACACTCAGCGAAAACTCACCCTGCGAGTTGATATCATAACTGTTCAGCTTGCCGACGGTATCATAAAACCCGGTCCAGGCACGCTTCGAGGTATACCGGATGGTGATCAGCAGCGTGGCAATGATCAGAAAAACCAGCATGGCCATGATCAGGAATATGCGCACTATCAGGTTGTCGGTCTCTTCCAGCGATTTGTAAATCTGTATGTAAAAAGTGTTGTGGTTGAAGGTGGCCACAAAACCCAGTTGCCTGAAAGGCACATATTTCTTGTGGGCGTAATCGTAAAACATGGTATCGGTAAAGTTCAGCCTGGGCGACTTCACATCGCGCAGGGGCGTTATCACCACCCGCTCATTCTGGTTAGGCGGGGTAACCACCGACGAATGGGCCGAGAGCAACTGATCGAGCATACTGGTCTTGCGTTTTTCCAGCTCCAGGTTGATGTTCTGGTTTACCTCGGTGCGCAGCAGGTAATAAAAAGCTATGGCCGCAAACATAAACACAAACAGCGTCACCGAAAGGTAGTTCAGTATGGTCTTCGTCAGTAGTTTCATGGGGCGACGGGGTTTGGGATGGCGGGCATGGGAAAGGTCAGGCAAGGCTCAGCCTTCACTAACTAAAAATTTGTACCCTACACCGTGCACCGTGCGTATATAATCTTCGCAGCCTTCTTTGATCAGTTTGCTGCGCAGGTTCTTGATGTGGGTATAGATGAAATCGAACGAATCGGCCATGTCCATATAATCGCCCCAGAGGTGTTCGGCCAGGCCCGACTTGGTGATCAGCTTGTTCTTGTTCGCAATAAAGAACATCAGCAGTTCGTATTCTTTTTTGGTAAGCTTGATCTCTTTGTTGTTCACCAGAACCTGTCGTTCAGAGGGCAGTATCCTGATCTCGTTCACCATAATCTCATCGCTGCCATTGAAACTGATGCGGCGGTTGATCGACTTCAGGCAGGCATTCAGTTCGGCCAGGTGAAAAGGTTTGGTCAGGTAATTGTCCGCGCCTATCTCCAGCCCCTCAATGCGGTTTTCGAGCGAGTTGCGGGCCGAAATAATAATGATACCCATCTGCTTGGTGCTTTTCTTGATGTGGCGTATAATATCTAGCCCGCTGCCGTCGGGCAGGTTGATATCCACCACCACACAGTCGTAGTCGTAAAACTCAATCTTCTCAATGGCATCGTCGAAATTTAAAACCGACTCGCACACATGCCCTTCGTCCTGAAGGTATTCCACCACTGAATCGTTCAGGGCCTGCTCGTCTTCTATGATTAGTATTTTCATTGGGTGAGCTATTAATTCAGATACAAATGTAGTAATATTTTCCCTCTTAGGGACTCACCATACTGTGTTCAGACATTTTCCCTTATGGGTCCAAAAAGTCCTAATGTTCCCATTGCTCCCACAAAAAAGCCAACCTCCAAATGCATCTTTTTCTTCCTAATAGTCTAAAGCCTAAAGCCTAAATCCCTTCCTTCCCGTTCGGCGGCAGGCTGCGCCTCCGTCGTAATTATTCTTTCAGGCTCTGCCACAATCAAATAAATCATATAATCAATTCCATCACCTGTCCCGTACGCCGATTTATCGGGGTAGGGAGCGGTTCAGACAATTTCCTCCTCACAGCCTCACAGCCTCACAGCCTCACCACCTTACAGCCTTCCTCTTCCTCCCTCTCCCAACAAAGCATCCGGCATTGTGCCATAGGGCAAAACCTCTGGTGTTTTGTCGCCGGAGCTCCCGTAAATCTCCTCAATTCTGGGGTATCATGAAATTCATATTCAGTAACGCCCAATCCCTTGTATAGTTTGTGCCTGTTAACAAAACATACCTCCTTCTTTCCGTTTTCTATATCTGAAATCACACTTTTATGCAACCCCGCTGTGTCTGCTAAACCTTTCTGACTCCAGTTTTTCTCTTCCCGCAATTGTTTAGCCCGTTCACCGTAAAATTTTAAGAACTTAATAGAATCCTTATCTGTCATAGATCCTGTAACTTTTTTCAGACCCAAAGTTCACGAATCCGTGAACACAATTGTTTGGTCTTTACAGAAACCAATACTAAATTTGCCTATAAAATTAAATATTTAATAAATTCAATAAATGATAAAACAAAATTTTTCTGTAACGTTTCGCAATAATTTCTCACAATTTCCAATGATTTTTAAATCGACATAACGGAAATCGAAATCGATGTAACGGAAATTGAAATCGATGTAATGGAAATTGAAATCGATGTAGCGGAAATTGAAATCGATGTAACGGAAATTGAAATCGATGTAGCGGAAATTGAAATCGATGTAACGGAAATTGAAAATGATGTAAAGGAAATTGAAATCGATGTATCGGAAAATGGAATCGATGTAACGGAAATTGAAAATGAACTAAAAAACAACACTATCAATACAAGAGGTTATGCCCAAAACAACAATTCCAACAAATATAAAATCAATCCTTTAAACAATAATTAATATAAATCAATCAATTAAAAACCAAACAAAATGACTAAATTTCAAATGGCCCGCTACGATGCCGACCTGAGAGGCTCAAAAGTGCTTAAAGACAACGACACCCTCTTCCTCACCAACAACCTCTATCTTCCGCTCAAAACAGCATTTAACGACAAATTATCTGAGATCGAAACCGCCAAACAACGTCAGTTCGAACAGCTCGCCCCCATCACCCTCGACAAATCCGAACACCGCCAGCTCCTCATCAACTCCGTCTTCAACTTCTCCAACATCGGCAGCCTGCAAGCCTTCAACACAGGCCACAACGACCTCTCCCTCTCTCTCGACCATAATATAAAATACCTCTCAAAACCCAAAGCCGACGTTCTCATAAGCCGCGCCAAAGACCTCATCAACATCATGTCCAACAACATCGCCATTCTCACAGAAATAACCCCTGCCGACATCACCGACATGGAAGAACTCCTCTCCAACTTCATTGCCGTCAAAGATCTACCCGAACACGAAATAAAACAAAAAAAATCCGAAGGCACCGACCCCATTCCCGGTCTCCTCGACGATATGGACGTCATCAAAAAAAAGATCGGCAAATTTATTCTCACCAACTTCCCGGCAGTCTATAACACCTGGAAAAACGAGAACAAAGTAGGCAAGCCGGGCGTCAGACCCACATCACTCATCGTTCGCTACATCGATGCCGAAACAGCCGCCATTCTGAAAAAAGTAACTGCCACAATGTCAAATGAATTGGCCTCAAAGGTCCGAAAAAGTTCATCTCTGGGATTTTCCCGCTTCTACAGCCTCGATTCCGGCAACTATACCCTAACCTCCGAAATGGAAGGCTACATCACCGACATCCGCAAACACGTGGGTATCACCGACAACAAGGTCGTCCAGATCCATATAAAACTCCAAAAAATCGAACCCACCGCAGCCCTCGACCTCCTCGTCCTCGACAAACTCACCACTAATCCCCTGGCAAACGTCCAGGTATCCATACCAGCATTAAACTTCAAAGGCGCCACCAACGATTCGGGCTCTCTGGTCAAAACCGGCATCCCTCCCGCCTCCTACCAGGGCACCCTCTATCTCGACACTTACAAAAAGTTCGACTTCACCTTCACCATCAAATCCACCGAAACCCTCTCCCTTCAATTCACCCTCGAAAAAGAAAACTAACAACCCAAAAATCACCAGACGACTTCAAGTCAACCGGTGAATAAAACCTGTTATGAAAAGTGATAGTCTCTCTCAAAGAGAGGCTATCACTTTCCCTTACATTGGTCCCATCCGTCTCACCGGTCCTATTAATGCAGGCAGCCCCGCTAGCCCAGATTTGCAATCAGGGGTGTTCGAAACCATAATTAAGGGCTTAGTTCTGATTTGAAGACTTCGAAAAAGCAGCTTCAGACTTCTAACCTGCTTAGACTTTAACAATCCTTTGTTTTCAATAAAATCAAAAAGTGAAAAGAAGAACCTGTACTGTCCAAACCGATTTGTTTCGCAGAAACAAAAGTGCGTTAGCTTGAAAATATGGCGGTGCCAGGGAGTGGCTTGTGCGAAGGTTCGGTATATATTTTCTGTCCTTTTCTTTGGTTCGTTTCTTTTGGACAAGCAAAAGTAATGAACAATACTTATTAATCTATGAATCAATTTTTATTAAATGTGATGGAATATTAAGCCTATTCCCAGACAAATATAACATGGATTCAAGGTTTCGAACACTCGAAATTTGCAATCCGAGATATTGAAAATCAAAGCAAATAAAAAACTGTCTGAACCGCTGTTAATCTGATTAAACTGATTAACTTTGAAATCACTTTTATAATAACGCGCCGCTGACAAAAAAATGGAGGCCAGATACCATTAAAAACGGAGAAGATCAATTGTAAAAAAATGAAAAAAACATTATTTTTTGGGATAGTATTTGTTTTGATTTCACTCATTTGTAAAAGTCAGGATATAATTGTCAAAACATCGGGTGACGAAATCCGGGCAAAAGTCACAGATATTGAAATCGAAACCGTAAAATTCAAAATGTCCGACAATATAAACGGGCCTACCTATACCCTGCCGAAATCAGATGTATTTATGATCAAATACGAAAACGGAACCAAAAATGTTTTTGGTAATAATGCGGTGGCAGTTCAAAATGCGCAAACAGTGGTTTCAGGGTCCTCAACCGGCATCTTAACTGAGGCTCGTGATGGCAAGACATATAAAACCATAGTATTAGGCGAGCAAACCTGGATGGCCCAAAATCTTGCGTATAAAGCCGGAAGTGGTTGCTGGGCTTATAATGATAACGACACCAACATCGCAGAATATGGTTATTTGTATAATTGGGAAACATCACGAAATGTCTGCCCTAAGGGATGGCATCTGCCCAGTGAGGTGGAGTTCAGAACCCTGGCACAATACTTTGGAGGGGTATTTACGTATAAAATAAGAAATACTACCGGAAGTGAATCTAAGGCCGGCACCAAAATGAAATCAAAAACCGGATGGGAAGGCATAGGTAATGGCACTGACGAAAAAGGATTTAATGCCTTGCCTGCCGGATTACGTTTGGGGCGGGGCGCCTATAAAAAAATGGGCAGCAGCAGCAGTTTTTGGAGTTCTACTGAAGATTACGGATACAATGCCGATCCCATCACTGCCTATACACTCGACTTACTATCCACCAGCGGCTTTATATCCATTACTTGTCTGAACATAAAAGAATTTGGTTTGTCGGTGCGTTGCCTGAAAGATTAATCTCCTTTTTGCAAAGTTTATATCTCCGTCCAAAAGTCACCCGGTGAATAAAACTTTCCAGCTTCGGCCAGGGTTCCTAAGACATCCTTAGCAGGGCTCCAGGCCGTACTACAGATTTGTATCAGTAATTGGAATCTGATCTGCTCCTCATCGGGGATTCTTTGTGAAACTTTGTGTCTTTGAGTCTTTGTGGCATTCCTTTCTCATTGTGCGAAGTTTACCTTATCATTCATTCATAAAAAAATCTTTCACGATTTTAATAATAATACTATTTTTACTCCCACATATTTCTTGTCCCTCATCATCTAATCAACCACATCTATGGCCAAACAAATCGTGTTCATCATCACCCTCCTCCTCACCCTGGGTGTCTTTGCCTTCACCCTGCGCCGCCTCTGGGGCTTCTTCAGCCTCACCAAACGCTGGCCCGTCCGCAACTACGCAAAACGATTCGCCCTCATGCTCGAAGTGGCTTTCGGACAAACCAAAATCTTCCGCCGTCCCGTCATCGGCCTCGTCCATGCCCTCGTCTTCTGGGGTTTTTGCGTCATACTTATAGGCAGCATCGAAATGGTCACCGACGGCATCACCGGCTCCGAAAAAGCCTTCTACTCTCCGGGTATCATTTATAAGATCATCTTTGGCTCGGGCGATGTCTTTGCCCTCATCATATTGCTGTCCATCATAGCCTTCCTCTTCCGCCGCCTCTTCATGAAAATAAAACGCTTCATGGGCTACGAACTCACCCACAAAAACCACATCGACGCCTACATCGCACTCTCCCTCATCCTCCTCCTCATGGTCTCACTGCTTTCCATGAACATCTTCTACAGCGTCATGTTCCCCGGCGATCCCAAGGCCCCATACCCCGTCAGCAACTTCATCGCAGGCCACATCAACATGAGTTTCGACATGGCCTATGTCATGTACGAAGTAAGCTGGTGGTGGCACATACTGCTGATATTTTTGTTTGCCAACATACTGCCCTACTCCAAACATTTCCATGTATTCCTTTCCGTGCCCAACGTATTTTTCAGCCGCCTCGACCCTCTCGGCAAACTGCCCAACATGGACAGCATCACCAAAGAGGTAAGATCGATGATGAATCCCGAAACCGCCTATGCCGCCGCCGATCCCAATGCCACCATCGAGCGCTTCGGCGTGAAGGATGTGGAAGACGTCACCTGGAAAAACTATTTCGATTCACTCACCTGCACCCAATGCGGACGATGCTCATCGGTATGCCCTGCCAACCTCACCGGCAAGAAGCTCTCCCCCCGCAAGATCATGATGGATCTCCGCGCCCGCATGCTCGAAAAAGGCCCCGGCCTGGTCAGCAAAGGCAAAGACTTTACGGATAACAAATCCCTGCTGAACGACCACACCACCCACGAAGAGATTTGGGCCTGCACCACCTGCAACGCCTGCGCCAAGGAATGCCCTGTCAACATCAACCAGCCGACGCTCATTGTCGACATGCGCCGCTACCTGGTGATGGAAGAATCGGCCGCACCCAGTGGATTGAACATCATGTTCACCAACATCACCAACAACGGCGCCCCCTGGCAGTTCTCGCCCGAAGATCGCATGTTGTGGGCCAAAGATTTGACAATGACAGAGAAGTAATAATTCAGATTTCAGATTTGAGAATTATGATTTGAGAATAAAGAAGAATGAGGAAATAATGAGATTAAAGAGAAAATAATAGTAAAATGCCACAAAGTCACGAAGACACTAAGGTTCACAAAGAACTCTTAAAAAGCTTAGTGTAACTTTGAGTCTTGGTGTCTTAGTGGCAAGAAAAAAAATAATCAGGAATAGTAATAGGAAAAAAATATGGAAACAATAATTGCCGAAGTCCCCATCATGTCCGAAGTATTTGCCCGGGGCCACCAACCCGAATATCTTTTCTGGGTAGGCTGTGCCGGCGCCTTCGACGACCGTTACAAAAAAGTTGCACGGGCATTTACCAGGATATTGCTGCATCTGAAGACCGATTTCGCGGTGCTCGGCAAAGAAGAAACCTGCACCGGCGACC
Organism: uncultured Bacteroidales bacterium; assembly: GCA_964469155.1. Classification (GTDB taxonomy): domain Bacteria; phylum Bacteroidota; class Bacteroidia; order Bacteroidales; family CAIWKO01; genus CAIWKO01. The sequence continues at coordinate 25,473 of CAYXXU010000001.1, forward strand.
CCGCCCGCCGCGCCGGTAACGAGATGCTCTACCAGATGCAGGCACTGACCAACATTGGTACCTTTACGAATTATAACGTCAGGAAGATTCTGACCATCTGTCCGCATTGCTACAACATTTTCAAAAATGAATATCCCGACCTCGACGGAAATTACGAGGTGATACATTACACCCAGTTCCTGCAGCAGATGCTGGCCGAAGGCAAACTGAAAATAGATTCTGACCTATTTGCCCAAAAGAAGATCACCTTTCACGATCCCTGCTACCTGGGCCGCGCCAACAATATTTACGACGCCCCCCGCAAGGTATTGCATGCCATCCCCTCGGAGCATGTGGAGATGGAGCGCAACAAAAGTTTTGCCCTTTGTTGCGGAGCCGGCGGCGGACAGATGTTCAAGGAAGCCGAAGCCGGCGATAAGGAAGTGTTCATCGAACGTACCGAAGACGCCCTGAAAACAGGTGCCGACATCATCGCCACCTCCTGCCCTTTCTGCATGACCATGCTCACGGATGGGCTGAAGTATAAGAATAAGGAGGAGGAGATCTTTAACCTGGATATCGCGGAATTGGTGGAGAAGGCGTTGGGAATTTAATCTTTAGACTGCAGACTGTAGACTTTTAGGCTTTAGGAAAAAACAAGGGGCAGGATTTCATTGAAAATCCTGGTGACTTGGAGTGTTGTCCCATAGTCATCCCTTCGGAAGTGGTAAAAAATAAACGCCAAGACGAATAGAACGAAAAGCAAAGGCGCAAAGAAAACTCTGTGTCCTTTGCGCCTTTGCGGTGAATCTCCAATCCTGGCTCAACGCTACAATCCTCCTGACAGTCTAATAGCCTAATAGCCTAATAGTCTATCCTTGTTTCAGTTCTTTTACGGCGGTGATGAGCTCTGGGAGGACTTTCAGTACATCGCCTACTATGCCGTAGTCAGCCGCTTCAAAAATAGGAGCATCGGGGTCTTTGTTGATGGCCACAATGCATTTCGAACTGCTGATACCGCCCAAATGCTGAATAGCACCCGAGATACCGCAGGCAAAATACAAGTTAGGAGCAATCACTTTTCCGGTTTGTCCGGTATGCTCATCATGAGGCCTCCAGCCTTCATCCGAAACAGGACGCGAACAGGCTGTGGCAGCGCCCAGCAGTCCGGCCAGTTCTTCGATCAAACCCCAGTTTTCCGGGCCCTTCATACCTCTTCCGCCTGAAACTACCACTTCGGCATCGGTCAGCAGTATCTTTCCTGTTACTTTATTTACTTCTTTCACGGAAGTCTTCAGTTCGTCGCAATTCACTTCTGGACTGAAGGCTTCGATAGCGCAATCCACGGGAGCTTCAACCACACCAAAAGCATTCTGCAAAAGGGTGATGATACGCACAGGGGTTTTGATAACAATGTTTCCAATAGCTTTGGCGGTGTAAACCTTCTTCGCTACTGTGAAAGGATCCATGCTTACAGGAATCGCTGTTGCTCCTGAAGCCAGCCCTGCCTTCAAACGAACCGACAGGCGGGGGGCGATGGCTTTACCTGAGTTATTGTGCGCAAAAATAATGACGTTGGCATTCTCTTTGGCAACCGCCTGAGCGATCACCGAAGTGTAGGCCTGGTTGTTCAGCCATTTCAGGTTTTCGTCGCTGCAATGTAAAACTTTTGAAGCGCCATAGGCTCCCAGGGTTTTTAATTCTTCTTCGCTCACGTTGCCGATCGACAGGGCCACAACGGAAGTGCCCAGTTTGTTGGCTATCTCGTGTGCGTATGATATCAACTCGAAAGAAAGTTTCTTGAACTTTCCGTCCCAGTTTTCTGTATAGACAAGTACACTCATAATTTTATTTTTTTAGGTTATTAGACTTTAGACTATTAGGCTTTAGGCTTTTTGACTTTTAGGATTTAGGAGGTCTTTTGTTTCGCAAAGACCGAATCAAAGCTGCAAGCACTTTTTCTGTTTCAATTAATTTTAATTCGTAATTTTCAAATTCTATTAGTTCGATATAATTCAATCTGACGGCTATGGTATATTGATAATGCAACTCTTTTAATGAGCCATAAGCAATATCAAGGAAATTCAGGTAACTGGCCAGAGTATGGCGGGCACACCCTTCAACTATATTTGTTGGAGCCGATGCTGCCGCTCTTCTCATTTGAGATGTCAATCCAAACAATTCTTCCCTGGGAAATGTTGCCGTAATCTTATAGGTATCAATAACCAGGGCATCGGTAAGTTTAAATGCTGTAAGTTGATGATGGTCCCTCATATCCTAAAGTTTATAGGTCTAAATTTCTAAACACCTAATTGCCTAATACCTAAACACCTTTAAATAAGTTTAGCTTCATAGTGCAACAAATTGACCAATTCCTTGACGTTTTCGGGATCAATCTTTTTGCAGGCAGCTTTCGGCTTGGGCATTTCGAATCCAACAAACTCCGTCAAGGGTTCCACAGCCACAGCTTCCACCACCTGAAGGGGTTTGGTCTTGGCCATCATGATGCCGCGCATATTGGGAATACGGGGATCTTTGGCGATACCTTTCTGCACAATGCCTATGAAAGGAAGTTGGGTGGCAACGGTTTCCTGTCCGCCGTCGATCTCTCTTTTCAGTTCCACCTGTCCGTTGCTAACCTCCAGATGCGAGATGGCCGAAACAGAAGGCCAACCCAGCATTTCAGACAGCATACCGCCGAGTGCGGAGCCGTTGAAGTCGCTGGATTCAATGCCACACAACACAACGTCGAAAGCTTCTTTGCCAATCACATCAGCGATCTGGGAAGCTACGAAATAGGTATCTTTGGGTTCGGCATTCACACGAATGGCACGGTCGGCACCTATGGCCAGGGCCTTGCGTATGGTAGGCTCGGTATCCATCTGGCCCACATTGATCACGGTTACACTTTCAATACTTCCCGCCTGGGCATCTTTGATGTCGAGCATCCTGGTCAATGCCAGTTCGTCCCAGGGGTTGATGATCCACTGCACTCCGGCGTTATCAAAAGATGTATTGTTGTTTACAAATTTGATCTTGGTGGTAGTGTCGGGAACATTACTTATACAAATTAAGACTTTCATTTTTATGATTGTTTTTTAATTAATAATTTTAGTAAGGAATTCAGGAGTCAAGAGCCAGGAGTTAGAAATTGAAAGTTCGGAGTAAGAGAGTTCATGATTCTAATCCTCACTACTAACTACCATCTACTATCTACTAAATTCTTCTACTTAAAAAGCGAGCGCGAAATTACAATTTTTTGCACTTCGGAAGTACCTTCGTAGATCTGGGTCAGTTTGGCTTCGCGCATCAAACGCTCGACATGATATTCTTTCACGTAGCCGTAGCCCCCATGGATCTGAACGGCTTCGGTGGTAACTTCCATAGCCATGTCGGCGCAGTATTGTTTTGCCATGGCACTCATAATTCCGTAAGGCAGGTGCTGATCTTTCAGCCAGGCTGATTTCAGGCAGAGATTGCGTCCGTTCTCGATTTTCACGGCCATATCGGCCAGTTTAAAAGCAACCGCCTGATGATTGAAAATCTCGGTTCCAAAAGCTTTTCTTTCTTTGGAATATTTCAGTGCGCGGTCGAAAGCACCGGAAGCTATTCCCAATGCCTGTGAGGCAATGCCTATGCGTCCGCCATCAAGGGTCTTCATGGCAAATGAAAAACCAAAGCCGTCTTCGCCAATGCGGTTTTCTTTGGGAACCTTCACATCATTGAACATCACCGAATGTGTGTCGGAACCACGCATCCCCATTTTGTTTTCGTGAGGTCCGAGGGTGATGCCGGGAGTATCTTTGTCTACGATGAGAGCATTGATACCTTTGTGTTTCTTCTCGGGATTGGTTTGGCAGATGACGATATAGGTAGAAGCACAGTTGGCATTGGTAATCCAGTTCTTGGTACCGTTTACCAGATAATAATCTCCTTTATCTTCTGCGATCGTTCTCTGCGAAGTGGCATCGGAACCGGCTTCAGGCTCGGATAAAAGGAAAGCACCTATTTTCTGACCGCTGGCCAGAGGGCGTAAATATTTGTCGCGTTGAAAATCATTACCGAATTCCTGGATACCCCAGTTCACCAGCGAATTGCAAACCGACATAATCACAGATACCGAAGCATCGACCTTAGAAATTTCTTCCATAGCCAATACGTAAGAAACGGTATCCATTCCACCTCCATCCCACTTAGGATCCGCCATCATACCCAGAAATCCGAGCTCGGACAGCATCTTTACCTGTGCCGCCGGAAATTCACATTTTTCATCTCTTTCAATCACACCCGGCAATAATTCGCGTTCGGCAAAATCACGGGCGGCCTGCTGAATCATAATTTGTTCTTCGGTAAATTCAAAATTCATAGCTTTATATTTTTAATTATTAATTTTAAAAGACAATTTTTATACAAACCTACACTTTTATTTTGAAAAAACAAACTTTTGTTCAATTTTGATTGCAAGCAACTGGCTGACATCGGACTAAGCTCTTTTCGATTTGTTTATGCATGAGTTAATAAAACTGAGCATACTGCATTTTACCGTATGGATAGCCTGAAAATGCGGAATATGACCGCAATCGTCAATGAACAATAGTTCTACCGGTCCACTGATATTATTTTTTTTCGATAACAGCTGCTTTTCGCTGCCATAGCAGTCGTCCTTGCCCTGGATGGCCAGCACGGGACAGGTAATGGAAGGCAGAAAATGTTCTATGTTCCAGTCTCGGTTCTCTTCCGCAGTCCAGACATCGCTCCAGCCATAAAACACCGAATCGGTCTTATCGCCATGGAACTTTTGCAGACTGCTTTTGAGTTTTCCCTCCTTATAGTCGATCGCTGCTTTTTTGATGCCGGCAATGGTTATGTCTTCGCAAAAGAGATGGTCCGCTTCAGTGATGAGGCCCAGTAAATTCTTTGAATATTTTGAGGCATAGAGCAAGGCAATGGAACCGCCATCACTGTGGCCAACCAGTATCACTTTTTCAGTTATCTGAAGCTTGTCGAGCAATTCAGGCAAAAAAACAAAAGCTTCCGAATTCAAATAATCCGGGGTTCGGGATTCAGCCAAAGCCTCCGATCTTCCATAGCCATATCTGTCGTAAACCAATACAGGGCATTTAACCCTTTTACCAATTGAATCAGGAAATTCTTTCCATTGCCTGATGCTGCCCAAACCTTCATGAAGGAAAACCAAAAAAGGCGTTCCCGGCTTTCGGCACTCAGGGTAAATTATTTCGAAGTAAATTTCTTTTCCGGCCACCCGGATGAAATTGCAAACACGGTTTTTCATGCGGTCAGAAAGTTATGTTATGCAGGCTTTCATTGGCAGCCATAAACTCAGATACTATTTCGTTCACAATATCAGCCGCAGGTTTGATTTCATTGATCAGGGCCGCATTTTGGCCTATCTCCAGTTCCCCTTCTTCCAAATCGCCTTCGAACATCCCTTTGCGAGCCCGGCCTGATCCCAGCAAATTCAGAAGTTCCTCAGGAGATGCTCCGGAGGATTGTTTTGCTTCGACTTCGTTGAAGAATTTATTTCTGATGAGCCTGACGGGGACCAGTTTTTTCAGGGTCAGCAATGTGCTTCCGTCACCAATTTCAATTACCTTGTTCTTGAAACTTTGATGAGCGGATGATTCCAGGGAAGCTACGAACCTGCTTCCTATCTGCACCCCGTCGGCCCCCAAAGCCATGGTGGCTAGCATGGCGCGGCCTGTGGCTATGCCTCCGGCAGCAACCAAAGGAATTGAAACGGCCTTCCGAATCAATGGGACCAATACCAGGGTGGTGGTCTCCTCCTTTCCGTTGTGTCCGCCTGCTTCGAAGCCTTCGGCCACGATGGCATCGACACCCACTTCTTCGCATTTTTTCGCTGACTTTACATTGGCTACCACATGCACCACAGTAATTCCATGTTCTTTCAGCAAAGGGGTCCATTTGGTGGGATTGCCCGCTGAAGTGAAAACCACGGGAACTTTTTCGGCTATGATGATCCTGATAAATTCTTCAGCAGCAGGAAACAATAAGGGCACATTGACCCCGAAAGGTTTGTTGGTATTTGCCTTACATTTTCTGATATGCTCAAGCAATATTTCAGGCGTCATGGAGCCGGAGCCAATCAGCCCAAGCCCACCGGCATTGCTCACAGCAGAAGCTAATTCCCACCCGCTGCACCATATCATACCTGCCTGGATTATTGGGTATTTAATTTTAAACAGAGTTGTTATTTTGTTCATCAGCTTCGTTTATTCTGCAAATAATTCTCTCATTTCAACCCGCAGTCGGTAATCCTCAATCTTCAGTCGGCAATCGGCAAACATTAACGCAATCCTTAATCAATATAAGAGACAATACAAATTTGCTATTTGTATTTATCGGGATTTTCAATTGCATGATTTAGCAAACGTCCGATTTCTTCGGATTTTGCTGTATAGTCATCATAGGTCTCTTTCAAAATATATTCGCAAGCAAGCGCAAAATCAAGCCAAACCTGAGTTTCGGAGTTCTCCATATCTGCATCAGTCATTTTACTCACAAAATGCGCAGGATACCTGCGTTTGCGATAAGCTTCGCCAATTGTAGCACAAACAGAACGCGAACAATTTCGTATTTGACTGGTCAAACCTATATTTCATCTTTAGGGAAGGTCTTACCGGTATTATATATTTCCATAGCAAGGGAAAATGCTTTCTGATATACCGTTAAGTTTCTAAAACCTGTTGCCATTATACCTGCGAAATATTTTTGCCAAAAGTTTATCCCTATAGCCGGGCCCCTCTGCCGACTGCAGATTGAGGATTGCAGATTATTTTCAATTCAACTTATTCAGCTTTCTTGTAGACAATAGAAACCAAAGTTTTATCGTCACCACCCATATTGATAGTCAAACCATAAGGGCGCTCAGGTTTTATGTTTATCTGGGCATCGCCGGCTTTTCCGGTAAGTTGTTCCCAAATAGTCACGGCCTGATGCACCCCGGTTGCTCCCGTCGGATGACCCCAACCGATGAGTCCGCCTGTAGTATTAAACGGAACCATACCTGTGCGTGAGGTATTTCCTTCCAACACAAAGTCGGTTCCTTTTCCATGTTCAGCAAAGCCTATGGCTTCTGTGGCCATGATACCTGCAATGGTAAAGCAATCGTGACATTCCACCGTTCCAATCTGGTCTCTGGTAATTCCTGCACTTTGGAGTGCATTTTTTACTGTAGCAGCGGTTGTATCAAGCACTGTAGGATCAGCAGGTGGTTTTGTGATGTCATTTTCTGCCTGACCAATTCCTTTTACTTCGATGGCATCGTTTTTAGAAATACCACAACGTTTCAGTCCTTCTTCGGAAACGATAGCAATGCCGGAAGCGCCGTCAGATACCTTTGAGCAATCGAAAACATTCAGGTTATCGACAAATCCTTTGGGGTTTGGAGCCATCATTCCCAAAGCTTCCAGATCAACGGTCGTATTATGATATTCCTGTGCCGTTGGGCAAAGGCGTGCATTTTCCATCGCATTGACAAACCATTTGGCCATAGCCTTACGTGTCTTTTCTTTTCCGAATTTTTCATAATAGAAGCCTGCCCTGTCGCTAAACTTACCCGGGAAGAAATAGGCGTGTCCGTCTTTGCGTTCTTTGGCCCATCCGGCAGCAGCCAGTATGTCAGCACCATAAATTGCCTTTACGGTATTCTGTACTTCTACCCCCAATACCAAAACGACATCGGCTGTTTCGGCGAGAACCGATTTGATCCCAGTAACCAAAGCCAAAGCACCCGTACCACAAGCACCCTCTACTCTGACAGCAGGTTTATACTTTAATCCCTCATCAATATAAGGGAAAAAGCCTGCCAGATTGGCTTGTCTGTTGAAACGTGCCCCTATGAAGTTTCCGACCACACATTCGTCCACATTGACAGCCCCCCCGATCTGTTTGAGTACACCCTGTCCGGCTTCTTTTAAATATTCTTCCAATCCGGGGCGTTCTTTTTTAGGATTGAATTCTTTGCGACCGGTTCCCATCGAAATGGTGTTGTAACCGGCAACCATGTATATTTTTCTTCTTATCTTAGTCATAGTTGTAAGTTTTTTAGTTTAATTCAAATAATCGTTAATTGGGCCGTAGGCATGGAAAAATCCTGTAAGCAAAACGGTATTCACATCTTTTTCCGCAAAGGCAACCTTGTCGGCTACCAGCTTCAATCCGATCGCTTTCGACTTTTTAGCATAGGCCGATGCTAATGTTGCCCCCAGATTCGACATGGTACTCAATTCGGCAAAATATTTTCTGAACACTTCGTCTTTTTTAGGATCGCCAACCACTGCTTTCCATGGTTTGACGGATGTCGGTAAAGCTCCCAGAATGGCGTCGCATTTAGCAGCTATATCAGCAACTGCAATGTATTGCCTGGTTTCCGGGTCATAAATACCAACCACACGTCCTTTTTCATATTTCAGGAACCCATCCTTCTGAGAACCATCGGAGTTTTGACCTCCTTTGACACCTATTTCCATGAAACGGTCGAGAAGCGGACTATGGATATCTTCGTCCTTCACATGAGGTTTCATCACTTTCATGATATATTGGCAAACATCGATACCTACATAATCGATCAATTGGAAAATCCCCATAGGACGAATCAGATAGTCCTGAGTAATTTTGTTGATGCAATAAACCGCTTCGACGAACGACATCTGGTTGGAAAGCTTCATTGCTTCGCCCATTCCATAAAGAGCATCTCGCATAAAATGTCCGTTGCCAATAAATCCTGCAAAATCGTTCGACGGAACTTCAATTTTTCTCAGGCTCTTGATAAACATGGTTGCAAACTCAGGCAATTCAGGGTTAGTGGCATCTGTTTTGATGACCTCAACCAGTTTCTGTACAGCGGGGGGATTATAGAAATGAACTCCCAACACCCTGCCTTCGAGTTTGGCTTCCTTATCCAGATAACCTATAGGAATTGATGAGGTATTGGTAAAGAACCAGGGTTTGTTTGGGTTGTTCTGATTGATCTGTGAGAACATTTTCACTTTCAGGTCAGGATTTTCACTGGCAGCTTCGAAAACGATGTTGGATTCATAAGCTGATTCAAGAGTAGTAACCGGGCGGATGATATTCATCACATCTTTAACATACTGATCGATGATCTCGCTGTTTTCGATGAGGTCCCTGCGATCGGCATAAATATGGCGCAGAGCGACAGCTTTTTTTTCAGCTTGCTTGATCACCTGTCCCTGAATGTATTTCATCAGACCTGCAAGACCTTTTTGACTGATGTCCATTGCATAAAGAATGAAGAGCTTGTCTTTGTTCTCGGGTTTGAGGCTCAGATCGGCCATCTCGATAGCAGTGAGTAGCAATATACCACTGCCCATTTTGCCGGCAGCACCCAGCACGGTAACATTTTGAAGTTTTTCAGTATAATTCATGTTTTTGTTTTTTAAATTTATTTATTTCAATTATTTTTTTGCCAATTGGGTTTCCTTTTTTCCAGGAAAGCACGCATGCCTTCTGCACCTTCATTTCCAAAAAGAGAACCGAATTCTTTTGACTCCAGTTCGCTTCCGCTCACAAAATCAGTAAGCATACCGGCGCGGGTTACTTTCTTGATCTTACGGACAGCCTGAGGTCCTTTGGAAGCAATTTTTGCTGCCATTGCAATGGCTTCCGAAATCAGTTGGTCGGGTTCCACCACTTTTTGCACCAATCCCATCCGGAGTGCTTCTTCGGCGTTGATCATATCGGCAGTACAAAGAAGATATAACGCATTCGAAAGTCCTACCAGCCTAGGGAGCCTTTGTGTCGCAGCATAACCTGGTATAAGACCGAGATTTACCTCAGGTTGACCAAATTTAGCAAATGTACTGGCAATACGAAAATCGCAGCCCATTGCCAGTTCACAACCTCCACCTAAGGCAAAGCCATTGATGGCAGCAATAACAGGAATATCCATCTTTTCGAGACTGCTGAAAGTGTTCTGACCAATTCTGGAGAAATTGCTTCCCTGTTCGCTATTCATATCCACCATTTCGGCAATATCTGCGCCGGCAACAAAAGCTTTGCCATCACCGGTTATGATCATTACTCTAATATCACTTCTCTTTGAAATTTCTGCAATCATACTATCCATTTCCTGAAAAAATCTTGTATTCAGGGCATTCATGGCTTGTGGGCGACTGATAGTGACAATAGCAATATTGTCTTTGATTTCGAGTTTTAAAATTTCATAATCCATATGGTTGGTTTTAAGTTAAACATATTCTTTTACCTCAATTTCGTGATTGAGAGCCATAAAGCCATTGGCGGCCATGGCTTCCATTTCGTTTTCGCCCGGGTATACTTTTACAGGGGCCAAATGAGCCACCCTTTCGATAATATCATTTACTATCATCGTACTATATGCCAGACCCCCGGTAATAATTATTGCATCAACCTTTCCTTTTAATACCGTACTTAATGCCCCGATTTCCTTTGCCACCTGATAAGGCAATGCTGAGTATACCAATTTTGCGTACTCGTCACCTCCATCTATCCTTTTTTCAATTTCAATGGCATCACTCGTACCCAGATAGGCAGTCAGACCGCCTTTTCCTTTGATCTTTTTACAAATTTCTGCCTTAGTATACTTCCCAGAAAAACACATGTCGACTAATTGTCCGACAGGCAATCCCCCGCTTCTTTCAGGCGACATGGGCCCATCACCATTCAAACCATTGTTCACATCAATGATACGGCCTTTGAAATGTGCTCCAACAGATATACCCCCGCCCATGTGCACCACAATCACATTTATCTCCTCATATTTTTTCCCGATCTCCTTGGCATACTTTCTTCCACCTGCACGCTGATTCAGGGCATGCAAAAAACTTCTCCTGGGAAGTTCAGGCATACCAGAAATACGGGCGATATCTTCCATTTCATCAATACAGGTCGGATCGACTATTATTGCCTCAACATTATTATCAATTTCTTCAGCAAGAGCGTAGGCAATCAATCCGCCTAAATTTGATTCGTGCTCTCCCATGGGATTTCTAATATCGCGTAACATAGCCTCATTAACCACGTATGCACCACCCGGTATAGGTTTCAGCAATCCGCCGCGGCAAACAATGATTTTAATTTCCTTTAATGCAATGCCTGCTTTAACCAGTTCATCCTTCACCATGTTTTTTCGATATTCATATTGATCGGCAATGCACTCAAATGCTGCAAGCACATCCTGTTCATGTTTAACACTGATCATGAATATCTGGGTGTGGTTGTTAAAAACAGCTATTTTGGTAGATGTTGACCCAGGATTTATTACTAAAATCTGATTATCCATAAAATGATGACTAGTTTTTTGTTTGCGAAATTGTTTTAGCAAATATAAACATTAAAATTAATTTTTGTTTTAATTTTTTTGTCTTAACATCTCTTAACAATTATAATTTTCAAAAAAAATCGTTCTATTATTAAACATTTGAGTCATAACCAGCTTTGCATGACGTTACTTTTCCAGGGTCCTATATTATATCAATTTTATTATTCATATTTTTCTTACTTTTGTCATTATAATCCTTACATTATTTTTCCAAATATTGCATTAAAATATAAAATACATGATCAGCGCAAATATCTACAAACCAAAAAACCATATCCGAATTGTAACTGCTGCATCGCTTTTCGACGGACACGATGCCTCCATTAATGTAATGCGCCGTATCATTCAATCAACAGGTGCCGAAGTGATACATCTCGGGCACAATCGTTCCGTTCAGGAAATTGTTGATTGTGCCATACAGGAAGATGTGCAGACTATTGCCATTACCTCTTATCAAGGCGGACATATCGAGTTCTTCAAGTATATGCGCGATAAACTGGTGGAGAAAGGATTTGGAGATATTAAAATATTTGGCGGCGGCGGCGGAGTGATCCTCCCTGAAGAAATAAAAGAACTGGAGGCTTATGGAATTACTAAAATTTACTCTCCTGACGACGGTCGTGAAATGGGATTGCAGGGTATGATCAACGACCTGATGATGAAATCGGATTTTCCAAGAGGTAATTCAATCAATATAAACATAGCTGATATTGAGAAACAGGATACTTTAGCCATCTCAAAACTAATATCAGCCATTGAGAATTTTCCTGAGAATATCAAAGAATTGCTTGCCAAGCTTAGGAAAAGATCTTCAGAATCTAAAGTACCTGTTCTGGGGATCACCGGTACCGGCGGTTCAGGAAAATCTTCTTTGGTGGATGAATTTATCAGAAGGTTCTTATTGGATTTTCCTGACAAGAAGGTGGCTGTGGTTTGTGTAGATCCATCGAAGCGTAAAACAGGAGGCGCCTTGTTGGGCGATCGCATCAGAATGAATGCCATCAACTCTGAAAGGGTTTACGTGCGCTCTATGGCTACCCGTCAATCGAACCTGGCTTTGTCGAAATACGTTAAGGACACGCTTAATGTAATGAAAGTGGCCGGTTTTGATTTGGTAATTCTTGAAACCTCGGGTATAGGGCAATCCGATACCGAGATCGTTGACCACAGCGATCTTTCCTTGTATGTGATGACTCCTGAGTTCGGTGCTCCTTCTCAACTGGAAAAGATTGATATGCTCGAATATGCCGATATCATTGCCCTGAACAAATTCGACAAAAGAGGTGGCATGGATGCCTTACGCGATGTTAAAAAACAGTACCAGCGCAACCATCAGTTGTTCGATCAAAAGCATGAAGAGATGCCTGTATACGGGACCATTGCTTCGCAATTCAACGATGCAGGTGTGAATATGTTCTATCATGCCCTCATTAAAATGCTTAATACAAAACTTAACCTTAATTTCAAATCGTCCAGCATTTCAGATGGTGAGATACCAGATAAAATATACATCATACCCCCTCAGCGTGTCCGTTATCTGGCAGAGATTTCGGAAACCGTAAGAAATTACAACCACTGGGTTGACGAACAGGCGGAAACCGCGCAGAAACTCTATTCCATATCGAAGGTGATTGAATCGGCAAAAGCAGAAAGAGGCCAGGAAGAGTTTTTAGCAAGCCTCGAAAATACCAAAAGCAATCTGTCAGAAAAACTGGAAAAAGAAAACCAAAAGATTCTGGATAACTGGCAAAACAAGATCAAATCATACAAAGACGAGTATTATGTTTTCAAGGTCAGAGATAAAGAACTGAAAATAAAGACGCATACCGAAACCCTTTCGCATCTGCAGATACCCAAAATATCGCTACCCAAATACAAAGCATGGGGCGATATTCTAAAATGGAACCTCAAAGAAAACGTTCCCGGCGAATTTCCTTTTGTGGCCGGAGTATTTCCTTTTAAACGCGAAGGCGAAGACCCTACACGCATGTTTGCAGGAGAAGGCGGTCCCGAACGAACCAACAAACGTTTTCATTATCTTTCGAAAGGTTTGCCCGCCAAGAGGCTTTCCACGGCATTCGACTCCGTGACCTTATATGGCAATGATCCTGACCTGCGTCCAGATATCTATGGCAAAATTGGTAATTCGGGAGTTTCTATCTCCTGCCTGGATGATGCCAAGAAACTATATTCCGGGTTCAACCTTTCCGATCCTACCACATCCGTATCTATGACGATCAATGGCCCGGCCCCTATCCTGGTGGGATATTTTATGAATGCCGCCATCGATCAGCAGTGCGAACTGTATATTCGTGAGAATGGACTGGAGAAAGAAGTGGAACAAAAGATACAGGATATCTTTCGTAAAAAGGGAGTTGAGAGACCTAAATATCAGGAAGAACTTCCGGATGGCAACAATGGATTAGGCCTTATGCTGTTAGGGGTTACAGGTGACCAGGTGCTGCCGGCTGAGGTGTATGAGAATATTAAAAAATGCACACTGGCTTCTGTGCGCGGAACCGTACAAGCTGATATTCTTAAAGAAGACCAGGGTCAGAACACCTGTATCTTTTCAACCGATTTCTCGCTGAAACTGATGGGTGATGTGCAGGAATATTTTATTAATAACGATGTACGCAACTTTTACTCGGTTTCTATTTCGGGTTATCATATTGCCGAAGCCGGTGCCAACCCTATCTCTCAGCTGGCATTTACCCTTGCCAATGGCTTCACTTATGTGGAATATTATTTGTCGAGGGGAATGGATATTGATAAATTTGCTCCCAACCTATCCTTTTTCTTCTCGAACGGAATCGACATCGAATTCTCCGTTATTGGCCGCGTGGCACGTTCTATTTGGGCCAAGACCATGAAGAATAAATACAAAGGCAATGCCCGTTCCCAGCAGTTGAAGTATCATATTCAAACTTCCGGCCGTTCGCTGCATGCCCAGGAGATAGGATTTAACGATATACGCACTACCCTGCAGGCATTATATGCCATTTACGACAACTGCAACTCGCTTCACACCAATGCCTATGACGAAGCCATCACCACGCCTACCGAAGAATCGGTGCGTCGTGCCATGGCCATTCAGATGATCATCAATCACGAACTGGGGCTGGCCAAAAATCAAAATCCTTTGCAGGGTTCTTTCATCATCGAAGAACTTACCGAACTGGTAGAAGAAGCCGTAATGGCAGAATTCGACAGGATATCGGAACGTGGCGGCGTATTGGGGGCTATGGAAACCGCTTATCAGCGCAGCAAGATACAAGACGAGTCGTTGTATTACGAAACCCTGAAACATACCGGTGAATTGCCCATCATGGGTGTGAACACCTTCTTATCTCCCGATGGTTCGCCTACGCTCATCCCCGGCGAAGTGATACGCTCCACCGAAACCGAAAAACAATACCAGATACACATGCTGGCACAACTGCACAAACTGCATGAAGAAGAACTGAAGCACATGCTGCACGACCTGAAACATGCTGCCTATACCAACCAGAATATCTTCGCCAAAATAATGGAAATATCGAAGTTCTGCTCTATAGGTCAGATCACAAAGGCACTGTATGATGTGGGTGGGCAGTACCGCAGGAACATGTAGGAGGAAGTGAATAGCGAAAAGAGAATAACGAATAGTGAATGGCTAATTTTAAATTTTATATATGGAAAAAAGCATTTTAAAAGAAAAATCATACGCATTCGCCATTCGAATCGTGAAAATGTACCACCATTTAACTGAACAAAAACGAGAGTTCGTTCTTTCGAAGCAATGCTTGCGAAGCGGAACAGCTATTGGTGCTTTATTAAGGGAGTCTGTATTTGCGCAATCGAAACCTGACTTCATTAACAAACTCAGTGTTGCTGCTAAAGAAGCTAACGAAACACTTTATTGGCTGTCATTATTAAAAGACACTGATTATATTGATGCAAAGTCTTATTCATCAATCAGCCCAGATTGTGAAGAGCTATTAAAGCTTTTATCAGCAAGCATTATAACTGCAAAAAAATCACTTAAAAACTAATATCGAAAGCGACAAAATCACCTCGCTCTTCACTATTCGTTTTTCGCTCTTCACTATTCGTTTTTCACTATTCGTTTTTCACTATTCGTTATTCACTAAAAGAGAATTTCCACGCGCAATACCATCCTTCCGGATGTTTATCGGGCGGACAACCTATACATTCTGTTTTTATTCTCTTATCAATGCTTTGGGCAAAGCTGCTGTATTCGATGATGCCTGCCGATTTGCAGGGATAATCATCCAGTCCTTTTCGCTTACGTGCCGACTGCACCCGGCAATCGACCATGCGGAACACAAAACTATCAGAGGTTTCGTCCACAATTTCCTGAACGTTGATGGCGGCATATAATCTTAATTGCAGGGCCTTTTTCAATCCTTCCAGCCCGCAATCCTGTGGAAGTTTTAAAATACGGCGCACCGACCAGGCTTCAAAAGGGGAGAATTGTCCCCAGGCCGCATCGTTGCATTGCTTGGCATAGTCCATGCCATAGGTGTTCTCTACCGCCTGGAACCAAACACCATCGTTGGCCAGCCAGTTTATGGCCACACTCTCTTTCAGGGCACCCAGTTCTTCTTCAGTTTTGTTGAGTAGAGGCTGTGGCAGGCCCTCCTGCATTTCAAAACCCAATATCTTTGACAACCGCTTCATCTGAATGTCATAGCTCAGTGAGTAGGCTTTTTCCATGATCTCGAAGGCCTTTTCGCGGCCCAGGTGCTGTTGCACTTCGGCGAACCACATGGCATGATGCATCATGGAACGGTGAAAATAATCAATGATCAGGGAAGCTGTTTCGCGATGGGAGTCGCTATCATGGGGCGAGGTAATTTTATCCATTTGAATATTTTTCAACAAAAATATTCAAAAAGAGTTTGAAAACAAGGAGAGATACTATTTATGTCACGATTTCTTACAACCTGATCAACTTCTGATATCCTGACCCTGCTTCGGTATAAAGCCTGATAAAGTAAACCCCTTTTGCAAAATTGCTCATTTCTACTTCAGCCTGTCCTAAATTGCTTGACAGTCTTGACTGTTCCTTTCCCTGCATATCCACAACAACAATTTCAGCATCACTTGTGTTATCAGGCAACTGGATTTTCACAATGTTTTGCGCAGGGTTGGGATAAATGGTGAATTGTAGTTGAGGGTTTTTCGTTTCCAATCCTGTGTATGTTTGCACGGTAAAATAAACGGAATCGAGGTCGGAGTTGGGCGGATAGGGCATACAACTGAGATGATAACGCAGTTTGTAATTGCCGCTTTCCAGTTTGCCCAGGGTTAAAGTATCTGTAGAATTGCAAATGTAGGTGAGCATACCCAATGTGTGCTGGGCATACACATCGATGGTTCCGCCGCTGATGCTTAAGGATGACCAGCTTAGCTGGCAGCCACCACTGGGAAACATGGTTTGACTGATTACCTTAACAGAATCGTGAGTGGTAGGGTTGGCAGGAATGATGGTTAATGAAATAATAGCGGGCAACTGGGCAAAAACCATACTGCTCAGCAAGGAAAACAAAAGCAGCACTGCGGATCGGTGAAAAAAGCTTCTCATGGCGATCGTTGTTTTTATATAATCTTGCAAATTTAGGAAAATTTTTGAAAATATCATAATGTATTTCAATATAGCAAGTTAAGTAAAAAAAATATGTGGGTATTGACGAATATAGTTCAAGGTTTCTTGCAAAAGAGCTTGCTAAATTCTCATA
>CAYXXU010000001.1:42657-174137 GCA_964469155.1 uncultured Bacteroidales bacterium
AGAGCTAGCTAAACATGAAAAAGAGCTAGCTAAACATGAAAAAGAGCTAGCTAAACATGAAAAAGAGCTAGCTAAAAATAGAAATGAGCTAGCTAAAAATGAAAAAAGAGCTAGCACATTTCCCAAAAGAGCTTGCACATATTCCAAAAGAGCTAGCACATTTTCAGAAAGAGCTTGCTAAAAACAAAAAAGATATGCGCTTGTTAGGGCGAAATGCTGGATCATGTGCAAGGAAATATTGATAAGAAAATGAATAATTAATGATATTTTTATCTACAATTCATATAGTTAGCAATGTACAGAGGAGTTAAATCATTTCCTATACCCCGGACCTGGAATCTGGTTGGCTAAAATAACTCTGCCTAAAAACTGTACTTCAGTTTCAAATAGATCTCGTCGTTTTTATTCACTTTGCCGAAGCTGGTCGAGGATGCTCCGTCGAGCAGATGGGCTCCTAAAATAAATTCTGCATTATCGACAGGTTTGTACGACACTTCAGGGGCATAGAACCAGGCATAGTTTTCCTTGAAATGTTTGAAATCGGCCACCTGCAGGCCTCCACTCAAGAGGCTTAGCTTAAGTTTGTCGTTGGGAGTGGTATATTGGAGTGAGATAAGGAAATAGTCGTTGAGTTCTTTAGGGCCGCGTTCGTTCACAAATCCATGCAGATACTGGAAATTCAGATAAAAGCCGTGAGAAAAAGTATAATCAAGGCCAAGCACAAATTTCACGTAAGGGGAATTATCGAGTACCAGAGAGTCGGTGAGTACAGAATCTTTGGCCACTCCGAAATCAGGCATACTGTAATGCAGATAACGCTTCATATAAGTTTTTTGAGGCAGGAACAAGGCCCCTTCACCCCACAAACCTACTCCTTTAATGGAGCCGGCAAAATCGAGACCTATCATCTTCATCACCGGGAATTCAACCCTTGTGCGCACATCGACGGTGGCTTCTGCCTTTAGGGAAGGCATCATGATAAGGGTATCGAGCACCAGGTTGGTGTTCATCTGAACCGGCAATGGGAGGGCATCGCGCCCGTATATATAACTGAGTGAAACATCCCAGTTGCCAAAGGTCTTTTTTACCTTCAAACCAAAGGATGAATAATGTTTGAGGTCGCGTTGCGGCATGGCCAGGGTGTCGCTGACATTTCCTTTGGTCAGATAAACCGGTATGGTTAGCCCGGGAATGGTGGAGGAATCGTAAATAAGCCCCGGAACTAAGGCGTTGGGCATAAAAGCGGGTGTCCATTCGCCGTTGGGCAACACAGAAGGTGTAAACCAGGGAATAACTACGCCGGTGAAGGTGAAACTTTTGGTGTAGTAAGTCAGTTTGATGGCATTGGAGCCGAGATGACGGCCAAAATCCCAGAGGTCTTCCATGTCGTAGGCATTCAGGTTGTCGGTAGGATTAAATTTGTCGGCCGTGCCCCAGGCAATGCGTTGGCGGCCTATACGGATATCGAGGTTTTTGGTGAATAATCCGTAAATATCGAAATAGGCTTCGCGCAGGTCGGCATCGAAATTCAACAGTTTCTTCTTATCCGACAGATCGCTGATGGTACTAAGTTCGGGATATTTGAAAGAACGCAGCCAAACATCTGCAAAAAACCGTGCACGCTCGAAAGGCTTATATTCGAGCTTAAGATCGAGGCGGTATTCCTGGAAGTTAAGTTTCGCACCTTCGAATTTTAATCGGTCGTCGGTTTGAATATATCCGTTGAGGGTGAGTTTAGGCGGTTCGGTTTCAACGGGAGTATCTGTTGTTTCGCCCTGAACTGCATAAGCAGTATCGACAGGGATGGTATCAGTTACTATCATTACATAAGGGTCGGGCTGAACAATAATACCGGTATCATTTTGAGCAATTAGCTTACTGCCTGCCAATGCGAGCAGGAAAATAGCAGCAATGAATTTTGTTTTCATGGAGTCATTTTTAGGGCATACATTATATGACTGTGGGTACCTATATTATTTAATCAATTCGCGTTCGGAAAATTTATCATCGCTGAAACCATTGTCGAATTTTACCGAAGTAATGGTCATTTTGGTTTTGGTACCATTTTTTTTATCTTCCATTATCAACTCTTTGGCAATGGTATAGCTACCCACTTTGGTAATATTATTATCGGTGAGTACCTTATAAAGCTTTCCTGATTTATCATAATGTTCGATTTTGGTGGGATAATTATCGGACGATCGCACATACATAATCAGTTTGGAATAATCGGTCACCACACCTGCTTTGGGAGTGAGTTCCAAAACATAAGTTCCCCCTGCAGAACTGATGAGTTTGGGTATCCATTTTACGGAATATTTTTTGGCTTCCATATCCTCGTATGAAAAGTCGGTACCAGCAAACTTGCTGTTTTTGACTGAGGAAGCTATTTTACGTGTTTTCGCGAAAGCGGGAAGATACAAGGTCAGATTGTCGTTGGGCAGAGAAAGAAATCCTATGCCTTTTTGATCGGCCGGTGCAAGAAACTTAACAAGGCGCTTGTCACTGCCTTTTTGTAGCATTGACATGGTGCGGTTGCTTTGTTTACCGGCTTTATCGAAAATAGTAATGGTGGTTGCCAGATCCTGATCTTTGGGGGCATTCAGGATATTATCCACTTTGATTAAAATGCTCTGAGCATCCTGAGCGTTAACGATGGCAGGAGCCGATAACACAATAGTTATCAGCAGCCCAAAAGGAAGAATGAATTTTTTCATGATTTTTAGGATTTGTAGTGTGATTGATTTTTTTATTTTTTGGTTTCTTTTACAAGTTTCAATTTAAACAAACTGATCACAGAAGGCAATATGGTGATGGCTCCTGCTCCACTGAACAACATGGTAATGGCGATAAGAATACCAAAATTGACCAGTGGAATCAGGTTGGCGAAGATCAGAATCAGGAATCCCAGTATGATGGTTACTACATTGATGGTGATGGCTTTTCCTGACACTTGAATGGTTTTGGTGATGGCTCCATCAATGTCTTCGCCCAAAGTGATCAGTCGTTTATATTCGGTGATAAAATGTATTGCATAGTCAATACCGGCTCCTACGGTGATGCTTGCGATCAAAATGGTTGCAATATCGAGCGGAATTCCGATAAAGCCCATCATTCCGAATATTATCACAATAGTAAAGGACAAGGGAATCATTCCCACCAAAGCGCCTTTTACCGACCGAAGCATGAGCAGCATACAACCAAAGATCAATACCAGAGACAGGATCATACTTTGTAACAGATTCTTCATCAGGCTGTCATCGAAATTGGAATAAATGGCGGGCATTCCGGTTTGCTCGAATGTGCAGTCGGGAGTATTTAAGGCATCAAGAAATTTGTTTAAAGAGGCATGTAACTCTTTATAGCGTTTGGTTTCGACGTTTTTCATATAAGCCTGCACCACAGCTTCTGATTTATCAGAATTCACCAGTTGTTTCATGATCTCTTCGCCTTCCATCAAAAACCAAAGGTTAGAGACCTTTTCGCGCGAATCGGGGATTTGTTTGCCTTCGCCCATACAGTCGTTCATTTCTTCAATAAAATCAGCTACCGATGAAGCATTCTTGACATCGGGCTGACTTTCGAGAAACTTTTGAATCTGTTTCATTTTGCTTAGGGTAGCAGGGTCTTGTATATTGCCCCTTACCCTTATCATAATAGGTAATGACCCGCCGAATTCCTTGTTCATGATGGAAGCCGAAACCCGGATATCGGTTTCGGGCCGGAAATAATTCAGAATGTCGATCTTGTTTTTTATATTCGGAATGCCAAAAATCATAACTACAACCAAAACCAATGAACCTATTAAAACTGTTTTTTTATGATGCAGTATGGCAAATTGGAGTTTTGATAAAAAACGTTCCAGCAACCCTGATTTCGGCTCTTTCCGATGGGTACTTTTTCTCTTTTCAGGAGGTAAATAGGATACTATGGCTGGAATAAAGGTAAGGGAAATAATTAAAATAAACAAAATACCCAGGGCTGAAAAAATCCCGAACTCGCTTATGATATTCAAATAAGCTCCGAAAACAAAAGAAAGGAAACCCATAACCGTAGTGATACCGGCTAAAAGCACCGGAATACCTACCTCTTTGAGCGCCTCAGCCGATTGTTTTAGTTTGTTTTCTTTTGAATTTACCCGTAGTTTGAAACGATTGTATACATGAATGCCATAAGCGCTGCCCACTGCAAAAAGCACCACTGGAATGGCGTCGGATATAGGCGAAAGCTCGACATCAAAAATACTCATGAGACCCATACTCCAGATAATACCCATACCAACAGAAATGATCGGCAATACCACCCCTCGCCACGAACGGAAACTTAAAAAAAGTGTTACTGCAATTAATAATATTATTAATGGTGTGAGGAGTAACAGGTCTTTCTTAATATAATCCATGATGCTTAAAAGCTGAAAAGGCATTCCTTCGAAATAGAACTTTTCGGGTAAATGTTTGGCAGATACCACTTCCTTGATTTTTATAGCAGCGGCATTTTTATCAGTATCCTGATTCAGACGACAAATGATAATTGTATATTTTGAATTCTCTGAAATAAGGTTGCCTTTGTAAAGCGTTTTGGACAGGGCATATTCTTTTAAATTCCTGAGCTGCTCGGGCGTTTGAGGCAGGTTACTTTCGTCAATAAGCTTCCCAATTTCAAGGCCTCCTTCTGTTTTTTTAATATCCACCACATTGGTGATGCTGGTAACGTAATCGACTCCATCTGACTGTTTCAGCGCATTGGTGAGGTCGTTTATGTGCTCAATGGTTTCTTTGGAAAACACATCCTTCTGAGCCTCCACAATTATAATGGCCATAGAACTGGATGAGTAGTTGTGACCGATATAATTAAAACGGGCCACAACAGAATCACTTTTGGGGAGGTAGGTGGTGATATCCGCATTGATTTTAATATCCTTAAGAAAATAACCCAAAACGATTGTAATAATCACAAATAGGGCAATAATTAAAGCTCTGAATCGTATAACAAAAGTTGCAATCTTCATTTTATATTTTTTTAAATTTTGAAACTATCTCTTCAATAATCCATAAAATAATACTTCGAGCAGTTGATCGATGTCAACCTCGAGCTTACTGATATCCTTTTCCTTTGAAAATGGATATTCAAAACCTTTCATGGCAAGTATAATCGCATAAGCAGTCAGTTGTATGTCTTTGGCAACAAAATACCCCTGCTGGATGCCTTCTTCCATAATTCCCGAGATCATAGTTAGTTCCTGTTCATCATATTGCTGCCTTATCTTTTCTATTATCGTCAGGTTCTCCACGTATTCTTTCTGAATGGCGCTGTAAAAATTAACCAACTGAAAATACAATTCCATGCGCTTCAGAATATATTTCCTAAGTTTCTTTTGTGGGTTTCGTTCACTTTCCAGTGCCTCAAACAACTCATTCTTTATCAGATCAATTTCAAAAGCTAATACAGCCTCAAAAATCTCCTCTTTATTTTTAAAATAATAATAAAGAGAGGTTTTCCCCTTTCCAATATAACGGCCGATGTCGTCCATGGTAGTTTTCTTGTAACCATATTTGCAAAAAATATCCCGAGCTGCAGCGATGATTATTTCTCTATTTCCACCTTCAGAATTGCTTTGTTTCATAAAAATATTTTTGAATATTTGAACATTTGAATCAAAGGTTCAAAATTACAAATTATTTTTATTGCGGAAGTTTTTTTTAAAAAAATTATCAACCCCTCAAAAAATAAAGCGTATAACAATACGGCATCAAATTTAACTACAGGTAAAAAGTAGTTTTTTGTTAAAATTGTTTACAAACCTGTTCAAATACTGTTGGTATCTTAACACACAAAAACTTGACTTACCTACCAAATATTTTGTAATTTTGTTTCACCAGATGAGAGATAAAAGGCTGGCTGATTAAGTAGGTGTAGAAAAGGGAATTAAGTACCAGGAGCTGCATCCACGAATAGAAAAAAACGAAAGTTGTTCTTTATTTGATGAGTTTAAAAGGCTAAAGAAGCGAAACAAGGCTACCTCAAAAACAGCACTGAAATAGTTTCAACGGAGCATGATCTATAATGTGAATGATCCGGAGGCTTGATTAGCCGGAGAACAAGGGTACCACCTGCAAGGGTGAGGGAAATGTTCTCAGGTTTATATCTAAAAGTTGAAAGACTAAAGAGGATAAACCGGTCAGAATAACAGTAGTCTGGCGATGTGTAACAGCTACGGCGATTACAGATTGAAACGGGAAATGATTTGCAAGAATTGTTTCCCGTTTTGTATTTTATACCCCCTGATATATCATTCCGCCAATTAAATCCATTATGGCAGAAACCCTATGACGGGTGCAATAATCATCAATTCCGTCCACTATTTTTTCGCTTATGGCTGGGTATATATAATTCGCTGTGCCTACCTGTATGGCTGTGGCGCCGGCCAGAATAAATTCAATGGCATCGCGGGCATTCATGATACCACCCAGACCTATCACGGGAATTTTTACTGCTTTGCTCACCTGCCAAACCATGCGCAATGCAATGGGTTTAATGCAGGGGCCAGACAATCCACCGGTAATAGTAGAAAGAACCGGTCGTCTTGTCTCGGCATCAATGGCCATACCCAATAAGGTATTGATGAGCGAAACCGAATCGGCTCCGCTATCCTCGACGGATTTGGCTATATCAGCGATATTAGTGACATTGGGGGATAATTTAACGATCAATGTTTTTTTGTAGGCTTTTCTGACTTCTTTTGTCACTTCCGTGGCAGATGCACAACTAGTTCCGAAAGCCATACCCCCTGATTTTACGTTGGGACAGGAAATGTTCAGTTCGATGGCAGGTATGTGTTCCAACTCGTTCAGCTTTTCCACCACCTGCACATAGTCTTCGATCTTTGAACCGGAAACATTAACTATTATATTGGTATCATAATGTTTTATTCTGGGATAAATGTCGCTGATAAATACATCGACACCTTTGTTTTGCAAGCCCACAGCATTCAACATTCCGGAAGCAGTTTCGGCCATTCGTGGATAGGCATTTCCTTCGCGATGTTCGAGGGTAGTGCCTTTCACAACGATTCCGCCCAATCGATTGATATCCATGAAATCTTCGAATTCGGGGCCATAGCCAAAGGTTCCTGATGCTGTAAGCACAGGATTTTTCAGGGCAAGTTTGCCAATATTTACGTTTAGATCTGCCATTTGAGTTGTTTTATGTTGAACACAGGACCTTCGGTACAAACGCATTTGTTTCCCTGAGTGGTTTCGGTCACACAGCACAAACAGGCGCCAATGCCGCAAGCCATGGTATTCTCGAGGGAAACTTCACAGTCGATGTTATTTTCTTTTGCTATGGCGGCAAACACTTTCATCATAGGCAAAGGGCCGCAGATATAAAGCCTGTCGAAAGAAGCAACCTCATTAAGAACGGAGTTTTTGGTAATAAATCCTTTTTCGCCCAGGGAGCCATCGTCTGTGGATAGGCAAACCTTGCCATATTTCCGGAACTCATCCGCTTCGAGAATATCCGAAGCCGAGCGACCACCAATCAAAACGGTCACCTGAATATTCTGCTTGTGCAGATGCCGGGCTAAAAACAACATAGGGGCTATGCCGCAACCTCCGCCGGCCAACAAAACATTTTTCACACCCGAAACATTGAAGGTGTTTCCCAAAGGATAAACCAGATTGACCTTCTCCCCTGGTTTCAAATGCGACAAGGTCTGGGTTCCTTCGCCCACTATGCGTATCAACAGATATAAAATGTTCTTTTCGTAATCCACATCATGAATGGAAATGGGACGACGCAAAAACAC
The DNA here is from genome assembly GCA_964469155.1 of uncultured Bacteroidales bacterium. GTDB lineage: Bacteria > Bacteroidota > Bacteroidia > Bacteroidales > CAIWKO01 > CAIWKO01. Next base: position 50,465 of record CAYXXU010000001.1, read on the forward strand.
CTCTGGGTTATTATCCACTTTGATCTCGGCAAACTGCCCGGGAAACATTTCCGGAAGCGGGTCATCTTTAGTGACACCCATTACAAAATAATCCTCACCAATAAACCTCTGAGAGCAAATGGTAAGGTCGTGAACAAATTTTTTCATGTTGAGGATATTAAAAAAAAAGTCCCGTGAAGGACTTTAATTTTTTATGGTCATTTCTTTTCTTTGGTCGATTTGTCGCCCGCAGGTTTCTTCACAGCGGCCTTCTTTTCAGTTTTCTTTGGCTTTTCGGGGCTTTCTTCTTCTTTCTTCACTTCTTCCTCAGCGACCTCTTCCGGCTCATCGCTCAGATCGAGCATGTTATTTGCCACCAAAAGGTTGTACCAGTTGAACACCTTGCGGATATCTGAAACATATACCCGGTCTTTATCAAATTCGGGGAGAATCTGTTCAAAATATTCTTTTAATTTTTTATCCTCAGATCTATGATCAATGGATTTGCCACCGTTTTCCTTAGCGTATATCTTTTTGAGAACCTCTTTCAGTGAAATATCTTCCCCTGTGGTGAACATATTAATATCTGCCAATGTACTCATCTTATCGGAAGCATACACAGGAATTCTTTTTTTATCAATAAGTGATTCAAGGATATTTCCATTCTTGGTAGTGCCAATCTTTATATATAAACCCGGCTTGCCTGATACTGAGAGAATTTCTTTAAGATTCATTTCTATATTTTTGGCAAAATTAGAAATTATTATTCATAAATAACGAAAAAAAGATAGATTATGAAGTTTGTATATAAGCTCCCCATCGAAATATTCTTAAATTTGTATCCAAGTATAATATTTATGAATTCAGACCTCAGACAGCAATTAGAACAACTTTTTTTCAGACAATTTCAGGAATTTCCCTCCTCTATAGAAGAACTGGCCGCCTCGGGCTCCAGCCGCAAATATTTCAGATTATCGACCAACCATCAAAAGGCCATAGCCGCCTTTAATAACGACAGAAAAGAAAACCAGGCCTTCATAAGTTTCACAAGGCATTTCGAAAAACATCATCTGGCCGTTCCGAAGGTTTGGCAGGAAGATCTTGAAAACAATCTATACTTGTTGAATGATCTGGGCGACGAGACTCTATTCTCTTATCTCGAAAAACACAGAAAAGAAGGTTTTTCGGAAACGACCGTTTCCCTCTATAAGGGAGTTTTGGATGAACTGCTTCGTTTTCAAACGGAGGCTTCCGTAGACATGGATTATTCGGTTTGCTACCCCAGAGACAAGTTCGACAAACAATCCATGATGTGGGACCTGAACTACTTTAAATATTATTTTCTCAAACTTGCCCACATCAGTTTCGACGAGCAAAAACTGGAAGATGATTTCAATATTTTTTCGGAATACCTGCTGAAAGCCGACAACCATTACTTTTTGTACCGCGACTTCCAATCACGAAACATAATGATACATGAGGGCAAGCTATTTTTCATCGACTATCAGGGTGGACGCAAAGGAGCTTTGCAATATGATGTCGCATCGCTCTTGTATGATGCCAAGGCTGACATTCCCCAGCAAACCCGGGAGCATTTGCTCGATTACTATATCAGCGCACTGAAAAAGAAAACTAAGATCAACGATAGCGAATTCAGGCAATACTATTATGGATATGTTTTGGTTCGCATCATGCAGGCCATGGGAGCTTATGGCTTCAGGGGCTACTACGAAAAAAAGCTTCATTTTCTGAAAAGTATTCCCTTTGCCGTGGCCAACCTAAAATGGATCATCGAAAACACAAGGCTGCCAATAGAAACTCCCACTTTGGCTTATGTTTTTGAACAGATCATTGCTTCAGACAAGCTGAATTCCTATGCCGACGATAAAAAAGATAATCTTACGGTGCGCATCAACAGCTTTTCTTTCAAAAAAGGCTATCCCACCGACCCGGGCGGAAACGGAGGCGGTTTTGTTTTCGATTGCAGGGCTTTGCCTAATCCGGGGAGGTACGAAGAATACAAATTATTGACCGGAAAAGACAAGGCAGTAAAAGACTATCTGGAAAAATATCAGGAAGTAGAAGCATTTTTCGCGAACACTTCCCTCCTTGTCTGCCAATCGGTGGAGAATTACCTTTCGAGGGGTTTCTCCAATCTGATGATCAGCTATGGATGCACAGGGGGGCAGCATAGATCGGTGTATTTTGCCGAACGATTGGCACAATTTCTTGGAAGCAAATACGATCTTAATATTCTGCTGTCGCATCATGAACAGAAATAAACGATAAGAATGAAAGCTATGATATTTGCAGCGGGTCTGGGTACCCGCCTGGGCATTCTCACCGAAAACAAGCCCAAGGCTTTGGTGGAAGTGAATGGCAAGCCCATGCTCGAACATGTTGTAGAATATCTCAAAAGTTATGGCATACACGATATAATTATTAATGTTCATCATTTCGGACCCTTACTCATTGACTTTTTCAAACAAAAAAACAATTTCGGCATTCACATAGAGATCTCCGACGAGAGCGATACATTGCTGGATACCGGAGGAGGACTCATCAAAGCCTCTCATTTTTTTGGCGACGGAAAACCTTTTGTGGCGCACAATGTGGATGTTTTATCCCATACCGATCTGGAGGAAGTGCTGAAACTGCATAAACACAAAAATGCCCTGGCCACACTGGTTGTCAAACACAGAGATACCAGCCGCTACCTGCTTTGCAATGCTGAAGGAAATATTTCCGGTTGGCGAAATACCAAAACAGGGGAAGAAATTATTGCCCGGCCCTCAGCAGAATACATTGAAGTTGCCTTCAGCGGCATACAGATCATTGATCCCAAACTTTTCGGATGCAATACACTTTCGGGGAAATTTTCCCTCACCAATATGTATCTGGAACTTGCCAAAACACAAACGATAGCCACCTATTTGGATAAGGGACTATGGTTTGATCTGGGAAGACCTGAGAATATCACGGAAGCAGAATCAACTTTTTTCAAATAGCCCATGGAATTCCTGAAAAAGACAGCCGAGTACCTGTTGCACGAACATGCAGACCATCTGAGCGAAATCTGTATTGTTCTGCCCAACCGTCGTGCCGGTGTCTTCCTGAAGAAGCATTTTTCTACCCTCATCACTGTTCCGGTTTTTTTACCCCGCATTGTTTCGATCCAGGACTTTATCGTGGATCTTTCGGGTAGCGTGGTTGCCGACGAATATACCCTGCTCATCGAATTGTATAAAAGTTACGTAACAGTTAAGAAAGAAGGTGCCGAGAGTTTTGATGATTTCCTGAAATGGGGCCACAAGCTACTGCAGGACTTCGACGAAATTGACCAGCATCTGGGCGATGTCCGCTATGTGTTCACTTATCTGAAAGAAGAAAAGAACCTGGCACTCTGGGCCCTTGACAGGACACCCCTCAGTGATTTCCAGGTTAACTATCTCGGGTTCTATGGCATGTTGTACGACATTTATCTGGAGTTCAACAAAAGGCTGCAGGCATTGCAGACAGGAAACTATGGCATGGCATGCCGAAAGGCCGTCGAAAACATCAATGATGCCGCCTTTGTTCCCAAATTTCAAAAAGTGATCTTCACCGGGCTGAATGCTTTGACCCGTTCGGAAGAAGTAATATTGGGATATTTTTCAGAAAGAAAACTTTCGGAAATGCTGTGGGATGCCGACAACTATTACGTAGCCAACCAACAACAGGAGGCAGGCACTTTCATTCGCAAGCATTTGAAGGGACAGGACTATGACAAAGTTAAATGGATAACCAACGAACTGGCCACAGAGAAAAAAGAGATCAATATCATCGGGGTTTCGGGTAATATAGGCCAGGTGAAATTCACCGCCAACGAAATCAGCCGCCTGCTGGGCGAAAACACTCTTACCGAAAACATTTCTATCGTGCTGAACGAGGAAAGCCTGCTGATTCCCCTGCTGAATTCCATTCCCGAAGGCATCAATGCCTTCAATATCACCATGGGATTTCCCCTAAAACTCACTCCTATCTATAGCCTGATAGAACTCATATTTACCCTGCAACTGAATTCCGAAAGGTTCCGCTCTATAAAACAGACTCAGGAACCCCTGTTCTATCATAAGGACCTGCAAAAGCTTTTCAATCACAATTATTTTCCGGTTTTGCTGGGCGATAAGAACATCCGCGATGCGGCCTCCAGATTGACAGAGCAGAAAAAAGTATTTTACACCCGTTTTGAAGTTCAGGGACTTTTATCCAAAATGGACAAAACCCTGGCGGATTCTCTGGGCTATATTTTCGAACCCTGGCAGCAGGAAAGCAAGAGAGCCATTGACTGCCTGTTACAACTTATCGACCAGATCAGGGCGCAGATAGCCACCGACAAAGGCATAGAGATAGAACTGCTGTTTGCCGCTTACAAAATCCTGCAGCGACTCAGCGATATCAGCAAAACCGACGATATCAGCATGTCGGCCACCACCCTGCAGATACTTTTCGATCAGAACATTTCCCAATCCACCGTTCCCTTTGTGGGTGAACCACTAAAAGGGCTACAGATCATGGGTATGCTGGAGACACGAGCCCTGGATTTCGACACCATTTTCATGCTGTCGGTCAACGAAGGGGTGCTGCCAAAAGGGAAAACCATGAATTCGTTTATCCCTCACGGCATACGCGTTGATTCGGGCCTGCCTACCTATAAACACAACGAGCAGATTTTTGCCTATCATTTCTACCGTTTGTTGCAGGGATGCAAAAAAATCTACCTGCTGTATAATACCCAACCCGACGACATGGGCGGAGGCGAGCAAAGCCGTTTCATCAACCAGCTGGTTTACGAACTACAGAAGTACAATCCTGACATTATCGTAAATGTACAGAACCTCAGCATCCCTCCCCTGCAGGAAGGCATCAGTCCCATAGCTATCAAAAAGACAAAGGATATCATTGATAAGCTCCGGCAGATTGGCCAAAGGGGGTTTTCGCCATCGGCCCTCAACAGTTTCAGAAAATGCCAACTGCAGTATTATTTCAATTACATTGCTGAGATCAAAGAAGCCGACGAACTCACCGAGATCATCGACCAGCAGGAATTCGGGAATTATCTGCATGCCGTTCTCGAGAAACTGTTTACCGGTTTAACCGGCCAGGAACTGACCACAGCTATGATAGAAACATTGAACCATACCTACGAGGAAATCTTGACGGAGGAATTCACCGAAGGAGAATCTGACAAACTCGAACGCATGAGTGGAAAAAACCTGTTGATCTTTCATGTGATCAAGGATTATCTCAGAGACTTTCTGAATAAGCAAAAGGAAATAACGGAAGAAAACCTTCAAAAATACAAGAGCTATCAGATACTCTCCATCGAAAAGAAACTGATCGCGGAATATAGCGTGGAAACCGGGGGCGAAACCATTGCGGTCAACATCACCGGAAAGATCGACCGCATAGACCAAATGGACGATCACATACAGATCATCGATTACAAATCAGGGGATGTCCGTTCGAAAAATTTCTCCCTCGACAAGCTTTTCGAGGATGAGCAGTATCCCAAAAACGATTACTGCTTTCAGCTCATGCTCTATTTATGGTTGTTCGGAAAGGATAAGGAAGCCCCTTCATGCAACAGCATACATTCCGGAGTCTGGAGTTTCCGCAGGATACAAGAAGGGGTGAAAAATGTGACTTTTTCGCCCGACCCCGGGTCGAAAACAAAGGACGCCTTCATGGGTCCTGAGCAGTTGGCAGCCTTCGAAGACTACCTCAACCATCTGCTGCAGCAATTGTTTGATGCGAACAGCGATTTTGTGCAGACCTCAAACGAAGACAACTGCCGCTATTGCCCCTATAAGGGGATTTGTCAGAAATAAGAAGCATTTTATTTTTTAAGAAAGGTACTTTCCTACAATCGGCAATCTCCTCCCCATACCGAAAGCCTTAGGCGAAATCCGCAATATGGGAGGCGTCTGGTAGCGTTTATATTCGCTGGTGTTCACCAGTTTCAGTATGCGGTGTACCATAGCAGCTTCATAACCCATGGCTATGAGTTCTTTAGGGCCTTGACGGTGTTCAATATATTGGAACAGTATTTCGTCCAGAATAGCATAATCGGGCAGGGAATCCGAATCTTTCTGGTCGGGTCGTAACTCTGCCGAAGGAGGTTTCTGAATGGTATTCAGCGGTATGATCTCTTCCTCGCGGTTCACAAACTGCGAAAGATGATACACCTGGGTTTTATACACATCGCCCAAAACCGACAAACCCCCGCACATATCTCCGTAAAGGGTTCCGTAACCCACGGCAGCCTCGCTCTTATTGGAAGTATTCAGTAAAATATGCCCGAACTTGTTCGAAACAGCCATCAGCAAAACGGCCCTTATGCGCGCCTGAATGTTCTCTTCGGCAATATTAAAAGGCTGTCCGCGGAACAAAGGTTCCAGGGTTGCTTCAAAAGTTTCGAAAGCAGGTTCAATGGGAATGATCTCGTATTTACATCCTAGATTTCTGGCCAGTTGTACTGCATCATTCACCGAATGGTCGGAGGAAAACTTCGAAGGCATGAGCACACCCAGCACATTTTCGGCTCCCAGGGCTTCTTTGGCAATCACCATGGTTAGCGCCGAATCTATACCACCTGAAAGTCCGAGTATGGCTTTGGTAAAGCCCATTTTGGAGAAATAATCTCTTACACCCAAAATCAAAGCCTCATAAATGCGTTCTATCTTGTCGGGTATCTTCACCTGAGAGTGCTTTTTCGCAGTCTGTTCCAGATCGAAAACGGTAATACTCTCCGTAAAGAAGGGGCATTCTGCCAAAATATTGCCCGCTGCATCCAAAGCCATGGAGCCTCCGTCGAAGATGAGCTCGGTTTGAGCGCCCACATGGTTCACGTAAACCACGGGCAAATGATATTTCAGGGCATTAGTGATCAGTATTTCCTTGCGTATCTCATGCTGATTGTAGTGAAAAGGCGATGCCGCAATATTGATAAGCAGGTCAGGCTGAAGTTTCGCCAGTTCGGCCATGGGCTCCATCACATATTGAGGGTCGTTGTTCACATTCCAAAGGTCCTCGCAAATGGTCAGCGCGATGCGGCGACCTTTGAATTCGAAGACATCGAAAATAGTATTGGGCTCGAAATAGCGGTATTCGTCGAACACGTCGTAGTTGGGCAGGAGTGATTTATGCTGCACGAACACCACCTTTTTATCGCAAATGAAATAGGCCGTATTGAAAAGATTCTTGCCCGCAACAGAAGGATTGACCGAGGGTGACCCAACGATCACACCAATGCCTTCCGTATGCGAAACGATCTCTTCAATGGCTTGCTTGCAGCGTTCGATAAAATCGGAAAACTCCAGGAAATCGCGGGGCGGATATCCGCACACCGAAAGCTCGGGAAACACCACCAGGTCGGTCTGGTTGGTTTTGGCTTCTTCGATGGTGGAAATGATCTTCTTACAATTCAGCTCAAAATTGCCCACATGGAAATTAAGTTGAGCTAAAGAGATCTTCATCGTGTTGTGAATGACCTAAAATAAAACGCCCAGCGAAATTTCAAAATAATTCACTTTGGCATTTTCCTTTATAGTGGGATTAGCCAGATTTACGCTGGTGAGTGCATCGGTAAATCCGTTGTTATAGTTAAGCCCGAGGTTGACCGAAATGATCTTGGCCACCTTATAAGTGGCACCCACACCAATGATCATAGATTCGCGGATGAAACTAACCTCTTTGGTTATATTTTTATTCTCGACCGAAATGGGAGTATCGGTAGCATCGTCGCGGGTGAATTTATCGTTTGCTTTGGCGCTCAGTTTAAAGGCGGTTCCCAGTCCGAATTTTGCATAAATAGCGAACTTGCCGAGCATATTTCCTGTAGTACCTATCATGACCAGCGGAACTGAAAGGTACTGTAGCTTGTATTTCCTTTCCAGAATACCCGTGGTGTCAACTGCAGCCGGATACCTGGTGGCGTATTTCATCTTACCTCCTGTATATACAACATCAACACCGGTACCTATTCCCAGGTTGTCGATGAAAAAATAATTGAATTCGGCGCCATAACCCATGTGCATGGTTGCACCGTCTGATTTGTAGACGGCCCCGTCAACGTTCGATTTCATCCAACTCAGGTTGGGTGTGCCATGAAGCCCAAAATTAAAGGAACGATCCTGCGCTGAGACACAATGTACTAAAGCCAATAAAAAACTGAAAATCAAAATCTTTTTCATAATAACGTGATTTAATTTTACACAAAAATAAGATAAATAGACACGATATCCTGAAAAATTCAACAGAATTTTTTAATCTGCAAGCCGTTTTAATAATAAATTTGTACAAAATTACAGACCCATGCTGGTGAAACGACTGATATACCTATGCCCGCTGATAGCAGGCTTATATTTACTTACCGCGTGCAGTTGCGACCATAAAAAGAACAATAAAATCGATGTCCCCAAAATAGGAAAGAAGATAACGGTTAAGATTGAACGCTACGACAAAGATCTTTTCTCCATCAACAAAAAGGACCTTAAGAACGAACTGGTGAGGCTGAAACCGAAATACAGTTTCTTTCTGGATGGCGACCTCAACGATCCGGCCAACATCAAACAGCTTTCGGACTACCTGAACGACCCCCAGATGATTAAGAACTATGAGGAAGTGCAGAAGCAATATCCCGATCTGGCGGGGCTTGAAAAGGAACTATCCGCCGAACTTTCTTACTTCGCCTATTATTTCCCCGACCACCGTCTGCCGCAGGTTTATACCTATGTTTGCGGCATGGATTTCGAAAACCCGGTGATCTATGCCGACAGTGTCCTGATCATCGCCCTCGATATGTACCTCGGAAAAGATTACTCCCTGTATACCAACTTCGGTTTGCCGGCCTATATCCGCTACAGCATGGCCAAAGAATATATAGCGAAAGACTGCGCCGAAGCCATTGCCAGGTATTACGGCTACCAGGAAATGAAAGATGCCACCTGCCTCGATCACATGGTGTATAATGGCAAGTTGCAGTTATTCGTGGATGCGCTTCTGCCCGAAACGGACGATACCATAAAGATGGAATACACCAAAAAGCAACTCGACTGGTGCCGCAACAACGAAGCCAAAATGTGGGCCTTCTTTATTGATAATAAGATGCTTTACAGCAAAGATTACAACACCTTTATGAAGTTTTTCAGTAAGGGTCCTTTCACCTCTGCCTTTGGTAAGGAATCGCCTCCGCGCACTGCCATCTGGGTGGGATGGCAAATATTGAGAGACTATGCACGCAACACGGGTCAGATCAACCTGAAGAAACTCGTGGAAATGAAAGATGCCCAGCAGATACTGCAGATCTCGAAATACAAACCCAAAAAGCCATGAAAAAACTCATTCTGAGCCTGATACTGTGCATAAGTATGGCTGCGTTTGCCGCAGGCCAATCCGCAACGCTGAACTGCAAGGTGTTCGACACCCACAGTTCGAAGATTCCCGACAACATCATCAAAACACTGACTACCGACAATATGGACCAGGTGTGGTTTGCCACGGGCGACTGCTTTTTTGGAGGCAACCTGGTGAAGTTCAACGGCTACGATTTCACCATTTACGATTCCACCAATTCGGGACTCAGGGACAAATTCGTTACCACCATTTTTATTGACAACAACAACCGCAAGTGGGTAGGAACACGTTATCACGGGGTGTATCTGTTTAACGACAGCACCTGGGTGAACTTCGATCCGCAGAACTGCGGCCTTACCGATGTGCATGTGACCGCCATTGCGCAGGACCAGAATGAGGTGATGTGGTTTGCCACCGACAATGGCCTGACATCGTTCAACGGAAAACACTGGACGGCCTATCGAACCAATAATTCGAAACTGCCCGACAACCTGGTGAACGCCCTGGCCGTGGATAAACAAAACAATAAATGGGTGGCAACCAACAACGGCTTTGCGAAATTCGACGGGACGGAATTCACCGTCTATCAGAAAAACACCTCGGAACTGCCCAACAACCAGGTGAACGATGTGTATGCCGATGCCTCGGGTACGGTTTGGGTGGTGTATTGGAGCGGGCTGATCAAAATTACCGGCGAACAGTGGACCTTCTTTACCTCCGAAAACTCCGGGCTGCAGAAATTTACCGACTACAAACCCTGCATGGACAACAACGGTGTGATGTGGTTCGGATCGGGCAACGGCGTCATCCGCTGGGAAGGCAGCAAATGGAACCTCTACAACCCGCTGAATTCGTGCCTGCCCAGTTTCTTTGTCAACAAAATTGCCGTGGACGAGCGCAACCGTAAATGGTTTGCCACCAACGACGGCCTTCTATTAATAGAATAATTATGCCTGCACTGAACGAGATCATCAAACAATTGGAAGCCGCCGGCAACGAAGCCAACCGCAAAGGAATGAAGCGTTATGGCATTGCCGTGGATAAGGCTTTCGGGGTGCCCCTGCCCTTTTTGCGCAATATGGCGAAAGAGTATAAAAAGAATCACAACCTGGCCCTGCAACTTTGGAAAACGGGGTTTCACGAGGCCCGCATGCTGGCCACCCTGGTGGACGATCCCGCAAAGGTGACCGAAGCACAGATGGACCAATGGGTGCACGAATTCGATTCGTGGGATGTTTGCGACCAATGCTGCAGCAATCTGTTCGACAAAACCCCTTTTGCCGTGGAAAAGATCTATGAATGGACCGATAGCGAACACGAGTATGTGCGCCGTGCCGGCTTTGTGATGATAGCCTGCCTGGCGGTTCATGATAAAAAACGGAGCGATGCTTCGTTCATAAAATTCCTGCCTTTGATCATAGAACATTCCACCGACCCGCGCAATTTCGTGCGAAAGGCGGTGAACTGGGCGCTGCGGCAGATCGGTAAGCGCAACCTGGCCCTGTATGCCGAAGCCCTGCAACTGTCGAAAGCCCTCATGAACTCGGACAACCGAACCGCCCGCTGGATTGGCAGTAATGCCCATCGCGAACTGATGGGTCAGACCGCCATCAACCGCATGAAACGAAATCAACTGAATCTGGAGATAAGAAAAGTTATCAGAAATAAAAAGAAAAAATAGACAATATGGATGCCATTAAAACCATAATGAACCACCGGACCATACGCAAATACAAAGCCGACCCTATAGCCGAAGACGTGCTCAAACAGATACTGGAGGCCGGTTTCCGCGCTTCGACCACCGGAAACATGCAGGTGTATAGCATCATCGTTACCCGCGACGAGGCCAAAAAGAAAAAGCTTTGGGAATACCATTTCAAACAGAATATGGTGCTGCAGGCTCCGGTTATCCTCACTTTCTGCGCCGATTTCAACCGCTTCAACCAGTGGTGCCGCCAGCGCAAGGCCGAACCGGGCTATGACAATTTCCTGTCGTTTACCACCGCCGCCATAGATGCGCTGCTGGCTGCCCAAAACGTGGCCATAGCCGCCGAAGCTCATGGACTGGGCATTTGCTATCTGGGCACTACCACCTATAATGCCGACAAACTGGTTGATTTCTTCGGCTGCCCCGAAGGCGTGGTGCCCATAACCACCCTGGTGGTGGGCTATCCCGACGAATCTCCCGAACTGGTGGACCGCCTTCCCTACGAGGCAATGGTGCATGAAGAAAAATACAAAAAGTACACTGCCAAAGCCATAGATACATTCTATAAAGAAAAAGAAAACCTGCCTCTGACAGCCAAACTGCTGGAAGAAAACCAACTGGAAACCCTCGCCCAGATCTTTACCCAAAAACGCTACACCAAAGCCGACAACGTGGCCTTTTCGAAAAGTTTTATGAGGCTGATCACGAAGCAGGGGTTTATGGGGTTTTAGGAGGAGAGGCTGTGAGGCTATAAGACTTTTAGACTGTTAGGGTTGAGGCAACATTGCGTCCTTTGCGTTTCTTTTCTTTGCGGCCTTCGCGGTTAAGTTTTTCTTTTTCAACCACCATGGACACAAACAGTCACAAAGTCACAATGAAAACCTGCCTTTTTCCCCAACAATGTAACAATTTAACAATTTAGCCATCCACCGATTTCTTTTCTGATTATTCTCCGTGTATCTTCGTGCACTCTGTGTCTCCGTGGTTTTCTTCTTTTCGGTTAAAATTTGCTGCAAAAAAAAAAACTTCCGGAAGCTCTCACCTCCGGAAGTTTCTTAATTTCTCAAAGTCTCACAGCCTCATCAACTGATAATGATCTGGAACGGACCCGACCAGGGGCCATTGTTTTCGGGATGTGAAGTGTTGATATAGCATAAAAAATACTGCAGACCTAAACCGACAGCTTCAGCCCCTAATTTGAGGGTAATAGTAGCTGTGGAAGAAACCTCTTTGGTGGTTCCGTCGTCGGGACCGGAAATTAGAGGGTATCTGACTTTACTTATGGTTTCACTGGCATCTCCGCCGCTATCATATTCGAGCCTGTCAAGACGATAGGCTATCATCACCCCATTAGCCCCCGCAGCCAGGGAAGCCCGCGACTGATCGCTGGTGGTTTTGCAACCGCATTTCAGCATCCCGCCGCCCAGGTTTACCATACCCGGAACGATCTTAACTTCTATTTTTGGGGGCTTCGAAGGCGGATCTTCGGCGCCGGTTTTTCGGCCAAAGATAAGCCGGTCATCATCGTTCCAGATACGCTTGGGGATATCATCGCATACATCGCCCATTGCTTTTTCAAATTTCTTTCTTAAGTTTTTAATACTTAGTTTAATAGATTTTGTGCAGGTGGTTGGATCACTATATTTAACCCAGTCGCACATCCATGTGCCTGCAGTACTTTCGTCGCCCATCAGGGTTTCAAGCAATGTGATATTTTCAGGCGTAACCATAAGCCTTACCTTGTCATCGATAGCGCGTTTAACCTGCATTCTGATAACAGAATTGAATTTGTCGAGTGTGAGTTTTGAATTTTCCATGATTTCTAAAATTTAAATGTTTCTTAATTTTAATTAATTGATTTATAATCTTTTTTAGTTTTTTTTCGGAATCATTTATGGTAAACGATACGAACTTTCGGGCACCTCCGGCAAACTGTCGGGGATCTCCGACAACTTTTCGGGGAACTCCGGCAAACCGTCGGGGAACTCCGACAACTTTTCGGGGACCTCCGACAACTTATCGGGGACCTCCGGCAATCCGTCGGGGAACTCCGACAACTTTTCGGAGACCTCCGGCAAACCGTCGGGGATCTCCGACAACTTTTCGGGGAACTCCGGCAAAACGTCGGAGGTGTCCGGCAATTTTTCGGGGATGTCCGACAAACTGTCCCAGATGTCAGGCAACCTTCCGGAGGTGCCCTCCCTTTTTTTCGGGACCACCCTTGCCCTCTCCTGCCCTACTTTCAAACTAACAATGAACGAATTGTTTATTTCGGGCGTGAATTTACAAACTGGTGATTTGATAGAAAAGAAATTTTTCGTGAACGTGCATTTATTTACACGGCCATTTTCTACCTTTCTGAAAGAAAGGGATCTATAAATTTCAGAAATGCTTCGGCTTTAAGAACAGCCACAGGTATTATCGCCTGATCGCTCATGATGGCACTGTAACCTCTTTTGTTGCGTTGTTTTGAAATTACAAAATTGCCATTCAGAATATATTTACGGTGTGGTTGGAAAAATATAGCCGGGTCGAGTTGTTTAAAAATGGCTGTCAGCGACATCACAATTTTCCAGGGATCGCCCTTTTCGAAATAAATCCAGATCAAATAGTCGTCAACCATTATATGCGTAATGCTGCCTGGGATTTCTATCACTTTTTTGTCGGTCCCCGGTACCTGAATGGGACCGTAAATTTTGGGAGTTTCATTCTTTTTCATAATGTTTACAATTAAGGTTTAGTTACAGATATGTTATATTTGGACCTAAATGTAAGCAATATAACAGGGAAGTTTGGAGTGGGGAGTGGGGAGAAGGAATAATGAATAGAGAATAAGGAATAACGAATAATGAACAAGGAATATCGAATAATAAAGTGAAGAAAAGCCGGGATTTATGAGAACCACTCAGACACTAAGAACACACAGAAACACTAAGAAGTAAGAACTAAAAAGCTTAGTGTCCCTTAGTGAACTAAGTGCCTTAGTGGTGTTCTCTTCAATTCCGAACTTTAGGCATTCAAGTCATCAGTCTGCAATCCACAATCTGCAAATTGCTGCCCACCTTCTGCCGACTGCCGACTGAGGATTGAAGACTGCTGACTGTTCTCCAGAACCTGGTTCTTCCTCCTCCGGTCTTCGGACTCCGGTCTTCGGACTTCGGACTCCGGTCTCCGGTCTTCGGTCTTCCAACCCCTTCTCAACATAAAACATTCCCAAAATAACTTCACCAACAAATAATTTCCCTATATTTGTTTGATAATTCCCAAGCTTATGCAAAAGTTCATTGCTCTCTTATCATTTTTATTGTTAAGCATAGCCGCATTTGCCCACGAAAAAGACTCCCTTGCCTCTGCCCAACTGCGTTTCGTTGAGAACAAAGGCCAGTGGGATGCCCGCATCCGCTACAAGGCCGATCTGAACGAAGGCTATCTGCAATGCCTTGCCAACGGGCTGCAATTCGTGTTCCGCAACCAGGCGCAATACCAGAAACTGCTTTCGTATAAGATGACGCCTGTCAACAAAGAAGCCCACCCCGATCCCTCCGACTACCTCATCGACTGCCATGCCTACCGCGCCAACTTCATCAACTCCAACAAAGATGTGCTGATAACCCCTTCCGAACCCGGCGCCGACTACAGCAACTATTTCCTCGGTAATGACCGGTCGAAATGGGCCTCGCATGTGCTCAACTATCAGAAGATATCTTACCTCAACCTCTACAACCACATCGACCTGGAATTGCTCGAAAACAAACAACTCCTGAAATACCAGTTTATAATGCACAAGGGCGCCAATGCCCGTGATATTGTTATGGAATACGAGGGCGTCGACAACATTTCGCTGCAACAACGCAACCTCATCATCAAAACCTCCGTCAACCAGGTCACCGAGCTGGCTCCCATAGCTTATCAGACCATCAACGGACAGCGCACCGAAGTGGCCTGCCGCTTTGCGCTGCACAAAAACCGCCTGAGTTTCGAATTCCCCGAAGGTTACAATAAAGATTACGACCTGGTGATCGATCCCGTGCTGATATTTTCCACCTATTCGGGTTCCCTGGCCGACAACTGGGGCTTTACGGCCACATACGACGACCAGGGTAACACCTATTCGGGCGGCATCTGCTTTAACGTACCTGCCAATGGTTATCCTTGGTCTCCGGGAGCCTTTCAGGTGAACTTCGGCGGCGGTGAAGGTTCCTATCCAAATTCCGCAAACCCCGGTTGCGATGTGGCCATTATTAAATACAACCCCACGGGCAACAGCCGCATATATGCCACCTATCTGGGAGGCTCTAAGAACGACCTCCCCCACAGTTGCATTGTCGATATCAACGGCAATCTATTGGTATTCGGGACCACGGGTTCGCCCGATTTCCCCATGGCCCCTAATGCCTACGATGCCACATTTAATGGAGGTGACAGTATTGTTTATGACAATGTGATTAAATTCAAACTTGGAGTGGATATGTTCATTGCCAAACTTAACGCAAGTGGAACCCAATTATTATCTTCCACTTATTTGGGTGGCAGTAAAAATGATGGTATAAACTTTTTCCCGCCCCTGTCGCACAACTATGCCGATGGCGCCCGGGGCGAGATAAACATCGACAAGAACAACAATGTGTACATTGTTTCCACAACAGCCTCAGCCGATTACCCGGTTACAGGCGGAACATTTCAAACCACCTTTGCGGGAGGCTTGCTCGACGGATGCATCAGCGTGCTCGACAACAACCTGCACAGTATGATATGGTCGTCCTATCTCGGCGGTTCTCAATTAGATGCCGTTTACGGGATTGCCATCGACGACACCATGAACATTTATGTGTGCGGCGGAACCAACTCCACCAACTTCCCCACCACGGCGGGAGCCTATCAAACAGCCTTCAACGGAGGAAGCGCCGATGGTTTCATTACGAGAATAGCCCACAACGGAAGCTCCATTCAAGCCTCCACCTATTATGGTTCGGCCGCTTACGACCAAACCTACCTGATGGACCGCAGCAAGCAGGGCTATATATTCGTATACGGACAAACCGGCGACCCGGGCAACACCTTTATTCAGAATGCCGCCTGGAACCAGCCCGGAGGCGGTCAATTCATCACCAAGTTCTATCCTAAACTTAACGCCCGTTTTTGGTCAACAGCCTTTGGCACCGGCAGCGGCATCATTAATATTTCGCCTACTGCATTTTTGGTCGATCTCTGCTCCAAAATATACCTTTCCGGATGGGGAGGCGCCCTCAACGGGGGCGGCGGCACCAGTGGGTTGCCTATATCGGGCAATGCATTCCAGAACATCACCGACAACAACGATTTCTACCTGCTGGTGATAAAAGACGACGCCTCGGCAATGGAATACGGCACCTATTTCGGCGGCAACTTCAGCCAGGAACATGTTGACGGAGGCACTTCGCGATTCGACCGCAAAGGGAAAATATACCAATCGGTCTGCGCCGGATGCGGCGGCAACGACGATTTCCCCACCACTCCCGGAGCCTGGTCGAACACCAACAACAGCACCAACTGCAACAACGGAACCTTTAAGTTCGACTTTCTGCTGCCCATCACCATTGCCGATTTTCAGCTTCCGCCGGTCATCTGCCTGCCCGATTCGGTACATTTCAACAACACCTCTTTTTCGGGAGGAGTAGGCATGACCTTCTCGTGGGATTTCGGCGACGGAACCCATTCCACCCTAACCAACCCTACACATTATTATAATAACAACGGAATTTATATCGTTACCCTGGCCGTTACCGATACCGGCACCTGCAACTTTTCTGATACCATAGCCAAACAAGTGTTGGTACTGTCAAATACCAGCGACACCATTCCCACCAAATACATGTGCAAGGGCGATTTCACCCAGATAGGCATTTTGCCTACAGGCGACTCGACGGTTACCTTCACCTGGATACCTCCCAACTTTCTGACCGACCCGCATATCTGCAATCCCATAGCCAACCCTCCTACCTCTGCCACCTACACTCTGCTGGTATCAAACGGCGTATGCACCGACACTTTGCGGCAAAACGTTGTGGTTTACAATCTCGATGCCTACGCCGGTGACGATACCACCACCTGCGACGGGCATATAACCCTTACGGCCAATACCGCGCAGGATGCAAACATATTCCATTGGTCAACCAATAACGATTTCACCGACTGGCTCAACTCGCCTCACTCCAACCCATCTATTACCACCACCATCACTTCACCTACCTATTATTATGTAATGGTCGACAACGGTTATTGCACCGCCATCGACAGTGTGCTGGTATCTTTTGTAGTAGTTGCCGATTCGTTCAACATACAGCAGCCATCCTGTCACGATTCCTGCAACGGATCAATCACTGTGCTCATCTCTGCCGGAACACCCCCATTCACTTACCTCTGGAGCAACGGCGGAACCACCGCAACCATTTCAAATCTTTGTGCAGGCGCTTACACGGTTACGGTTACAGACGCTTCTACTTGTATTTCCGTATCCACAGTCACCTTGCCCCAGCCTCCCGAAATACTTAGCAATGTGCAGTTGGTTCATCTTCCCTGC
The DNA here is from genome assembly GCA_964469155.1 of uncultured Bacteroidales bacterium. Taxonomy (GTDB): domain Bacteria; phylum Bacteroidota; class Bacteroidia; order Bacteroidales; family CAIWKO01; genus CAIWKO01. The sequence continues at coordinate 68,107 of CAYXXU010000001.1, forward strand.
GACGAAGCCTGCGTGGGAAGCATCACCCTCAATACCAGCGGAGGCTCACCGCCTTACTCCTATATCTGGAGCACCGGTGGCACCACCAATCAAATTACCGGGCTTTGCGCCGGAAATTACTCGGTTACCATCACCGATGCGGAACACTGCCAGTTAATGGATTCCTTCACTCTCATCGTCGACTCTATTTTTGCCCATGTGGATGTGTATGCCGATAAAGATACCATTTACCAGGGGCAGTCAACCGGTCTGCATGCCACCACCATTCCTACCTGCAATTACACCTGGTCGCCGGCCACCGGGCTGGATGATCCTTATTCGCCCAATCCCATCGCCAGTCCGAACCAAACCACCATCTATATTCTAACCATCACCGACCCCAATGGCTGCACTTATATCGACACCCTGAAAATTACCGTGCTGGAAGTTTTCTGCGTCGATCCTTATGTGTATGTTCCCAATGCTTTCAGCCCCGACGGGGATGCACGCAACGATGTTTTGTTTGTCAGAAGCAAAATGGTTTCGGAGATGAATTTCCTGGTCTACGACCGTTGGGGTGAAAAGGTATTCGAATCGCACGATATGAACAACGGCTGGGACGGAACCTACCGCGGAAAGAAATGCGATCCGGGCGTATTCGTCTATTATCTGGATGCTACCTGCCACAACAAGGCCAAATACCTGAAGAAAGGCAATGTCACCTTGTTGCGATAGGAGCTCTGGAACCTATTTCTTAATCTTTCTTACGGAATCTATCACCGTGCCGTCAACCCATTTAACAACGGCCACTATCTCGTCTTCAAATTCCAGTTTCTCTGGTTTTCCGCAAATAGCCTCCGCCTCAGCTTTCAATTGCTGAATGGTTTTGATGGGCAGAGAAGAGTTTTTCATTTTCTCTATCAGGTCGACACGCAGCGGGTTGATGGCAATGCCGCGTTCGGTAACAATCACATCAATCAGCTCTCCGGGGCCGCAAATGGTGGTCACTTCATCAATGATCACGGGTATCCTGTCCCTGAATAGTGGAATGGGAAGAATGGTACACTTTGAGAAGATACAATTTTGCCAGCCACCAATGCCATGCAGCAGTACTCCGTCGGAATGGGTAACCACATTGGCATTGAAATTCACATCCACTTCTGTAGCGCCCAATATCACCACATCGGTCATTGACGAGAAATTGCCCTTGCCATGGTAATTATAACTGGTGAAAGGGCTGGTGTTAATATGATTCGCATTTTCGCGCATCGAACGCACCCCGTCCAGATCGAAAGTTTGCCCATCGAGAATGTAATCGGTCAGGCCTTCTTCCAGCATATTCACCAGGTATTTGTTACTGCCTCCGCGTGCAAAGCGGGCTTTCATTCCCCTTTCGCGCAACATGTCTGCAAAATAAACCCCAATGGAAAGTGCCGTTCCGCCTGCACCTGCCTGAAACGAGAAACCGTCACGTATAATGCCTGCCTCATCGCAAAACTGCGCCGACATTTCTGCCAACAGCAGCCTGTCGGGGCTTTTGGTAATTTCCGTGGTTCCGGATACGATTTTTTCGGGAATACCTATCTTGTCCATCACCACCACATAATCCACCAGGTTGCCATGTATCTGCCAGGGAATGCAGGGAAAAGGCACCAGGTTATCGGTAACTACAATTACTTTATCGGCATATTGCGAATCAGCCAGTGCAAAACCCAGCAACCCGCAGGCTGCAGGTCCCCTGTCGCCGGTGGCATTGCCGAAAGCATCGGCCGTTGGCGCCGCAATTACGGCAATGTCAATATGAACATCTCCGTCCTGCACCGCCTGATACCGGCCCCCATGCGACCTGAGTACCCCAAGTCCTTTCATCTTCCCGTCAGAGGTAAAGCGGCCCAGCGAACCGTTCATACTGCCTTCTATATGATGAATGGTGCCATCTTCCAGGTATTTTACCAGGGAAGAATGACATTCGAACGAAGCAGACGGGAACCACATCAGGTCCTTAACACCCAGTTCAGAAGCGATATCAAATATCTGCCCGGCGATTAGATCACCGTTGCGAAAATGATGGTGGGTCGAGATGGTCATGCCATCTTTCAATCCCGCCTGTATCAATGCCTGCTTCAAAGTAGGGATGGTTTTGTTACCATCAGCCGGATAATCGGCACAACTTGATATAGGAGGTGCATATTTTCTTCCGGTGGGTTTATATTTTCCAACTCCCATATATGGAACCGCGGCTTTTCCGTTTATCTCGGTCGGCACCATGCGGCCCAATGCGTTTTTTACAAGATTGTCATATTTTTTCATTTTCTTCTTCCTTCCAGTTTTTTGAAATTTTACCCAATGAAACAGCCACATCAATAGTTTTTTGTGCTCTCTTCACCACAGGAGCATCAATCATTTTAGTTCCCAGCGAAACCACGCCCAAACCTTTTTCTTTTGCTTCCATAAACGCCCTGACGATCTTCTTTGCCTTTTCAATTTCAGCCTCATCCGGCGCAAAGTATTCGTGAATCACCCTGATCTGGCGCGGGTGAATACATCCCATGCCATCAAACCCCAAGGCTTTCGACCGGATCACATTTTGTTTCAACCCTTCCATATCGGCCACATCAGAAAAAACGGAATCAATGGCCTGTATCCCTGCCGCATGGCAGGCATTCACTATCATGCTCCGTGCAAAGAACGATTCAGAGGCTTCATTGGTTCTTTTTACTCCCAGATCGGCCGTATAATCTTCAAGGCCTATGGCTAACGCAACTACATTGTCGGCTGCGGTGGCTATTTCAAAAGCCTTTAGCACACCCAGTGCACTTTCAATGATGGGCATCAGCCAGATATTTCCTGTAATATTCTGCGCCTTTTTGATTTCCTCGATTTTAGAATTGACCTGATGAATTTGTTCCGCACTTTCGCATTTCGGAACCAATATCAGATTTACATTGTGAGGGACGATCAGCTTCAGATCATCGAGCCCGCGAGGGATCTGGTTGATCCGGACCATACGTTCGCAAGCGTAAAAATCAAGACTGCGTAATGCATTGCGGACAACAAATCCGGCTTCATATTTTTTTTCGGGAGCCACTGCATCTTCCAGATCGAGTATGATGCCATCGGGCTTGTGAATACCGGCATTTATCATCAGGCTGGTAGTATTTCCCGGCAGATACAAACGTGAGTAGCGGTTGCGGTTTTTCTCAGTCTGATAATGATTCGATTCCAGAAATGGTGTCAGGTACTCCTTTTCTGAGGGAACCAATAGTTTTATGGCAGCTTCCATACGTGCTGCAATCAAAAAAGCCAAAGCTCCGGAATCCTCAATACTGATATTTGCATTTTTTATTTCGAAGAAGTTCAATATTTCTTCAACTTGTCTGATGATTGTTTTGCCATAAAGTGCCTTCACTTTACTGGTTAATTCAATACTTATACCACCGGAATCTGTCAATTCCAAGGTAATAAAGCAGTCAGAGCGAACTCCTTTTCCTTTATTTCCAATAGTTACCACCTTATTTTGTACCATAATATTATGTTTTATAAAACCCCACAAATTTAATCAAACAATAATAACCTTCGAAATGAATTAGAAAATTTATAGTTTTATGGTATGCTTTTTGGAATCTGAATAAAAAACGAAATATGAAATCAAGAATTTATTTAATAATCGCCTTATTGCTTTCCTTTGCAAAGATCAGCAATGTAAAAGCACAAGCCTCTGAGGAAGAATTGTCGAAAGAATTCTACAGAGCCGACGGGAATATAAATTTAGTCTTGAATGAATTGCCGAAAGGATGGATACTTAAAGAAGAAAAAGGATTTTTTATTATTACCAGGATGGATTCAGTTCTGGTATTGGAAGGAAACAGAATTAATGCACCGGCCGAAACAAGAGAAGCAAGAATAAAAAGAATTAAAGAAAACGGTGTAAAAACCCAGGCAAAGATCGTGATCCGCTATGAAAATAAATGGGACTATTTAAGAATTCAGGAAGCCCAGATAAAAAATGCTGCCACCATTGATGAAATTTCGAAGCTCGCTGACAAAATGAAGATATCAGCACTGTACGATTCGAAATTAAGCCGAAAGAACCAGGCTGTATATACTCCGAAAAATGAAACGGATAAAGTAAATATTGCGAACTATTATAAGGAAAAAGACAAACTGGAAAAAAAAATAATTACAATCCCAGATTTCAATTCTCAGCTTTATAGTTTATTCATCATTTCAACAAACGGAATGGATGACGATATGCATATTGTATATCCCAGTGAAGCATCCTTAGAACTTTATTCCATTCTATCCCTATTCAGAGAGGCTTGTGGAAAGTAAAAAAAAAGAGGCTGAAAATTTCAGCCTCTTTTTTTAATCTGTTAGTTAAATCAACCTTTTCCCTGGCCTGCTTTAACTTTGGTTTTGTCGTTAGTAGCCGGTTTTGTTCCTTTTGTGCCTTTTTTAGCTGCTGCTGCTGCAATTGAATCTTCTTTTGCTTTCTGAGCTGCTGCAATTGAATCGTCTTTTGCTTTCTGCACTGCTGCAATTGAATCGTCTTTTGCTTTTTGAACTGCTGCAATTGAATCTTGTTTTGCTTTTTCTTTTGCTGCAATTTCTTCAGCGCTAGGGCCGCAAGAAACTAAAGCTGCCATACCAGCGATAACTAAAACACTCAATAATTTTTTCATTTTTTTCAAAGTTTTGGTTATTAATTTCCGGCAAAGTTAATACAAATTAATGTAGTGCAACAAAAAAACACTTTTTTTTATCAACAGGAAATTAACTTTTTTTAACAAATAAAAAAAAAGACAGATAAAATCTGCCTTTTTTTTATGATTACGAATAATCAACTATTTTTTCTTTCCGCCTTTTTTTGCTGCTGCAGCTGCTGCGATTGAATCAGCAATTTTCTGAGCATTAGCAATTGAATCTTGTTTTGCTTTTTCTACTGCAGCAATTGAATCCTGAATCATCAGTTCTTTTTGTGCATTAGCGATTGAATCCTGTTTTGCTTTTTCTTTGGCAGCTTTTTCTTCAGCACTTGGTCCGCAAGCGATAAGAGAAACCATGCTGGCAGCTACGATTAATGTAAATACTTTTTTCATTTTTTAACTTTTTTTAACGATTTAGGATTGCAAAATTAATATAATATTTGTAAAAGCAAATTTTTTTTTAAAAAAAAATCGGACAAATTATATTTTTACTGTACTTTTGCACCATAATTGTTATAATGAATAATTACAATTCAATAAATTTAAAAACAAAAAACGAAAAAAAATGAAAAAAATTGCATTAATTTTTGCCTCAGTGATCATTATCGCAGGCATGTTTACCATTTCAAGTTGTACAAAAACTGACGATACAGGCGCTCCTGTAATTACTTTGAAAACTGATGATGCAGCTCATAATAGAGTTGCTCAGAACAGTGCGGCTACTTATACCGACCCTGGTTACACAGTAACCGACGATGTGGATAAAGTAGAAGATATAACCGTTGTAGTTACCGGTACTGTTAATATGGCATCAGCAGGTGATTATATTCTTACCTATACTGCTACTGATAAGGCCGGCAATAAAGCTGAAAAAACCAGAACCGTTACTGTTGATGGTGCTTTATATATTAATGGTGGGTTCACGGTTGAAGATTTTACAGGATCTACTTCTAATGGAACTTATCCTGAAACCCTCAGTTCTTCAACAATTAATTACAACAAGATCAGTTTCACAAAATTTGCATTTTACACTAATGGAACTGTTTACGGAACTATTTCAGGAAATACTATAACTATTCCAAGCCAAACGGTTACCTGCGGAAGCCCTGCAGCTGATAGAAACTTTACAGGAAGTGGAACCTATACCAATCCTAACACTTTTACCATTAACTATACTGAAGTTACGAATGGGACTACAGTTACAGGACATGGTGCTTATACCAGAAACTAATATTGTTATTTAATACGGAAAGGCTGCAATTTTTGCAGCCTTTTTTTTTGCTTATTGCTACCCTAAAAAACGCTACCAGATAATATTGCCCATCCCATATGGGGATTCTATAAAGAAAACTATTATTATTACTGGTTAATGCCAGTAATAATCTTTCATTTTGGTTACTTCTGCAGAAAGAACTGTTATAAATTTTTAGTTGATGTCCACTACAATAATGCACACTCATAAACCGTAGCTTTATAAATATTCGTACTTTTGATAATTCTTTCAAAACCATTGTTCCTATGAAAAAACTGACCTTGTTATTACTTTTTCCTGCTTTAGTTGCCATTGTGTCATGCAGTAAGACCGACTCTGCCAAACCTGTTATAACCCTGAAAGGTCATAATCCTGATGTGGTTGAATGGGGCAGCGCTGCCAAATATTTGGAGCCCGGAGCCGTGGTTACCGACGACCTGGATGGAGCGATAACCTATACGGTTGACAGCACTGTAAATATGTATTCGGCAGGAAATTATACCTTGACCTATAAAGCCACCGATGCAGCAGGCAACGAGGCCAGCGAAACACGCACGGTTATTGTTGATGCTGCATTGTATCTGGAAGGTATTTTTACGGTGAATAATTATATTGGTAGCGCGTTGACCGCAACCTATGTTGATACACTATCGGTTACTACTACAAATAATGTATTAGAATTCAAAAGTTTTGCCAACTATAAAAATGCCAGCGTACACGCAACCTTAACAGGCACCACCATAACCATCCCTCAACAGATAGATACCTGCGGAACTCCACCGCGTGGCATCACATTTTCAGGCACCGGTCATTTTGTTTCTGATACCGCCTTTTCTATCAACTTTACTATTGTAGATACCACAGCCCTTTTCACAGGACATGGCGAATACCAGCGTAACTAAGAAAGGAAATACTATACTGTTTTCAATTTGATTATAATGCCGTTAAAATTACACTTTGCCATTTTTCTTATTGTTTCGCTGCTGGCCACAGCCTGTTCGAAAAAGGACACCACTCTTCCGGAAATTTCACTTAAAGGCAATGCCTTAATAGTTATTTCGCTAAACTCACCCTACACCGATGCCGGAGCCACTGCCACCGACAACTTTGATGGTTTCCTTAGTGTAGAAACCACCGGAACCGTCGATACCAATTTCGCGGGAACCTACTATATCACCTACAAAGCCATGGATATGGCGGGTAACGAGGCACAGGCCATTCGAACCGTAGTTGTCAGAAATGAAGCCGATGTTTATAACGGGAGTTATGACGCCTTTTCGGTAATTGGCACCGACACAACCTGGTTCAACGCGCCTCTCATCATCTCAAACACCCTCAACCACCGTATATGGCTGGTAGGTTACTCCAATGCTGCCAATGCATCTGTGTATGCTGATTTCCGCCACGACACCATTATCGTTCCTGAGCAGCAGGTAAATGCAGGTGTTCCCGCTATTATCCATGGATTTTCAGGGAGCGGATTTATTAAAACCATCAACGACCATACCGTATTCGAGATCAGCTTCAACGATTCGGTTTCAGGCAACATTTACCACGGCACCTCTGTTTACACCAAAAATTAATTAAATTGATAAATTGTTATATGGTTAAATTGTTGTGGTTGGAAGATCGGAGACCGGAGTCCGAGGTGAGAATGTCCACGAATGTTGCTTAAGGTTGAATTGATAAATTGTTTTATTACAATGTATGACTACTAATAACAATAAATGACTACTAATGACAATAAAAGAAAGTCATGAGCCACGAATAAACAACTAATGACTACTAATGTCCATCAATGACAATAAAATGACCAATAATATCACCATGAAAAATGTTTTAATTATTCTCCCACTGATCCTGATATCTTTTATCTCCTGTAAAAAGACATCTAATGATAATACTGCCCCGATAATAACACTTAATGGTCAGCCTTCGCTTTATGTGGATAAGGGCACCTCTTACACCGATGCCGGAGCCACAGCAACCGATGAAACCGATGGCGACATTACCAGCAGTATTATTGTCAGCAATCCGGTGAATGTTAATGTGGAAGACATTTATTATGTCACTTATAATGTAAGCGACAAAGCCGGCAATGCGGCCATAGAGGTTAAACGAAAAGTGGAAGTGATAATATTTTAGTGGTATAACCTCTGCAGTTCTACATATAATTCAACCATCAAAAAGGCAAACCGGCAGTTTACATTCTTCATGAAGAAAACCACTGTTTTTAGCAATATTTATCTGGCCCTGCTGACTCGCATTGGCATCATCACCTTGTTATTCTCTGTAACCCGTCTTATATTCTATTTTTTTAATAAAGACTATTTTTCCGAAGCAAACACCACCCAATTGTTTGCTATATTTCTTAACGGCATAAAGTTCGACATGTCATCCATCATGTTTATTAACCTTGTGTTTATTGCGCTGCAAACCCTACCCTTAAATATAAGATACAACAAAGCCTACCGTAAAATATCAGAGCTACTATTTTACGTGACCAACGGCATCGCTCTGCTGTTAAACTGCATCGACCTCATCTTTTTCCGTTTCATTTTCCGTCGCACCACCTGGGATGTTGTAAAAGGAAGCCTGATAGGCGACGATTTGCAGACTGTTTTCTGGCAATACCTGGCCGACTACTGGTACGTTGGGTTAATCTGGGTAGGATTGATTATACTAATGGTCCTCCTCTATGGTAAAACCAAAGCGTTGATTGAATCGCGGATCAAAGGTTTTAATCAATACCTCATCAACATCTTATGGTTTTTGCTATCCATATCATTTTCCGTGGTGATTTACCGTGGAGGAATGCAGCTCCGGCCCATAAGCCTGGTGACTGCCGGGGAGTACACCACCCCTGAGAATATACCTCTTTTGGTTAACACACCCTTTTCGATATTCAGCACTTACGAAATGGAATCCATCACCGAAAAAAACTATTTCAGCGCTAACGAAGCCAAAAAGATATTCAATCCTGTAATTCAAAAAACCGGTTCAAGGGATCAGAAATTCCGAAACCTCAATATTGTAATCATAATTGTAGAAAGCCTTTCGGAAGAATACATTGGTAAACTCAACAAAGAACAGGATCATAACACTTATAATGGCTATACCCCATTTATCGATTCACTGCTCGATCACAGCCTCTGTTTCAAAAATTCTTTTGCCAATGGAAAACGGTCCATTGAAGGCATACCTGCGGTGGTATCGGGCCTGCCTGCCTTAATGAACGATGCTTATCTTACTTCCGTTTTTTCAGGAAATAAAATAAACTCCCTACCCATCCTATTGAAAAAGGATGGCTACACATCATCATTCTTTCACGGCGGCAAAAACGGTACTATGAACTTCGATGCCTATGCTAAAGTGGCCGGATTCGACAATTATTACGGAAAAAATGAGTACAATAACGACAAGGATTATGATGGCGAATGGGGCATTTATGATGAAGAATTCCTGCAGTATGCAGCCAAAACTATAAATGCAACGAGACAGCCTTCCGTTTCGGTTATTTTCACTCTATCATCTCATCATCCTTATTCCATCCCAGCTAAATATAAGAACAGGTTCAGCAAGGGAACCCTCGAAATTCACGAAAGCATAGGCTATACTGATTATTCATTAAAACGATTCTTCAACACTTTTTCAAAAATGCCGGGTTTCGACAGCACTTTATTAGTTATAACCGCCGATCACGCCTCCATCGTCGAGTCAGGATACTACCAAAATAGTGTTGGCGCATATGCCGTGCCGGTGATTTATTATATGCACAACAGCAGCCTCACAGGTAAAAGAGACGAAATTACGCAGCAATCTGATATTATGCCCTCAGTATTGGATCTTATACATTATAATGATGCCTACACCGCTTTTGGCAGAAGTGTATTCGACACCCTGGCGCCTCACTTTGCGGTATCTTATGTAAACAATATGTTTCAACTGGTCAAAGACGGATTTGTGTTGCAATTCAGTAACGACAAACCGGTTGCCTTATTTGACCTGGCCAATGATTTTCACCTGAAAGATAATCTGATCACCTTAAATCCCTCTAAAGTAAAAGAACTGGAGACTTTTTTAAAAGCCTATATTCAGACGTTCAACGAGCGAATGATAAAAAATAAATTAACCGATACAAATGATTGATCGAAAAAAGAAGATACGGTTTATCATAAATCCTAAATCAGGGATAGGGAAGCAGAAAAAGATTGAATTGCTTATTGCTCAACATATCGACGGGACCAAATTCGAACATGAAATTTGTTATTCACAAGCAAAAGCGCATGCAATTGAATTAAGCCGTGAAGCTGCCGAGCAGCATTATGATGTAGTTGTTGCGGTAGGTGGTGATGGAACCATCAATGAAGTAGCCCAGGGATTATTGCATACGCAGACTGCCATGGGCATTATGCCGGCAGGTTCCGGGAACGGCCTGGCCCATTATCTGAAAATTCCGCTAAAACCCAAAAAGGCGCTTGACATTATCAATCGGTTAAATGTAAGAACTATTGATACAGGTTCAATTAACGACCGTTTGTTTGTAAGCATTGCCGGGGTGGGTTTCGACGCTTATGTGGCGGAGAGGTTTTCGCAATCCAGGAACAGGGGGTTTTGGGCTTATGCTAAAATTTGCTTTCTCGAATACATTCATTACAATCCTAAACGATTTAAGATCTATGTAAACGGCAAAGCCCTTAAGAAAAGTGCTTTCATGTTAAGTTTCGCCAATTCCGATCAGTTTGGTTTTAATGCCCGTATTGCCCCGACAGCTATTATTGATGATGGATATCTCGATTTATGTATTGTCCGCAAACCCCTGATCTATTATGTGGCCTTTGTAATACCATTTATTTTTTTAGGACTCGCACATAAAACGCCTTTTGTGCAAATTATCAGGGCAAAGGAAATTAAGATCATTCAGCATAAAAATAACATCGCTCACATTGATGGGGATGAAAAGGTTCTCGGAAAAATTATTGAAGTTAAGATTGTTCCTGACTCACTTAAAGTAATTACTTAAATTCAAGGTGTTTTTAACTAACAACAAGGTATCAATAACTTTTTTAATAAAAGACGGCCATCAGAAATACTTTATCTACCTTTGACATATTATTAACTAAAAAATAAAATTATGAAAAAAATTACTCTTGTTGTTTTAAGTTTATTTATCGCTGGCTTTGTTTCTGCTCAGCAAAAATTGAGTCCTAATTTTGCGGCTGCTAAAGGTAGCTCGCATCAGGTGACCATCGATCCTACGGCCGGATTACAATCGAAAACCCAGATTACTGTTATGATTCTGAGTCCTGACAGTTCTTTAAGCACAAATTTTGTTTACAATGCCTTAGTTGCTTTTTCCGATCTTACGGTAAATACGGTTGCATGGTCAGACATTGCTGCTTTAACATTAGCCAATATTTCGACACATCAGGTTTGTTTTGCTTACAATGATATGACATGGGAAAGTAAAGGCGGAACCAGGGCCAATGTGGGAAATGTTCTTGCATCATATATTGATGGCGGTGGTAAAGTGATTGAATGTCAATACCTGAAAAGTTTTGACAACTGGGGACTGGCTGGCAACTATGTTACCGGGAATTACTCAGCTTTTGGTGTGACCACAACAGACTCATGGGAAACAACCTCCACAATGGGAACTGTCGTTTCTCCTTCACATCCTATTATGGTTGGCGTTACTTCTTTGGAACAATATTTTGACACCCAGGATCCTACCATTGCAGCAGGTGCCGACGAAATTGTGAAATGGAGTAATGGAAGTACTGCTATTGCAGCAAAACCAAATGTTTGTAGTTTCAATCTGCTACCTGCTTATACTGATGGTTCTGCCACCATTGGCGGTGACGCATGGACAGCCATCCACAATGCAATTGTTTGGATGGTGGCCAGCGCCGGAATTCAGGACGAAACCACGCCAACCATTTCTGTATATCCTAACCCGGTGAAAGATCAGTTACATATCAACACCAATGCAACCGAAGGAACAGTAACCATTACCAATGCTTTGGGCGCAGTTGTTTATCAGCAACAGGCTTCACCCATTATTACGGTTAATACCAGCGATTATAATACAGGAATGTATTTTGTAAGGATAGAAACATCAAAGAATGTTTCAACCACCAAATTTATTGTTGAATAATTTTTGGGTTTATTTAACGAAAAAGGCTGTTCCGAAAGGAACAGCTTTTTTTTATGCTAAAAAAAGTTTGTTAATCCCAAATTCCGGAATAAAAAATTCCTAATGCGTAGCAGTTATCGGGATGGGAAGCAAATCACTCCTGATTTGCAATACATTGCACGCGCCCAACCCGCTATGATATCTAAAAGAAAAAAAACTTCCGTGTAAAGGATATTGACTTTCGAGAAAAGGATATTGACTTTCGAGTAAAGGATTTTGACTTTCGAGTAAAGGATATTGACTTTCGAGTAAAGGATATTGACTTTCGAGCAAAGGATTTTGACTTTCGAGTAAAGGATATTGACTTTCGAGTAAAGGATATTGACTTTCGAGTAAAGGATATTGAATCTGGTGGAAAGGATATTGACTTTCGAGTACAGGATATTGACTTTCGAGTACAGGATATTGACTTTCGAGTAAAGGATATTGACTTTCGAGGAAAGGAAATTGACTTTCGAGCAAAGGATATTGACTTTCGAGTAAAGGATTTTGACTTTCGAGTAAAGAAATGGATTTTCTTATTTGAGTCTATTCAATAAACTCACCCTTTGATCAGTGTAAATCAGCTTTATACAGATAGCACTAATAATATGGTCTAATTTCATCTCCGATTCATTATACCATTTATTAGTAGCATCGGCATTAACCATTGTAACTTATTTATAGATTGGACTAAAAAATAAGTACAATTGGTATAACTTCAAAGGAAATAACATTTCGTATAATAAAAGAGGCTGCCTTTTAAGGACAGCCTATTTTTTTATGAGTGGGCCTCAGTTATTTTGTCCGCATCATTTTCTTAGTTTCAACCACTTTTCCATCCACCACAAGACTGTAAGTATAAATACCACTGCTGAGATTTGCGGCATATACTTTGATCATTCCATTTCCTGATGCAGTTATATCAACTGTTTTCATTATTCTGCCATAGTTATCGGTGAAGATTATTTGGGCAAAGTTGATGTTTTCAGGAATGAAATAATTGATAATAGTACTCTCTGCAAACGGATTGGGGACATTCTGATCTAATACAATGGCCAGAATATTATCCAGTTCGATTTCTGTGGTTTGCCCTCCCGTTGGGTTTCCGGTTGAGATTGAGAAACTTTAAAACAAAAAACATTTCAGTAGTAAAAAAGAGGCTGCCCGGCAACGTGGAACCTCTTTTTTTGTTGCTGTTAGGCCTGAAATATGTCTCCGGACTTCCGGAGAGGGTATGTCATCGGTGAACAATGTGTCTCCGGACTTTAGGAGGTAAAAAAATTGTGATTGGCCAGCATATCATTATCACAAGTTGCTTTTCAGATAATAACTGCAGCCTTTTTTCAACATTAGTATCTTGTCGGTTATTTTTTGTAATTTCGTTTCCTTATTTCCACCATGATAGCCTCCACCCCATTAGCCGAACAAATGCGTCCTGCCGGTTTCGATGACTACATTGGTCAGCAACACCTGATTGGTAAAAATGCAGTGTTGCGCAAGGCCATTGAATCGGGCAATATACCTTCTATGATATTGTGGGGACCTCCCGGAGTGGGTAAAACTACACTGGCCTTCATTATCTCGAAACTCCTCAGTCGCCCGTTTTACACCTTAAGTGCTGTAAATGCGGGAGTTAAAGATGTCAGAAGCATTATTGAAAAAGCCGGAACCGATGATCTGAAAAGCGTATTGTTTATCGATGAGATACACCGTTTCAACAAAGCGCAGCAGGATTCGCTGCTAAGCGCGGTGGAAAAAGGCATCATCACCCTGATAGGCGCTACCACCGAAAACCCTTCGTTCGAAGTTATTTCTCCATTGTTGTCGCGATGCCAGGTTTATATTCTAAAAAACCTCGAAAAAACCGAGCTTTTGCAGATCGTTGCCAGAGGGATCGCTTTACTGTTAGAAGAATATAAATTACAGATCACCCTTCAGGAAGATGAAGCCTTGTTGAGGATCTCGGGCGGCGATGCCCGCAAACTGCTGAATGCGCTGGAACTTGTGGTTGAATCGGAAAAATCAAAACTTCAGGAGATCATCATCACCAATCAACTGGTGTTGGATGTGGTGCAGCAAAATCTGGCCCTGTACGATAAACTTGGCGAGCAACATTACGATATCATTTCTGCTTTTATAAAATCCATGCGCGGAAGCGATCCCAATGCCGCCGTCTACTGGCTGGCACGCATGATAGAAGGTGGTGAAGATCCTAAGTTCATTGCCCGCCGCATGCTGATACTGGCTTCGGAAGATATAGGCAATGCCAACCCCAATGCCTTGCTGCTGGCCACCAATTGTTTTCAGGCGGTGCAGATGATTGGCTATCCCGAATGTCAGTTGATATTGTCGCAAACGGCTATTTACCTGGCCTCCTCCCCCAAAAGCAATGCTTCGTGTATGGCTTTGATCAACGCGCAGGCCACTATCAGGCAAACCGGCGACCTGCCTGTGCCGCTGCATATAAGAAATGCTCCTACCGGGCTTATGAAAAACATTGGCTATGGTAAGGATTATAAATATGCACACGATTTCGAAAACAATTTTGTGGAACAGGAATTCCTTCCTGAAAAGATCTCGGGAAGCACATTTTATGAACCGCAGTCGAATGCCAGGGAAAATGAGATCAGGAACTTTTTGAAAACACGTTGGGGTAAAAGATATAAGTATTGATGAGTGGTGGAATGGAAGGGTCGGAGGATGGAAGAATGGTTAAATTGTTGAATGGTTATATTGTTGATTGTCGAAATTCTTAGTGAAACTTAGTGTTCTTAGTGTCTTAGTGGTTTTTCTAATCTTGTCAAATGGTAAAATTGTTATATTGTAAAATTGTTGGATGGAAAAATGGAATGATATCGATGTGAACTTTCTTTTTCTTTTTTTTACACCTATGTTTAAATGTGTCTATGGGTAAAAAATGGAATGACTTCTTTGTGAATACCTTTGTGTCTTTGTGGTGAAATTGTCAGATGATAAATTGCTGAATGGTTGTTTGGACAAAGGCTAACCTAAAGCCTAAAAGCCTGTTAAAAATGAAAATTAAAAAAGCTGTAATACTTTTATTAATCCTGGTTTCATTCGCCTCCTGCCGGAAAAAGATAGATCCAAGCTGGGAAATAGGTGTATATGGCCCTATTTTCAATACCACCATGGATTTCACCAATATCGTTGCTGATTCCAACTTATTGTACAGCCCCGACAATTTAGTAAGCCTCTATTATCAATTTAATCTGACCGATTTCACTTTCGATTCTCTGGCCGATTTTCCCGACACTATTTCACACAACTACCTTCCTTCCCTGGTTGGAGCAATTATTCACCCCGGACAAACCTTTTTTAATTTTACCGAAGATACCAAGCTTGCCATAAACAATGCTGAAATAAGCAAGGTTGATTTTTATGCAGGGTCAATTGTTCTGGAGGTTTACAGCACTTTGACCCAAAATATATTTATCACTTACAAGATACCATACGCTGTTAAAAACGGAGTTCCGCTTGAGATAACCGAAATGGTGCCGGCAGCTACCTTGGGCAATTCGGTACATTTCTCGAAACCTTTAGATATTTCAGGTTATTCGCTCGATATGCGTGGACCAACGCATCTCGGTTGCAATACACTGACTAATACAACCATTGCTGTTCTTGATCCCGATGGCAATCAGATCACACTAACCGATCTCGACCAGTTTACATTTAATGTGCGCTTCAAAAGCGTGAAATTCAATTATGCCAAGGGCTATTTTGGAAGTACCAGCAATGTGTTGGGCCCCGATACCACCAGCATGGATGTATTCAATATGTTCACCGGGGGCAATTTCGGTCTGGAAAGCGTTAAACTCTCTATGGATGTTCAAAATGGCTTTGGAATGGATGCCCGTGTGATTTTCGATCAAGTAAGTACCCTAAATTCGCACACGGGCCATGAGATAATCTTTAACGACCCTATTATAGGTCAAACCCTGAACATTTCGAGAGCCACCGAAACCAATAACCCTCTATCGCCGGTGGCGCCATCGGTATATTCTTACCAGTTAAGCAATTCCAATGTAGTGAGCATGCTGGAAGATATGCCTGATAAGATCACCTATAAACTTCACATCAACACCAATCCCCTTGGCAATATTTCTTCCGGAAACGATTTTATTTATCATGGAAACTATCTGAAAACCCTGTTAAACATGGAGATTCCTTTGTCGCTCATTGCAAATGATCTCACCTTGTCCGATTCGGTTAGCTGGGATCTGGGCGAATACAACGACAATCCATCTTCCGGGAAACTGAAATTAATTGCAGATAATGGCTTTCCATTTAGCGCCAACTTCCAGATTTACCTGGTAGATGCCAACAACCATATCGCCGATTCATTGCT
This sequence comes from uncultured Bacteroidales bacterium, assembly GCA_964469155.1. Classification (GTDB taxonomy): domain Bacteria; phylum Bacteroidota; class Bacteroidia; order Bacteroidales; family CAIWKO01; genus CAIWKO01. The sequence continues at coordinate 84,591 of CAYXXU010000001.1, forward strand.
CACCAACAGTCTTATAGAAGCTCCCGCTCTGGATGCAGACCTAAAGGTGATCTCCCCCAAACGCACCGAATTTGAAATACTGCTTCCGGCTGACAGATACCAGTCTTTCTTCCTTTATAAGAAAGCATTTCTGGTAGCAAAGTTCAATACCATCGGATTGGGCTATGTAAAAATTTACCGCGACTACAACCTTAAATTAAAACTTACCGGAGATTTCGATTATTTGATCGGGATGTAAAACTGATGAGCAGGAAACCAACAAAACATATCATCTTCACTACAGGGCTGCTTGTATCGGTATTACTGTCCACCCCTCTGTTCAGCCAGTACAAATTCACGCGCTTTCCGTTCGCAAACTCCTCCCCGCAATATTCACCCCATGAGAGCGAATTCGACATTGATTACAACCACACCTATCTTACCTTACATTCTGAGATCAGTCTGAATTCGAACGGCATCACGAACGATTTTATAAATCAGTTCTACCTGGGGCATTTTCTTGATACAGAACTAAAGACACAGAATCTCAACCGTTTAAAACCCCGCAACAACCTGATCGGGTATAACTGGATCACCCGATTACAACTCAATATCCCTTCACGAAAAAAGGGTCTCAGCTATTATGCAGCTTTCGAAAATCACAATTATGGAGAGCTACGCTTTGATAAGAACCTGTTTCAGCTGGTGTTTTTCGGGAATCAGGACCTGGTAGACCAAAATACATTGCTCGACAAGCAATCCTTTACTTTATTGAAATTCCAGCAGATCAAGGCCGGCATTGTGAAAACATGGTTCAAAAATTCAGCGGTCAATGTATTAACGGCAGGCCTGGGCATCAATAACGGGCAATCCCTATTATCCTATGAACTTCCTGAAGCGACTTTCTTCACCCAAAGCAATGCCGAGTATATTTCGCTGGATATGCAAATGAACATGCGCCGTTCCGACACCCTGAGTTCGCGCTTCGGGGCCGAGAACGGCCTGGGGATGTGCCTCGATCTGTCGTTCTTTCATCGCGATGCAAGCAACTCTATTGAGATCAGGATGGAGAACCTGGGGTTTATCAGATGGAACAAGCATTCGCAGCAATACAACAAGGATACCCTGGTCTATTTCGATGGTATTAATATTCAGAACATTTTTGACCTGACCTCTGAAACCATTACCGTTCTGTCGGGCGATAGCATTACCGATGAGTTTGGCTTTTCCAAAAAAACAGGACGTTTCACCAAAATGATACCTATGCGGGGCAGCCTAAATTATACAAGGTATTTATTGAACAACCGCCTGGCGTTGTCGCTGAGCCTGATCAACTATCATTTCATGCATTTCAATCCCCTGATCCGTTTTGAGCCAACCTGGCGCATCCATATCAAAAGGTCCCAACTGTGCATCAGCCCTAACATAGAGTATGGTGGGTATGGAAAAGTGAACTATGGTTTGGGTTTGTCGGCTGCCATCAACCAGAAATTCTTTATTGAAGTGAGAACGGATTACCTCAATGGATATATTAATCTTAAACACTCAGCGGGAGCAGGAGGTTATGTTTCAATTATTAAAACCCTGTGATATGAAAAAGCTTTTACCCCTAACCATATCCATACTTTTTACTTTACTATTACCCACGGTTGCCCATTCGCAGGCAATCAAATTCAACAAGACTTACGGGCAGATGCCATACAATTATGGCAAACGAATTATACAGGCAAACGATGAGGGCTATTTTATATTGGCAAACGAGAACGGCAATATTGCCAATACCAATATCCATATCATCCGAACCGATTCGCTGGGCATTATTCTTTACGAGAAAACCATCGGCGATGCTTCTATTTACTCGGCAAATGATTTTATACGAACCTCAGATAATGGTTTTTTAATAACAGGACTCACCAACAAACATTCGCAAAGTGGGTACGATGTGCTTTTGGTTAAAACCGATTCGAATGCCAATGTTCTGTGGGAGAAAACCTATGGAGGTACTGACTGGGATATAGGAAATGCGGTAATAGAAACCCCCGATGATGCTTACCTGGTAGCAGGGCAAACCTATAGTTACGGGCCCGGACAAGGAAATATTTACGTGATCAAAACCAACCTGAGCGGTGATACACTATGGACGAGGGTTTTCGGAGGCGACAGCACCGATTATGCCATGTCGGCAGATAACAAATTAGATAGCACTTACCTGATAGGCGCCACCACCAATAGTTTCGGGCATGGCAACTTCGATGGTTATGTGTTGAATCTTAAACCAAACGGCGATACCCTTTGGACACAAACCTACGGGGAAGACAAGGAAGACATTATTTATTCGATCAAACAAACTCCCGACTCAGGTTTTGTGTTTGTGGGTTCTACCATGAGCTATAATGCAATTGAGCATGAGTCGTGGCTGATGAAATACAATAGAAACAAAATTTTAGAATGGAAAATGCCGGAAGACTGGGAAATTGGCTGGGCAGATGATGTTAATTACAGCGTTTCCATCGGCGACTCAGGGCGCTACCTATTAACTGGTTTTACCACAGGTGCCGGTAATGGAGGTAAAGAATTAAGTTTTTTAGTTATTGGCGATTATCATGAGTTCATCTGCAGCCATACCGACGGTTCCACGGATGATGAAATAGGAACCTATGCCATAAAAACCCGCGATGGAGGATATATTATTATCGGGACATCAGATGGACTCGGCAACGGGATATCGAACATTTATGTTGTAAAAATTGCTGGCGACTGCAGTTACAGCCTGACTACCGAAAATATTACCGATGTTAAAGAGGAGGCAAACCCCGACCATTCATTTTTTGGCATCTACCCAAGTATCAATGAAGGGTTGTTTTTCGTAAAACTCAGTGATAATAGTTTCTCCGGCAAATATTCTGTTCATATCTCGGACCTTATGGGAAAAACCGTATATTCTCAAATCATTGATCAACATGATGCTTTCGGAAATTTGGTAGATATTTCGCACGAAGCCTCAGGGTTGTATTTTGTCACGGTGTACAATGACCATGATTTTGCATGCCTTAAAATCATAAAACAGTAGAACATGCAAACCCCATCCTTTATCAATAACAATAAAATTATGATAACATCACTATTGTTGTTCTTATTGAATTTTATGGTAAAAATTTATGGGATAACTGCCTGCGATATTGCAATGGATGAACCATTCAGCATATTTTATGCACAAATGGACCTTACCTCCATTTTCAAGATGCTGGCAAACGAAAATAATCCTGCTTTGCATTTTATTCTGCTGCATTTCTGGATAAAACTGTTCGGTATCAGCGCGTTTTCGGTGCGCTTTCTGTCGGTTCTATTCAGTTCGATGACCGTGGTAGTGATCTACCTTACCGGCAGGAAATTCTTTTCGTATCAGACCGGCATATTTGCCTCCTTTATTTTTACTTTTTCGGAGTTTCACATGTATTTTTCGCACGAAGCCCGCGTATATCCTCTCTTTGTTTTTTTGACAGCACTGAGCCTTTATTTATTCCTGCAAACAGGCAAAGAACCCAAAAAGAATGGAGCCTTTATAGGATTATTAGTCACCAATATTCTGCTGATCTATTCGCATTACTTCGGTTTTTTTGTGATCGCTGCCGAATTCATCAGTATGCTCTTCTTGTCCAATCTGCGAAGTGTTTATAAAAAGTTTATTCTGGTGTTCCTGCTCACTGCGGTTTCTTACCTTCCCAATATCATAATTTTTATTCAGCGCTTTACGGTTTCGGTGCAGCATGGCACCTGGGTTAGGAGACCAGAAATAACCGAATTGTACGGCAACCTCAACCGATTCCTCAATTCGAAATACGCCATGCTGGTGCTTCTGGTCTGTATGTTGGTTAACCTGATCTTTATTCTGTGGAAAAAGCAATTCAGGAGAAAATTTATTGCCTTTCTGAAAGACAACCCTTCCCGGATTGTTATTATTTGGTTCGTTTTTCCTTATCTAAGCATGTTTGTTTTATCTTTTTGGGTTCCCATGTTTCTCGACCGTTATATTATATTTACCAGTGTGGCCTTTTACCTGCTTATTGCCATGTTTTTATCGAAGTTCACCGATACCCGTGTATTGAAGCTGTTCTCTTTTTTCGCCATATTGGCGGCCATGATGTGGGATTTCAGCCTTACTCCCGATAATAAACGCAAGGTCGACGAAGTGGTTCAGACCGTAAAAGAAATGAAAGTAAAGAACCCGGATATGCTGCTCATCATTTCGCCCGAATACAGCTACCTCGAATTCAGTTATCACTATAACATCGGATATTTCAAAGATTATAACAATACTATATCCCTGCTAAATCGTGAAAATATTTATCCCCTTCGCGATCTTACCCTATTCGATAAAAGTAAATTGCAAAACCGCAGGGTGGTTTATCTGGATTGCGGCAGCGAATTTGCTTTTGGAAAAAACCCGGTGCTGAACGAATTAAAGTCGAGCCGGCAGGAAGATTCAACCATTTATGTGTACGAAATATACACCCTGCACTGTTTCAGCCCCATCAAACAATAAAACACCTGAAACCCCCTATTTCTCAAACTTATACTTTTTCTCCCCTGCCAGTATCTTAACCTGCAAATGATTCTCAGGCGGTGGTATGGGGCAGGAGTACTTCGGATTATGATAACAGCACAAGGGATTATAGGCTTTGTTGAAGTCGATCACCAGTTCGTCGCCTTCAGGTATCTGAAGTTCGAGAAAACGGCCGCCTCCATAGGTTTGCTTGCCGTTGGTCAGGTCTTTGAAGGGCAGAAAGAGGTCGTTCTTGTATTGAGGGTCGTTTATGAGTTTCATAAATTGGTAAACACTCAACTTGCACTCTTTTCCATCGAGCACAAAGGTTGCCACGCCATATTTACGGTAGGTTCCGGTGTTGCCTTTTGAACGGAGCATTTCGAAAGGTTTCTCGTCGGGGGTCAGCACCAGTTTGGCTGCCACTCGGTATTGGGTCCGTATGGGGAAGAATTCTATCTCCTTAAAAACTTTTATTCCCTCTTTGGTCAGGGGTGTTTGTGTGCTGTCGCGGAATTCGTCGTTCATTTTTTTGCGAAAATCCAGGTTGTCGTCCATGAATTTTGTTGTGGATGACTGGCCAAAAATACCAGCAATATCTAGTAAAATAAATGCTAAAAGAACCGTGGCTTTCAGGAGAGAATATTTCTCAATGACCTTCATGCTTTTTTTATCAAAAATACTACATTTTTATTTACCATCTTTTTTTAGGTCTTTTCACCTTTTCTTTATTATCTCAACAGGAGAACTATCCAACAAGACACGAAAACACCAAAACTCACCAAATACTAAAAATTATTTTGGTGTAAATAGGTGCTTTGGAGATTTGTGCCATAGGCATCCCTCGGGAGTGGCAAAAAAAATTCCGCTTACACAAAATAAATAATCCTATTTTTGTACTAATACAAAACCATATTATCATAGTGCCAAAGCAAGCCTCCGAAAAACTCATCAGCGCTTTCCAAAAGTTCTACCAATTCGCGAAACGTTTCGGGCTGGACGGGTTTATTGTGATGCTGATCGCTATGATACTACTAGCAAAACTTTGGCCACAGGCAGGTGCCAAAGATTCGGTGGTGCCCTTGTCTGCTATGGCGCATGTGGGTGTTTCGCTCATCTTCTTTTTCTACGGATTGCTGCTTAGCCCCAAAAAACTTTTGGAGGGCATCAGCAACTGGAGGCTGCACCTGTTGATACAATGCACCACTTTTTTGCTGTTTCCGCTGATAGTGCTTCTGGCCCGACTGCTGACAGGAAGCCTGGTAAATGATACCCTTTGGCTGGGTGTGTTTTTTGTGGCCTGTCTGCCATCAACGGTCACTTCGGCCGTAGTGATGGTTTCCATTGCCGGTGGAAATATTCCGGCAGCCATATTCAATGCCAGCCTTTCGATGCTGATAGGGATATTTATTACGCCTCTGCTGATGGGTTTGTATATGGGTGCCTCTTCAGGCAGTTTCGAACTGGGACCTATACTCCTGAAACTATTATGGCAGGTATTGCTGCCTGTGGTGGTGGGCATATTGCTGAATGCAAAATTCGGAGCTTTTGCCGATAAACATCGCAAACGCCTGCGCTATTTCGACCAGGGTGTCATACTGTTGATAGTTTATACGGCCTTTTGCGAGTCGTTTGCCAAAAAGATGTTCGAAGGCTATTCGTGGGAGTTTCTGTTGTTGCTGGGTGCGGGTATGGTGGCCATGTTCTATACGGCTTACGGCATAGTGTATGTAATTAGCAGCCTGCTGCGTTTTACACTCGAAGATAAGATTGCCGCCCAGTTTTGCGGTTCGAAGAAGTCGCTGGTGCATGGCACGGTGATGGCTAAGGTGTTGTTTACCCACAATCCTAATATGGGAATTATTTTGCTGCCAATTATGATGTATCATGCACTGCAACTGATTACGGTGAGTATTATTGCGCAGTGGTTCAGGAGGAGGACGGAAATTCACCGCAGAGTTGCCGAGTAGGAAAAGGGGAATTACACCCCTAATCCTCTCACAGAACAGTACTTGACAGTCTCCCGTCATAAGGCTCCTGTTATACTTGATAAACTTAAACATAACCTATAATCCCAGTGATAAAATAATTTGGGATTATCGGATTAATGAGAACCACTCATACACTGAGAAACAAAGAGAAACACTTAGAAATAAGACTAAAAAACATAGTGTCTTTTAGTGTCCGCCGCGGCAGATTAGGTCCTTGAAGGTTATCTTACTTTTCGGCAAAATATAACATTTCCTGATATTGCAAAAAATGATAATTTTACATTCCGGAAAATAGTAAACCGCAGCCGCATAAAAACTCAAAAGTATGATACAGAAAAGAAGTTCCCTGATACTACTTTCCGTGCTGATATTTTTGCTGCTTCCGTTTTTCGTGTTGACGTTTTTTGTGCATCCCTCTGCCGATGATTTTGGTTTTGCGGTGGTGGTTAAGGCATTGGGCCGATGGGGCTTTCAGGATGTAATGTACCGCACCTGGGAGGGACGCTATTTCTCTAATTTTATTTTAAGCCTAAATCCTTTGGCCTTCGATTCGTTTGTGGGATATAAGCTCTTTTCGTTATTTCTGTCAGCCTCCTTTGTTGGCTCGGTGGCTTACCTGGTACATGTATTCTTCAAAGAACAGTTCAAGGGGGTTTCCAAGGCCATAGTGATACTATTGCTGACGCTCCTTTATCTTAACATCATGCCTTCATCTGCCGAAACCATTTACTGGATGACCGGCGCCATCGTATATTTTATTCCCACAATACTCACCTTAATTTTTCTGCCCCTTGTGGTTCAGGGGGTAAATTATAAAGAGCGAAAACCCTGGCATGCGGTGGTGGTATGTGTGCTGGGATGCTGCATATGCGGAAGCAACGAGATCAGCTTTATTTTTCTTCTGGAGATTCTGGGGCTACTCATACTGTATCATTTTAAAGACCGCTCAGCCCTGAAATTTTTACTGCCGGTGCTGGTGGTGCTCATTATTTCGGCAGCCATCGACATTATTGCCCCGGGTAATTATGTGAGAATGACAAATTTCTCAAATGCCGGCAACATACTGTACGGCCTGAAAGAATCTGTCGTTTGCTCAGCCAAGCTTTTTGGGATACATTTCAATAGTCCTGCTTTCATCATCCTTAGCCTATTGTCGCTGCCCGTAATGTCTGCCATAAAAAACAAAGGCAATACACCCATCATACATATGAATCCCTGGCTGGCAGGTTTGCTATTGGTTTTCATTTTCATCAGTTTGTTTTTCCCGGTATGCTATTCCACGGGGCTTCCTTCGCCCATGCGGATATACAACACCACTTCGGTACTGTTCATCATTTCGTGGTTCTACGTCGTTTATCTGTTCATTCACTACTACAACCTCGATCTGCACATCCCTAAAGCACTTCAGTCGTTGCTGTTTGTTTCTGTGGTGATCTTCTTCATGACCGGTTTCAACAAAGAACCCGGACAGCCTGTTTCTTTTTCGGGCAATATCAGCCGGGCCTTTTACGATTTGATGCTGAATGCCCCTAAATACAACAATGAATTGAATGGCCGTTATGAAATCATCAAAGCAGAAAAGGCAGCTGAGAAACAGGATATCAGGGTGCCTGCCTTATCCGTAATACCTTCCACCATTTACTTCATTGATATTTTGCCCGACTCAAGCCACTGGATAAACATCGGGACTGCTCAATACTTTGGCCTCAATTCCATAAGGTTACATCCGGATTCCGATACTGTGAAACAGTAGAATCAAAACAATCAATGACAATGAAAGATTAAAATAATAATCTATTGCACAACCATCACATCGCCTCTATGTGCACTTATGCTTTCTTGAGATCTCTATGTTTCTATGTGTCTATGTGGTTAAGCAAAAAAAGTTCAATTGTCGATGCTCCACGATCAATGTTCAGTGCAAACTCCACTTTTTTTCTTACTTTTGGCCGATAAACCCTCCCCCATGGAACTAAATTCCCTCACCTCCGTTTCGCCCGTCGATGGCCGCTATCGCAAAGCCACCGAAATCCTCACTGATTATTTTTCGGAATATGCCCTCATCAAAAAACGGGTGTATGTAGAAGCGGAATACTTCATTGAGCTTTGCCCCGTGCTGCCTGCCCTGTGGGAAGTAAGCGCCGATGATCTCTACAAGATACGCAACATCTACGGCGATTTCAGCCTGCAGGATGCCGTCAAAGTAAAGGAATACGAAGCCGTCACCAATCATGATGTGAAGGCGGTGGAATACTTCATGCGACAGAAGTTCGATGAATTAGGCCTTTCAAAATACAAGGAGTTTATTCATTTCGGACTTACCTCACAGGACATCAACAACACCGCCCTGCCCCTGCTGATGAAAGAAGCCCAGGCCAATGTACTGCGGCCTATGCTGTATGTACTGCTCGACCATCTGCACCTGATGGTACACGATTGGAAAGACATCCCCATGCTGGCCCGCACCCACGGACAACCTGCCTCACCCACCCGTCTGGGAAAAGAGATCAGGGTATTTGCCGAACGCTTATTGGGTCAGATCAGGTATTTCGACCTTATTCCCTTCGAAGGGAAATTCGGAGGAGCCACCGGCAACTTCAACGCCCATTGTGTGGCTTATCCAGGTCTCGACTGGCATGACTTTGGGAATAAATTCCTCGAACGAATCGGACTGAAACGCCAGCAATGCACTACCCAGATAGAGCATTACGACAACCTGGCCGCCTATTTCGACACCCTGAAACGCATCAACACCATTTGCACCGACCTCTGCCGCGATATGTGGACTTACATTTCCATGGATTATTTCCGTCAGAAGATAAAAAAGGACGAGGTAGGTTCTTCTGCCATGCCGCATAAGGTGAATCCCATTGATTTCGAGAATGCTGAAGGCAACTTCGGACTGGCCAACGTCCTGTTCGGATTCCTGTCAGAGAAGCTACCCGTATCACGCCTGCAGCGCGACCTCACCGATTCCACTGTCACCCGCAACATAGGCGTGCCAGTGGCTCATATGCTCATTGCCCTGAAATCGCTAAAACGCGGCCTCGACAAGCTCCTTATCAACGAAACCAAGATAGCCTCCGACCTGGAACACAACTGGGCCGTGGTAGCCGAAGCCATTCAAACCATTTTGCGTCGCGAAAACTACCCCGATCCTTACAACGCCCTCAAAGCACTTACCCGCACCCATCAAACCATCACCAAAGAAAGCATACAGGAATTCATAGAAACCCTTACGGTGAACGAAGCCGTAAAAGAAGAATTAAGGAACATCACACCGCAGAATTATACGGGGAAGTAGTTTGGAGTTCGGAGTTTGGAGTTCGGAGTTCGGAGTTTGGAGTTGGTCCACTCCACACTCCGAACTCCAGGCACTCAAGGCACTTCTTAGTTATACATATTCCTATACCTTACCGCATTATCCAGCGCATCCATAATCTCGCGGGTGAAGAAAGGTGGCGGAGTATCGGCCAGGGTAACAGTAGTGCAGGCTTCCTTCGGTATGTTCTGTCCCAACGCACGTTCGCAGGCACTTTTCAGGTGCTCTTTCTGGAACTCATCATACACCGTAAAAATATCTCCGAAACGGTCGCTGAAGTCGAGCATAGCGCTCACCACGGCTTTATAAACAAGCTCTTTGCTGTCGGTTTTCTCCCTTATGTGAGTAAAAGCATCGGTCACCAGGCTTTTGGCATTTTCGCGTATCTTCTCTGAAACGGGTATCTCGATTGAATCCACTTTGATCTTTTCCGGATGCTCCCTTTCCCATTGGGCCATTTCGCGGGCCACCTCCGCATCATACTTTGACCGCATGCAATCGATCAGGAAAAAAGTGTACATGTAAATGATCTTGGGCATCATAAAACTCAGGTTCTTCTTCGCTTTGCCCAGTATCTTGAAAAAGGTCTTGCGGTCGGCCTTTTCGGCTTTGAACATAAAATACTTGAAAACTCCACCCATCAGCTTGCGCAGGGCCCACAGATCGGGTAATCCCGGAGGCTTTACTTTGGGTCTGTAATTGATACCGTTGATAAAACCCATGGCCCTGTCGTAAAACTTCTCATGCGTATACACATGATCCCAGTAATCGGCCAATCCTTCCATCAACTCTATCCTCGTCATTTGTTTCGGGATAATATTCGTAAGAATATCCATTTTGTCGCGGGCTTCTTCATGTTCCACAGTGATCAGCCTGCCATTGCGTTTGTAATCGTACCACATTTTGGTTCCCGGAGGAGCAGCCAGCGGATGGCAGATATGAAATACCACATCGGCCTCCTGCATAAAACGGGCGGTATTATCGAATACATCGGGTCCATCCGAATCGCAGCCAATGATCATATGCACCAGCACCGCCATACCGTATGATTGTATCTTTTTGATGGCCTCTGCAGCCGAAATACCCATATTCTGCTTTTTGTTCATGTCCTTCAGCGATTCGGCATTGATGGATTCCACACCTATCATGAGGTTATAGAAATTGGCGTCGGCCAGCAGTTGCAGCAGTTCTTCGTCCTGCGCTACGGTGATATCCAGTTGGGTAAAGAAGCCCATGGGTATCTTAAAGGAATTATTCAAAACAATAAGCTGCCGCAAAAGTTCCTTCACGTACTTTCTGTCGCCGGCAAAATTATCGTCGGCTATAAACACCATCATCACCTTCAGTTCGTTCAGCCGGCGAATCTCTTCCAGCACCTGTTCAATGGTCTTGCTGCGCGGTTTGCGTCCGTAGGTATATATCACATCGCAAAAACTACAGTCGAAGGGACATCCGCGGGTAGTCTGCACCGAAACCGAATTATAATGAATGATATCTTCGCCCAACAGATCCCAGCGCGGAGGCGGGGTTTTGGTCATATCGGGTTTTGTAAGGCTTTTATAAACCTTAAGGTACTTCCCGTTCTTGAAATCTTCCAGAAATTTGGGCCAGGTTTCTTCTGCTTCCCCGTGAACCACTACATCAATGTCGTCCTTATTTTTATAAATCAGGGTTTCCACGCCAATACCCCCGGCTACTATGGTAGCCTTAGGGCAAAATTTACGGCAGGCGGCCGCTATGGTCAAACTGCGCTGCAACTGGTTGGAGGTAACGGAAATCCCAATGATATCGAATTCTTTGCCGGGCAGAAATTCTTCCGAAGGCCCACGCATATATTCATCGTGAAGCACCACTTCGTGCTCTGCAGGTGTGAGGGCGGCCACGGTGGCAATGGCATGGGGCGCATTGAATGCTTTGGCATACAGATAAGGGATCTGCCTGATCACTTTATTATCAATTTCGTCAGGTGTACCCGGGCTAATCAGAAGTATCCTCATGAGTTGTAGTGTAGTAGGTATATAGTCTCTCCCTGTGCGGGAATTTGTGATAAAAATAAACCTTTTTATTGAAAAGTCTACAATTTACCTTCTGCTATCCACATTTTTCTCAGGCGAAGCAGGGTGCGGAACATGGGTTCATCCATACCCTGCTCCCGGCGCATTTGCATGGCTTGCTGCATCATTTCCGGCGAAGGGCGGGCGTCAGAGGTAAACAGAATGTTGTGTTTCTTCCCAATCTTCTCCCTCAGATAGCGGCTGATCTCCTCGTGAGGAAACTGAGGATTCTCGAAAAAAACAGGTTTCAGCAGGTTATCCTCCATGGTGATCATTTTCTCCTCCAAAGCAATGTCGTAGAGTTTGGTGTTCGGATAGATGCGCAGACTGGTAGCAATGTATACCAGGTCTTTCTCTGAAATAAATTCCTCAATAAATGAAAAGGTCTCGTCAATGGTTTGGTAAGTTTCCCCCGGCCCTCCGAACACAAAGAACCACATAGTGGGTATATTCACCTTCATCAGTTGCACCGCCATTTCCTTAAGTCTGACCAGGGTAAAGTTCTTGCCCAGATTCTTCAGCATAACAGCCGAAGCCGTATCGGGGGTAGAATCTATCTGTGAGAATCCGGCCTCTTTCATCAGCAGGAACAACTCTTCGCTGGTATTGTCGGGATTGATACCCATGGTGCGCAACCTCACCTTCAGGTTGCGGGCAATGATCTCATGGCAGATAGCCTCGGCATGCCCTTTGGGGTCGTTGAAAGTCGAGTCCACGAACTCAAAACAGATATTCCCCAGTTTATTGTAGACGGACTGTATCTCGTCCACAATATCCACTGCCGTGCGGCTGCGAAATCTTTTGCCTTCAATCACAGGGTAAGTGCAGTAAATACATTTGTGGGCACAGCCTCGTTTGGTCTGTATGGAGTAGGCGCCTCTTTCCTCGTAAGCAGTGAAATCAATGTATTTGAAGATGCCTGAATGATATTTGGCTTTAGGATGCGGGCTGGTAAGTTTCTTTAATTTGAGTTCTTCCGGAAAATTCCGGCAAGCAGCGCCTCTGATAAGACTTAGGTCTGTATGGTTTTCCAAAGCCAATAATAATTCTTTGAAAGTCTCCTCCCCTTCGCCTATGATGCCATAATCAATATCCAGGTAATCCAGTGTCTCATAAGGATAGACGCTGAATCCGCTTCCCCCGAGAACAATGGGTGCTGAAGAATATTTTTTCAGCGGTTCGATGAAAACCTCCTTGACCTTATCGAGAAAAAAATCGCGGGTCTGAATAGACATGGAATCGATGTTGCGTATGCTGCAGCCAATGTAATCGGGCTGAAAACGGGTCACCAGGGCCTGTAGGCTCCTGCCCTCATCGAACATACCGTCGTAAACCTCCACAGCGTAGCTATCTTCTATACTTTGTGCAATAATGCACATCCCTATAGGAGGCACAGGGTAGGGTGCTTTTTCGGTATTTACGTTTACCAGCAGTACTTTCTTCATCCTTTCACTGCTTCAATAAAACTGAAAGGTGTGGCATTCTCAATTACGCGGTTGATTTTGAATCCGGATTTATTCAGCAGGCTATCAAATTCGGGCAAGGTGCGTTCCTTTCCTCCTGTGGTACCAATGAGCATCTGCAAGTCTATAAATTTACCAAAAGAAGTTTTGTTATTGGGTTTGATAATGGTTTCTATGATCAGCAGTCTGCTGTCGGCAGGCATAGCTTTATGAATATTGGCAAGTATAATCTCCGCAGTGGCATGGTCCCAATCGTGCAGTATATTCTTCATGATATACAGATTGCCAGAGGAGGGAATCTCTTCGAAGAAACTTCCCGAAACGATCTTACACCTATCGTCCACACCGCTGCTCTTCAGCAGGGCCGTGGCTTCCGTGATGACGTGCGGCTGATCGAACAATATGGCTTGTGAATTCTGATATTTCTGCAATATCTGCGCGAGCAGATGTCCCTGCCCTCCTCCAATGTCGATGATGAGCTTATGCTTGCCAAAATTATAGGCATTCACAAAGATGCTTCCCGATAACTCTGCAGTCTCGGTCATTGCCTTGTTGAAAATATCGTTCTTGTCGGGGTTTTGCGCCAGAAACTCGAAAGGGGGCATATTGAATTTATGGGTGATGGCATTCTCACCGGTCTTAACGCAGTTGTACAGATCGCCTACCAGCCCCCAGTTGTTTTCTCCCAAATGATGCATCACAAAGTACTTCACCGATTCCTGTTTCATCATAAAAGCCCTGGAAAGCCGTGTATTTTTAAACTTCCTACCGGGCAATTCCTTAAAAATCCCTTCCCCTGCCAAAGCTCTGAGCATTCTGTACAAGGCATCTTCATTGGTCTGCGTAAGTTCAGCAAGTTTCTCAATACTCATGGAACCTTTCTCCAGAAAGTCGGGAATATTCAATTTCGCAGCTACTTCAATGGATTTTGCTTTCCAGAATGCAGATGCCTCTTCCAGCAAAATGAAGTTGGCAGGAAGCATCTTTTTGGTAAGCCTGACCAGAAAATTCCTTAATCCAATGGTAGCTTTTATTATTAAAAGAGGGGGTAGTTTTTTTTCTCTGTTGATTTCTGACATTTTATGATTCCTAAAAATTGACACAGGTACTATTCATTCCTGCTTTTAAATTTGTAGATCAGCCTGAACGACTTGTTGTAGCTTACATAATTCCAGGCCCAGTTAATAAAAATTTGCAAACGGTTCTTAACTCCTACTATAGCCATCAAATGAACGAAAGTCCAGACCAGCCAGGCCAGGAATCCATGAAATTTCAGAAAAGGCAACTGCACTACAGCTTTATTACGGCCGACAGTAGCCATTGATCCCGAATCTTTATACTGAAATTTAACCGGCAAAAAACCTTTAGCCATCAAATTAAAGTTGGCTGCCAATCTTTTGGCCTGCTGTATAGCAACCTGAGCAACCTGTGGATGACCTTTGGGATACTGAACTGTTTGCATACAGGCGATATCACCAAGGGCATACAAATTATCGTATCCCACTATTTTGTTATAATCATCCGTTTTTATCCGCCCCCCTTGAGCATACACATCTGATGACAGACCTTCTATCTTATTTCCTTTCACTCCGGCAGCCCATATCAGGGTTCCTATGGGTACTGATCTTCCATCGGAAAAAAACAGTCTTTTACCATCATAATCCTTCACCGAAGAATTCAACAACAATTCCACTCCCAAGTCCTTCAGATATTTTTTGGCAAATTTGATGGAACTTTCTGAAAAGGAACCCAGAATTTTTTCTGAAGCCTCAACCAAATAAATTTTGGTCTGCGAAAAGTTCAGTTCAGGATAATCTTTTGGCAATATATACCGCTTCATTTCGGCCAAAGCCCCGCTAAGTTCCACCCCGGTGGGGCCTCCCCCAATAACGGCTATGCTCATCAGTCCGCTTTGCTCTTCATCGCTTTCAGCCATCAAAGCATTTTCAAAATTTTCAAGTATGGCATTTCTAACCTGCACAGCTTCAGTAACCGATTTCATGGAAAATGACAAATCTTTTACTTGCTGCATACCATAATAATTCGTGTCTATGCCCGTACAAATAATCAAATGATCATAGCTTAAAGAACCCATGGAAGTATGAACAACATTTTTCTCTGACTCAACAGCATTGAATGAAGCCAATCGAACATGAACATTTTTATGTTTCTGAAAGATCTGTCGCAAAGGGAAAGAGATAGAACTGGCCTCAACCCCAGAGCTTGCTACCTGATATAATAAGGGCTGAAACTGATGATAGTTATTCTTGTCGATAAGTACCACCTGAAATCGATCTGTATTCAATTTCCTGGCAAGTTTTAGTCCTGCAAATCCGGCCCCGATAATAACAATCCTGGGAAGTTTTGATTCAGGTACGTTTAATTTCATTTGGTTTCTTATGGGAGTGTAAACTTAGTGCAAAGATAGCAACACTTTTTGTGACCCACATTATATGGATTAACTATAATGGCTTACTTTTGCAATCCTTTATGAAGACAAACAAAGCTGTCATTTACGTAATCCTAATACTGGCTATGGTGTTCTGGAGTTTTTCCTACATCTGGACACAAAATGTCTTCAAGTATCTGAATCCTATTTCCACTGTTTTCATCCGACTGGTGATTGCCTCTATTTTCCTATGTGTCCTGTCACTTATTATGAGAAAACTGCAGAAGATTGACAAGAAGGACCTTCATAAATTTCTACTATTGGCATTTTTCGAACCCCTCATGTACTACCTGGGCGAAAGCTATGGATTAAAATATGTGGCTCCCACGGTGGCCGCCATCGTAATTTCCACCATACCCTTGTTTGTTCCGTTTTCTATGTATTTCCTGGCAAAAGAGCCTATCAATACCGGAACTTTTTTTGGGATTTTCATTGCTTTCATAGGAGTTTTGATGGTGGTACTTAATAAGGATCTCAGTTTTGCGGCATCACCAATAGGTCTTGGATTTCTGATGATCGCCGTGGCCAGTGTGATGGGCTACAGTTATATTTTGCAGGGTCTGACCGCAAAGTATAATGCCTACACCATTATTACTGCTCAAAATATAATCGGAATAGTTTACTTTTTACCTTTATTGCTGCTATTCGATTTCGATGTATTAAGCGCGGTGATGGTAAACTCTGAATTGGTCATAAACATCACTGCCCTGGCTGTTTTTGCCTCGGCCCTGGCGTTTTTCCTATTCACCATAGGCACAAAACATATTGGTGTGACCAAAGCCTCCATTTTTACTTATCTGGTACCTATCTTTACGGCATTCATTTCATACCATACAGGTCATGAAGAATTCACGCCACTAAAGATAACGGGTATAGCCGTCGTGATCACAGGGTTATCGCTTTCTCAACTACGTTTGAAAAAATATCTCACCAATTACAGAAATTCTGATCAGAATTAAATGGTTGTTTGTACCTTTAGGCTTCATTTTTAATCTTCACATTTATGATCTGTAATCATTGCAACACCGAAAACGAAGCCCATGCTTCTTATTGTATCAAATGCGGCTACAGCCTGCAATCAATGGAATCAGGGTCTTCTGAAAAAAGTATGTTTTCCGACATCATTGTGATAATGGTTGTGTTCTTTATGATATTCTCAAAACTTGTCTGGACAGTTTTTTCACTCCTTCACACTATGGACTGGCATAGCATACGATATTTCAGCAATTTCCTGAACCTGGTGTGGGCCGCAGTTCCTCTGTTACTTGCTTTCACTGTAAAAAACAAGGTATGGAAAATAATCCTTATTGTTTTGGGTGGCCTCTATTCCCTTATGAGCGTGATCGAGATCATAAAGCAATTGATGTTGCCCATGGCCGATTTCAATTTCTAAGAATATTATCCAACGCTGCCTTCCAAACTGATCGAAAGTAGTTTTTGAGCTTCCACAGCAAACTCCATGGGTAGTTTGTTCAGCACTTCTTTGGCATAACCATTCACAATAAGATTGATGGCGCTTTCCTGATCAATGCCACGTTGCTTGCAATATAAGAGCTGGTCGTCGGAAATCTTGGAAGTAGTAGCTTCGTGCTCCACAATGGATGATTTGTTCTCAACCTTAATATGAGGATAGGTATGGGCCCCGCAATTACTTCCCATAAGCAATGAATCACACTGTGAGTAATTCCTTGAATGGGTGGCGCCTTTAGCCACCCTAACCAGTCCGCGGTAACTGTTGTCGCTTTTACCGGCAGAGATACCTTTGGAAATAATGGTGCTTTTGGTATTTTTGCCTAAGTGCATCATCTTGCTTCCCGTATCGGCCTGCTGAAAGTTATTGGTAACAGCCACCGAGTAAAACTCACCTACTGAGTTATCGCCTTTGAGAATACAACTGGGATATTTCCAGGTAATGGCCGATCCGGTTTCCACCTGTGTCCAGGATATCTTCGAATTATTGCCTTTGCAGATACCTCTTTTGGTGACAAAATTAAAGATACCGCCCAAACCGTTCTTATCGCCGGGATACCAGTTCTGAACGGTGGAATATTTCACTTCGGCATCTTCCATTGCCACGATTTCCACCACTGCTGCATGTAACTGATTTTCGTCGCGCTGGGGAGCGGTGCAGCCTTCCATATAACTCACATAAGCGCCTTCATCCGCAATCAGCAGGGTGCGCTCAAACTGACCGGTATTGGCCGCATTGATGCGGAAATAGGTAGAAAGCTCAATCGGGCAACGAATGCCTTTGGGAATATAGCAGAAGGAACCATCGGTAAATACAGCAGAGTTCAGAGCAGCATAATAATTATCTCCGTAAGGCACCACCGAGCCCATATATTTCTTCACCAGGTCGGGATGATTTTGAACGGCTTCGGTAATCGAACAAAAGATAATTCCTTTTTCTTCCAACACCTTTTGATAGGTAGTCTTCACTGAAACGCTGTCGATCACTGCATCTACCGCCACACCCGACATGATCTTCTGCTCGTTCAGGGGAATACCCAGCTTTTCAAAGGTCTTCAATAGTTCGGGATCCACCTCATCCAGACTTCCCAACTTTTTTACATTCTTGGGAGCGGAGTAATAAATGATATCCTGAAAGTCAATAGGCGGTATCTTCAGATGCGCCCAGTCAGGCATTTTCATAGTGAGCCATTTTGCATAAGCCTTCAGACGGAATTCCAGCATAAATTCAGGTTCGTTCTTCTTTTTCGAGATAAAACGAATGATATCTTCGTTCAGCCCTTTGGGTGCCGAATCCATTTCAACATCAGTAAAGAAACCGTATTTGTATTCGCTCTGGGTGAGCTCGTTCAGATATTGATTTGAGTTTTCTTCCATTTCGGAATTATAATAGATAATGAATAAGCAAAATTACTCAATTTTCGCTTAATGTAGAAATATTATAAATAATATTTCAGTCCCAGCAGATGCCTATCTTCTGACAATATTCGCCCCAAGTTCCCTCAATCTTCCATCTATATCCTGATATCCGCGGTCAATCTGGTCGATGTTATGAATGGTGCTTTTGCCTTCGGCCGATAAGGCAGCAATGAGCAGGGCTACCCCTGCGCGTATATCGGGTGAGGTCATGGAGATGCCCCTCAGAGGGTTGTGACGATTGAGGCCAATCACCGTGGCGCGGTGAGGATCGCATAGTATGATCTTAGCGCCCATGTCTATGAGTTTGTCGACGAAGAACAAACGGCTCTCGAACATCTTCTGGTGGATCAACACACTGCCTTTGGCCTGAGTGGCCACCACCAGGGCCACACTAATCAGGTCGGGAGTAAATCCCGGCCAGGGAGCATCGGCAATGGTGAGAATAGAGCCATCTATGTAATTCTCAATTTCGTATTCGTCCTGTGCGGGAATGTGAATGTCGTCACCAATTACCTCCATTTGTATGCCCAGTCGTTTGAACACATCGGGTATCATGCCCAGGTGCTCGAAGCCGGCGTCTTTGATGGTAATATCCGAACGGGTCATGGCAGCCAGTCCGATGAAACTGCCAATTTCTATCATATCGGGCAGCAGCCGGTGCTCACATCCTTGCAACGAAGTAACTCCTTTTATAGTCAGCAAATTCGACCTCACCCCGCTTATCTTGGCCCCCATGCGGTTCAGCATCTTGCAAAGTTGCACAATATAGGGTTCGCAGGCAGCGTTAAAAATGGTGGTGGTGCCTTGGGCAAATACCGCCGCCATGATGATGTTTGCTGTGCCCGTCACGGAAGCTTCTTCCAGGAGCATCTCGCAACCCTGCAATTTATCGGCAAAAATGGTGTAGACATTGCTTTTGTAATCATATTCGAAGTTCGCCCCCAGATTTTGGAAGCCTATGATGTGGGTATCCAGACGGCGACGGCCAATCTTATCACCACCGGGTTTAGGCATAAAGGCTTTGCCAAAGCGAGCCAGCAGAGGACCTATCAGCATCACAGAGCCTCGCAGGCTGGTGGTTTGCTCCAGAAAGCGTTTTGAAGCAAGGTAATCCAGGTTCACCTTATTGGCCCTGAAACTATAGGTGTCGGTCGACAGTTTATTTACTGTCACCCCCAAATCTATGAGCAATTCTATAAGTTTGTTCACATCTTTTATATCGGGAATATTGCTGATCGTAACTGTTTCGGAGGTCAAAAGGGAAGCTGATATCACCTGCAGGGCTTCGTTCTTAGCGCCCTGAGGCACAATTTCACCTTTAAGGGGCTTGCCGCCGGTTATTTCAAAAACTTTCATGCTCGTAAGTATTAATAAAATACTAAAGTACATGATTCGGTGATCATTTGTTCAAAGGAGAAAGAAAATTTATTAACAGGGATATGAGACGAGGAAGTGCCTAAAGTGAGCAAGAGCGCCTAAAGTTCGGGGTTTTGAGAAGAAGAATTTAACTATTACCGTTGCCTTTATTATACTGGCTTTTGCCACTATTGTTGGAGTTTTTCTTTTTCCAGTTGTTGTCGCGGTATTTTCCGTTCTTGTTGCTCTCAGGTTTACTGACGTCTGATTTCTTGCTTTTGTTGAGGGCAATCAGGCTGCTGGAATGTTCGAGGCGGGTGTTTTCGTCGAGTTTGATCTGTCCGTGGGAGAGATTGCTGAGATGCTCGAAAATGACCTCGTCGGCGACGGATTCGCGGTTCCAGCTCAGGTAGAGTTTCTTCAGATGGTTGGCAATATAACGTATCAATGCCTCTTTTTCATCGCCCTCGGGATAATCGATGGCCTTTTGAATCATGTTCTCGACGTTTTTGCCGTACTGGCGGTATTTGATGTATTTGTTGGGGTAAGCACATTTGAATTTCTCCAGTTCTTTCACGTCGGGATTGGGCCTGGGATAAGGCGAATCGACATCGAGTTGGTAGCCGGAGATCATAAACAAATGATCCCACATCTTTTGTTTGAATTCGGAGGTATCAAGACGCTGCGGATTGTTGAGCTGCGCCATGATAGAAACTATGGTCTGTGCAGCGCGGTTGCGACGGTCGCGTTCTTCGATGGTCATGGCATATTCGATCATCTTATGAATGTTACGGCCGTATTCGGAAATGGTAAGCAAAGGACGCTGGGTGTTGTATTCCATGGAAATGAAGTTGATTGTTAAATGAAATATCTGCAGGAGATGGTGTGCAAAGGTAATTATTTTTTTCTAAAGTGAGGACATGACCAATGGTTATATTGCTTTATTGTTAAATTGCTCTATTGTTAAATTGCTAAATTGCTCTATGGTTAAATTGTTGTTTGATAAAGGACCAGGAAAGTTGAGGGTGCACTTCATTTCTAAAACAATTTTGCCATTTAACCATTTCCCTTTTCTCTTCCTACCGGCCAGCTTTCAGAATCTTCTCCACCGCCAGCAATATCTTCTCGTTGGTGGCAGGAATGGGCAGGTCGGGATCGGTGAGGTGATTACCTACAGCGGAAACGGCATAACGCAACGCCATCCATACGGAGAAAGCCAGCATGAAAGGCGGCTCACCAACAGCTTTGGATTGACGAATGGTGTTGTAGTTGGCGGCATCTTCCAGCAGATCGACATTAAAGATGGCGGGAATATCCTGTGCGGAAGGTATCTTATAGGTGTCGGGCGAATAGGTAAGCAGGCGGCCTTTGTCGTCCCATTTGATCTCCTCGGTGGTTACCCAACCCACACCCTGTATAAAAGCTCCGGACACCTGCCCCATATCTATGGGTCGGTTGAGGCTTTCGCCCACATCGTGCAATATGTCGACTTGAAGGAGTTTGTGTGCTCCCGTGAGGGTATCGATGAGCACTTCCGCCACGGCCATGCCGTAGGCGAAATAGTGGAAAGGTTTGCCAATGCCTGTGTCCAGGTTGAAATAGATATCAGGTGTTTTATAAAAGCCTGTAGCACTCAGACTGATTTGGGCCAGATAAGCCTTTTCGACCAATTCCTTTATGGTAATAAAACAATCGGGACATTCGGAATCAAAAACCTTATCGTTGGCAAAGGTGATGTGATGAAAATGGCACTTTGTATTTTCTGATTTCGTCGACAGCATAACCACAGCCATGGGGATTAGCCTTGCCTTTAATTTGTCGATGGCATCTTTCACTGCCATGCCGTTGAGGTCAGAGCCGCTGGAAGCTGCCGTGGCCGAAGTGTTGGGCACCTTGGAAGTGTTGGTGGCATTCACGGTGATACTTTCGGGCGAAATCCCCGATTCGGCTGAGGCGATCTGAAGCATTTTGGTGTTGAGCCCCTGACCCATTTCGGTACCCCCATGATTGACGAGCATGGTGCCGTCTTTATAAATATTGACCAAAGCGCCTGCCTGATTGAGAAAAGCAGTGGTAAAAGAAATACCAAACTTGACCGGAGTCAGGGCAATGCCTTTCTTTTGGAGGGGATTCTTTTTGTTGAAATCATCTATGGCCTTTTTTCGTTTGGTATAATCCGATTTTATGACCAACAGATCAAAAATGGTCTGGAGACGAATGTTTTCCAGCTTCTGCCCATAAGGAGTGATGATATTTTTTTCCTCATAATAGAAGTTCTTTTTGCGAATGTCCGTAGCATCTTTTTTCAGAAAACGTGCGATGCGGTCGATGGCATGTTCTATAACAGCTATGCCCTGAGGTCCACCGAAACCGCGAAAGGCAGTATTGGAGAAATGATTGGTGCGCCAGGCCGTTGCCGTGATCTTAACATTGGGAATAAAATAGGAATTCTCGGCATGCAGCATGGAACGTTCCAAAATGGCCATGCTGAGATCGGCGGCATGACCGGCATCGGCATTCAGATCGATCTCGTAGGCTGAAATAATTCCTTTAACGTCGAATGCAATCTTATAGGTAGAGAAAAAGGGATGGCGCTTGCCGGTGATCTTCTGGTCGTCGTCGCGGAAGAGATGGAAAAGAACCGGAAGACGGGTTTTGTTGGCCAGCAAAGCAGCCCAGGCAGCCACATGATTGCCTTGGGTTTCTTTACCTCCAAAGCCACCCCCCATGCGTTTTACTTCGCAAACCACATCCTTAGCCTGAACTCCCAAGACTTCTGCCACTATGGCCTGGGTTTCGGCAGGGTTTTGGCTGGAAGCATATACCATCATTTCCTTATCTTCGCCGGGTACACAAAGTGCGGTCTGTGGTTCGAGATACCAATGCTCCTGAGCACCGGTATGCAATTCGCCTGTGAGAATGTGTTTGGCTTTGGCAAAAGCAGTAGCGACATCTCCCCTTTCGATCTTGCGGGTAGGGGCTATTTTGTTGTCTTTCTTAATGGCCGACGCAATATCGAGAATGGCCGGCAGGGGTTTGTAAGTGATCCTGATGAGTTTTTCCGCTTCCAAAGCTATAGCTTCATTTTCGGCAGCGATCAGGACGATCGCCTGACCTATGCAATTCACCTCATCAGCAGCCAGGCAGGGTTCGTCATGAAAAACCGGCCCCATTTGATTCTGCCCGGGAATATCTTTATAAGTAAGAACGGCATGAACGCCTTTCAGGGCTTTTGCTTTTTCAATATCACAAGACACTATCTTAGCATGTGGTTGGCTGCTGTAAACCACTTTTCCGTAAAGCATTTTGTCGCTTACGGCCATATCGTTTATGTAAACTGCCTTGCCGGTGACATGCTTTTCGGCGGATTCGTGAGGCAGGTATTTGTTCTTTGCGGTTTTCATTTATTTTCCTCCTGCTGTTTCGTTATAAAATTTCAGTAAGAGATTGCGGGCAGCAATGCGGCGGGATTCCTCACCGGAACGGGCATCGGAAAGAGGCGTGAATTCGTTGTAGACCATTTCGGCGGCTTTTTCAATGTTGGGAAGGGTCCAGGTTTTTCCAATAAGGAACTTTTCAGCCTTTTCGGCTCTTTTGGTGATGGCGGCCATGCCACCGTATGCCAGAACCATATCCTTAACCTTTCCGGTTTTCTCATCCTTTTCCAGCATAAAGCCGGCACTGCAGGTAGAAATATCCATGTCCTTACGTTTGGAAATCTTGTAGGAGCGAATGATGTGACTATCGTCAGGGATGGGAATGCCTATCATGTAAATGATCTCATCCTTATGAAGGTCAGGGGTATGATAGGATTTGATAAAATCTTTGAGATTGATGATACGAGAATCGGTAAGGCTGCGAACTACCACCACGGCATTGTAAGCCATGAGCACCGGCAGGGAATCGCCGATGGGTGAGGCTGAACCCAGGTTACCACCTATGGTTGCCAAACTCCTTATTTGCTTCGATCCGAACACAGAATGCATTTCATACAGGGCGGGAAACATTTCTTTAGTAGCTTCCTTGAGTTCCTCTATGGTAGTTCCGGCTCCTATGGAAACACTTTCCAGAGTTTCCGTTATGAATTTCAATTCGTTTACATCCGAAATATCGATGATCTCAGTAAGCAGTTCATGTTTTTTGCTTACCCTGAGCCCGTTGTCGGTATTGCCTGAAACTATTAGGGCTTCGGGATGCTCGCTTCTCAATGTCAGCGTTTCTTCCAGAGTGAAAGGCTTATAATATTGTTGGGTTTTGGTCAGTATGCTGATGGTGGTTTGCGAATCTATCTTTTTGAGCAAAGCTATGGTTTGGGCTTCGTTTTTAGTAAACTGATCGGCTTTCTTATTCCTACAAATTTTCTCGGCAGCTTCGATGATAGGAGTATAGCCTGTGCAACGGCAGAGGTTTCCGGTAATGGCATCGAGTATCACCTCTTTGGTTGCTTTTACCGGACTTTTGTACAAGGCAAACAGCGACATCACGAAACCGGGCGTACAATAGCCGCATTGAGAAGCATAGGCTTCGACCATGGTCTGTTGCACCGGATGTAATTCTCCCTGAGGACCTGCCAGGTTCTCCACTGTTATCAATTGCTTGCCGTGAAGCATGGGCAGGAACACCAGGCAGGAATCGACGGCGCGGTATCTGAGTTTTTTTCCTTCTACATCGGCAATCACCACCGTGCAGGCTCCGCAATCGCCTTCGCCACAACCTTCTTTCACTCCTTTGAATCCGCTGAGCGAACGCAGGTATTTCAAAACGCTGGTAGTCGGGGAATAGCCTGAAGTTTCGAAATCGATTCCGACTATTTTGCCATCAAACACAAAGCTGATCCGGTTCATACTATTTGTTTAGAGAATTTTTTACATCTATCAGTTTGGCGAGAATGCTCACGGCTATCTCTTCAGGGGTTTCAGCTTTGAACTTAATGCCTATGGGCATATCCAGACGACTTATTTCTTCTTCAGTAAAGCCATGTTTTTCCATCAGGTTCTTTTTAACTTCGGCCACTTTTCTTTTGCTGCCTATCATTCCGAGGTAAGCGAAAGGTTTTCGTGCCAACTGAGTCACTATTCTTTCATCATAGGCATGTTGTGGAGTAACAATGACCGAAAAAGTGCTGTCGGTAAATTCAGCCTTTTCGATAGCAGAGAAATAGTCTTCGGAGACGCAATGATAAGGCGAAGCATCGAATTCGTCGAAAATGGCCTCCCGTTCGTCGAAAAGGGTGACGCGGAAACCAAACTCGACGGCATAACGGGCCACCACACGGCCAATATGTCCGGCACCAAAAATATAAAGATCGATGAGGTTGCGCAGAGGCTCGAAATATACTTCGACCTTACCGCCGCAATGCATACCCAGATCATCTTCGAGATTATATTCCTTTTTCAGGGGAATACCTGACTGCAGTACTTCCAAAGCATCGGTGATGGCCTGAAATTCTATACTGCCTCCGCCAATGGTTCCCATTATTTTGCGATCGGGGAAGACTATCATTTTGGAGCCTGCTTTTCGGGGCGAAGAGCCGCTGGTATGGGTGATGATGCAGAGCACCGCGGCCCGGTTTTCGAGGTTGAGTTGATGTAGTTGACTGTAGAAATTCATAGGAGATTATTTATTTTCAAAAGTAAGGAATTTTTTGATGGATGCATTGCTGAAGGGTTAAATTGTTGTCAATTTAGGAAGGCTGTGAGGCTGTGAGACTGTGAGGCTGTGAGGAAGAGGGATGGGGAATTGGAAGCAATGACTGTTGAAGCATCAAAACAAAAAAGACAAAAAACAAATAATCTCCAATCTCAAAAAATACAAAATTCAAAACCTCGTATTGCAGGCGTTTGGAAATTCGTATTTAGCATTTGGCATTTATTTGTTATTTGTGTTTTGAATTTTGTAATTTTATAATCTAAAGAATTTTGTTATGAAAATAATACCTTATATCCTGGTCATCCTGCTAATACCTCTTCAATCCTTTGGCATTAGCGGTTACGATTTTGGCGACACCCTCACCTGCCTGGCAATTTCGGGACTGAAGATACGGTCACAGCCCGGTGGAGATAATGTGATTGGTAAAGTTCCCTATGGCGGAAAAGTTATTGCTTATGCAAGGCCTCTGGATGCGTCGGGAAAGAATTTTTATTACAAAGCGGAAGGTATTGACGGATGTTGGGTAAAAGTAAAATACAATGATTTGACCGGCTATGTGTTCGATGGCTTTTTAAGCAGTTTGCCGGCTCCTTCTATGCAATACACTTCGCTGAAGCAATATGCCGAATGGTGCTTTCTACATAGCGGCTCTAAAAATGTTTATAATCACAACAGCGAAGGATTATCGCTGGCTGACACTGTGGAGTTCTTTATGTATAATGGTAATTACCTGGTTCATGAAGAAAGGTTTGGCTATGAATCATGGTCGGAACGCCTGACCATTCAGGGGACATCTGCTGAAGAATGTTATCTGCTGACCATGGTCATCTTTAAAAAAGATATCGACGAGGTTGTTGAAAACATGAAAGCTCACCCCGACCAACTGGGAATAGCCCTGCAAAAAGAAATTGATAACAAGATCAATGAATTTAAGAACTTCAAGTTTATTGATGGGGAATATATATTGGAATTGATGGGTGATGGCTGCTATGATGTGATCAGAATCATAAAACTAACTGACAATACTTTCAGGATTTCGCGAAGCAGCGGGTGCTGATCGTTTCTCTATCTTTCTTTAAATACTTCAGGAAATTTAAAAAATCATTTAGGAAAAGTCAAAAATCCTTTAGGAAAAATAATATTTCCTTTGGGATAAGTAGCTTTTCCTTTAGGATACAGAGAAAATCCTTTGGGTTTCGGAGCAAATCCTTTGGGATGTGGAGCTAATCCCTTGGGATACGGAGCTAATCCCTTGGGATACGGAGCTAATCCTTTGGGATACGGAACTAATCCTTTGGGATACGGAGCTAATCCTTTAGGATATCGAGCACATCCTTTGGGATACGGAACACATCCTTTAGGATACGGAACACATCCTTTAGGATACGGAGCACATCCTTTGGGATACGGAGCACATCCTTTGGGATACGGAGCACATCCTTTGGGATAATGAACAGAACCTTTGTGAAATTGTGTAAATCATTTGGGATATTGAGCAAAACAAAGACGCCTGCCGGATGAGATCCGGCAGGCGTCTTACATTTTTCAGGGATGTAACCCTTTTATTTTTTGCTTTCGGGCAGCCACATACCCGTGAAGATATTGGGGGTGCTGTAGAACTTTTTGGCGGCTTCCATAAGTTTTTCAGGGGTAATGGCCTGCAATCTTTGTTCAACCGTCAGAATGCGTTCGGGATCAACTCTGTTCAGGTAAGACATCTGCAAATTGCTGAGCCAGTATTGGTTCTTTTTGATGTTTACCTTGTAGCTTTGGATGGCGGGTTCGCGCACACCGGTCCAGTCTTTCTCAGTGATGCCGCCTGCCACTTTAACACCGGCCACCAGGCTCAGGAAAGCCGAGTCGACCTTTTTAATATTGTCGGGGCTACAGGGGAAATAAGATTGCAGCATGAGTTCTTCCTTGGGATATTTGGTGATGGAGCCATAGAAACCTCCGCCATAAATGGCACTCATTTTCTCGCGTATCGTATCGGTAATTTTGTTGTTGATCACACTGTTCAACTGACTCAGCAGAAAATTATCGTCGGCACTGTAAGCCATAGCACCTGTGAAATAATGGGTGAGCATGGCTTTTTGTTCGCTGCCTTTACGCAGGGTATAACTCTGTTTACCTTTTATGGTATTCATTCCGATATCCTTGTATTCGGCTTTGGAAGTTTTTGCGGTCTGTCCGCCGATATATTTTTCGATGAGAGGCAGAATTTGCTGCTCGGTGAAGGTACCTACAATGGTATAATACATTCCGGAAGGATTGCCAATGCGATCGAGGTAATATGCCACGGCATGATCGAGATTAATTTTATCATAATCGGCAGGGCTTTCGATCTGATGCGCCCGTGGATTGCCCTGATATAAAATATTATACACCGTATCGTAGAAAAGGTTTTCAGGATTCTGTTTGGTGAGTTCGAGCTGTTGTTTCGAACGGGTGATAAACGACTGGAAGGCTTCCTTATCGATGCGGGGTTCGGTACACTTGAGGTATAACAACTGGAACATGGTTTCGAGATCCTTGATGGTGCTGTTGCCGGAAATATATTCGGTATAGGTGTCCACCACCGGCGATATTTTCACATTCTTACCCGACAGAAATTTGTCGAGATCGGTAGTGGAAAAAGAGCCATAGCCCATTTCTTCCACCACATTGTTGCTAAACTGGGCGCTTTGGTAATCGGCTCCGGTATAAGCGCTGAATCCGCCGAATTTGCTGCCTTTGAGCAGTATTTCGTCGTTCTTGAAATCGGTAGGCTTGATACAAACGATAGCGCCGTTGCTCAGGGTGAAGGTAGTGGTACCGAGTTTTTCATTCTTTACTGTTTTCACAATCTTTCCGGCTACCGGTTCTTTGGCGAGCAATTTCGAAGCAATTTGTTTTTCAGCATAAGGCGTAATGTTGCTTTTCAGGGCTTCATCAATCCATTGTTTGTACTGGGCATCGGAAGGAAGCCCGGCAGCGGTCTTAGTGGTAACGTAGCTGAAATATTTGTCGCCAATATCGATCTTATTGCGGATGGCATCAAAATCTTTTAAAGTAATTCTATCCAAATTCTTTTTAGCGAAATTATATTCCCATTCTATTCCGGGTATGGGTTCCTGTGACAGGAAATTGTTGACATATTCCCAAACCAGTCGGCCCGATTCGGTCTTGTCTCGTTCGTTATATTGTTGCTCGTAATCAGATAATACTTTTGCCTTGGCACGGGCCAGTTCGGCTTCGGTGAAACCAAATTTCTTCACACGCAAACTTTCGGTAACCAGGGTCTGAATAGCCAGCTTGATACCATCGGGTCCGCACATAGCCGCTGTGGTAAAGTTTTCATAACCACGGGCCCAGCCACCCAGATATACATAAGCATAAATGAAAGGAGGATTGGGCGAACTCTTCAATTCATCCAGACGTGAATTCATCATTTCGAAACAGAGGTTGTTTACGATATCGTTCAGATAATCGGCTTCGGTGGCCGATGGTTTTTTTACATGGGAATTTCCCAACAGGTTCACGTAGGTGGCATCGGCCTCTTTATCGGTAATCACCATAGCCTGACTTTGTGCAAAAGGTTTCACTTCGAAGGTTGCGGGACGGGTGCGTTCGGGAACAGGATTTTTTGCATCACCGAATTTTTCTTTGATCATTTGCTCAGCCTTTTCAATGGGCATATCGCCCACCACGATCACTGCCTGGTTATCGGGACGATACCATTCGTTATAAAAGCGACGCAATACCTTATAATCGAAATTGGCAATGATAGAATCTTTACCTATGGGCAAACGTTCGGCGTATTTCGAACCGTTTAGCATTTTGGGCAACCAAATTTTCATCATACGGTCATCGGCCCCTTTGCCCAGTTTGCTTTCGGCCAGAATCACACCGCGTTCTTTGTCAATTTCTTTATCGGTCAGCAAAGTACCATGTGCCCAATCGGCTATCACCGTAAAAGCCTTGTCGAGCTTCTCGGCATCATCGCTGGGTACCGGAAGAATATATACCGTTTCGTCAAAACCGGTGAAGGCATTCAGGTCGTTACCAAATCCCACCCCAATGCTTTGCAGATAATGAACCAGTTCGTTATCAGGAAAATGGGTTAAACCGTTAAAATTCATGTGTTCCAGGAAATGCGCCAGACCTAACTGATCAGCATCTTCCAGAATAGCACCGGCATTCACTGCCATGCGGAGTTCCACTTTTTTCTCAGGCTTAGCATTATACCTGATATAGTATCTCAAACCATTGGGTAAAGTACCGATCTTAACATTGGATGCCACAGGAATCTTAGCCGAAAGATCGGTTTGCGCATTTACTCCCTGCCCTGCCAATAGCAAAGCACAGAAGATAAGCAGAAAGATTTTTTTCATTTTTTAAATTTTGAAGTTGAAAATTTTATTGATTAATTGGATGTGAAATTAGATGTGAAATTACATAATTTCGATAAAAAGGAAGACAATTTATCAGATTATTCTAAATCCTGCTTTCATCAGATCATCGAAATAGGCCGGGTAGGACTTGCTGACACATTCAGCACCGGAAAGGTTGACGCGGCAATGAATCATAGCCATAGGAGCCAGCGACATGGCAATGCGGTGATCATTGTGGGAATGGCAAATCACATCGGCATCGGTAAAATTTCCTTTATTCCCATCATACACCAGGGAACCTTCCTTTTTATCATAATTAAAATAATATCCGAATTTCGCCAACTCTGCGGTCATAGCCTTCACGCGGTCCGACTCTTTGATCGCCAGGTTTTTCAGGCCGGTGAACCGGAAAGGGATATTCAGACCCGCACAGGTTGCCATCACAGGAGGAAAAAGATCGGGTGTCTGCAGGAAATCATTGATCAGGACCACTGCCCGGGTTTCTTTATGCGTAAGCAGCACCGAATCCGTTAGAAAGGAGGTTTTAACCCCCAGCTTATCGTAAATACCGGCCACCAGGGCATCGCCCTGTAATGCATCATTAGACAGACCTATTAATTCCACTTCGGCATCTTTCGCAAAGGCTATGATCTGATACCAAAAGGCTGCTGCCGACCAATCGTTCTGCACCACGTAATGGACAGGTTGATAGGGTTGCCTTTCAACCGATATAGTGTTTTTCTCCCAATGGCTTTTTACTCCGAATTGTTCCATTAATTTCAGGGTCATACCGATGTAGGGCCGTGAAGCCATTTCACCTTTGAGCGTAAGTTTGAGGCCCTTCGGCAGGCAGGGGGCTATAAGCAACAGTGCTGAAATATACTGGCTGCTCACGCCTGCCTTAATGGAAGTAATACGATTTGTGAATTCTTTTCCGGTAATAATCAGGGGTGGATAACCGGTAAGCCCTGAATACTCAATATCTGCTCCCAGATATTTCAATGCCTTTACCAACTCACGCACAGGTCGTTTCAACATACGCTTCGAACCCGTGAGGGTGTGCTTTCCCGGCGTGATGGCCAACAGGGCCGTCAGAAAACGGAAGGCCGTGCCTGCGTTAGCAACATCAAACACCTCTTCCTCAGCAAGGTTTTCTATGCATCTTTGCAGTATGAGGGTATCTTCCGAAAGGGAAAGATTATCAATTGCAGGACTTTCTTTACATAATGCCCTTATGATCAATAAGCGGTTGCTGATGCTTTTTGAGGCGGGTAAAAGAATGGAGGTTTTTATTTTCCCCGGAGCGAAGTTAACCTGAAGCCTTTGCATTTTGTTTTTTTACAAATTTATCAATTTGTAAAGAATATGGCTGCATTTTCGATCAAAAGTTTGAAAAACTACAAATAATAATAGTAATCCAGGGCCTCAAAAATAAGTTTTTCGCTGAAATGCTGGTCGATGCAGGCACTGCCAATGCCGGTGAGCAGGGTGAAATTAATCTTCATGCCGGCATTTTTCTTATCGTTGCGTATCATGCGCAATAATTCGCTCTTTTCGAGGTTCAGTTTGTGCTTGCCGCACGATGCCACTATCTTATCGATGATGGTCTTCGTATCTTCATCGGAAAGGCCGCTAACCTTATTCGAAAGCCAGGTTTCGCAAATCATGCCCATGGCCACCGCATCGCCATGCAACAAAGGGTTTTTTCCATGAATGATAGAATAGGATTCAAGGGCATGACCGATGGTATGGCCGAAATTCAACATTTTTCGTACGCCCTTTTCGAAAGGATCGCGCTTCACGATTTCACTTTTCAGATGAATTGCATCTGAAACGATATCCGGATGCGAAAGAATATCATTATATCCGAGCATAGAAAGCTGCTCCCAAAGTTTCCTTCCTGATATCAATGCAATCTTAAGCAATTCAGCGAAACCCGAACGCAATTGCTCTTCCGGAAGGGTCTGTAAATAACTGACATCAATATAGGTGTTCTCGGCGTGAGCAAAACTGCCCAGGATATTTTTCAATCCCATAAAATCCACACCGGTTTTTCCTCCTATGGCGGCATCTATCATCCCCAGCAGGGTGGTGGGCACATTGCAGTGCGGAATGCCCCGTTTATAAACCGAAGCCGCAAAGCCGCCCATATCGGTGATAGCGCCTCCGCCCAGATTAATCAGCAGCGAATTGCGCCCTCCGAAATCTTCGGTCATGGTTTTCCATATCACTTCACAGGTCTTCAGTATCTTGCTTGTCTCCCCCGAGGGAATAGTGATATTGGTATAGTTATCGATATGAGGAGTGTTTTTTACGAATTTATCGAGACAATGCTTTTTGGTGTTCTCGTCGGTAAGGATAAAAAAACGGCAGCCCGACTGCTCTTTCTGAAAAAGATATTCGACGAAAGCATCGCGGTCAGCGGGGGCATAGAGGTATGTAGGGTCAGATTCCAAGGTAGTATCCATTAAGTTTTGCCTAAAGTTACTACTTTTTGGGGAATAATAAAGATTATTAAATTCCTTTGTCCTTAAAAGCGTTATATTCTCTCAGAAACATTACTCTGTTATTAAGTTCTATCTCTGCCATTTTTAGTATTTTTGTTAAACAAAACAAACACAATGACCCTCTTCGACAATCTGGAAACCGCTTTTAAGATCAATACCGATCAAGAGATACGTAAGGCTAAGTTTTTGTTCTCTATGCTGAAATACCCCTGGCTGGTCAGCACCGGTAAGATTTTGCTGCAAGTGGCGCTCTTCATCCATTTCCCGGTAAGAGCTTTGTTGAAAAAAAATATCTTCAGCCATTTCTGCGGGGGGGAAACACGCCGGGAATGTGAACCTACCGTAGAACGCCTCAACCAATTTCAGGTTAAGACCATACTCGACTATTCGGCCGAAGGAGGCGAAAGCGAAGCCGAACTGGATGCCGTGGCCAGGGAGATCACCGCCCTGATAGAATATTCCGCCAAAAACCCCGCCATACCTTTTGCTGTTTTTAAACCTACGGGCATCGTACGGCTGGGACTGCTGCAAAAAATAGCCGAAGGGGCTTCTCTTTCCGAGGCCGAACAAGAGGAATATGAAAGAGCCCGCCGTCGTTTTACGGCCCTGTGCGATCTGTCTGCTTCGCTAAACCTACCCTTGTTTGTGGATGCCGAAGAAACCTGGATTCAAAAACCCATTGACGACCTGCTGCTCGAAATGATGCGTAAACACAACCGCCAAAAGGCTATCATATTCAACACCCTGCAAATGTACCGCACCGACAGGATGGAGTTTCTTTCGACCCTGACCGAAACGGCGCGAAAAGAACAGTTTTTTGTGGGTTTGAAACTGGTTCGCGGCGCTTATATGGAAAAGGAACGCGAGCGTGCCCTGAAAATGGGCTACCCCTCTCCCATACTGGGCAGCAAGGCCGAAACCGATGCCTCTTACAATAAAGCCGTGGAATTTTGTTTCGAACATTCCGATATCATCTCGGTCTGCAATGCCTCGCACAATGAACTGAGCTGCGCCCTGCTGGTGGAACTGATAGAAGCCAATAAGATGGACCGCTCCGACACCCGTTTCTGGTTTGCGCAGCTCTATGGCATGAGCAACCACATCAGCTTCAACCTGGCCGAAAAAGGATTTAATGTCTGCAAGTATCTGCCTTACGGCCCTGTAAAAGCCGTGATGCCCTACCTCATACGCCGCGCCGAAGAAAACACCTCCCTGGCCGGACAAACCGGCCGCGAACTGCAGATGATAGCGCAGGAACAAGGAAGAAGGAAAAAAGTGCGGAGTTCGGAGTTTGGAGTTCGGAGTTAGAAGTCACGAGCCATTAGCCAATAGCCATTACCAAAAACAATATAACCATTTAGCAATAAAACAATTCAACAATAACTTAATCCCCTCAATAAACTTAATCAACTTAATAACCTCTCCCCCATGACCATCAAAGGAACCCAAACCGAAAAAAATTTATTGAAAGCCTTCGCAGGCGAATCGCAGGCCAAAAACCGCTACACTTTTTTTGCCAAACAGGCTAAGAAGGATGGTTTCGAACAAATTGCCGCCCTGTTTATGGAAACCGCCCTGCAGGAAGAAGCCCATGCCAAAAAGTTTTTCCGTTTTCTGGAAGGCGGAGCAGTAGAGATCACTGTTACTTATCCGGCAGGCATCATCAACAATACCGAAGAGAACCTGGTGTCGGCTGCCAACGGCGAGAACGAGGAATGGACAGAACTCTATCCTGAGTTTGCCCGCGTGGCTGAGCAGGAAGGATTTCCGAAAATAGCTTCAGCCTTCAAACTGATAGCCTCCATAGAAGCCGAGCATGAGGCACGTTTTCTGAAACTGCTGCGCAGTGTGGAAGAGAACAAGGTGTTCGAAAGCGATGAGGTGGAAGAATGGGTATGCCGCAAATGCGGCTATGTGCACAAAGGCAAAAAAGCCCTGGAGAACTGCCCTGCCTGCGACCATCCCAAGGCTTATTTCGAAAGGAAAGCGAAGAATTATTGACAGCCACACAACAATGTAACCATATAGCAATTTAACCATAATGGCTGGAAAAAATCTACCTTCTCCGGTCTTCAGTCTTCCGACTCCTGACTTCTTCTTTTATTGACTACTTTTGCAAAAAAATCCCTCATGCTCCCATATTTTAAAATGGTCAGGCCGGTGAATTTACTGATCCTGGCTATCACCCAATACCTGGTCCTGTTTTTCCTCATTCGTCCGATCATGTTGTTGAATAATTGCGACATCATGACCAGCCAGTTCGATTTTGCCTTGTTTGTATTGTCAAATGTATTGCTGGCTGCCGCAGGATATGCCATCAACGATTATTATGATACCCGTATCGACCACATTAACAAACCCAGCAAGAATGTATTGCTGAATGGCATTCCTCCAAAACATGCCGTCACCCTCAATTACATTTTAAATGCAATGGCTTGTTTGTTGGGCTTCTATTGTGGCTGGAGAGTAGGTTTCGTTAAACTGGGTTTTTTACCCCTGGTGGTGGCTTTGGCATTATACTTTTATGCTTTGAAATACAAAAGGCAGTTCCTGGTAGGAAATATTGTTGTTTCGCTTATTATAGCCTACTCCATTTTGGTAGTATGGTTGTTCCAGTTCTTTGCCATAAAATCCGATCCCGGGGTTTTTGCCTCCATGATGAATAATTTTATGGTGATATCGTATTTTGTGATTGGCTTCGCTGCATTTGCTTTTTTCATCACCTTAATCAGGGAAATCATCAAAGATTTAGAAGACATAGAAGGCGACCGTGCCGATGGTTGTAACACCCTTCCTATCAAACTGGGTATTCCCAAAGCAAAGAAATTTGTACTGGGATTTTCAATCTTCACTATGTTGCTGCTGGCCTTCGCTCAAAGCTTGCTTTACTCTGATTACACCCTCACCTGTTGGTATTTAATGGTAGTGCAGGCCATGTTCCTCTTTCTGATCATCAAGCTGGTAAAGGCCAATGAAAAAGCTGACTTCCATTTTCTGAGTGTGTTTGCCAAAATCATAATGATAGCCGGATTGCTGGCCACCCAGTTACTTTACATTAGCTTCTAAGAAATGGTTTTGATAGAAAAACTTAAAGATTACCGCATTATATTGGCATCGCAATCGCCCCGCCGGAAACAATTGCTCGAAGGACTGGGATTACAGTTCGAGGTCATAGTGCGCGAAGTAGATGAAACTTCACCACCGGAATTAATTCGCGAACAAATTCCCCTTCACCTCGCAGAAAAGAAAGCCGAAGCCTTCAATCCCGATGAGTTCGGCCCGAAAACACTTATTATCACGGCTGACACCATTGTATGGCTGAACGACCGCATGTTGAACAAACCCACCGACTTCGACAGTGCTGTGGAAATGCTTACGCTGATATCAGGAGGCATGCACGAGGTTTTTACCGGCGTTTGTATTCGCACCAACTCCCTAACCCATACTTTCTTTGCCCATTCGAAGGTTACTTTCCGTCATCTCGACCGTAGCGAAATAGTCCATTACATCAACGAATGCCAGCCATTCGACAAAGCCGGGGCTTATGGCATTCAGGAGTGGATTGGCTACATTGGCATAGAGCATATAGAAGGCTCGTTCTATAATGTGATGGGGCTTCCCACGCAGATGCTTTATAAAGAACTGAATTCAATTATTTTATAAATCTTCTACATTTTGTAAGTTTAGTGATGCGAAACTCCTATTTCATAACACGAAGTTCCAGTTTCGTGTGGCGAAGCTCCAGTTTCATGATGCGAAGCTCCAGTTTCGTGATGCGAAGTTCCAGTTTCGTGATGCGAAGCTCCAGTTTCGTGACGCGAAGTTCCAGTTTCGTGACGCGAAGCTCCAGTTTCGTGACGCGAAGCTCCAGTTTCGTGTGACGAAGTTCCAGTTTCGTGATGCGAAGCTCCAGTTTCGTGTGGCGAAGCTCCAGTTTCATGACACGAAACTCCAGTTTCGTGACTCGAACTTCTGGTTTCGTGATGGGAAGAAACAGTTTCAGAGAGGCTATTCCGGTATTATGTTCTTAGACTTTTGAGAGCAGCATGATCGAATGCTGTTGTCCGGCGAAATGGTTATACAGAAGGATATTTTCTGTCTTAAGGGGTCTATTGGCATTGAACAAACAAACCTCAGGCACCCACTGACGTTTGATGATATTCGCCGACAGCCACAATCCGAATGCCGAAGCCGTATGATATTCGCCGCAGAGATTCTTAAAAACTGCCACCGGAGTCATTGCGAACAGGGTGTTGATTACATTCAGGTAATGAACATCGCTTATGGCATTGCCATTCATGCCGGCCACCACCAGGTCGATATCTGCGGCAGTAAGATGATTCTCAACCAATAATTTCTCTATTGCATCATTAATGATTTGACCGTTTTGGGGTTTATAAACGGTTTTCAAACCCCGCAAACGGGCGTAGGACGAGGGTAATTTATCCTTTGTCAGGGTAACAAATACCGAACCCTCGCCGGGAATCGTTCCAGTGCCCGGATGCTTGATCAGATCGAGGTTGTTTTCGGCCTGTTGTCTCCACTCGCCTAACAAAGAAGTTACCCGGAAATGGTTTTCAGTAAACTCGTCGATGCCTCCCACCAGGGCTGAACCGGCTTCGCCTGTATTGATCAGGTCGAGGGCATCGGTCAGGGCCGATTCGAAGGAAAAACCGCGGTGCACATAGGTGCTGTTATAATTAAAACACTTCAGAATGATAGCGATCTGCGAACTGATGGTATTGTAAGTCGACTGCATGAAATTGGTAGGGTTCATCAGCGTCTCGTGGTTGTCGAGCATGGTCATCAGGAACTTCTCGGTATCTTCCACACAACCCAGCCCGGTTCCGGTGATGATGGCCCCGGGATTGTCAATACCTGCTTCTTTAATACTGATCAGGGCCGAGGTGATGCCCATCTTGATGATGCGGCTCAGGCGGCGAGAAAGCACGGGATTGATATAATCTCTGTACGATTCAGGCTGTATGCATTGCAGAAAAAGTGCATTCTGGTTGACAGGCTCTGCCAGAAAAACATCATTGTTGATGGTGTTTTGAGGAGAAATGCAACCTATGCCTGAAATGTATGCCATGATCCAGTTATTGTATTAATTCTTCGAAAATTTTGAGAAAATTAGTGCCGTATTATTGCCTCCAAAGCCAAATGAATTCGACATTACATGTTTTTGAGTGACTCCTGTCATGAGTGAAGCCACAGGTTTGAAAGTTAGTTCCTCTATCTGTTCACTGAAGTTGGGATTGGGGAATATCATGTCGTTTTGCATGCCCAGTATGCTGATGATAGATTCTACCACACCGGCGGCACTGGTGGTATGTCCCGTATAGGGTTTGGTAGAACTCACAAAAGGAATATTGGGAGCAAATAGTTTTTCAATGGCATGTCCTTCCGACACATCGTTATTATCGGTACCCGTTCCGTGAGCGTTGACATAGATGATATCCGAAGGCTTCAGTCCGCTCATGTCGAGGGCTTTTTTCATAGCCAGCCAGGCTCCGTTGCCATCGGGCGAAGAAGCCGTCTGGTGAAAAGCTTCACAGGCATTGCCCCAGCCACTGAGTTCGGCTATAATCCGCGAATCATCCCCCACTACCTCTTCCGATTCAATGATGATATATCCGGCACCTTCCCCCAGGTTGATCCCTGCGCGGTTCTTATCAAAAGGTTTGCAGGGAGAAGGATCGAGTATTTTTAATGAATTGAAGCCGTTGATGTGAAATTTGGTCAGGCATTCGGTTCCGCCCACCACTACTCTTTGTAAGGTTCCGTTCTGTATCAAACGTGCTCCCAGCAAAATAGCATTAGCCGCTGAGGAGCAAGCCGTACTAACTGTTGAAATAAAGGCTGTGATGCCAAAGTGATCGGCAAGTTTTTCGGTACTGTCGGCACAATCGTGGGTAGCAATGTACGAATTGGGCTTTTGGTCATTCAGGTATTGGTAATAATAGATCTCACTTTTGTCCATTCCGCCCACAGTATTGGCCGAAATCAGTCCGGTAGGTATCTTTTCGAAATCAGCAATGCCGGCTTGAGCCACAGCTTCTTTTGCAGCCAGCAATGCCAGCAAAGTGGTTCGTGTATAGCCCTCCTGATCGGGAAGACCCAACATGGAAGCCAGCTCCTCGTTCGGGAAGCCTGCTTCTGCAACCAGTAAATTGTCCTTATGAATGGTATCAAGCCATTTGATCCGGCCCAGGCCGGAACGGCTCTGAGAAAGGGAGGTTAAAGTTTCCGGGATGTTCTTTCCGATAGCGGAAATAATACCCATCCCGGTAACAAAAATCCTTTTGCGCACAATGTTATGCTTTTTGGTTGTCCAATATGTATTTGGCCATGGTGCGGATAGACGCAAAGATCTTCTTACCGTCTTTGGGGTCTTCTATTTTTATACCGTAGTTCTTTTCCAGCAATACAATCAGTTCGAGTGCATCGATTGAATCCAGTCCTAATCCTTCGCCAAACAGGGCTGCATCGGGGTCGATATCTTCAGCATTCAGGTCTTCGAGGTTCAACTGTTGTATGATCTCTTTTCGCAGTTTGTCAATCAGTTCGTTTTCTTCCATGATAGAATATTTCTTTATTTCTTAAATATTAATTCAATTTCTGAGGGCGCAAAGGTAGTAAATTCTCCAATATCATCCGACATATTTTCAGGCTCGACAAGCATCATACAGGCAGAATAATCTTCGCCATCCACATCGGCCCAACCGGCTATCACGCATTTTGCCTTGTTTCTGTTGAGAAGTTGCATGCTTTGGTCGTAAAGGAGTTTGGCATCAAATTTTTCAGTCACCAACAAGAGGTTCTCACCGAATAATTTCTGCCTGATGCAGATCTCGCCCATCATGATGTTGGGTAGGGTATAAACAAAGATGGCCGGACTGGGAAAATAGTTCTCGCGCGAATCGATGGAAAGCTGGTGATCCATGTCGGTATTCATGGTTGAAGCGCGGTTTAGGAAAACCAGTGCTATATCCTCACGGGAATATTTATCTGTCAGATTTATGCCATTAAGCAATACCTCTGCTCCCACGAACGCCAGTTTACTGAGGTTATCCATCTTGTAGAACTTGGGATAAGCCTGGTTGAGACTTTTGAAAGCCGCTTTGATAAATTCGGAAAAGGTGGGATTGTCTTCAGCCAGAAAAATATTACGGCCATGGGCATCCACCCGGTTCTTTGTGATATGTGCAGTGCGTGTAATCAGCATAAAAAACTATTTAGCAAAAACCACAGCCGCATTGCATCCGCCAAAACCTGAAGCTGTTTTGATTATGAATTTCTGTTCTTTCTGAGTCAGTTTGTCATTGATCACCACGGTGTCGGGCACACCATAGTCGGAATAACCCAGCGTATTAAAGATCAACCCCTGTTTCATCCCTTGAATGGCAAATACCGATTCGATGATACCGGCAGCACCCAAAGTGTGTCCGAAGTAACCTTTGAGGCTGTTGATGGGAACTTTATCCAAACCTGCCATGGCAAAAGCCTTGGCTTCCATTTCATCATTGAAGGGAGTGGCCGTTCCATGAGCAGAAACGAAATCCACCTGCGAGGCCACAATAGATGCCTGCTGCATGGCTTTGGTCACGGCAAAATATAAACCTTCTCCAGTGCGCGATGGGCCAGAGATATGATTGGCATCGTTGGCACTGCCGCCACCCAAAACCTTAATGGGATCGCCCGTGGGTAAGCTTTCTTTATTATTGGTTAAAATAATTGTTCCGGCTCCTTCGCCCAGGTTCAATCCG
The DNA here is from genome assembly GCA_964469155.1 of uncultured Bacteroidales bacterium. GTDB lineage: Bacteria > Bacteroidota > Bacteroidia > Bacteroidales > CAIWKO01 > CAIWKO01. Next base: position 124,935 of record CAYXXU010000001.1, read on the forward strand.
TCGCGGTTTGCATCGAAAGGTTTGCAGGGACCAAAGCTCAACGATTTGAACGACTGAAAACCGGAAACCACAAATTCCGAAGCAATATCCCCACCCACTACAACAATATTCTCGTAATCGCCCGAACTCAGCATATCATAAGCATTGATCACGGCCAGCACACCCGAGATACAGGCATTGGATATAACCAAAGGAGTGTTTTTATTTCCAAAGAAATCAGCAATCACTTCGGCAGACCGCCATAAATAGACACGTTCGTGCTCGAAAAGGTTTTTCTTGCCTGCTTCCAGCAAATCGATATTGCCTTTGGTAGTTGATAAAATAAAGAGTGTTTTACCGGAATCAGCTTTTATTTTTGGGTTGGAAAGCAACGCCATTTCAGCAGAAAGAATACAAAGCTTTTCGAAACGGGTATATTGGGCAGGATCACCAATTTGTGAGAAAAGTTCTTCAGCCTTTTTATCATCAACCAGCGAGGCAAAAAAATCATCAGGAGCCAGTGTCCGGTCTGTAACTTTTTTTACACCTGTGATATCGTTTTTCAGGTTGTGAACCTGCTCGTCTAAAGTAAAACCAAGGGAAGTTACAGCACTTCCACCTCCAACATAAACCTCGAGCATGCTTGTATTTTTATGCAAAAGTAGTAAATTATAGCGACCCAAACAAAAGCCCTTTTCGGGCAAAAGAATTACAACTCCTTCACTTCTGCCATTACTTTTTTGGGATAGAGAGGCGATTCTATAATTTTTCTCAGGTTCAACAGATTGTAGTAGGGAGTGTCGGTGATATAGGCATTCACGATGGCAGCAGGCACCGAACCTCCCGATTCGCAATGCACCTGGTAGATCACTTTGGTGACTCCTTTGGCCACAGGAACCAATTGCCAGAAACCTTTCATGGCGGGTATCCTTACGATATCTTTTTTCGCCGGACTATAATCTTTCAATCCGGTCATAGCTACCGTTACAACCTTGCTCACACTGTCCTGCGTCACGTGATAATAGGTATACAAATCCCTGTTGGAAATGGGCCATGGCGAATGGATCACCGTATAGGTATAACCTTTTTCGCGGCTGATTTTCCTGACCCGCTCGGCATAAGTACATTCGTACATCCATTTAGGGTAGCCTGCCACACTATCAATCAGTGCCAATATGGTGGCCATATTCGATTTAACTATTACTTCTCCCTTAAATTCCTTAACGTTCGATCCTTTCACATCGCGGGTGAAGACCTTGATGTTTTCTTTGTCAAGCTTGAGTTCCCACGACTGACCAAAGGAAGCATAGGAAAAGATAAAAGAAACAAGAATCAGTACAATTTGCTTTTTCATGGATGATGTTTTGTATCCCTTTATAAAAGGAAGCAAAATTATAAATATCTTTTATACAAAAAAGCCGGTGGCAATATTTTCCTTAGCTGCAGAATATTTTATAAACAAGAGAAATTAGTTACATCAAGTAATTTAATTTTACCTTTGAATCTGATTCAAGCACAAGCAGATTTTCTTATGATAACAATTTCAGCACATAGAAGGACAATAGCATTCCTGCTGATGTTTTCAGCCATTTTTGGTTGTATCCATGTTTGCAAAGCACAAAAGGATACACTTAACGAAGCCATCATCCATCCTCCCCTTGACTTGAACCTTGGACTGACCAACTGGCTTTATTCATTCGATCTGGACGGAGATAACATTAACGACTCCATTACCTTCGACTATACTGGCGGCGCACATTGCTGTTACCTGATAGATATACGGTTGAGCAGCGAAAAAATACTGAGGACATATCCTTTCGAAATGGACGGAGGTTATATAGGGGGAGTGGATAACAGCCTGCCTGAACAATTTGACATTCGCGATATTGACCAGGACGGGCTTCCCGAAATATTAATGAGAATTCAAACCTACAACCTGCGGCCCTATCCTATACCAAAAAAATGGAAACGCAAATACGGTATCAAAACCAATAAAATTATCATTGAATACAGCAACGGACGGTTATTGACCCGTGATGACACAGGGGGCCTGAAATAATCAATATGCACTTACGTAATTATACCTCTGAATATTTGCCGGCAGAACCAATCCTTGAAAAACAAAATAGCTTATCCGCGATTTTTACAACTCTTTCACCAAATCCATCACCACCTTGGGATAATAGGGCGATTCAACTATTTTTTTAAGGTTCACCAGATTGGAATGAGGAGTTCCGGTGATAAAAGCATTCACGATAGCGGCAGGAACATAACCTCCGGTTTCGCAATGCACCTGGTAAACCACTTTGGTTACCCCTTTGGCAACAGGAGTCAGTTGCCAGAAACCTTTCAAACTGGGCACCCTTACCCTGTCGGGTTTAGCCGGTATAAAATCTTTTACTCCATTAAGGGTAATGGTAACCACCCTGGTGGCGGTGTCCTGGGTTACCTTATAATTTACACAGGCATCACGATCAACCACCGGCCAGGGAGTTTTGATTACATAATAGGAATAGCCCGATCCTTTACTGATTTTTTTTACCCGTTCAGCAAAGCTACAGTTTTTCATCCATTTCACATAACCCGGAATACTATCTATAACCGAAAGTATGGTTCCCATATTCGATTTGATGGTGACTTCACCCCTCACCTCCTGCACGTTCGACCCTTCTATCGACCGTGTATAGATCTTCACCTGCTCTTCGTCGACCCTCAGATCCCACTTCTGACCAAAGGAATTAAAAGAGATCAGAACCGAAATAAGTATGGTTAAAAAAAGTTTTAGGTTGCTCATGCTTGGATCAATTAATTAACAAAGGCAATCGGATATGATAACAAAGATAAGAAAAAATTATTACCAGTCGGGTTTCTGTCAGGAAGACTTTTTTTCCATCTGCTTTTAAAATCTATCCCAATCCATTCACCGATCATTGTGTCATAGAATTCACGAAAACTTTGCCAGATGTAACGGTGTTTATATACGACGTTTCAGGCAAAATGGTTAAGACTTTACAAAACAGCCAAAATTCTTCACTGCAAATAGAAAGAGACGGCTTGTCCGGCGGCTTGTATTTTAGCGGCAACTTCAACCTGGGGTTGAGGAAGATTGTTATTGAATAATAACTGATTCTTCTATTGGTTTAGATCATCTTTCTGTGGTTGGCGTCCATAGTTATAACGATTGCTACTATTCCTTTAACAGATGCAATTATAATTTTAACTGCAGCGATAATACCCTTAACAGTTGCGACCACAGCTTTAACTGTTGCGACATCACCTTTAATGATTTCGGAAACTGTTAAAGCAATTACGATAACTCCGATAAGGGAAGTTACATCTCCTTTAATGATTTCGGAAACTGTTAAAGCAATAACGACAACTCCGATAAGGGAAGAGACAACTCCTTTAACGATTTCGGAAACTGGTAAAGCAATGGTGAATACTCCGATAAGGGAAGTGATATCTCCTTTAATGATTTCCGAAACTGTTAAAGCAATAATGATAACTCCGATAAGGATATCGACATCTTCTTTAATTGTTTCCGAAACTATAAAGCCTTATGTAATAACAATTACAATGATGGAAGAAACTTGCTACACAATAAGAACACGATTAAAGCTGACTGCTTTACATCAGCCCCCACCTCTTCTTCCAGTCTAAAAAGAATTGGGGTGGGGTTAGATAAAGTTCGCCATCGGGGTTGATGAACACCTGGGTGCTTTCGCCTGTGGTATAAATCTCTTTGGTTTCGGCATGATAGAGGGTGAAGGTAAACTGCACCTTGGCAGCTTCCGTGTCCACATAAGTGGTTTCGAGCATCAGGGGGTCGCCGTATTTCAAAGGTTTTTTATAATCGCAGTTCACATTGACCAGGGGCGTAAGCAAGCCCAGTGCGAAGACATCCATATAGCCTATGCTGTATTTGCGGCCGAAGGCTTCGCGCCCATCCTCAAAATACTTCAGGTAATGACCGTGCCACACAATGCGCAGCGAATCAACCTCATGAAAGCGGATATGGATGGGAATAGTTTCTGACAGCACAGGCATTATTTAACCTTTTTAATGGCTTTGTATGCAAAAGCTAAGATAAAGGAAGATGTTCCGAAAAGGAAGATCTTGAAGATATTATGCGCCACATCTTTCAAATCGGCATTGCGCAAAAACAGATCGTAGAAACTGGTGAGCGACCAGCTCAATGGGGAGTAAACGGTCAATCCCTGCATGCCTTTGGGCATATAATACACCGGCATCCACAGGCCGCCGAGCGAAGCCAAAATAATGATCAGTATCACACCCACCGAGGCCGCCTGCTGATAAGAAGTAGCCATGGAACCTACCAGCACACCAAAACCAACCGCAGCAAAGGCAGTGATCAGCACCACGGCAGCCAGCGCATCGAAATGGGTGCCTAATTGCAGACCGGGCATTCCGGCAAACGGAATGATGTAATGACCCATGCTGAAGAGAATGATCACCTGCAACACGCAAACAATAAGATATACCACAATCTTCCCGGCAAAAGTAGAAACATAGGTGCGAGGCATGGTCACCAGGCGCATATAAGTGCCGCCGTCCTTTTCCTGAATAATACTTCCGGCCAGCGGTATCAGAATAAAGAACATGGCAAACAAAGTCCAGGAAGGGACATTATGTTGGGTAGAGTTGGGAGCAATAGTATTATCGGGTTTCGAAGCGAATTGTTTGTTCATCGAAATCATTTGGGGATAATCGACATTCAGTTTTTTATCGCCCGGTAAAATTTCCGATAATATCTCCGAATACATATTCGAGATCAGTTTGCCGACAATAATGGCCGAATGTTGAGCAATAGCTCCTTCGACCACCGCTTTTAATGCGTTTTTGGCAGCCGGATCGTAATAAATGTCCACCACTACCGAATCGAAGGAGGCCAATTTGTTCACAGTATCGCCCAAACCAATCTCTGCAAAAGTTTTCAGAACCAGTTTCCGGGCATTGCTTCTGAGGGTATCGGTGGCGCCATTGGGGATGATAACTCCCGCAGGGTATTTACCATCGGCTATCAATTGTCTTGTGCGGGTTCTATCCAGGTTTTGGCCATCAACCGAATCGAGTACGGTAAAAGCATTGGTTTCGTCGAGACCTTTTTTCACGGCATTGCCCAAACTATCGTTCGACGGATTGCAATAAAGAATAGGTATCTGGTGATCGACCAGCGAATTCAGTGCCGAATCTTCTATCACCGTCATCACAAAAACCAGTATTACGGGCATCACAAACAATGAAATCATGCCAGCCCTATCGCGTATCAGTAATAAAATTTCTTTTACAAACGAAGCTAAAAATTTGTTCATGATCGTTTATATTTTAATCCCGTAAGTCTTTTCCGGTGAGTTGTAAAAATACTTCTTCGAGGGTGGTGCAACCCGCGGTTTCGGCTATCAATTCTAGGGGTGAGCCCAGTTTTATAATATTTCCGTCGTCGATAAAAGCGACTCTTGTGCAGAGCAATTCAGCTTCCTGAAGATAATGTGACGTATAAATAATGGTGGTTCCTGATTTGTTGAGCTCTTTTAAATACAGCACAATTTGATTTCTGGATTGCACGTCCACCCCTACGGTAGGCTCATCCAGAATAACAATCTTCGGATCGTGCAATAAACCGGCCACCAGATTGATGCGGCGTTTCATGCCGCCCGAAAAGGTCTTCACCTGTTTCTTCAGGCTGTCTTCCATGCCCAGCAGTTCAGCATATTTATTGATGCGCTCTTTCAATACTTTTCCTTTCAAACCGTACATTCTCCCGATAAACCGCAGGTTTTCGTAAGCCGTAAGGGTTGGATACAGGGCAATATCCTGGGGCACTATTCCTATCAGATGTTTGATCTGCTCCTTATCTTGGGTCACCGAAAGTCCGTCAATATAAACCTCGCCATGCGAAGGAGAAAAAAGCCCGCAAAGAATGGATATGGTGGTGGTTTTGCCGGCACCATTGGGTCCCAATAAGCCAAACACTTCGCCCTGACGGATATGGAGCGAAACATGGTGGATAGCCGGAGTCTTAGATCCTTTGTAGGTCTTGCTAAGATTTACAATCTCAATGATGTGGTTGTTCGTCATCAGTTGAACTTCACTTTTTTGAGTTTTCTGAAGATCTTTTCTTCGCGGTCGGCACAATCCATAATGATGTCTGCCAGCGCATCGTAAGGTTCTTCGGGCACCGAGCGGTTCTTGCAGTTGCGGGCACCCATATAGGAGAAGTCTCTCCAGCGGTTGGCTGCTTCGCCCATTTCGTGCGATAGTTCGTTCAGTTCGGGTTTGTTCAGCATCTCGGCGGCCTGTTTCAGGAAGGCGCCATAGATGAATCTGTAGCCTGCACCTCCTGTACCTATTTCTTCCAGCGAAAGAATAGCCTGACCGAGATGTTGCGAAGCCACTTTATTTCCGTATTTCACGGGCCATTTGCGTAACTGCCGTGCGAAAAACCTGATACCTTTCACCCCAACCATCCAGAAAGGAATTTCTATCATTTCATAAACGGTTCTCTTTATACCCTTGATGGTAGGCTGGCTGAAATCTATTTCGCCTTCGGGAATGTTGGTCATATAGTACATCTTGCCATTGGGAGCAAAAGCGCCTTTGGGAAACCTTACCTTTTTAAAGTCTTCGTATGATATTTTACACTCACCGGCGATTACGCTGTCGGCAATGCTGTATTCATTGTTCTCTTTACCATACACCACCATGTTGTGCATATTATAGTGCATTCGGTATTCCTGTGGGAAAAAGGGCAAATGGAACACACCTACCTGCACACCTACCGGAGTTCCTGTATCCAGCACTCGGTCGAGTTCGTCCATAGCTTTATCAGGTGATCTGAATGTTTTGCGTTCGTAACCAATGCCGAGGTTTTTGCAGGTGCGGCTGAAAACCAGTCCGGGCAAAGCCCTGAAAGCTGTGGCAGGCGAATAGTTGATCTTTAAGAATGGAAGGTGGCCGAAATAGTATCCGGCACCTATGCCAAAGGCTAAAGGCTCATTTATTTTGATCTTATAGTAGCCTAATAAATTAACAATGGCGCCGCTTTCGCAATGTGCCGAAAGCTGCATATGGTCAAAGTTGAGTTTCATTGAGTAATTTTTAGTGTTTTAAGTTTATATCCTTCAGTTCTGCAATGGTAACGTTAAAGAAATCGGCATACTTCTGAAGCACTTTATCGCTGAGTTTGTTGAATTTTGCGGGTTTCATATGTCTTTTGACACGCCATGAGGCAATACCTACATATTGTGATAGGGTCTTAATATCTGTAAGGCACTTTTGCATGTAATATGCTATAGGGCTCAGTTCCCCGCTCATCACTTTATCCTTTGCATCTTTGATCCTTTCCTTGACGATCTCCCAGCTTGCATTATTTACAATTTCCTTATTGCCCCAGTTTGCCAGTAATTCATGCGTATAATTGCCATTCTCATCCATATGATAATGGGTTATCTCGAAATTCAGATCCACTTCAATATTTTCAGCGTCAATTATCTTGACATTGGATTTCTTATCGTCCGACATTTATTTTTTGATTTAAAGGGTGCAAAGGTAGTGAATTTATTCGTTGGGTTTGAGGAATATTTTCATCTCGCACTGAGCCAAAAGGGTATCGCCACAGTATACTTTACCAGTGATGAGGGTGGCTTCAAACACTTCGTAGTCTACCTGTATCTCTGTTTTCAATTCATCTCCAACCGCAGGCAAACCAAATATTTTAAGATTCTTGACCGCGCCGATAAATCCCAGAGGCACTTTCTCGTTTTTAACAGAGCACATATAACCTACCCCCAATGCAGCTGATTGAGCTACATTCTCTATCAGGCCGGGCTCCTTCATTAGGCCGTTTTCTACAAAAATATTACCGGCCAATATGGTGAAACCGCTCACGGTTTTCCCATCGGAAGCCGATATCAGCTTATCCACCATCACTATGGGCGGCCGTTGCGGTATCAGTTTCAGTATTTCTTTTCCCTGTGCTATCATTTTCTATCTGATTAAATATTCCCACAAAGGGCCTTTTTTATTTCTTGAAATACGCATTTTATTGGTAATGGTAGCTGTATCTTCGTCAGGGAAAACCCATCGTTTGCCGGTGGCTAGCGCCCTTTCCTTCAGGGTCGGCATATCCACATCCTTAGAGATATAGTATTTCGGTTCCAGCAATAGATCATCTTTGTCAATGATACCTTCCGCCAAAGCCAGGTCATACAATCGTGTTCCCGGATAAATGCGCATGCCAACAAAAGGAAAGAAAACCGTATTGTTGATTCGCTTGGAGTTTTCGTAAGTTTCGTTGATGGTGGCATCGGTCTCTCCATAACCGGCCAATATAAGGAAATGGGCATAATCCACCCCCACCTTCACACAAAGGGCCGACTGCTGAATGATATCCTCTACTGTGAAATGTTTTTGATAGCTCTGAAGTGTAGCATCGCTTATAGACTCCGTACCGAATTCAATGTGGGTAAGCCCGGAGGCTTTGAAAAGCTTCAGTAGGTCCTCGGTCAGCCCTTTGGGGAAGAAATAGGCTCCCCAGCGCACCCCGGCCTTGGCTTGAATGAGTTTTTCAGCCAGTTCAATGTTGTACGAATTCTTCATATTAAACACCGAATCGGTAAAAAAGATGTAATCTATCCCTTTTTCCTTTTTCAGTCGCAGTATGGTTTCCACAATCTTATCTGTGTTCAGGGTACGTACATTTCGGCCCTCTATCACGGGATAGGTGCAATAGACACAATTGAAAGGGCAGCCTCTTTTGGTCTGTATGTTCAGCATGCCGCTGTTCATCCAGTAATAATCTACCAGGTTGTCGTCAAAGCATAGGCTGAGGTCTGTGGTATTGATCTTGCGCGAATTCATTACCACCTGCCCCTGTTTCTTATATACAAGCCCTCCTACCTCGTCGGGGCTTTCGCCGACATCCAGCTTTTCAATCAGGTCGACCAGGCTTTGTTCGCCTTCGCCCACAATGGCATAGTCGGGTTCCAGTTCCTTAAACAGTGTCTCGGGGAATATAGAAAATCCGGCCCCACCCATAAAGAGCTTGAAATCCTTATGTGGGTTCTGTTTGATCAGGTTCATAATCTTTTTGTAACCGCCAATAAAATTATTGGGGTCGTAGGAATTCACCCCGTCGATATTTCGCAGGGATACAGCAATATATTTGGGTCGAAAGTTTTCCAGCAAGGCGCTGAAATCCTTAGCATTCGACAGGTTAAAATCGAAAAGGCGGATATCGTAGTCATGCAGTTTTTCCGACAGATAAGTAGCCAGGTAAGATATCCCGATAGGATAGACCGGATAGGGTATGGTCAGGGTATTGGCAGAGACTATAAGTAGTTTATCAGTTGATTTCATTTTTCAGTCTGTTTCCAGAAATTATAATAGTTAAACCATTGCACCGGGTATTTCCTGAGCATTTTCTCAAGTCCGGCCACATATTCAAACACCACCTTCTTCAAGGTTTCCTCGCGCAATTTCAAGTTGCCGAAATTCTCCAACATACGGGGTGGAGTGGCGTAGAAATGATAATGGTATTTGGTTTCTTTCATGGCAAACACATACACAACGGGAACACCGAACTTACCCGCCATATAAAAAGGGCTTACCGGGAAATCGGCCTCCCCTCCCATAAAAGGGCAGGATATGGTGCGGTTACCCGGCATATAACGGTCGCCGTTCATGGCAATAATTTCTTTGTTAAGCAATACTTCCCTTATCTTTTCCAAATGCGACATGTCGTTGCCAATAATGATCACACCAATGTTTTTGTCCTGCAACACCTCCGACATATAGTTCTTCACCTGGTCGTGCTCGGCTTCAAACATTAAGATATGAATTTTAGTATCCAGTCGCTCCAATAATTGCCCAGCAATCTCCCAGTTTCCCACATGGGCATTCACCAGTATGCCACCTGTATGCTTGGTTACCAGTCCCCGCAGATGTTCCTCCCCGTCGAAATTAAAAGTATATTTTTTGATCGCACCTGACAACAATGCGATCTTATCGACCAACATCTTGCCCATCATACAAAAATTGAGATAGGCAAAATAATAAGACTTAACCTTACCGTATTTGTGAATGGAATTGAAATAAAAATAGATTGATCTGTATGCCTTTGATGTAGCAAAAAGAAAATATACAGCGACAATTTTCAGGAAAAAATAAGCAAAAGATACTCCAAAATATTTTATAAAGAATACAAATATTTTATGACCGGTTACTCCACCACGGGTTTTTCCATCCCATTGCGTCATCAGGTCCTCCCTTATCAGGTTAGGCTTTGTTCACGTTGGCAATCACGTAATCGTAAAAATCCTGCAGGGTCTTTACATTCGCCATTTCTTCAGCTTTCACTTTAAATCCGAAGTTCTTTTCAATGATTACGATGATATCAACAAAATCGAGGCTGTCTATTCCCAGGTCGGCCTTAAGTTGGGCTTCAGGCTTCAATTGATCCGCTTCCAGTTCAAACTCATCAACCAAAAAATTGTTGATCTTCTCTATGATTTCCGTTCTTTCCATATAATGATTTAGTTTTTTATCGTACTTTCCTCACCAATATTGATGAATTGGTTCCTCCAAAGCCAAATGAGTTTGACAAATATACATCAAATTCTTTATTCAGAGTTTTCGACACAATATTTAGATTCTGTGAGTATTCATCTGGTTCTTCAAAATTGATGTTGGGAGCTATGAATGAGTTCTGCATCATCAGCGTGGAATAAACAATCTCGCTGGCTCCTGCCATCCAGCATTCGTGGCCCGTCATGGATTTTGTTGAACTCACCAGGGGTTTATGCGTTCCAAACACATCGTGAATGGCAATGGCTTCACTGATATCGCCATGAGGAGTGGAAGTAGCATGTGCATTGATATATTCCACCTGTTCGGGTGTCAGGCCGCCATCTTTGAGCGACATGCGCATGGCACGCTGCAAACCGTCGACATTGGACTGGGAAATATGCTCCCCATTGGACGAAAATCCATAACCAATGATCTCTCCCAATATGTTGGCCCCTCTCTTCACCGCAGATTCGTAACTTTCGAGAATAACAGTGGCGGCACCTCCGCTGGGTATCAAACCATCGCGGTTCTTGTCAAAAGGGCGGGAGGCCTTTGTGGGTTCATCTTCCCTGACCGAAAAAGCGCTCAAAGCATCGAAACTGCCCATAGAGAAAGGATTCACTTCCTGGGCACCTCCGCATATCACCATATGCTGCAGCCCCTGTTTGATAAACAAATATCCCATTCCGATGGCATGCGAGCCACTGGCACAGGCGGCGCTGATGGTGAAGTTGATGCCGCGGAGTTTAAATATTACCGAAAGGTTCATGCTAACAGTAGAGTTCATGGCCTGGAAAATATAGCCCGAGCCAAGCAACATGGTATCTTTTTTCTCGCGGACTATATCGGTGGATTCGATCACAGCCTTCGACGAACTGTCGTTACCGAAAAGAATTCCCACTTCGTTGGCCCCCAGATAATCCATATCTATTTTGGCCTGGTTCAGGGCTTCAAGGGTCGACAGGTAAGCATATTCGCCCTGTTCGGCTAAGCCCACCCTCAGACGACGCTCTATCAGGCCTTTCAGGTTGGGTTTTTCAACTATGCCCGACAAAGCCGAACGGAAACCTATCTCTTTGCGTTCAGGAATAAATCCTATCCCCGATCGTCCCTGGATCAGGCTCTCTTTTACTTCGTCCTGATTCTTTCCTATACATGAATAAACGCCTAAACCTGTGATTACAACTCTATTCATTGCGTGCTTTTAGAATTTTAATTTTAGAATTATTTTTTTTAAGTGTAGATACCGCCGTTTACCGAAATAACTTCACCTGTCACGTAAGATGCTCCTGAAGAAGCTAAAAAGCCAACCACTTCGGCTACTTCTTCCGCAGTGCCAAACCTGCCCACAGGTATCATTGCCTTCAGCATGTTTTCGTCGAGGTCTTTGGTCATATCGGTCTTGATATATCCCGGGGCCACGGCATTCACCGTAACGTTCTTTTTGCCTACTTCCTGGGCTAGTGCTTTGGTCATTCCTATCACACCCGCTTTGGCAGCCGAATAGTTCACCTGACCCGGCAATCCTTTGATGCCCGACAAGGAAACCACATTCACTATGCGTCCGTATTTCTTGATCAACATATCTTTCACCAGACGGCGGGTGAGGAAGAATAAACCGTTCATGTTGGTGTTCATCACGTCGGTCCATTCGGCATTGGTCATCCACATCATCAGGGCATCTTTGCGTATGCCAGCATTGTTCACCAGCACTTCTATATGTCGTTCGGGATTCGCGGCATACCATGCTTCCATCGCGGCTTCTATACTTTCCTGCTGCGAAACATCAAAGGGCATAAGTTCGCCGCTGCTGCCTTTTTGCTTTACCAGTTCCAGGGTTTCTTTCGCAGCTTCTTCGTTGGATGAGTAGTTTATGAGGATGTGATAGTTCATCTCGGCCAATTTCACACATATCGCTCTTCCTATACCTCTTGAACCACCGGTAACCAATGCAATTTTCATAAGTAAATTTTATTTCTCGTAAAACGTTTTTAAAACATTACAATTGAACGGTTTGAATAATTAATGTGCCCGTTTGCAACAGCCTGCAAAGATAGAATAAGTTTTTTTAACTGTAGAATTTTTTATGAACTTATGTTTACTTGTGCTTTTGACGACTCATTACGAATTTTTGCACCCATGCACCGATACTCCAGCAGGGATGGCTAAGCCTCAAATAACACAAAAAACCATCAGATTTTGAAATACCTCCATTTCTGTTTTCTTTTATTTATTTTTGGAAAAAAATTTTATGAAAAGACTTATACTTTTCTCCCTGATGATTTTCGTAGCCATTATGGTAACGGCACAACCTTCCATCACCTGGCAACATTCTTATGGAGGCAGCGACCATGAATATGCCTGGAAAACCATCTCTACCTCTGACGGGGGCTATGCCTTTGTGGGCAATTCCGATTCGAACGATGGGGATGTGCTTTCGCAAAACAATGGTGGTACCGATCTGTGGGTAACCAAGACCAATTCCACAGGTTTGATACAATGGTCATTTTTGTATGGAGGAAGTGATGACGAGGAAGGATTTGATATTTACCAAACCACCGACGGCGGATATCATGGTGGTAGGTTTTACCAATTCGGCTGATGGAGACGTGACCGGACATCATGGCAGTTCAGGTTATTCGGATGTGTGGGTGCTAAAACTTACATCTTTAGGGACACTCGACTGGAACAAATGCTATGGCGGAACAAAAGACGACGACGGAGTGGCTATTGCCAAAACCCTATCAGGAGATTTTTATGTGGCCGGAAGCACTTCATCGAACGATGGTGATGTGAGTGGCAACCATGCGGTAAATTATGGCGACTTCTGGATTTTTAAAATCAATACCAGCGGAACCTTATTGGATCAGAAGTGCATTGGCGGAACAGATTATGAAGAATGTTACAGTATGATTATTACTGCCGACAACGGATGTATTTTGGCAGGACGCACCGGTTCTACTGACGGGGATGCCATAGGGTATCATGGTGGTTCGGATATGCTTATTGCGAAAATGAATTCATCGTTAGATGTCGACTGGTCAAAATGCTATGGCGGTTCGGAAACGGAAGAATGTAATGCAATTGTGCAACTAAGCGACGGCAGTTATGTGGCTCTGGGATATTGCAGCACCCACAACAATGGAGACATCATCGGGCATCACGGCTCTCAGGGCAGCGACGATTTCTGGCTGCTGAAACTCTCCTCCTCAGGCGGCATCACCTGGGCCAAATGCTATGGAGGCGACGGCGACGACCAGGCTAACGGACTTTGCAAAACCATAGACGGTGGCTTTGTAATGAGCGGACTTACGAATTCGACCAACGGCGATGTTTCAGGGTTTCATCCGGGAAGTTGGTTCGATCCCGATGTGTGGGTGGCCAAGGTGGATGCCTCAGGAAACCTTGCCTGGCAGCGTTGTTGCGGTGGTTCGGGGCAAGATGAGAGTTTCAATGTGATGGAAGTTTCCAACAATCATTATATCGTGACGGGCTTTACCTATTCAGCCGATTATGACATTACCGTAAACCTGGGCAGCGCCGATGGTTGGATATTCGATCTGGCCGGTAGTAGCGGAGTAGAAGAAAATACCGAAGCTAATGTGTCGGTTTTCCCCAACCCATTTATCGATCAGATCAGTTTTACCCTGCAGGCTCCTGCAGCAACCCCTACAAGAATTGCCATCACAGACCTTACAGGCAAAGAGGTAATGCTCGTCAACCCTGTGGCTCTTCTCAACAGTAACAGCATCCCTGCTGCTGAACTAAAACCGGGGATGTATTTTGTGGAGATAAGCGGCTCAGGTTATAAGGCAGTGAAAAAATTAGTGAAAGAATAGAAAGTTCGTTGACCCTGCCACTGCATCTCTTCGTAAAATTACGGAGTTGAAGCGAAGGTAAAAGTCAGTAATAGACAGGCAGGCATTCGCCGGACCGGACGGGCAGAGGTGCTATATCTTAGTGATAGTCTCCCTCAATGTGAGGCTATCACCATCCGGGACAAATATTTCACCAATCGCCAAAAACCTTAAACCCAAAATCGTTAATAGAATATTTTCTGCTACTCAACGACAAAGTGTTTATATGATTTTCAACAATAAAGCCCTGTAAGAAAATCTAACAATCACTTTATCGGGATTAACTCGGATACCAGACAATGGCTTAAGGACTTGTCATTAGTTCAATACGTTGCTAATGACAAATCCGTGTAAAAAAAACAAATGCCACAAAGGCACAAAAACACGAAGATACACCAAGAAATCCGGCTCTTTGCTCTTGATGGGGCGGCTGCGCCATCGGCCTGTGCGAAGGAAAGGTCAGTAATCTCATGGGGACCACTCACTCCTTCCTTCTCATCTTTTTCTCCACCCATAAAATAATTCATGGTATAGAAATCGTACCAAAGGAAATAGACATCGAATCATAGGGAATTGAAATCGAACTAAAGGAATTGACATTGAAGTAGTCGGAATTGACAATGAGGGAAATAAACAAAAAAACATTCCTCTTAATATATATAGGTTATTTAGCGTATGCCCCAATGGAAACAGTACATTTGGGATGGATTATAGACAGCATCAATCTGATCCTAAATATGACTCCCCCCTTAAAAAATGATCCTGTACTGCGGAATGATCATCCGCCCCAACTGGTAGGTAAAATACGACTCCCCCGTCTTGCGGTTAAACGTCTGGTTGAACACATTCTTCTGGTTGAAGATATTGGTGATCTCCAGCGACCATTCGATGGTCACCCGCTTGCCGTTCATCTTGTAAGCCAGTTTCAGGTCGGTGCGCATATAATCCTTAAACTTCTCCGACCAGGCAAGGTGATCGATATAGATATTCTTTTGCGCCTGCAGCGAGAGGGCTTCATCAATGGGTGTGTAACGCTGTCCGCCGTTGAAAGTGGTTTTCAGGTTGATGGTAAAGGTCTTTTTGCGTTTCTCGGGTTTCTTTTTGCGGAACTTCAGATTGAACTCCTTTCCGGCCAGCAGGTTAATATTATATCCCCCGCTGAAAGCCGTATGCCGCTCCACCTTATCGCTGCCGCGGTATTTCGACGCATACACCGAAACCGTTCCCAGGTAATAGAACCCTTTCGATAAAAAGCGTTCCACGGTAAGTTCCGCGCCATAGTTATGGCCCGTGCCGCGGTTAGTAAGAAAAGCGGGAGCCATCACCTCGAAATTGGCGCCCTCGTTCAGCAGCGAATAACTGTTCAGGCTGTCGGCATCAATAGGGATACGGTAGAGGTATTGATAATAGGTTTCGAACTTCAGGCGGGTATTCTCGCTGATGTTCCAGTCGTAGGCCAGCACGGCATGCAGGCTCCGGGTAAAATCGAGGTGATCGTTGGTCATCCGGTACGTTCCGTCCGGAAGTTGTGTTTGATTATAAAACACCGTCACCGGTATCATCTGGCTGTGCATTCCGAAACCCAGGCTCAGGGTATGCAGTTCGGCTACGTTCCATTTCAATCCCAGTCGGGGTTCCAGCGAAAACGAACGGCTGTAGTTATACCACTGTCCGTGCAGGCCCGCATTCAGCAAAATTTTCTCGCTGGCTTTATACTGCCAGGCAATGTATGGCTGCAGCAAAACGGAATAGCCGCGGTAGTTGTTGCGGTACCAGAATCGGTTGATGGAAAACTCATACAGGCTGTCCACCACATCGTAATAGAACAGCGTGGCCGTGGCACCCGCCTTGAGGTTGTGTTGGGCATTGAACTTATGATTGTAATACAGTGAACCGAACAGTCGGCATTCGAGGTCGTTGCTGCGCTCGTAGGCAAAGGTGTTGAGGGTAACGGGGGTCACCGAATCTTTGTAGGTATAGAAATTATGAAAGGTAGCAGCCAGGGTGAGTTTCACATAACCCGATTTGTTCACCAGAATGAGATCGGAAAGTCCCGCCATGGTCTGGTTCGAATAGTTGGTCAGGTCCCAACCTTCCGTGCCGTAGAAATCGATCTTGTCTTTGGCGGTATCTTTCTTGCTGTCGAGAAAAGCGATCTTGCTCAACCCTCCGAAACCGAATACCGAAATGCTTCCGATCTTGGTGTTGGGAAAATGCAGTTTGAAGAACACATCCTGGTACTTTGGCACCGCCTGCCCCGTGCCCATTTGTATGCCGAGCTTCGAAAACACATCCAGGGTGGAATAGCGGTAATCAATCAGGTAAGAACTACCGTTTTTCCTGCTGATGGGTCCTTCGGCTCCGGCTTCGATGCCGTTGAAGGCGATCTGTGCCAGGAATTCGTGGCGCTGGTTGTTGCCGTTCACCGATTTCAGGTCGAAAACCCCTGCCAGTGCGTTACCGTATTCGGCCGGAAAAGCCGCCGTAATAAAATCGGAGTTGAGCAGCAGGTTGTTTCGCAAGATGCTGATGGGACCGCCCGTGGTTCCCATAGCCGCGAAATGATTGGGATTGGGAATGTCCACATCGTCCAGCCTCCACAGCAGGCCCGAAGGGGTGTTGCCGCGGATGATGACATCGTTGCGCGAATCCTCGGTGCCGTTCACCCCGGCAAAGTTGGCCGCCATGCGGGCCACATCGCTGCGTGCTCCGGCATACATATTGGTCTCTTCCACCGTAAACTGCCGCACGCTCACCGACGACATTTTATTGATGGGATCGGTTTTATCGCTTTGGGCGCTTATCACCACTTCTTTCCCGGTATAGATCTTTTCCTCCAGTTCCACGTCCAGTATCAGTTCTCTCCCGGTATTCAGCTCGAGGTTCGACAGAAGCACATCATTATATCCCAAATAGCTGATGCGGACACTCACCCTGCCTGTGGGAACTCCCGTCAGAAGGAAGGATCCGTTTGCATCGCTTACGGTTCCTATCAGCGGGCTGCTGCCCACAACAATTATATTCGCACCGGGCAATGGCGCTTTTGTGATCTTATCGGCCACACTGCCTCGGATCACCTGGGTATGGTTTTGCGAAAAAGCAGGCCGCATGTTGCAAAGCAGCAACAACAGCAAAACGGGGATCAGCTTTTTCGCGTGGGAAAACATACAACAAAAATAGTAAAATATGGACGATGCAGGAAGATGGCTATATTGTTAGATTGCTAAATTGTTGCCTTGAAACCCAATTTGCCCGAAAACAATTTAACCATCAAGCAATATAACAATAATTCATCCTTAAATCACATCCTTCCCCTTCTTGATAAGCCAGAGTTTGCCGACATTCTCGTAGAACTTTTCGAGAGGCAGTGTGGTTTTCAAAACGGAATTGAAGAAATTATATTTTAGTAGGTCGAAATCTATGATCTGGTCTTTAACCTCTTTATAGAAAACAGTTCCCGGCATGGGAGTCAGAATGGTGTAACCCGCATAAACCACACGATGCGAAGAAGCATAATCGGACAGGGCTGTAAAGTCGTCTTCGGTATAATCGTTGGGCACCACATAATTGCCGCGCAGCATGATGCCATTGCGATCGAAGATATCTATGGCTTCGGATATAAGCGAAGCAGAAGAATCCTTTTTATATTTCTTCAGTTCCTCATCGCGAAACGATTCGAAACCGCATATCACCACCTTAAGCCCGGCCTTGGCCATTTTCTCTATCAGGTGAGGATACTTCACGGTGGTATCGAAACGAATGTCCATCACGTATTCTTTCTCAATGCCCTCTTCCATGATCCTGTCGAGCAGTTTCTCAATGAAAGCCACGTTGACAATGGTGTTGGCATCAGAAAAACGGACAATCTTATAATCGTCCAGTTGTTTTAGTTCGGTAATAATGCTTTCAATTTCCCGCTGGTAAAAGTGTTTGTCGAACTGCGGCCAGATAGAACAAAAAGAACATTCATAAGGGCAGCCCAGGGAAGTAAAAAGGTAGGTAGCAGGAACCGGCCGGCCTCCTACTATGTATGTTGAGATCCATCTCTTCAACAGGCTGCGGTCGGGCATGATAAAATTTTCGCGGGCAGCATTCCAGGGTTTCACAGGTGCTTTGGTGGCTTTGAGTTTTCCGTTCTCCCTGATCTGAACCCCTCCGATATCCTCAAATCCTTTGTGTTGCGAATGGGCTATCACCACCTCCCTGAAGATGCCTGCTGATTGTCCCGGACAGACCAGATCCACTATAGGCAGATTAAAGTCTTCCATGGAAAGTACCGTATGCAATCCACCCGCCACCGTCAGGATCTCCGGATTGAACTTTTTGGCTTCACGGAATATCTCAATGCCATAATAAAACTCCGAAGCAATGAAAGTAACTCCGACAATATCGGGTTTTATTTCTTCAATATATTTTCTGATAAGCTGATCAAGCGGGGGCGCATCGGGATACAAATCGTACTCCCCTTTTAGGTCGATCAGCTCGACATCGAAATCTTTGATGGCTGCTGCAACAGTGATCAGTCCCAAAGGCGGACCGATAAGTTTCTTGTGAATAAAATGTTTGGCTTCGGCAGGAGCGTATTCCAGTATTTTGTTTTCGGGCGAGCGTGGCGGATTGACCAGTAGAATTTTCATAGTTGTTAGGAAGTGCAAAGATAAAGTTTTCGGGGGAAAGAAATCTAAACCTTATGAATTCAAATTTACTAATTTTGCGACCTGTATGTCAAAGATCCTTGTCGCTTCCGTACCTTTATCAGGACATGTGAATCCTGCCATCCCGCTGGTAAAGATGCTTATCAGCCGGGGACATGAAATTTGCTGGTATAGCGGAAATCATTACAAACAGGTGATTGAAGAAAGCGGGGCGAAATTTTTTCCTTTCAAACAGGCAAAGGATTTTCACGACAGCACTATCAGTACTGAATTCCCTGACCTGCCTCACAACAGCCTGCTCAGGCATGCTTCGTATTACATACGGCATGTCTTTTACGACAATATGCCCGGACAATACTACGACCTCTGCGAGATACTGAAAGCGTTTCCTGCGGACCTATTGCTTACAGATGAGTGGTTCACCGGAGCCATTCCGTTGGCCGAAATGAATGTAATCCCCTGGGTTTGCTATTGCAATTCACCTTTGTTCTATTATACTGATGAAGTTCCCTTCCCCGGAGCAGGCATATTTCCTGCCACCTCGGTCTTCGGAATCAACCGTAACCGCATGGTGAACTGGATGGTGACCAAACTTTTTTTTGCAGGGACACAATCGTATATCAACAAACTCAGAAAAAAGTTAAGCCTGCCTCCGATGCAGCATTTTTTCATCATCAATAATATTTTTCTATCCCGTTTGTTCATCAAATTCAATACCCATGCTTTTGAATTCGAATGGAAAGAGCTTCCCGGATCGATACGTTTTGTAGGGCCTGTAATCCCTGAACAAAAGATCGATGTTGCTTATGCCTATCAGCCCTTGCTGCGATCGGGGAAGCCCATTATTTTTATTACGCAGGGCACGGTTAATATTAATAATTACAATAATCTTATTATTCCGGCCTTACAGGCACTGAAAAGTTCAGATGCCATAATACTTGTTGCCACCGGGAACACTTCCGCCGAAGAACTTGAGATGCAATTTGCCTCGAAAACCGTATTCATAGAAAAGTACATCCCCTACGAATACATTATGCCTTATGCCAGCCTCATCATCACCAACGGAGGTTTCGGAGGCGTGATAACTGCCTTGTGGCACGGGGTACCTATGGTGGTTGCAGGAGATACGGAAGACAAACCAGAAATTGCTGCCCGGATTAAATATTGCAAAGTAGGGATTAACCTGAAAACAGGACATCCTGGGCCGAAGCGCATCCGGAAAGCAGTTGAAAAGATCCTGCATGATCCATCGTTCAAACAAAATGCCATGAATATCAGCAGAGACTTTCACAAACACAATGCCCCGCTTGAAACCACAGTGCTTATCGAAGAAATTCTGAGTAGCAGCCAGCCGCAATAATTTCCTTTTTCATTACCTTAAAAAAGAGTAATTTTGCACCCTTTTAAAAAGTATGCCGGCAATAATTACCATTTCGGATCTTAAGAAATCTTATAAAGGCAATCCCGATCTCATATTAAAAGGTGTAGACCTTACTATTGAAGAAGGAGAGTTTTTCGGATTATTGGGGCCCAATGCAGCCGGAAAAACCACCCTGATCTCCATCATCTGCGGCTTGCTTTATTTCGATCAGGGCGCTGTTACCGTTAAAAATATAGACATTTCGAAGCACTACAGGCGGCTGAACCATATCATAGGATTGATACCCCAGGAAATTGCCCTCTATCCCACCCTGACCGTTAAAGAAAATATAGAATTCTTTGGACAGATGCATGGCATTTCCGGAAAAATACTGGATAAGAGTGTAAAGGAATACCTCGCAGTGGTTAAACTCGACCAGCATGCAAACAAAAGGATCTCTAGCTGTTCCGGTGGCATCAAACGCCGGGCAAACCTGATAGCCGGGCTGATACATAATCCTGAGATCATATTCCTGGATGAGCCTACCTTAGGTGTGGATGCACAGTCGATGAACCTGATCTATGATTACCTGCAACAGTTGAACGGCTCGGGAAAGACCATCATCTATACCACCCATTATATGAAAGAGGCTGAAAACATGTGCAACCGGGTTACCATCATAGATGAAGGCAACATTATTGCCAACGGCACACCTAAGGAACTGATAGAAAATAACAAGGGATGTAATGACCTGGGACAGGTTTTTTTGAAATTAACCGGCAGAGAATTAAGGGACTAATTGATGAAACAACTGAAAGCAGTCATAAAGAAAGAATTCATTCAGATGATCCGCGACATCCCCGGATTGATCATTCTTTTTCTGATGCCTTTGATACTCATTTTTGCCGTTACCGGAACCCAGGAAAATGCCTTCAAGAAGCTTTATGATAATAAATCTGACATTCTTTTTGTAGATAACGATCAGGATTACCTGGGAAAGACCATTGAAGACGGACTGGAAAAATCAGGGTATTTTCATGTAATCAAACAGATCGGAGGAATCACCATTGATAACGCAATAGCTCAACGTGAGATATCTGCCGGAAATTATCAGGTTGGCATCGTCATCAACCAAGGCGCAACCCAGGATGCCAAAAACAAAGCCATAAAACGCATACAGAAAAGTTTTGTCAGCGACAGCAGTGCAAGCTCCACCGAAAATGAAGCGGCTGGAGCCAGCACGGTAAGCATCTATTTCGATCCTGCTACGCGGGATTCCTATAAAAATGCCGTGACCAGTTCATTAGGACGGCTGGTGCAATCGGTTGAGATCAAGATCATTCTTAATACCTTTTTCGAAGCCCTGCCTAAAGAACTCAACAAGCAACTGCAACCACCGATAAAGAAATTTCTATTGTCGCAACTCGATGAGATGGAAGTGATCTTTACCGATGAGCTCAAAAAACGCATGGGCGAAAACCTGCCTTCGGATTTTAAGATAGAAGCACAACCCAGGGAAGTAAAATTCGATATCACTGAAGATATCCGTAAAGGCATTAAATTTAACGATGACCTGGAAAATGACAACCTGATCAGTATTGACCAGAGAGATGCCCAAAGCGAAAATGCCGTTATCAAACCCACCCTGGTACAGAACAATGTGCCTGCTTTTGCCCTGTTTGCCATGTTCTTTATCGTGATTCCCCTGGCAGGCAGTTTGCTTACCGAACGCAATGAAGGAACCTATAACAGGATAAGAACGTTGCCGGTAACCTATTTTACCATTCTGTGGGGAAAGATAGTGGTGTATGTTTCCATTTGTTTGCTTCAGTTGGCTATGATGATCATAGCCGGAATGTATTTCCTGCCGCTCATCTACGGAATGCCGGCCCTTGAAATAGGCACCAATTATCTGGCACTGATACTGGCCGCTTTTGCCTCGGCTTTTGCAGCCATTGGGTTTGGACTGTTGGTAGGTACTTTTGCTTCCACTCAAAGCCAGGCAGGCATATTCGGTTCATTCATGGTGCTTATACTTGCCATTTTAGGGGGCATATTTTTGCCGGTTTATATGATGCCCAAACCTTTGCAGGTGGCAAGTGTTATATCGCCTCTGCGCTGGGGGATCGATAGCTTTCTCGACATTTTTGTCCGAGAAGCGGGGCTGAAGGTCATCTGGCTGAACCTGACCCGTCTGTTTGTTTTCTTTATCCTGGCATTGACACTGGCTACCCTGACTTTTGTGAAAAGAAAATGATCTTATAATTATGCAAAACTTTTAAAACATGAAAGAAAAAGACGTTATAAGCGATTACAAGGTTCAAAAATATATTTTGTACGCCGAGAAGAACGATGGTTCTTACGGAACTGTAGAAGGAGGCTCATATATTATAGAGAACGATCTGGATGATTTCTGGCACAAGAAAAGCCATTTGGAAAAGACCCTAAGGGAACGTTTATTGAAAAATGAGATTACTGCGATTTATTATTTTATGGTACTCGAAGAAATGACCATTGCAGAACTTGCTTCCAGGGCAGGCATTTGTAAAGGGAAGGTGAAATGCCACCTGAAACCCGGAAAATTCCATAAGGTGAAATTAGGCGATCTGCAGAAGTACGCCAAAGCATTCAACATCCCGGTGGCCAATTTCTTTCAGATCATAGTTACCTCCACGGACCAGAATCCAAAATATCATTTCTATCACGAGGAAGATGCCCAAAAAGATACATATCAGGTGACGCAGCAGACAACCCCAAACCCAACTGTAATCATTACTAAAGCGGAGGAAAGAAAATAATGGATAAGGTTATTCCTTTTGAACATAAAATGTCGGCTCATTGCGAAACAGGTACTCTAAGTTCGCAACTGGCTTTTCGCGGACTTGACCTATCAGAATCAATGGTCTTCGGCATAGGAAGCGGCATTTTCTTCGGATATTTCAACAATTCCCGGTTTGCCTTTCCCACTTTTATTGTCAGAAATAAACCCGGACAAATTCGTAAGAACCTTACCAAACGTTTGGGCATTGAATTTCATACAGAGACCTTTAAAACCCCCGAACAAGCCAAAAACAAACTGGATTTGCTTCTGGAACAAGGTATTCCTCCTGCTACCCAGGTAGATTTCTTTTTTATGGATTATCTGCCACAATATCTGCGGGTACACATCAACGTGCATTTTATCAACGTGGTGGGCAAAACCAATGGCAATTACCTGATAAGCGATTGTTATTATCCTAAGGTGGTGGAACTGGCCGGAGAATCTCTCGAAAAGGGACGCTTTGCAGGAGGAAGTATGGCACCCCAGGGCTTTTTGTTCTACCCTACTTTTATTCCGAAAGAATTCGATTACGAAAAAGCAATCCGAAAGGGCATCAAAAAAGCCTGTTTCAATATGCTTAAGATACCCATCCCTTTTTTGGGAATCAAAGGTATGCGCAAGTTCTCGAAACATATCACCGAGTGGCCCAAACTGGCCATCGATTCGGAAGACCTGTCGCACCAGGTGAGCAAGATCAATATTCTGCTCGAAGACCAGGGAACAGGCGGCGCTGGGTTCCGCTTTATGTATGCTACTTTTTTAAAACAGGCGGCTGATATATTGAATATGCCATCTTTAAACGATTTTTCTAAACAGATGATGGATAACGGCGATAAATGGCGCGAAATTTCCTTGCAGGCAGCACGAATGGGACGCAACAGAGACCTTGGTGTGGAAAGGTTAAAAGAGCTGGGAGACCTTATTTACCAGAGGGCCATTGTGGAAGAAGCCTTTTTTAAGAACCTGGCAAAAACTATAAAATAAACCCAACTATACTATAAATCAAATTTGGTGTATTAACCGAACAGATTGGTAAAAAAAGATATTTTTGTAAAAATTTATGTCCGATAACTAAAAAACTAAAACATGGACGAAACCAATGACCTGAAATTGCAGATAAAACAAATGATAGTTGAGACATTAAACCTCAGTGATGTGAACCCGGCAGAGATACTTGACGACAAACCACTATTCAGTGGAGATAATATAATAACCCTTGATTCCATTGATGGTATTGAACTGATAATGGCCATACAAAGAATTTTCGGCGTGAGGCTCGATGACCAGAACGTTGCCAGAAATATATTGGAAACGGTAAATAGCATGGCAGAATTTATCAATACCAATAAAGTTTCGTAATCTTCGCCCTATGAAGAGTGCTTACCTCCTGGCAGGTATTCAGATCCGTATTTTCTTACAGATGATCCGCCACAACAAGATCTCATTGTGGCCCAAATACATGTTACGCCTGCTGTTTGTTCTGCAAAATGCATTGTGGGCATCGCTTTTTGCCTGGCGCGAAAAACTGAAATATGGCAAACCAATAGCGGATTACGAAATGCCCGTTGATCCGGTTTTCATTATCGGACATTGGAGAACCGGAAGCACCTTTCTGCATCAGCTCATGAACGTGGATGAGAACCTGGCTGCACCTTCCTTATTTCAAACGGCACAACCCAATGGATTCAAATCTGCCTACCGCTACTTTCGACCCCTGATGAAATTGGCGCTTGGCAAGACCCGCCCTTTCGACCAGATCAAAAACAGCATGGATGAACCCCAGGAGGATGAATTTGCACTGGTACGCCTGACCGGATTTTCGCCTATGCTTGGACTGGTATTCCCTAAAGAAAAGGTTTTCTTTCTGCATGCCTATGCATCATTTCTGCCCTCTACGGATAACAAACTTTCTGAATGGAAAAAACAGACCAAAGATTACTATAATAAGTTGGCTTGGAACAGCCAGAAACAACTGGTATTAAAAAATCCATTCCATTCGTTCCGCATCAGAGAACTGATCGAAATGTATCCGAAGGCGAAGTTCATTCATATTTATCGCAATCCTTTGGATGTTGTTCCTTCCACCGTAAAGATGTGGTCGATCGTCGGATCGCAGAACACCATGAACCGCCTGTGGAAAAATCCTGAAATTTCTGATGTCGTTGGCATACTAAATAACTTGCTGGAAAAGATAGAACAGGACAAACCAATGATCCCAAAAGGATCCTATACTGAAATAAGATTCGAAGACCTGGAGAAAGATGTGATCAGTACACTAAAAAAAGCATACAGCGATATAGGTCTTGGATTCTCTGAAGTTTTCGAAAAGCGCCTGTTAAACTTCCTGGAAGAAAACAAAGATTATGAAAAGAACAGGTATTCGCTTAAAACTGAGGAAAAAGCCCTAATATTGCAAAAACTTCACTCGCATTTCGAGAGATTGGAATACCTTTCAGATGAAAAGAACTAAGTTTTTTCCGGGATTAGAACAGAAACCTCAGCAGGAGATCATCAGGTTTCAGGAAAAACAATTGAAAGAAGAACTCATTTACCTGAACACCTATTCGAAATACTATAAAAGGCTGTTCAAACAAAACCGTATCGATATCAGTAAAATCAGGACCCTGGCCGACCTGCAATCCATTCCGGTTACTACCAAGAATCAACTTCAGCAATACAATCAGGATTTTATTTGTGTCCCACAAAAGGATATCATTGATTATATAACTACCTCCGGCACCTTAGGCAATCCGGTTACCTTTGCTACCACCGACCATGACCTGGAAAGGCTGGCCTATAACGAAGCTATCTCGTTCGTTTGTGCCGGCGCATCAGAACACGATATTTTTCAGTTGATGACCACCATCGACCGCAGATTTATGGCAGGACTGGCCTATTTCCTTGGCTTGCGGAAACTGGGGGCTTCGGTGATACGCGTGGGTTCGGGTATGCCAGACCTGCATTGGGAATCCATGCTGAGGTTCAAGCCTTCCTATATTATTGTGGTTCCATCGTTCATTCTGAAACTGATAGAATTTGCAGAAAACAATGGCATAGATTATAAGAACACATCGGTGAAAAGAGCCGTCTGCATTGGAGAACCATTGCGCAACCAGGACTTCTCGCTGAATACCCTGGGGACACGTATAGTGAATACATGGGATCTGCAGTTGTTCTCCACTTACGCTTCGACCGAGATGGGGGCCTCGTTCACCGAATGCGGCTATGGCCATGGCGGACACCAGCATCCTGAAATCATCATCACCGAATTTCTGGATGATAATGACCAACCGGTAGCCGAAGGAGAGGCAGGCGAAATAACCATCACCACTCTGGGTGTGGAAGGTATGCCACTTCTTAGGTTTAAAACAGGTGATGTTTGCTATCACTATAATGAACCTTGTGCCTGCGGAAGAAATACCACCAGGTTAGGACCTGTTTTGGGCCGGAAGCAACAAATGATAAAATTTAAGGGCACCACATTATATCCTCCTGCCCTGTTCAATATTCTGGATGATTTCGAGGAAATTGACAATTATATTGTTGAGGTTAGTACCAACGAAATCCGTACCGATAAAATAAAAATCCTTATTGGTTGTAAGACACAACAAAAAGGGTTCGATCAGAAACTGAAAGAACATTTCCGCGCGAAATTGCGTGTGGTGCCTGAGTTTGAATTTTTATCCCCTGAGGAGATCAATCGTCAGCAGTTCCCGGCTGGCAGCCGCAAACCGGTTAAGTTTGTGGATAAGAGAAGAAGTTAATAAAAGACACTGCCACTAAGGCACTAAGACACAAAGTATCACAAAGTTTATTATCGTACTGATTACTTTACGATCTTCTGCATTTCTGCGAAATCGTCGGTTTCAACGCGCAGCAGGTAGATCCCGGAAGGGCAGTTGGTGAATCCATCAAGAGATATCTGCTGCTGACCGGCTGAACCAAATCTATTTTCGGTATTGTAAACCTGTTTTCCCGAAATATCAGAAATAGTAACCTTTACGGTTCCCGGATGCAGGAGATTGAGCGACAGTCTTGAATCTGCATTTATCGGATTGGGGGCGATGCTGAAGTTTTGCGCAGCAATCTCTTCCACATTGGTGTACATATAACTCTTCATGCTCTGGGCTTTCAGGAATATACCCGAATCGAAAATATTATCGCCTACGTCGGCCAACGCCATTTTCAAATGATAGGTGGTTCCAGGGACCACAGAAGCCTGGGCCACCAGAACCGTGGTAAAGCTATCGAAAACAATGGTAGTTCCACCGGCATTATCAACATAATAAGAAGAATAGCTATTGGCATTTACATTATTGATACAAACCGGTAAGACCGTACCGGGAATCAAGGCAATATTCTCATTGGTGTAGAGTCCACCACCGGGATTGCTTCCGCTGATAAAAAATCCGAAAATATCGTTGAATGAATACCCTACAAATTCGGGATACTCTTCTGAGGCAAACACGTATTGAAATTCCAAAACATTGCCAACCGGAATAAGATCGAATTCCAGTACAGCCGCATCGTAGCTCGGATGAGGATAATAAGTGTTCAAAGTAGCATCGCCGGGTTGGTTGTTATTTGTATTGGCAAACTTCGCTGCCGTATCATTGATATAAGGGATAGAATCGATACTGCCCGTAGTTAAAATAATTCCATCGTTCAAGCCTAAATTGGTTGAGTAGCCATCGGTAAAACTTGCTACGGCACTGCTGTCGCCGGTATAAACAACATTGCTGGCTGTAACACCTGTCAGTATAAAGTTATTGACCAACGATGTCATGCTGGGAGCATGCGTGATGACCATCTGGGCCTGGGATGAAAAAACACAAAAACTGATCGCGAATAGAATAAGTACTGATCTTCTCATAATAATGGTTTTTAATGGGTAAAATAAAGTGCTAATTTACAACAATAGAAACAGGTATTCTCAAAAAACTGAAAATAAATTTAACGAATACACATGATGACTGAGAAGGCTGTTTCTGACTTGTGCCAAACCCGCTTTAAAAAACATAGGTTATCCCACCGCTAACTGTTGGATTAGGATTGGGTAGATTTTGATTCAGATTGATGTGGACGAAGGGATCGTACAGGGCCATGCCTTTAAACCAAACATGACTGGCAATCTCGTATTCGTAACCCACGCCAATAGGAGCCCCTATCACCCATCCAAGTTTTTTGATACCCATGTCATTCAGATAGCCAGTGTACATGGCTCTGCCTTCAGCATGGATAAAAATGCCTTTCCAGATATCATATTCGGCAAACAAACTGGCTCCAAAGGAAAAATCGCCGGCAAATCCTTGTGTGGATGCCGCTGTATATTGAGCCACGGGCGAAAGTCCTACGCTGAAATTCTTAATTTTATAACCAACCACAGGCGCAAGATCAATTTTCACTCCGCTGATAAAGGTGGCACTCAGGTTGCCTCCGGTGAATAACTGGGCCGAACTCTTTTGACTCATAGCAGAAAGGATGACGACTATAAACACCAGAACTATTTTTATGTTATTCAGAAAGGTTTTCATAGGTATTGATTTTTAGTTTTGAAAATCTTATGCAAAGATAATACCGATTTTGGATTTAAGATTTAAAATTTATGATTTCGGATAAGGTTCAATAATAAAATTCGTAATGCTGCATAGGAAAGTAAAGAATAACATATCCAGCCGCTACCATATCAGTCCCGACCAGGGCTCGCTGAAGGGTCCAAAAGTTCTTTTCCTGCCTTTGAAACGTTTGCGGGCTATATACCAGGCACGCATTCCTTCCTGTTCGGGATCGAACCTATGGGTGTACCATCCGTTCTTTACTTCCCCAACCAGATCAAAATCCCTGATAGGAGGCGCTACCTTTGCAGTGGTTTCAGCTACATAGAGGTAAATCTCAATAGCCTCTACACCTTTATCCAGCCCCCTGTGGTTAGCACCGGGAGTGATCACCTGGCTCGTTTGTATCAGGTGGTGCATCGCCTTGACAGCTCCTAAAACGGAAGGATCCAGCCCGCTTGCCGTAAAGCCGGGTGAAGGAGTTTTAATGGTGTCGGGGACCCTGAGTCCCATTTCAACTTTCTGATCGTTGGTCACCAACGGATTGTAACGGATATAGCGGTTAATATAAAATCTCAGGCTGGTATCCTGCGGATTGTTTTTATTACCGCTTTCGTACGACCGGCAGGCATCTTTTTTGCGCTGCGTATCGGCTTTGTCGAACAATCGGCTGGAAACTATTGCCCAAACCGAATCCCATTCTTTCTTTTTGGTGCCGGGGGTTTCGGTCAGAAGTGTCCACTCAGTCAGAGCAGCGGCAGACAAATTCCATGATGACTTTAGCTCATTGACCTTTTTGACAAAGTTTATCTGCCAGGAATCGAATGAATAATCGGAACGGGGAATAAAGTCAAGGTTTGACATTTTCTATAGGTTTTAATTACTGAATAAAAGCTTAAAAATATTGTCTATACAAAATCAGAAGTAAAGATAATGATTTTTACAGTAAAATTGATGAATTAAAGCACTAAATTGCATTTTGCATATCTAAAATACTGATTTCTATTAAGTAAAGACTCCATTCCCATTACGGAATTTCCCTCATACCAGGCAAAACAGTTATACACATTATCGGTAGTGTACTACATATTGTCAGTAGTACTCTACATTCTTTCGGTAGTTTACTACATATTTTCAGTAGTATTCTACTTATTATCAGTAGTGGTCTACTTATATCCGATAGAGTACTACAAATTATCGGTAGTGTTCTACATTTATTGGGTAGTGACATACAAATTATCGGTAGTATACTACACATCATTGGTAGAATACTATGAATTGAAGGTAGCATCGTTATTCAAAACGAAGTATTAGCTTAAAAAAGTCAGGATTAATGAGCGGTTTTGGTAAGTTGATGAAAGAAATCTAACGGACACAGATAATTCTAAGATCGTCTGGTAACATTTTTTTTTAAAATTACTAATGTCATGAGCGTTTGACCATTTGAATTTAGCAATGCCTTCCATTAGAGTTAAGGTAAAACAACGGTCTATGAGGGTTCCCGGACATTTTTCCTTACCTGGCCAGAACAAAATATCATTTATAAGATGTAAGAATTATGTAAGAAATTTCCAAAATTATGTAACACTTTTCCGGCAAAAGAGACTCATCTTTGATATCATATTAAACATTAAAAAAATGAAAAATCAAAGTAGCATAATGCCAGCAGGCAATATACATAGCAGAGGACACAGATACAATTCAGCAGGATATCCTTGCTATCCTTCGGGCGATGACATTTTCCATAAATTTTACAAAGAGAAGGAAATTGATCCTGAGGATATCTCTAAATATAAGGCCCAAAATGAAAACGACAAGATCAAAGCCTTATACGCCAAATATCTACTGGATGACATGTGCGGCAATTATCTGGATATTCCCGGAGCAGGACTGGACGACGAACAGGAAAATACCGGCAATGAAGATGAAGGGAACAACTATTACAGCATAGGCGGCGATGATCATAACAACCTGGATGAATATAAGGTTGGATAGATCTGCCCGCCCGTATTTCAGAGTGTTAAGCGTTAATTAAATTCAATGCTACTTCAGCCATCTGTCGAGCCAGCCAAAGAACTCTCTTTGCCAGAGCACAGAGTTTTGGGGTTTGGTCACAAAATGACTTTCGTTGGGGAAGAATAAAAAGCGCGATGGTATGTTGCGCAACTGTGCGGCATTAAATGCCTCCATTCCCTGGGTGTAAGGAATACGAAAATCGTTGCCCCCGTGAATCACCAAAATGGGAGTATCCCAGTTGCCAACAAATTTATGGGGCGAGAAATTGTAGCTTTTAGGGGTAGGTTTATCCCAATAGGCACCGCCCAGGTCGTGATTGGCAAACCACATTTCTTCAGTAGTTCCGTACCAGCTTTCAAAGTTGAACATGCCGCAATGGGCAATGAACGCTTTGAATCTGTGATTGCTGTTGCCGGCAAGCCAATACACCGAGAAAGCACCATAGCTGGCACCCACAGCACCCAGCTTATCGGCAATTACATAGGGTTCTTTGGCAAGGGTATCGATAGCAGCCAGATAATCCTTCATGTTTTGTCCACCATAATCCAAAACAATCTGGTCGTTCCATTCCTGTCCGAAACCGGGTAATCCGCGACGATTGGGGGCAACCACAATATAATCATTGGCCGCCATCATCTGGAAATTCCAGCGGTAAGAGAAGAACTGGCTCACGGTGCTTTGTGGTCCTCCCTGGCAATACAATAAGGCAGGATATTTTTTAGTCTTATCGAAATTGGGCGGAAAGATCACCCAAACCAGCATCTTTTTGCCGTCCGAGGTAGTGATCCAGCGTTCTTCCACCTTGCCCATGGTGATCTTATCGAGCATGGCTTTATTGGTAAAGGTCACCTGCACTTCCGTGCGTTTGCCTTTCACATTATCAATCCTGAAGATCTCCGAAGGCATTGACATCGACATTTTAACGCCCACCATCAGGGTGCCATCGGCATATAGTTCAGAATAATCGTGATTACCCGTGGTAATTTGGGTGAATTTCTTTGTCAAAAGGTCTGCACCGAAGATCTGGCAGGTTCCTTTGGTGTAGCTGGTAAAATAAATGGTCTTATTATCGTTGCTCCAGCGGAGGTTGGAAACACTTTCGTCAAAGCCTTCGCTGATATCGGTTTTGGTTTTGGCAAGCATATCATAAACGATCAGGCGTTTTTTATCCGATTCGTATCCGGGGGTTTTCATGCTGCACCATGCCAGTTTGGTTCCGTCGGGCGAAAAAGCAGGGTCCATATCGTATCCCAACATTTCTGGGCACAGATCGGTGGTTTGTTTGCTCTGCAGGTCGTAAAGATAAATATCCGAATTGGTGCTTACCGCTTCGGCTTTGCCTGTGAGCTTGCGACAGGTATACACCAGAGATTTTCCATCAGGACTCCAAGCAATTTGCTCCATACCTCCATCAGGAGTCAAAGGAGAATCGAAGCGCTCGCCTTTCATAATATCAACGGGATTAGAAATATTGTCCACACCATAATCGGCAACAAAAACGTGACTGTAAGAATAATCGCTCCAACTATCCCAGTGACGGTATAAAAGATCGTCGATGATGCGGGCATCGGCTTTTGGCAGGTCGGGATACATATCTGTAGCCGTCTGATCAAGTTTTACATCTTTGATGAACAGTATATGCTTCATATCGGGGGCATAGGCAAAGCCGTTGATGCCGCCTTCTATAAAACTCACCTGGCGCTTGGCTGTTCCGTCGGGGTTCATTTCCCATAATTGCGGATCGCCGGTGGAAGAAGAGAGATATCCTATCTTTTTACCGTCAGAGCGCCACAGAGCATTATATTCACTCCCTGGGCTGTTGGTAAGATTGATAATATTGGTTCCGTCCATATTGCAAACGAACAGTTCGCGGTTGCCTTTGTTCTCGGCGAGGTCATATCGGGTGACTCCATAAAGCACAGTTTTTTTATCGGGCGATATCTGCATATCGCTAACCCTGCCCAACTGCCATAACAACTCGGGGGTTAGCCTGGTTTGTGAAAACACACTTGTTAAAACAAGTATGAAAGATACTGTACTAAAAATTATTTTTTTCATAAGATGATTGGTATTAATGTGAAATTCTATCCAGACGGTTCATTCCGTCGACAGCTCGCTGATAATTGGTTTTAATTTTAAGTGCCTGCTGATAATCGGCACGGGCAAAGTTTATATTTCCCAACAGTTCGTAACAATAACCACGATTGTAATAAGCCTCGGCATAATTCACATCGCACTTTATAGCATCAGTGAAATATTTGATAGCCACATCGTACACCTGCAAGTAAACCAGATGGATATATCCGAGGTTATAAAAAGCCTGTTTATTCATGGGGTCAATCTGGGTGATCATAGTATATTTTTCAATAGCCTTATTATATTCGCTGTTTTCCTGATAAAAAAAGGCCAGGGCATACATAGCCTCAATACTTTTCGGATTCAGGTTGAGGGCATTATTATAATAATCAATCGCCAAGCGGCTGTGCCGGGCCGAATACAAAAGGCCCAACTGCATATAGGCATGAAAATATTGCTGATCTTTTTCAATGGCCTTCTCGAAACTTTTCACTGCTTTCATGGTATCGCCAATATCTTTCATTGCCATACCATTGATGAAATCGGCCTTGGCACTCAGGTTGTCGAGCTTTAGCGCTTTACCCGTATTTTCGAAGGTATTTTTATAATCCTTCAGATAATAAAACAACTCCGCCAATTTCAGATAGGCATCCTTATCTTCCGGGTTTATTTCGCATGCTTTATTCAATGCATCCTGGCATTTTGTGATCTTGCCGCCTGCAAATAGCACATCGGAAAGAGTGAGATAATATGCTGAAGTTTTCGGATCGAGTAAAATGGCCCTGTTGGCATCGTTAAGCGCTTTTTCCAGATCTTTGTTCTGCAAATAATAAACTGCACGCTGATCGTAAAATTTCGCATTATCAGGGTCGTCGGCTATCTTTTTATTCAGACTGACCAGATCGGCAGACAAAGAATCTGTTTTACCGGTATTGTCTTCCACTTTTTTATGATTCCCGCAGGAAAATATAACAAGGGTGAATAGAAGGAAAATATTCCTGAGAATTTTCATAAGAAAGCGCTTATTTATTTTAATTTCTCCCGGATAAGGGCTTCCAGTTCATCAGACAGTTCTATATTATCGGCCAGCAATTGTTTCACGGCTTCCCTGCCCTGTCCCAGTTTGGTTTCGTTATAACTGAACCATGAACCGCTCTTTTTAATGATCTCTTTTTCCACACCCAGGTCGATGATCTCGCCTATCTTTGAAAAACCTTCACCGTAGATAATGTCGACCTCTGCAGTGCGGAACGGTGGAGCCACTTTGTTTTTCACCACCTTCACACGAACCCGGTTACCTACCACAGCTTCGCCTTCTTTTATCTGGTTGATCTTACGGATATCGATACGCACGGAAGCATAAAACTTAAGCGCGTTACCACCGGTAGTGGTTTCAGGGTTGCCAAACATCACCCCTATCTTCTCGCGCAATTGGTTGATGAAGATACAGCAGCAACCTGTTTTACTGATAGTGGCAGTAAGTTTCCGTAAGGCCTGCGACATCAAACGTGCCTGCAATCCCATTTTCGAATCGCCCATTTCGCCATCAATCTCACTTTTAGGAGTCAAGGCAGCCACGGAGTCAATAACAATAATATCGATAGCTCCGGAACGTATCAGGTTCTCGGTAATTTCAAGTGCCTGTTCGCCGTTATCGGGCTGTGAAATCAAAAGGTTCTCGATATCCACCCCCAGTTTGCGTGCATAACTGCTGTCGAAAGCATGCTCGGCATCAATAAAAGCAGCAATGCCTCCTTTCTTCTGCGATTCAGCAATGGCATGCAAAGCCAGTGTGGTTTTACCTGATGACTCGGGTCCGTATATCTCTATCACTCTGCCCTTGGGGAAGCCACCCACACCTAAGGCAACATCGACACCGATAGAACCGGTCGAAATATTTTCGATATTCCCTATGGGTTCATCGCCCAGTTTCATTATAGTGCCTTTACCATAGGCTTTTTCGATCTTATCTAAGGTAAGCTGCAAAACTTTTAACTTCTCATTATTGTTTGCTGCTTCTTTTTTTTCGTCAACATTTTTTGCCATAATATTTATTTTTTATTTGATTTTTAATTCGTCGAGTATCTGTTGTGAATGATTTTTGGTATCTACTTTCGAAAACACCGCTTCTATGATCCCTTTTTCAGAGATCACAAAAGTAGCACGGTTTATGCCATCGAAGGTACGTCCCATAAATTTCTTTGGCCCCCAAACCCCGAAAAGATTACAGATTTTCTTATCAGTATCGCTGATAAGCGGAAAAGGGAGGTCGTATTTTGCAATGAAATTCAGGTGCGATTTTTCGTTATCGGCACTGACTCCAACAATTACAAAACCTTTATCAGTAAGCATTTTATAATTATCGCGCAAATTGCAGGCTTCAGCCGTACATCCCGGGGTATTATCTTTCGGGTAAAAATATAAAACCACCTTTTTCCCCGAAAATTGTTTCAGGCCAATGGTTTTTCCGTTCTGATCCACACCTGTAAAGTCAGGCGCTTTATCACCTTTTGTAAGTAAAGACATTTGAATTTGAATTAATTAGACAATAGAATTTATTACGCTGAATGCTCTCATAATATCACAAACCCAGCTATACAAAATTAAACTTTTATGATTAAAATCACTGGTAATTTCGAAACTAATTTCAAAAAAAGCTCCTTTATTTTAACTACTTTTGCATTCCTTTTAAAAAAACTCAATAATGACTACTCAAAACCAACTGATTCCTGACTATTTATTTGAAGTAAGCTGGGAAGTATGCAACAAAGTGGGAGGAATTTACACGGTTATTTCTACTAAAGCCCCTTCGATACAAAAAAAATTAGAAGACAATTATATCCTCATTGGCCCTGATGTCTGGAAAGAGACACGCAACAATCCAGAATTCATTGAAGATAAGTTCTTATACAGATCTTGGTGTGTAAAAGCCGAGAGCGAAGGATTGAAATTCAAAATTGGCCGTTGGAACATCAGCGGCAATCCTATTGTTATTCTTGTTGATTTCACCCCTTTCTTCATACAGAAAGACCTTGTTTTTTCGCGTTTATGGGAGAAATACCATTTAGACTCCATCAGCGGACAATGGGATTACATCGAACCGGCACTGTTCGGCATAGCAGCTGCTTATATCATTAAGAGCTTTTATGAATTTAACCTTTCAGCACACGACAAGATAGTAGCCCAGTTTCACGAATGGATGACCGGTGCCGGAGTATTGTTCCTGAATGATAAAGCGCCACAGATCGGCACCACCCTCACCACTCATGCCACGGTGCTGGGCAGGTGCATTGCCGGAAATAATCTTCCTTTGTATGGTCACATGGCCGAATATGATGGAGAATCACTTGCCCGCAGTTTGGGAGTTGTTTCGAAATTCTCGCTGGAAAAAATTGCCGCACAGGTAAGCGATAGTTTTACCACCGTAAGTGAAATCACAGATGAAGAGTGCACACATTTCCTAAATAAAGCGGTCGACGTGATCACACCCAATGGTTTTGATGATGCATTTGTGCCGTCAGCAGAAAATTTTGAAGAATTCAGGAGACAATCCCGTAAAAAAATAAAACATGTGGCTGAATCGTTGCTCAACCAGCCGCTGGACAACAATACTGTTTACCTGTTAAACAGTGGCCGTTACGAATTCCACAACAAAGGCATCGATCTGTATATTGATGCCTTGGGACAACTGAACCAAAGCGAGCAGTTGAAGCATAATATCGTTGCCTATATAGCTGTTCCTGCCCATCATATTGCACCTTCTGCCGAATTGCTGCAACGTATGCAACAACAGAATTTCGACACCCCGGTCTCAAACGATTTCTGCACCCATTATCTTCACAACTACGATTCGGATGCCATGATCATGCGCATCAGGGCAAATAATCTTACCAACAGTGCTTCGGATAAAGTAAAGATAGTCATTGTGCCCACCTATCTGGATGGCGAAGACGGCATTTTCAATACACCGTATTACGACTTTCTGATAGGATTCGATATGACCATATTTCCATCTTATTACGAACCCTGGGGATATACCCCCCTCGAAAGCATTGCATTTCATATTCCCACTATTACCACTACACTGGCAGGATTTGGCGCCTGGGTTAAGAAAACCACCTCCGATCCCGATAATTTCGCTACCGTAATTACCCGTGATGATGAGAACAGCGAAGAAGTTACCCGTTTCATTTCCGAACGGGTTCTTTCCTTTGTGAATTCATCGGACGAGAAAAAGAATATTTCGCGCGAGAAAGCTTATGAACTTTCGAAATCAGCCTTATGGGAAAATCTGGTTGGCAAATATTTCACAGCCTATGATATTGCCTTGCAGAAGGCTGCCTTGCGTTACGAACTTTATAAAACAAAAACCCACTCCCAGCTGCTTGATGTAAAACCAATTGAACAGCTCAATCCGGTATGGAAGAAAGTGCTGGTGAAACCAAGTTATCCGGAAAAACTTGCCCCTCTTTATAAACTCACCCGAAATCTCTGGTGGACATGGAACTCTGATGCCGTCGATCTTTTCGAATCGATCAACCCGGCACTATGGGAAAGCTGTAAACAAAACCCCATTGCTTTGCTCGAGCACCTGACCTACGAAGATTTTAAAGTACTGGAAAAGAATGATGCCTTTTGCGATCGGATGCAAATGGTGCACACACAGTATATGAAATATCTGTGCAGCGGCCCTGAAAAGCCTAAGGAACTGGTGGCTTATTTCAGCATGGAATTTGGCTTGCATCATTCGCTGAAGATCTATTCAGGAGGACTGGGTATCCTGGCAGGCGACTATCTGAAGGAAGCCAGTGATTCGAATGCAAACATTATTGGTATCAGTTTATTGTACCGTTATGGGTATTTCGATCAGAATATTTCATTGCTGGGCGATCAGATAGCCAGCTATCCGCCACAGAAATATTCACATCTGCCACTGATTCCTGTGCGTAAAAAAGGCACTCCTGTAGACGACACCAACAACTGGGTAAAAGTACAACTGGTTGCACCGGGCCGCACCATAACGGCTAAAGTATGGAGA
The DNA here is from genome assembly GCA_964469155.1 of uncultured Bacteroidales bacterium. Lineage (GTDB taxonomy): Bacteria > Bacteroidota > Bacteroidia > Bacteroidales > CAIWKO01 > CAIWKO01. Next base: position 162,879 of record CAYXXU010000001.1, read on the forward strand.
GTGGATGTCGGAAGAACCTGCTTATACCTGCTTGATACCGATATTGACGAAAACTTGCCTGAAGACCGTATTATTACCAATAACCTTTATGGAACCGGTTCGGAATTGCGTTTCAAGCAGGAATTGCTTCTAGGTGTTGGCGGTATACGTTGCCTCGAACAATTGGAAATTCAACCGGATATTTATCATTGCAACGAAGGGCATGCCGCTTTTATTGGCATAGAACGTTTACGCAAATATGTCCAGGAAGAAAACCTCAGTTTTAGTGAGGCGGTTGAGGTGGTAAAGGCTTCCTCTTTATTTACCACGCACACTCCTGTTCCTGCCGGTCACGATAAATTCAACGAGGCCATTCTCCGTACCTATATTCCTCATTATGCCGACAGGCTGCGCATCAGTTGGGAAACCTTTATGGGTCTGGGAAGGGTGAATGAAAATGATCCTAACGAAGAATTCAGCATGAGCGTGCTGGCAGCTACTTTATCGGCAGAGATGAATGGAGTAAGCCGGATTCATGGCAACGTAACCCGTAAGATGTTCTCGAATTTATATCCCGGATATTTTCCCGAAGAATTAAGTATTGGCTATGTTACCAATGGAGTCCATTTCCCCAGTTGGGTTGCCAAGCGATGGAAAAAACTGTACGACGATATTTTCGACCCTGCTTATATTGACAATCAGCCCAACAAAGATTACTGGAAGAAAATACTCGATGTTCCCGACGAAACCATTTGGGATATACGCCAGCAACAGCGTAATGAGCTTATTGAATTTTTGCGTAAAAGGCTGATGAACGAAATGACCCTGCGCCAGGATAATCCTCAAAATATTTTCAATGTAGCGGAACGTCTGAACGACAAGGCCCTTACCATAGGTTTTGCCAGGCGGTTTGCTACCTATAAACGTGCCCATTTGTTATTTACAAACCTTGACAGGCTTTCGAAAATTGTCAACAATCCTAAATTCCCGGTCCAGTTTGTTTATGCAGGCAAAGCTCACCCCAACGACAAGGCGGGACAGGATGTGATCAAAAGGATCTATGAGATTTCAAATATGCCTGAATTTGTCGGCAAGATACTGATCGTTGAGAATTACGATATAGAGGTAGGAAAAAAGCTAACCCAGGGCGTTGATATATGGTTGAACACCCCTACCCGTCCGCAGGAAGCTTCGGGAACCAGTGGCGAAAAAGCAGTGATGAACGGTGTGATGAATTTTAGTGTGCTGGACGGATGGTGGGCAGAAGGTTACCGACCTGATGCCGGATGGGCCCTGAAAGAAGAACGCACCTATCAGAATCAGAATGCACAGGATGCTTTGGATGCCATTACCATTTACAACATTCTCGAAAGCCAGATCATTCCTATGTTCTATATCAGGAATCAGCAGGATATTCCTATAGATTGGGTAAAAAAGATCAAAAATACCATTGCGTATATTGCTCCTGAATTTACCATGAAAAGAATGCTGGAAGATTACCGCCGGAAATTCTATGACCCCATCTACAAACGTTCCATGGTTTTAAATGAAGATGGGTATCTGAAGGCACGCAAACTGGCTTCGTGGAAACAGAAAATGCTGCGCGGATGGGACAGTATTGAGGTTATTTCTATCAATACCACCAATTCGAACCAGAAAGCCCTTTCGCTGGGCGAAAAGTTTTTTGCCGAAGTGAAACTAAAGATCAACGAACTGAGCGAAAAAGACCTGGGGGTGGAAATATTGTTCGGCCAAAAAGTGAACGATGTGGTGGATACAATTGCGGATCGATATGAAATGCAGATGACCGGTAACGAAAATGATATTGTTACCTTCTATTTCGAAAAACCTGTAGAAGTGGTGGGTGTGCACGACTTTGCTTTCAGGGTATATCCCCGTAACAGCTTACTGGCCCACCGTCAGGATTTCAGCCTGATGAAATGGTTGTAGGAAGTTTGGAGTTTTGAGTTTGGAGTTCGGTGTTAGGAGTTAAAAATACCATTCGTATCTAATTGATAATATTCGTGTTATTTTTGGCAAAATATTTTAAATAACAATGCTCAAACATCAAATAACAAATAAATTACAATGTCCCAATTTTTAAAATTTCAAACTGTTTGGAGAATTCGTTTTCATTGTTTTTTTGAGATTTAACATGCCTGCCGGCAGTCAGGTTTGATTTTTGTTTTTTGTTTTTTGAGATTTTTCCCGTTTGGTTCTGGCTTGTCCAGTTTAGGGTATCAGTGCTTTGCAGGTATATGGTCTGACGATCGCATCAATATTTTTAGATCGGTTTTTCGAAAAGTAACCAGTAGCCATATCAATACAACCAAAAACCTGGAGATTCCCTGTATTTGCACAAGGTAGTTGTAAGCAAGATTGATCGTATTTTTTTTCGATTCACTAAAATCAACCAGGTTGAGCCAGGTGGCACGAATACTTAAAAACATTAAATGCAACCACTGTTCCAGTATGATAATAGCATTTAATAATACTAAACCCAATATCAGCGCCATTGCTTTTCGCTTCCAGGTAACGGGCGACGCCAATATAAGAGTTATCAGGAGAATGGTGGGAAGATATCCCAAATAACGAATATTCAGATAGCCGAATGTGGTAGGCGCCGTATTATTTTTTCTGATCTGATTCAAATTGCCTACATTGACCCGGATAATAGCTTTATCTTCTCCCTCAGTAAATTGGGCAAATCCTTTTCCGTGAAACCTGTGAAACAAAGTAGAGGCACACTTCCTGTAAATCTTACCATACACACCATCAAAAAAAGAAACCGGAGCAGCCAGTAAAATATAAATAACGGCAGCCTTGATAATAAAAAACAACAGAGGTTTAGTCCGAAACATGAACTTTTGTTTTCGATGATTTTTGTATCCACAATAACCACAATCCAATGGCAACAAATATAAACACCACCTGCCATATCTCCACATGCATTAATTCGAAGGCTTTGGGGTAGTATATGCCGGTAAGAAACAAACTCACGATCCTGATAATATTCAGCAGAAACATTACCGATAAACCGGCAAAAAATCCAATGAGTTTGTGTTTCCATCGGGCAGGAAAAGCAAGCAGGGCCGCAGCAAACAAAGCCATGGCCTCAATAGCATCACATCCACGTTCGACACTTATTGAAAAAACTGAAGAGGAAATTACACTTCCGGATGTATGCGTACCCTGGCCCAGAATATTCAGTATGAAACTTGAGATCACAGCATTTACAGCCACAATGCGCATCTGAATATGCTTATCAAAGAACGTCGATAACCACACTACATAAAACAAGCACATCAGCACAGCAAATATCAGTAAGAAAAACAATACGGGACGCTTTTGCAACCAGCCCGTCCTGAGTTTCGAAAGGAAAAGGTCCGGACGTTTTTTTTGGTACTTACGTTTTTTTTCTTTCGAATATCCCATGCTGTTTTATTTTTTATAATGAAGGTACGTAAGATTGGCTATGCTGCACCCTATCACGTATAACAAGCTATCCATTCCGGAATTCAAGTCCGGTGGATTATGGGTTCATAAAAACAATATAGACCTTGAGGGCCTATACATTCATCATCCTTCTTCTCCGCACAATAAAAATTACACCCACTATCATCAGTATCGACCCAAATATAATCAAACCCCATTGTGATAATGTGGGAATTTCATGTACTTCTTCATCACAATTAAGCAGGGTTATGTTTTGGGTTGCATCATTTGAAATTATGGAAGCTGAAAATTCGCCGGGAGAGCCATCACCATATGCATTGGTGGTCACACTTACATTGTTATTGTCTCTGACAGCCACAGCAAAAGGAATTGCATTTACAAAACCTTCAAATGCTGTTGCAGTGAGGTCGCCTGTTAGACCCGGAGGCACATTGAATGTATGAGGTGTATTATCAACAATAAGTTCAATGGCTCCATTACCCGTTGAAGGATTTGTGCCAAAACTAAAACAATTCTTTTTTCCTTTTTTCTCTACACCTAACTGACCTGTACTACCATCAACATCTCCATCCGATGTCCACCACCATTTTACGATAGTGGGCACCTGATTACCCGAATAATTAAAAGTTAAGGTAATACTCCCGTTCGGTGGGACACCTGCTCCTGCACCTGCCCCCATATCAATGGTACTTGTACCGGGTGCAGTCCCTCCTGCACACAAGGGAAAAGTTCCGGAAGGACTTTGGGTGGTAGGGTCATTATTTGGATTAGGGTTGGGTGGATATTTAATAACCGGACGATTAAATTTTATATGGATATCCTTTGCATTGACCCCTTCCTTATTAGTGAATTTATATTGTGCCTGAGCAATGGCGTCAATTGACAAGGAACAATATAATAACATCATAAGAATTGTTAACACTTTATGAAGGTTTGATCTTTGGTTTTTTAAATTTTTCATTTTATTTCTTTTTAAATTTAAATTACTGTTATTACATTAACCTGCACTAAAATTAATGCCCTCCGCTCGTTCTTTTAAGGGAAACATATTGCTGAGCATTTGACCATTTTTCTTTTGTTTCATTGAACCTCCTTTCCTGTATATTAGAATTGATTTCCACCTAAACGGAAACTGCTAAATGTATAATAAAATTTAACCGAAAAAATGCCATCCACAAAATATAACCATTGTTTTTCATTTGGTTGTTTTTTTGATAAATATCCGTGGCCAGATTAGAGCCCCGAAATATAATAATAAAATTATGGTTTTGGTGTTAATGATAAGTTAATGTTTTATCACTACAATAAAAAGTTTGTTAATTTTCTTGATAATGTTTTCAGGCCACATTGGCAGTCTTCAATATTCAGTCTGTAAAAAAGAGAACCACTAAGTGCACAAAGATGTACGGAGAAGAAATAAGGAATAGTAATAAACCTGAGTTCGGGTTAACAAGATTCGTAATCGATTGAATTATTAATAATTATTTTTGCCGTAGGCAATAAATGACAATAAATGGGACAGAAACAATGAAATTATTGTCCGTAGGACATTCACAACGCATAAACGATATATCTCCTAACGGAGAAAAAAATCATTAAATCTGCATAACCATTGACATTTAACTCCTGACGGAGTAAAGGAAAATAAATATCACTTTTCTCATATCCCGAACTCAGGTTAATAAGGGTTTCCTAAATCTGCGAATTGCCGTCAGTCATTTGCCGGTTGCCGATTCAGATATTACAATATCCTATTGAATCACTATTTTTTTTGCCCTCTTCTCATTACCGATCACAATATTCAACAGGTAGGAACCTTTGGCAAGACCCGACACATCAAGCTGGTGTTGGGTGGCTCCCTGCAATATGCCAATACTGGAAGAAAGCACCACTTGGCCGTTCATATCCCACAACTCGATGAGAGCAGGTTGCTGACTGATCTCATTCACCTCTACTATTACTATGTCTTCTGCAGGATTGGGAAATACCGAAAATTCATTATGTGATGCATCCGTATTCTCTGCTACTCCAACCCAACCTGTAAAAGCCAGATCATCGACCCAGAGGTAGTCCTGATTAGATGGATTGGAACCACTGGCTCTCAGGAAAATAATACAACTGTCAGGAAATTCGTTGCTGTTATATACAAAAGGAATGGTAAAGGTACCCCAACTCATTACCATACCCGTCATAACATGGTTCGCAATGGCCACGGTATCTCTCGACAAGGTTCCCGTGTTCCATTTGGTAAGAGTGGCTGTTAAAGCTCCCTGGCTGGTGCCGTAGATCATGTGCTGCCATTTTCCGGTAAAGTTCTGCGGACGCTGATTATAAGCAAAACCTGATTTTGGTTTCATGGTCAGCGAATCTATTTTTCCGCAAACCGCCACACCATTCAATACACCGGCAAGGGTGGTTTTGGAAGTGAGTTTCAGATAGTAATTTCCGGGATTACCGGGAGCGCCTTTTTCAGCCGTATATACACTTACCAGGGTGCTGAGATTATTCATGGTGCCCCATTGATCAGGGTTTTCGTACGATCCCATACTGGACCAGTTCTCGAAACTGAAGTTGGGCAGCTGGGCCATAGATAAATTGGCAATCAGCAAGGCTGACAGAACAACAAGGGTAAGTTTTTTCATGATACAGGGTTTAATGTTAATATGCATTGCAAATATAGTAAATTTTCTAACTGAAAGTATGGCGGGCAGTAATTGTATCATTCCGTTCTTCTTTTTTAAACCGCAAAGTGGCGCAAAGGTTTTTGCAAAGTGTGCAAAGTAGACTTTGCGTTCTTCATGCATCTTTTTCTTTGCGTTCTACTATATAACAAACTGCAAGTTACTATAATTCAGGTGTGTTTTTTAGGAGTTCACGCAGATTCTCCAGATAATCGCGGATGAAAAAATGCACGGAAAATATCTGCGTAAATCAGCAGGAAACAAAATAAGGAAACCACAATGCTCACAAGGAAAAGAACACAATGTTCACAAAGAAATCATAGTGCCCTTTGTGAAAAACCTTTGTGCGCTTTGTGGTTAATTTTATCTGCGTAAATCAGCGAGATCAGCGGGAAAACAGGGCTGTCAGTCCTGGTTATCTGTTTTGAGGATCGGTTCTTAAACTGCGAGGACTTGGCGGATAATTGATGTTTTATTAACCTCAAAGAGGCAAAATCCGCCAACCGGCAGATGCAAAAGTCACATTATCCTCCGGCATTAACCTTACTTCATTTTAAATTAGTTTAAGGACTAATCTAAAATAAGAATTTGGTGTTATTTCTTTTCTGAGGGTTTGTAAGTCACCTTACGCCATTTGGAGGCCACATCCTTTTGAAATGCGGCTTTCTCTGCGATGATTGATTTCATATCGAGACCTATCAGGGCCTGTGCCTTTGTTTTATCAGAAATATCGGGAATAGGGAAGGGAAGTGTAACATTATGCCTTACCAATATCTCCACCAATTGCAGGCGGGCTTCCTGTGAGCGCTGTATGGATGTAGCCAAAACACGCAGTGATTCTACAGGCGAATGAAAACCCATACTGTTGGCTGCTGCCACCCAGTCCCAGCGCCATTGCGCTGAACGTATCAAATCCTGTACGGGTTTAAGTTCAGCATCAGTAGCGCCTTTTTCCAAAGCTATTTTAACACCTACATGAACCATAAACAGGTTCTTCTCGGCAATTCTGCGGACACTTTCCACCTTATCCTGAATATCATAAACCGTCTGCCGCAGTTTATCCTCGCTTTCGCGATGGCATACCTGGCAGGATCCTGAAATATTGTTCAAAGGGCTTTGTATCTTGTGATTGGTATATTTTACCCCACCCTCTCTTATGTATGGCATATGACAATCGGCACAGGCCACATCGCGCTGTGCATGAATTCCCGTCAGGTATAGTTCAAAATCAGGGTGCTGGGCCTTCAGCACAGGAGTTTTGCTGAATGCATGGGTGAAATCGACATGTTGCACCGAATCGTAATACAACTCCATGTCATCGGCCGTAGTGCCTTTATCCCAGGGAAAAGTGAGGTATTTGCCATCGCCTTTGAAATAATATTCCACATGACACTGAGCACAAACCAGCGAACGCATTTCCTGATGGGTAGCATTATCAATGTTTTTACCCATTCGCTCATAGGCTTCGATCAGAGCAGGACGCGTGATGCGCAGGTTCATGGTTTTAGGATCATGACAATCCTGACATCCGATAGGGTTGGTAACTTCTGCTCCTAAATCAACCCATTTGCCATGATAAAATTTTTCAGCACCCATTTTGTTCATTAGCCTGGGCACATCAGTGCTTTTGCACGACCAGCAGGTAGCCGGTTGTGGTTGTACGGTACGCAAAGTGTTTTTAATATCTTCAATAGCATGTCCATGCCCCCTGCCCTGCTGATAATCTTTAGAAAAGGCATAGCCTGCCCACAGCACAACCAGTTCGGGGTATTTCTGCAAATAATCTACCCTGGCGCCTCCTCCGTGTTTGCTGGCAAAAGTGGTGTCGAGGGTCGCCATATACGATTCGTATTCACGCGGAAAGTTCTGTCCCCAGATAGCATTATCGGGTTCCCAATCAGGTATCTCTTTTACTGTCTGGAAATACAGTTTCGATTCGCTTCGCCTCTCAATAATAGAGGATGCGAACAAGCCAATCAAAAATACTATCACTATCGTTATCAGAAACAATAACCAATTCACCCAGGGGCGTTTTTTTGATATCTCGCGAATAGACTTCATAATCTTAGTTTTTATAATGAATACTTTGTTTGTTTTCTTTCATCACTGACTTATGCAACCATTCAGGCACCACCGATTTTAGCTTTGGCACCAAGGCAAAAGGATACGATCCCAGGCTGTTGACACTTCCGTGGGGTACTTCGCGATGACAATCCCAACAGCGATGACCTTTGCCTTCTTTATGATTTTTGCCCGTTACCTCGGTAAGCGCCACCATACTGATAAGTTCGGCATGACATCGTTTGCAGTTATCCTGAACCACGTTGATGCCTGCTTCTTTTATTTGTATCACCTGGGGTTCGAGCCTCAGGGTGAACATGGTTGCATGACGCAAACCGTCTTTGGCCTTGAAAAAATATTTGTTCAGAAAATTATTATGAGGAACATGGCATTCGTTGCAGTTGGTTACCCGAAAATGACTGCTATGAGCCCAGGAAGCATACTGCGGATACATCACATGGCAGTTGATACAGGTTTTTGGATCGTCAGAAAGATAAGAACCCACATTCGAAATATAAACCACCAGCAAAATCAATCCCACAAAGATACCCGAAAGTATACTTACAATAGTTTTCCATTGCTCAGGGGGAAACAGAAAATTAAAAAGCTTCTTCATTCACTGAAGGTTTTTTCAGGGGATAAAGATAATGATTTTTTGATATTCCAAAAAAATACTGCTTTTTGGCTGATGCTCCGAGAGAGGCTATCGCTTTTAATAGTGGGGGCGCGACTTTGAGTCGTACTCCCACTTTCTATACGTTTTGGACTAAAGCCCGGATTATAGAGTATTGGTTAACCCTTCTTTTTTTAAACCGCAAAGAGGCACAAAGGTTTTCGCAAAGTGCGCAAAGCTGACTTAGCGAACTTCGCGTATCTTTTTCTTTGCGTTCTTCGCGGTTAATTCTTCTTTTTTTTACCACAAAGAAAGCACGAAGGATATCACTAAGGATCACAAAGGGTTTCTTCTTTTTTTTCACCACATAGGCATCCCGACACTTTGTGTGCGGGACAGGCTATAGAAACATAGAGGAAAAAGAATGCATAAGGGCACATAGAGGAGTTTCTTAGCGAACTTCGAGTATTTTTTTCTTTGCGTTCTTCGCGGTTAATTCTTCTTTTTTGTCTTCTTTTGGAATTTTCTTACCTTTCAGAACCGTAATTCGTTCGTCAAATTTTGCCCCATCCCTAAAGGGAGATTTGACAAACTAATTACTCCTGTCAATAAAAATTCTTTACCGGCTTTTCCATCCTTTAGGAACGAGGCAAAGAAAAGTTGGTAAAGAATTTTATTCCGGTCAGTCAGAGCCGTTTTTCATGTTAAATCTTAAATTTTGAAAACCCATAAGAATAACGTGTCGAAGACGACCGGAAGGATCTTTTTCTTCAGTCCCACTTCGACACGCTTCTCTCAGGAATCCTCAATTAATAAAGAATTTTTCAGGAAAAGCGGCTCTGTGTGACTCTTTGTATAGTAATTTTTTATCTTTTGGGTTGACTTCTTAGTGAAATATACTCATCCTACGACTAACCTTTTCCATGCCGGCGAGACATAGGCGACATAAAACTAAATCTTTTGGAAGGTCAGCAGATCGGTGCCTCCATTTCCGCCGCTAACGTCCTCCAGACGCATTTTAGTGGTGGTTTTTTCAATAATATGCCAGTCGTCGTTCAGTTTGTCGAAGGGTGAGATGGCGCCGAAATTCAATACCAACTTCTCCTGACTATCGTCGCTACCTTCAGTCCAACTGCCCGTGACCGTTTGCGACGACCGCACTGCCGACACACTTCCACCCGAATTGAAATGAAAACTGTAATCAGTAAAATAATAGGTTTCGTCGGTTCCGCTGTCGTTGTAAAGTGTTACTTTCCAATCACCATTCTGCAGAATATCTGAGGGACTGCTGTCGTCTTTTTTGCACGATGTAAGGCCTGCGGCTGTCAATAGCACTGCCAGACTTAATAATTTGAGATGTTTCATTAGGTTTGTTTTTTTAAAATAATGGTCAGAAGGGTTTTGTAACGCGGTGACTGTATATAATTAACCCAAAAGTAAATACATTTATTTTGGCCACTCCCGAAGGGCTGCCAGGGGCACAAGGCACCAGATCACCAAAATACAACAATGGATACCTATTGAACATAAAATTTAACCGAAAGGGTTTTCTTTTGATCGGTGAGCAATCGCAGTATGTATAGTCCTTTTGGCAATGCCGCATCGGATATAGTCAACTGGCTGTTGCCCCCCGAAAAAGCGGCAGAGGTTTCGTACACATTTTTACCTGCCACATCGTAGATACTGATCGTACCTGAAAAGGAAGCGGGGCTTTGCGAAAATAGACGAATTACCTTACTGTCTGTATAACACCACAGGCCTTCGGGAATATTCAGGCTGTTTGCCTCAATACCCGTTGAACCCGGGGTTTGGAATTTACCGGTCATGCCCATACTTTCGTGAATGGAACACATATACTCGTATTCGCCGGGCAGCGTAACCACATATTCGAATGAAGGATTGGAAGCCGTAAGCGGACTGTCCCACGAGGCTGCTCCTGCAGGTATGTTTTTATTGGTGGTGGTATGAACCCCGTCGCTCCATACCCAGCGAATGGTATCACCTATATTGACAGTGATCAGATTGGGGGTAAAGGTAAAACCGCTTTGGGTAATTACATGTTTGGCGGCCTGAACCATTTGAAATCCAAGCACTATAGCCATGAAGAGTAGAAATTTTATTTTCATTTGTGTAGGTTTTTGATTTTTATTTAGAATAATTTCTAACAAAGTTAAGAATTTTTTTGCTATTTATAACAATTCTAAATTAAATTTTTTATTCCCCGATGAGAGAGCTGTAAAACTTTTTGGGTTTAGATTTTCGGATTATCACCATGGGGGTGCGATCCAAATGATCAGCGCGGGGGTAAGTCGCGCTTCCACCTATTAGAAGGGCAGAGTTTTTTTTAACCGCAATATGGCGCAAAGATTTTGCAAAGTGCGCAAAGCTGACTTGTCGAACTTCGCGTATCTTTTTCTTTGCGTTCTTCGCGGTGAATTCTTCTTTTTTTTACCACAAAGGAAGCACGAA
>CAYXXU010000002.1:0-100254 GCA_964469155.1 uncultured Bacteroidales bacterium
GTCAATAACCTTTACTCGAAAGTCAAAATCCTTTACTCGAAAGTCAATATCCTTTACTCGAAAGTCAATATCCCTTACTCGAAAGTCAATAACCTTTACTCGAAAGTCAAAATCCTTTACTCGAAAGTCAATATCCTTTCCACCAGAATCAATATCCTTTACTCGAAAGTCAATATCCTTTACTCGAAAGTCAATATCCTTTAAACGGAAGTCTTTTTTCTTTTGGATATCATCGTGAAAATTGCATGGCAAAATAAATCCGAGTTTATACCCGGATGTTGGTGCAATATGCCTTTAAACTCGTGTTTATACCCAAAGTGCAGTTGCAATTCGCCCTTAAACTCGTGTTTATACCCAAAGTGCAGTTGCATTTCGCCCCTAAACTCGTGTTTATTCCCAAATGTTGGTGCAATTTGCCTCTAAACTCCTGTTTTTACCCAAAATGCGTCTGCAATTTGCCCCTAAACAAGTGTAAATGAACAGGTATAGAAGTTATATGGTTGATATAATGTGAGATAGCAGAAATGCTTTCCTGAATTAGATTTTTTGGGGCTATTTACAAACTATGGCAGTGGTGAAGGGGAGGGGGTGGTTGATTTTGGGATGAGGAATTGTGAATTATTTTCTGGTATAATAATAGCAAAGTTTTTAATAATAAATTGATCGTGGTGAAATAACTTTAGATGGATAATTTAAAGTTATTCGATTACTAGCTTTTTATATTCAACCCCATTAGTATTTTGTATTTTTACTAAATAAATCCCTGATCTTAATGCACTGACATTTATCTCAAAATTATCTTGGGAAGGGAATGTTTTATAGATAATTTCCTGGCCATTGAGATCGAAAATAGTGATAGTTGTTTCTTTTGTAACTGAATTATTACTTGTGATAGTGATATTACTTGTGATAGTGATATTACTTGAGGTAGGATTGGGATAAATTGAAAAGAAATTATTATTTGATATTTCTTCAACACCAATAAATTGCGATAATTGGCATCTCCACACTCCATAGCCATCGGTTCCTGCATAAATATACTTATCCGAAACCGTCAAAGAAATAATATCTAAATTAGTTAATCCAAAATTAATTGCAGTCCAACAGGTATTATTATTTGATAATTTATAAACGCCACCACCATATGTGCCGGCAAAAATATTCGTATCCCAAACAGCAAAAGAAGTTACGATAAAATTGGTTAATCCGCAATTAAAGGGTGACCAGTATTCATTATAAACACCTTGACCTTGAGTTCCCGCATAAATTTTTGTTCCACAAAATGCTAATGCATTAATTCTTGTCCCTGAAACGATATTCCCTCCCGACCAATGACCTCCATTATTACTTGAAATATTTATATCACCATTATAACATCCAGCATAAATGTGGGTGGTATTCGCAGCTAATGAACTTATAAATGGGTAGGATAATCCATTATTTATTTGAACCCAATTTCCCCCATTATTTTCTGATTTAAACATTCCGCTGCAATAGGTTCCAGCAAATACAGTTGTGTCTTTTATTGCTAATGCAGTAACACCAGGGTTTGTTAGTCCAGTATTTACTAAACTCCAATTTGTGCCATTATCGTTAGATAATAATATCCCTTTATCACTTGTACCTGCAAATATATTTGAATCTTTTACTGCCCATGATATTATTACTGGATTATTCAGACCGGTATTTACTTCATTCCAGGTTGCATTATATTCATTAAATGAAAACAAACCATTGAATTCAGTTCCGGCAAAAATAGTTGTATCATGAGCCGCAAGTGACCAGATGGATTGATTATATATGCCGGTACTCGCTTTTGACCAATTTGCTCCATTGTTAATTGATAGATAGACATTTCCGTTTGTTCCGGCAAATATATTGGTTCCTTTAGTAATCATTGAGTTTACACTTTTATTGGTTAACCCCAAATTAGCTTCAGTCCAGTTCGCACCAGTATTGTTCGTCAAAAATACACCCCCATTTTCAGTTCCAGCAAAAAGATGATTTCCACAAACAGCCATAGAAAGAACAAATTTGTTTGTTAATCCGGTATCAGCTTCGGCCCAGCTAGCTCCATTGTTTGTTGATAAAAATACTCCATAACCATTATAACCCACGAAAATATTGGTTCCAATAATTGCTAAGGAAGAAATATATAGATCAATTGAGCTGGAACTGATATTGGTCCAATTATTACCATTATTTATTGAAGAAAATACTCCTAATGTGGTTCCTGCATATAAAGTTGTATCGGAAAGATCTGCTTTAAAAACTAAACAAGTAACATAAGGACTGGTTAATCCTGTATTCAATGCTAACCAACTTACTCCGTTATTTGTTGACTTAAAAATACCACCGCCATATGTCGCCATATAAATATCGGTTCCAATATTGACAAAGGAACGTATATCAGTTACTGATGGTCCTAAATTTACAGGAAATGAGTTTATTCCGTAATTGTTTGATATAAAAAGACCTTCAGTTCCGGTTCCTGCAAAAATTGTGGTTCCGGAAATAGCGATTGAGCTAATATTTTTACCTTCAAAACCAGCACTTGTCCATGATAACCCATTATTTGTGGATAAGTAAGCACCACTGCCAGAAGTTCCTGCTACTATATTTACCCCATCAACTGCAAAACAAGTTATATTGCCTCCATAAGGTCCGTTTGTTCTCTCCCATTGTGCTTGTGAAAAATGTATTGAAGCGATAAATATAAAAGAAAGTGAGATTATTTTTTTCATGAAATTCTTTCTTATTAAAGGGGGAAAGTATTTTTTTAAACAATTACGCACAAATGTAAGCAAAATAAATGATTCTAAAAAATTTATTAAATTTTGGAAAAAGCTAATAGATACTTTTTTATTCTTGCATCAACTTTATGAAACCTCCATAAAATACTCTTCCTGAAAAGTAATCTGCGAACGGAGCGAAGCGAACGTAAAAATTCCGAAAAATAATAATGTATTTTGTGAGTAATCTGTGGCTAACTTTTTTTCCTCCTTTTTATGGAATTCCCCCCCTTTTTTATCTAAGAGTAAATTCCAATTTCCCGGATTAAAAAAATACAGCCATGAGGATCTTTATTTTAAAAACAGCCCTGATAACCGCTTTTTTTCTGCAAGCTTTGACATTAAGCGGACAAACTTTTCTGAACGGCGATTTTGAAAACAACACGGCCGGCATGGCCTACGACCAGATAAACTTATCGAATTCGGTTTTCAACACCATGATGTCCAACACTTTTGCCTTTGGCAGCTATGGGGATATGGATATCATCAGTTCAGCCACCTACACCGGTGGCCCTCAGAAAGGTTCGTGGTTTGTGGCCTTCACCGGCGGAGGAACCGATGCCATTTCCATGGAATTATCATCAAACCTGATTCAGGGTAAACACTATACCATCACTTTTTGGGATAAATGCGGAGCGGGATTTGTTACCCAGCCTTTTCAGATCGGCGTATCGGATGCCAAAGATGCTTTCGGCAGTATAGTTTATACTTGTGATGCCATGCCGGTGGTGGGTGTCTGGACCAAACGTACCTTTAGTTTTGAGGCACCTTTGAGCGGGAAATATATAACCGTCCAGCTTGCCGGAGCAGCCAGCATTGGCGATTGGGCGCAGGCTGATAATTTCTCATTTGGCAACAACGAAAACTCAATTACTACCGGTAATATTTCCGAAGGCCCCTGGTGCGCCTGTGGCACAATACAGCTTCCTTTTACCGCAAAAGGCTCCTTCGGAAACGGAAATACCTATATCGCCCAATTATCTGATAAGAACGGGAATTTCAGAAATTATACAGAGATTGGCAGCCTGCAAACTTCAATAAACTCCGGTTTGATAGCCTGCACCCTTCCCTGCGAAACCGAAACTTCATCCAAATACCGTATTCGGGTTGTCAGTTCGGAACCAGGTGTTACCGGAAGCGACAATGGAAATGATATCACCATAAATGTATTGGCAACTCAGGCTGTAAGCATAAAGGCCTTACCTTCAAATGTGGTAAAACAGGATCAGTTGGTAACCTTCAGGCCAGATATGGAGAATATCAGCAAAGTGATCTCCTGGCAATGGAAGGTGAATGGCCTGGTGGCAGGAAGTGAGGCTTCCTTCGCATCAACCTCTTTGCAGGATGGTGACGTGGTGTCTCTTACGGTTGTAACAGAAAATTCCTGCTCCGGAAACCAGACCATAACGTCACAGGATATTGAAATGACGGTTACGGTTCCTTTGCTTCCTTCGGTCAGTATTGAAGATGTTTCCAATGCAGGAAGCGGAAAAGGCAAACTGATGACTTTCGAAGCAACCCCTGTCAACGGAGGCGACAACCCGGCGTTTCAATGGATGGTGAACGGAGTGAAATCCGGAAGCAATGCGCCTGTATTCAGCAGTAAATACCTGAAGGATGGAGACAAGGTCACCCTGCTGATGACGTCCGTTGCCGAAGGTTATTCGGGCAGGAAAGTGATATCCAATACCATTGAGGTCAGTTTCCCGGAACCGAAAATAAAAGAAAGACTGGTGAAGGAACAACTCAGAAAAGTAATGAAAAGCAGGGCTTCAGGAGTGCTGAAACACAAATCCATTATCTGGAACAAAAATGGAAGACGATTTGTAAGGGTAAGAGGCATAGCATTACGTAAAATGAAGAAGGCCGGAACGGTATGTTATAAGGATTAGTTGGGAAAGCAATTATTATATTCCTGCCTGATCTTCCAGGCGGCTAACGGGCAGAGTAGGATTGTTCAATTGTTTTATTGTAATTCCTGTTAACAAAAATAACCTTATTTTCTTTCTATAACCTTAGTAGCAAGCAAGACCACGGGATGTCTGCCTTATTACCTTATTCTGCTTCTAAAAAGAAACAAAGGTATATTAGGGAAACATGTTGTCCTTTGTGTAAATCATGGTGACCCTGCCCGACTGGTCAGGCGGGCTTTGTGGTTAATTCTCGTTTTAAACTACAATGAACACAAAGGAGGCACAATGGCTACAAAGCTTAAAAATGATTAGGTTATAAGGTATTAGGAACAATAGATTTGCTTTCAATTCACCGCTTTCTCTATCTCATGCTTTAATGAGAGTTTGCGTATCTTAGGAGCAAACCCTGCAACGGAACCCACCACCATAAAGGTCATACAACTGCCGAAAATCACTGAAGGGATCACTCCCAGTATCCTGGCTGCCAGCCCCGATTCAAAAGCCCCCAATTCGTTCGACGAACCTATAAAGATACTGTTTACGGCCGAAACCCTTCCGCGCATATTGTCTGGTGTCATCAACTGAAGAATGGTGGAACGTATCACCACACTAATATTATCGAACACTCCGCTCAGGAATAAAAGGAACAACGATACATAGAAATTCCCCGAAAGGGCAAACAGCAAATAGGCGGCACCAAAACCGGTAACTCCCAGCAAAAGTGCCGTACCTGAGTTTTTCATCGGAGGCCGGTATGCCAGGAACAACGACATCAGAACGGCTCCGGCAGCAGGGGCAGCACGCAGAAATCCCAGTCCCTGCGGACCCACTTTTAATATCTCGCTGGCAAAGACCGGCAACAGAGCCACTGCACCTCCGAACAGCACGGCAAACATATCCAGGGCCAGGGCGCTTAAAATGATCTGGTGGTTGAAAACAAATTTTAATCCCGCCGACAGGTTGGCAAAAAGGGTTTCGCCATGCTTTCGTTCGGGCACAGCCTTGGGCCTGACATACATCAGTAAGATAAAACCAATGACGATGGCTATCACCACAGCGAGGTAAGAGGCGTTTACTCCCGAAAACCCATAAATAAGGCCTCCGATCGCAGGCCCGGTGATGGCAGCTATGTGCCAGATGGCGCTGTTCCAGGTGGAAGAATTTGGATACAGTTCGCGAGGGACTATCTGAGCCATAAAAGCGGATTGGGCCGGGAAATAAAACCCTCGTGCAATTCCGGAAATAAATATTATGATGTAGATCGGCATCACCCCATAAATTTGTAAAACATTCGACAGGTGAGAACTGAAAAACAGCAAGGAGGCCGAACATAGTAACATGAAAACACTGGCAACAAGTATTATTTTTTTGCGGGGGAACAGGTCCGCCACAAAACCCGAAAACAAAGAAGTTACAATAAAGGGAATGGCTTCGGCCAGCCCGATAAAACCGAGCGCCAGGACATCCCGGGTGATATCGTATATCTGCCAGCCTACGATAATGGCCTGCATTTGTGTCGAAATGGTGATAAAGAAACGCCCGAAAACAAAGAATCTGAAATCCTTTATTTTCCAGACAGCATAGGGATTGGGTTTTCCTGTGAGGTTCTTCTCCGGCATATCACAATAATTGCATCAGTTACCGGATAGCTCGGTTATTTGCACTCAGCGAAGGTCTGTGTGTTGTTCCAGATATAGATGTAGTCCTTCTCCGATTCATCTGTCTCTACTTTAGGGCCGCAGTATTCATGCTGATCCTTTACGGAATTATCCGTCCGGTCGTATGCCTTGCAGGTGACACACTTTTTGCAGGATACAAAAAAAGGCAGTGTGCAAAACAGAAATAAAGAGATCAGTAATAACTTTCCCATGCTGTAATCAGAATAACTGGCGGACTTCTTTTTTGATATATTCAATGGCTGTGGTAACCGGAAGTTTATCGTTATGGGCCGACAGTTCGAATATTACCGAACCCAGATCGATGGCCGAAGCCGATTCGTTCAGTTTGCTGGCTGCAATGTTTATCAGTTTTATGGTTTCTTCCTTGGCATTTTTCGTTAGCTCCCAGGCGGCTGACGAAAGATATATCTGTTGGGCAAGGTTGTGTTCAAACTCTTCGCGGACATTCTGTATCAGGGCAGTTTGCAATTGAAAAGCCGTCATGCCGGGTTGGGTCACCCTGATCACCAGGCTGCCGGGCGATATGCGCTCAAGCAATAAAATGATGCGTTCGTAGGCCTGCAACCGAACCGGTATGCTTACGGTCTGATTGGCCATTTTTAGTTCCAGCATTTTTTTGCGGTTCTCATTTTCGAGAAAGGCTTTTAATAAAAAATAGGCCGTTGCGAACACCACTCCTGAAGGCAAAATGTATTTCAGTATTTCCAAAAAATCTTCCATGAGAATAGATTTAAACTACTGCAAATATAAGGATTTATTTTTAGCAGCGAGATTGTATTGCATCTGTAAGAGATATCGGTCGTTCTTATAATATGGAAAAGGGAGGGCTTTACCTCACGAAAAAGTCGTTACTTTGTTAAAATTAATACAGATCAAGAGTAAAAAAATTAAAAATTCTATTTGTTTTGCACTTGGTTCTCATTATTCGTTCGATGGAAGGTCAAAACAGAAGTGATATTATAATAGGAGCCCTGGTTGGGATTGTGAAGAAGGAAGATCAGCGGTCGGGCCTGATCACCGAAGGTTTTGTTCAGGATATACTCACCAAAAGTCCTTTCCATTCGCATGGTATAAAGGTCAGGCTGACCACCGGTGAAGTGGGCAGGGTGAAAGAAATAATAGAGGAATAAATTCACTGAAATGAAAGCATTTTCTCTCAAAGAATTAAAAGCAGAACTCAGCACCCTTTCGCCGGCTGAAGTGGTGGAAATCACCATGCGCCTGGCCAGATATAAAAAGGAGAATAAAGAACTGCTTGCTTACCTTATGTTTTATAAAGGCGATGAAGCAACCTATATTAAGGAGGTTGAAGAGAGTATAGCAGAACAGTTCCAGGGAATTAACCGGAGCAATTTGTACCTGACCAAAAAAATGCTGCGAAAGATATTACGCTTTACCAACCGCTTCATAAAATATTCAGGTTCAAAACAAACCGAAGTGGAACTACTAATCTTTTTCTGCAATAAGATTAAAAGTTCGGGAATACCATTTCACACTAATAAGGCACTGGACAATTTGTATCAGAGGCAGATCCAAAGGATACAAAAAGCACTGGCTACCTTGCATGAAGATCTGCAATACGATTATTCTCAAGAAATAAAACCTTTGTTATAGATAAGGATCAAAGGGTAAAAGATTCTTGCCACAAAGGCTTTAAGACAATTAGGTACACAAAGTTTATTAGTTTGCTCTTGGTATATTCTTTGTGAGTCTTTGGGTCTTCGTGTCTTCGTGGCTATATTAAAAAATATATTCTTTGTTTAAGGTACAATTTTATGAAATAGCTTATTCCTGCCTTATCAGCCATAAATAAAGATATTCTACCTTCTCGCGTGCCCAGGGTGTTTTTCTGAGAAACTTCAGACTCGATTTAATACTGGGGTTGGTCTTGAAACAATTGATATTGACCTTGTAGCTCAGCTCTTCCCAGCCATAATAATCCACCAGGTGCTGGAGTATCATTTCGAGAGTTTTTCCATGGAGCGGATTGTTGGGTTGTTCCTGGGGCAGATTCGAACTCATTATCAGAATGTGACAGGTTGATAATTTTTCAGAGGTTAGCTTAATACCTCGTTTTGCCTGATTTGTTGTTCTTCTTGATGCGTTTTCCCCCCTTAGTGAATTTTGGGTTTCTTTTATAGGCGCTTCCCAGGTTGATCTTCTTGTTCTTTTCTTTTTTCTCATGAAACGCGCCCTGGAGATCTTTTTTGGATGGATCCCTGAGATAATTCTTATCATACAAGCTGGCTTGCTTTTCATCTTCCAGCAGGACTTTTGAAATTATGAGCCCTTCAGGCAACGATTCAATCGGGATAGGTTTCATCATCAATGCTTCTATTTCCAGTTGATAGGCATGCTCGGTCTCGTTGATGAAAGAGATCGCAACCCCTTCCTTTTCCGACCTGCCGGTGCGGCCAATACGATGTATATAATCGCCCGGCATTTCACCCAGGTCAAAATTTATTACATGGGTAACATCCGTTATGTCCATACCACGGGCAATAATATCGGTGGCTATCAGCAGCCTGAAGTGTCCTTCGCTGAATTGTTTCAATGCAATGAGCCGGTTGTTATGCGATTTATAGGAATGAATCACTCCAACCTGTTCAGGGAATAAAATGTTAAGCTTCTCGTATAAGCGGTCGGCCAGTTTCCGGGTGGCGACAAAAACAAGTACCTTGCTGAGTTCTTCATCCTCTTTGAGTAAAAATTCCAGCAGATTTACTTTTGTATTGAAATTGGGAACATGATAAGCCCTTTGAACGATTTTATCAATAGGGGTTCCGTGAGGTGCAATAATAATTTTTTCCGGTCCGGGAATAGAATTCGTAATAAATGCATCCACTTCGGCAGTAAGTGTAGCCGAGAACATGAGAGTTTGACGCTTGGATGGCAATAGTTCAAGCAGATTGGACAATTCGGTACGAAACCCCAGGCCAAGCATTTTGTCCACTTCATCGATCACCAGCTTCTGAATATTTTTCAACCGCAATACTCCTGTCAGCGCCAGGTCGATCAGTCGACCGGGAGTTGCAACTAATATGTCGATACCATCAAATACCAATTGCTTTTGGGTATTGATATTGGTACCCCCATACAACCCCACCGATCTCAATTGAGTGTATTTCGTGAGTTTGATAACTTCATTCAGTATTTGTATCACCAGCTCGCGGGTAGGAGCAACAATCAGTATCCGCGGCTCCTTTTGCTCCGAGAACTTCAGAAGCCTCAATAAGGGTAAAAGGTAGGCAAAGGTTTTTCCGGTGCCGGTTTGTGCTATGCCAACCACATTCCGCCCCGACATGATTATGGGGAACGCTTTTTCCTGAATGGGGGTCGGATACACATACTCCAGGTCATCTAAAGCCTTTAGCAGGGGGGGGGTTATATTTAATTCTTCGAAAGTCACGGGTATATTTATATAATCAGGCGCAAAGGTAGTGAGATTATGGGTTAAGTATCAGTTAATTTAATTATTATACGAATTATTCGTTAAAGTCGCCGGAAGGTCTTACCTTTGTGGTCCTGATCCTAACCTTTTTAAATAAACCATTTAACAGGCAGGAGCACAGGTGGCAAGCCAAACAGTACTTACCACAAATTTAAAACACAATAATTATGATAGAAGACGGAAAATACACGTTACTATGGGGTAAGTATTCTGGAGCAATTCATGTGCTTTTGAAAAAAACTGACACAGAAAGTCAGAAATTGCAACTCTACAAGCACGAATTTGAGCACAGTGGACATAAAAACACTGCCAACATTTCTTTCAGTATGGATTTGCTCAATGGCCGGGCGGCAAATATTGTCAGTTCAACTACTATTGCCCGCGATCTGTGGCAGGTGCTCGACCGGAAACCCGCTACCAGAAACATGATAAAAGAACGCAAAATAAAAGTCAGTTTAGACAGATCATTCGAATTGCTGCTCGAAAAAATTCAGGATAATTCCGACATCCAGGATGTCGAAAATGTTTCAACCATGGAAACAAAGGATATTTAATACTTTATCAACTATTCTACAATTATTTTTAGGAACTTCATAACCAGGGAATTTTTCTAATCAAATTCTTTTACTGCAATTCCGAACTCCCTCAATACTCTTTCACGGGCAAATTTATGTTCTACAACAGGTAGACAATATCCGGGACGATAGTTTTTTATCCACTTTTTTATATATTTTAGGTCGGGGTCGAACTTTTTTTGCTGCTCTTCCGGGTTGAATATCCTGAAGTAAGGCGCGGCATCGCAACCACAACCTGCTGCCCATTGCCAGTTTCCGTTGTTCGACGACAATTCGTAGTCGAGAAGCTTTTCGGCGAAATACGATTCGCCCCATCGCCAGTCGATCAGCAAATGTTTGGTCAGAAAACTTGCTGTGATCATTCTTACACGGTTGTGCATCAATCCGGTTTCATTCAGTTCGCGCAACCCTGCATCTACCATAGGATATCCGGTTTCGCCCTGGCACCAGAGTTCAAATTCTGCTTCATTGTTTCGCCAATGAATATTGTCGTATTTCTTTTTAAAACTTTCGGTAATTACTTTCGGAAAATGATACAATATCATCATAAAGAACTCCCTCCATATCAATTCGTTCAACCATTGCTCATTCAATCTGACGGCTGTAGCCACCAATTTGCGTATACTCACCGTGCCAAACCGAAGATGTGGGCTCATGCGGCTGCAACCATCCACCGCAGGAAAATTGCGTGTAAGGTGATAGTTGCTGATAACAGCTTCATCAGGAAAAGGAGGGGGGAAGCTGACTGCGGTTTCAATAAATCCCAATTCGGCAAGCGATGGCAACGCGAAGGCCGGTGTTTGAACCAGATTATGCAGAAGGTTTTCACTGCCGAAAACAGCTAAGCCTTCTGCTGCCAATTTTTGTTTCCATATCCGGGCATAAGGTGTGAATACCGTGTAGGGTTTCCCATCTGCCTTGATCACTTCCGATTTTTCGAAGATCACCTGGTCTTTAAACGAACGAAACGCAATATTTTGGGTTTGCAACCATGCTGATACTTTGGCATCCCGCTGCAATGCATAGGGCTCATAATCGTGGTTGGTGATCACTTCTTTGACAGGGAAAGCACTGCAAACAGAATGAAAGGCCGATAAAACTTCATCATGAACCACATAAAGCGAGGAGCCTTTTTTGCGGAGTTCTGTTTGAATTTTTTCTAGGCTCTGGTGAATATAGCTAAGCCTTTTATCATTTTTTTCGGTAAGGTCCCTCAGAATTTCTTTATCGAAAATAAAAAGGCAAAGCACTTTTTCAGACCGGCTCAGAGCTTCGTATAAGCCATGATTATCGTCGAGACGCAAATCACGGCGAAACCAGAAAAGCGTAATAGCACTTTCCTTATTCACAAAATCTCATTTTTATTATAAGCCTTGTCAGCAAATCATTCATCCTTAATCTGTATTTTTCATTCATCCACCCTTATCCCTTTAGATTGTGCTATACATGCATTGCAATAGGTTTTCCCGTCGCAACCTTTCACTCCCGGACAATCCTGGGTGCAAATGTCATTTTTATGCTGATCGTAAAGTTGCTGATCGAAACAGTTTGAGGATTTTTCACAACTGTTAAATATAATAGCCCCAAAGCCGGTCAACAATAAAATCAATAAATATTTTTTCATATTACTTCCCTGTCATTTTAGGCTAATTTAAATAGTTATACTAGTCATTATTGGCAATTATCCAATTTTAATTCTTTCATCTTCCCGACATCTTTACGTTTGTCAAAAAATTCTTCCAGGTAGTCCTTGTAAATCCATTTTCCGTTTTTCTTCTCCAGGAATTCCTTTATTTCGGTGAAAACCGGAAAGGGTTTTTGGCCTGTTTCGAAATCGAAGGCCTCTTCATGAATACCGAATTCCTTCAAGAGTTTCCACTGCTTCTTGCAGAGCGAAAATATTTTGCAGGTATTAACGCGGCTGTAGTCGAGATAATCAATCACCAAGGCAATTTCATCTTTGCCATCATGGTTGTTGTCACCAATATTGATGAGGCAATACAATCCCTGTCCGGAACCTAAATGCAGGGTGTCGGAATTCTTTTTATTCAGAGTAAGGTAAATGTCGGGTTGTTGGCGGTCGAACCATTGCACCACCGTTTCCCATTCGTTCGCAAAAGGGTCGGCAGCATAGACTATCTCTTTTTTGTAGCGTATTGAAAAGTTGTATTGGAACAGAATCTCCTTTTGGCCATCTCCGTCAAAATCGCCGCCTATGCTGAGTTTTTGTAAGAGGTGGAGTTTAACCTTTTCGGCATCCATTACATTCACCGGCTCTTTTGTCACTGTGTTGCCCTGTCTCTTCACTGAGGTGAGTGTAATGAGCGACAGACTGAAACAAAGAGAAAGGAGTAAGGTGATTTGTATTTTTTTCATTTTAACTTTTTTACTGAAATGCCGGAAATGTAATAAGACTTTACTGACTTTCCTGCAAATGTATGCTATTGTTTGTATTTGATAGAGAACATCGCGTGATATTTTTGAGCCTCATACAACAACTGCCCCTCTTTCGATTGAGAATCGAAGAACTTTTCATCGGGTAGCAGCATAGTCTTTCGCTTACCTTCTTCCAAACGTCTTATCATTTTGTCGTTATTAAAATAATACCTGGCAAAAAAATCCGGCATAGCTATTCTGTGGTCAACCGTACCGGCGCTATCAATGAAAATATCCGGTCCATCATATTCTTCTTCGTACACATAAATCAGTTCCCCTTCCGAGAAATAATATTCGGTATATGCAATTTGCTGTAAAAGTCTGATGCCAATCATTTCTTTAATCTTGGATAGGGTACCAGACTTAAAATATCCGGTCAACTGACCGTAGCCTTTTCCTGCTTGATTGATGAATGCCGAATCCAGAAACTCCTCGCCGTTGAATGTAGAAATCCAATAGTTGGTTTCCTCATCGATCGACTTTACCTTTTGCTCAATGAGCTTGACAGTATCGGCTATGTGTTGAGCAGAAACAAAATGATATGTCAGAGCCAGAATGCATGACAGAATGAGTGATTTCAAGAGAGTTTTTTTTTGGCGATTTTACAAAGTAAAAATCTTACCGCTTTTGCTTCCAACCTTCAAAATGTAAATTCCTGTGGCGGGCAATCTGAATTGAAGCCGGTCGGAACTGTATTTCTGATTAAAAATCTCAACGCCTTGCAGGGTGTATACAGAAACATTATCACCGAAAGGTATCTCCCAAATGTTTAAAAAGCTGTTTTCTACAAATACTTTGAAAGTTTCGGCAGAGGTAGTGTTTATACCAATGTCATATTGAATGATACTATTGAAATCTTTCCATTGGTTGGCCGATTCGTAGAGAGACAGGGACCCCAGTGGAACGTAAAGTATGCAGGTATTGGTGTCAACTCCCAGAAAAACACTTGGGGAAGATGACAAATCTACCGGGATAACCGATTCTGAATAAATAGACGATAGTGCATAACATTTTGCAAATGCAGAACTTCCTATGGAGGTGATGGATGACGGAATAATTATGTTCGGTAAACTTTTGCAATAAAAGAATAAGCTTTCAGACAGGGAGGTCAAAGTTGTGGGTATATTGATTGATGTCAGGTGGCTGCATCCCTGGAAGGTTGCAAAACCTATGTATTTTATGCCCTGATGCAATGTAACTGATGTCATAGCACTGTCGGTATAGAAGCACATTGCCTGAATGGTATCAACGCTAGAGGGAATGTCGATGGATTGTAATGCTATGCAGCCATAAAATGCTCCAAAACCCATGTACGTAATGGTATTTGGAAGGTTTACAGACATTAGTTTCTGACAGAAAAAGAAAACGGACTCTTCTATTCTTGTGACTGAAGAAGGTATAGTAACAGAAATCAATCCGCTGCCTGAAAAGGCTCCGTTTAATATGCACGAAACTGTTGTGGGAATGTTCACCGAAGCCAGGTGCCTGCATCCATAAAAGGATTCGAAGCCAAGTGTGTCTACCGAAGCCGGGACCGTATAAGTATATTTGGTATAAGGGCAGCAAATCAGTACGGTTTTGTTTTTATTGAACAAAACCCCATCGAGGCTGGAATAGTTGGGATTGCCTGCATCCACCGCCACCCCGCCCGACAACTGAAAAGCACCTTCCATAATGACATCAACTCCTGACGGAATATTCATATTTATCAGGGCAGTATCGAACTTGAAAGCATATGGTTTTATGGTATCAACCGAATTTGGAATGGTTACAGAAGCCAGAGAAAAACAATATTGCAAAGAATAGTTTCCGATATTTTTTAATGTGTTGGGAAGTATCACCGAGGTAAGTGTAGGTTTACCCCAATGTGTTCCCGCTGGATCGAAAAACGCGCAATAGGGCAGTTCGTTGGCCGGATAATAATAAGTCGGATTTCCCACCATAGGGCCGTTGGGGCCTGTATATGAAACTATACTTGTGTTGCTTATGTCGAGAACCGACAGAGATGTCAGATTATCACGCATAAATCTGAAATCTTGTGCATCCAACACACCGGTAATGGTCAGGTTTATTAAAGCAGCAGTATCGTACGAATTAATAAGAAATTTAGTTTGCAGGCTGCCACCTGTAGTTGTGTTAATGGTCAATGTGGTTTGAGCATTTAAATAAATGCATAGCAGCAAGAACACTGAAAATAATATGGGTCTTTTCATAATGGATGTTTTGAATTGGTTTCTATTTATTTCCGAACAAAAGCAGGTACAAATTTATATGGATATTCGGCGAAATGCAAGTTATTTTATGATTTTATTGATATTAATTTTTTTAAAATAAAAACTTCTTCATTCAAAACACCAATGCTTACCTTGGCATTCAAGCATTTGAAATCAGAATACCATTTATTTGAAACAAAACATTATTGATTCGAATGATTTTCGATGGTTATTACTCAAGCGATAGTTTCACTAACCGATAAGGCTGTCATCCTACCGGGAGTGCCCCCTAATCCCATGCCGGCTACAATCTGTGGTAATAATCCAAAATGGTAAAATCGACATTGCGGTGAAGGGTTAATTTATTATCGCGCAATAAGGGAATATTTGCCACGGGATGATACACCAGGGGTACCTGTTCCAAAACCACATCACTCTTATCCAGTCCGAAGGCTTTGATATCGCTTAATCCCAATCGTTTTAAAAAGAAATAAGAGTTAAGCAACAATCCTTCCCGCAAGGTAAATTCATTTTCGACCGACAAAAATTTTTCGATGACAACAAATTTGAAATCAGGTTCGCAATTATATTTTGTGGAGCCATCGGGTCTTATATGGAGGTTTAATTGACGGTTTCTAACCAATTCCTGGACAATTTTTTTAAAGTACAGTTCGGTGCGCGGTTGTATGCGAAATCCTATATGAATATTGATCTTGATCACTTTATCCTCGACAAGCTCAGTGACATCGTAGTTTAAGGTGTAGGGATTTTCGGTTCTGTTTATGTGGACAAACCAATACACATCGGCCCGTTTAGGTTTTTTCGAAAAAATGGATTTAATAATCTTCTCTTCAATTTCATGACGCTGGTTGGCTTTGGTTAGATAAATCAGGTGGGTCGAAAATTTTGGTACGCTGTCATCTTCACTTAGTTCATTCAGCAGCGGGACATATTTGCCTAAATCGACAAATTTCGTAAAGCGGTTGTTGATCTTGCGGGCATAGAACCAGGTGTACATGGTCATGAAAATGAATAATTCGAAAAACAGGAACATCCACCTTTCTTTTATCTTGGCCACATTGGCAATAAAAAACGAGGTTTCGACCGAGGCAAACAGAACCAATAGAGCTAGTACGACAAACTTGTTCCATTTCAAATGATAAATCAGAAAATAGGCCAAAAGTACCGTGGTCATCATCATGGCAATGGTGATGGAAAATCCATAAGCGGCCTCCATATGGGCCGACGAACGGAAATATAATATCATCAATAAACAACCTATCCAAAGAATAATATTTACACTGGGAATGTATATCTGACCTTTTAGCTCGGTAGGTTGCTTAACAGTCACACGCGGCCAGAAATTCAGGTTCATGGCCTCGTTGATCAGGGTAAAGCTTCCGCTGATAAGGGCCTGCGATGCAACAAGTGCTGCCGCTGTAGCTATGATGATACCCGGGACAAGAAACCATGTGGGCATCATTTCATAAAATGGATTTCGTCCGTTAAGGGTACTTTGTCCCTGGTGCATGATCCAGGCAGCCTGACCTAAATAATTTGTCAGCAGACAGATTTTTACAAAAAACCAGGTGATTCGGATATTTTTTCTGCCACAATGTCCAAGGTCGGAGTACAAGGCTTCGGCGCCTGTGGTGGCCAGAAATACTGCCCCCAGCAACCAAAATCCCTGAGGATATTTTACTAATAGTTGATAGCCGTACCAGGGATGGAGGCCTTTGATTACTCCGGGGAAATGCAATATTTCGAAAAATCCTACTATAAATAGCATCAAAAACCAGACAACCATCACCGGACCATAAGTACTGCCTACTTTGTGTGTACCGAACCGCTGAAAAAAGAACAAACCCGATAATATCAATATTACAATACCAATGGTTAAAGAATGACCCGGAATAATCGTGTTTTCAAAACCTTTTACATTTCCAAGTCCTTCTATGGCCGAAGCTACCGTTATTGGGGGGGTTATTATACCATCGGCCAGCAGGGTAGTGGCCCCCAATATGGTGGGTATTACCAAATGTTTTCCATACTTACGTACCAATGCATAAAGCGAAAAAATGCCGCCTTCGCCATCGTTATCCGCTTTCAGGGTCAACCATATATATTTTATGGTGGTCTGCAGTACCAGGGTCCAGAATATGCACGAAACTCCTCCATAGACCAAAACCTCGTCGATGGGTCGCTCGCCCACAATGGCTTTTAATACATAAAGCGGGCTGGTGCCAATGTCGCCGTAAATAATTCCCAGGGCCACTATAAGTGATATCAGGGTAACCTTGTTTGCTGTGCCGTTCTTTTCTCCGTTCATTGTCAGGTAATTTAAACAGCACAAAGGTCGTGGCTTAGGTATCAATAAAACCTAAAACAATTGATGCAGGATGTAAAGAAAATATAAAGAGGGAGGGTTTAGTTAAAGCGATAACCTACCCCGCTTTCGGTGATGATGTGGGAGGGGTGGTTGGGGTTGTCTTCGATTTTTTTGCGCAAGGTGCCTACAAACACCCTCAGATACTGGGTTTCGGTCTGAAATCCTACCCCCCAAATCTCTTTCAGTATGAACTGATGGGTCAGCACACGGCCCTCATTGCGGGCAAACAGACACAGCAGATTATATTCGGTGGAGGTAAGTTTCAGCACACAATCATTTTTCTTCGATATGCGGGCGATGAAGTCGATCTGAAGATCGTCCATCACAAATACACTTTTGCTTTCGTCGGTGTTGTTGCGGCGGATGCACGAACGTATTCTGGCCAGCAGTTCGTTGGTGCGGAATGGCTTGGTAAGGTAGTCGGTGGCCCCGTTGTCCAAGGCCCTTACAATGTCTTCTTCGCTGTTTTGCACCGACAGTATAATGATGGCTTTGTTGTACCATTCGCGCAGGTCGCTTAGCACTTCATGACCGCTTTTGTCGGGTAATGCAATGTCGAGCAGTATCAGATCGGGAGGATGGTTGGCCGCCATGATGAGACCTTCTTTAGCTGTTTCGGCTTTCCAAACCTTATATCCATTGCTGTCAAGAATGATGTCGAGCAGCTTGCGAATCTGGGGTTCATCGTCGATGATGAGTATCTCGGCCTTATTCATTTTTCAGATTTTTAAGATAAGAAGTTTCGGCAGGCAGGCTGATGGTGAATTCGGCGCCTCCCTCTTTGCGGTTGGCTAAGGTAAGTGTGCCCTGCTGCGCCTCGGTAAATCCTTTGGCTATAGACAAGCCCAGACCCGTGCCCCCGGTGGGTGAATTGGGCAGACGATAAAATTTTTCGAACACCTGTTGCATTTCACCGGCAGGGAAACCCGGGCCATTGTCGGCAATGCGTATCACAAACCGGTTGTATAGCAACAGGCTTTTAATTTTGATCAGGCTTGATTCGGGTGTATATTGAAGTGCATTGTGGAGAATATTGTTGAGCACCTGCTGGAGCAAACCGCTGTCGAGCCTGAACAAGGGGAGGGTTTCGTCGGCTTCGAACTCTATGCTGTGCTGGTTGTCCGCTTCGCGGAGTTTTTGAATGACCGCATGAATGAGTTCGCCGGTATCGCACCAATCGAGTTTCAGATGGAGGGTGCCTGCTTCGAGGCGGCTCATGTTGAGCAGGTTGTTTACCTGACGGTTGAGGCGCGTGGAGGCAATATCGATTTCAGACAATAATTCGGCCTGGTTGAGCGCCGTGAGTTTTTCCCTGTTTTCTTTAAGGGTATCGACCGCTCCAATGATGGTGGAGATGGGGGTACGGAGTTCGTGGGAAAGGGAATTGAGCAGGGTATTGTATAGCTTAATGGTCTTTTCTTTTTCTTCTTTATCGCGGGCTTTTTTTTCTGCTTCGCGTATGCGAGAGGTGAGCACAATATTGACCAGGGCAACCAGAAAATACATGAGAAACATGAGGGCATCTTCGGTATCGGCAATATGAAAGGTGAAAACCGGAGGGATGAAAAAGAAGTTCCAGATGAAAGCGCTTAATATGGCTGCGAGCAATACCGGAAGTATATCGAACAACATAGCCAGCAGAGAAACGGCCACGAGCAAAAGTAAGGCGACTACTTTATAGCCTATAAGGCCGGTGGCTGAAAAACACGCAAAGGATATAAGGGTTATCAGCAGGAGGCTGATGATGTATTGAAATTTTTTTGAGAATCTTTTACGAATGTTGAGTATCAAGGTAAGGCTGTGTTTTTTTATTTTTTTACCTGACAAAGTTAGCTAATTAGTTATAAAGATTTTGTAAAGAAAGTGCACTAATATTATCAGCCTTATTAAAAACCCTTAAGTGCCCTTCTTATTCCTAACAATTACCCCGCCTCTCCAATAAATACAGAGAAATGCCACTAAGACACAAAAACACCTAGATTCACCAAGAATCCCCTCCATAGGTCACCTCCGTTCCCAAAGTCCCATAAAAAGGTAAGCCACCAAGACACAAAAACACCAAGATTCACCAAAAAACCCTGCCCCTTGCTCCTGACAGGGTGACTGTGCTTTGGGTTGTGCGCCGAAGTTCACCCTATTCTTTTTAATTTTATCAACAAGTTAACACATATTAACAAAAGAAAAAAGAAGCAAAAAAGAAAAATTGACACCCAATATCTTTTGTAAATAATCTGAATGCAAATCTAAAAGTTAGGCCGAGGTTCCAACCTCGGTCTTTCTATTTCCTCGCCTCCATCCTAAATCAGTGAAATCAGTTTAATCAGTTTAATCAGCGGTTCAGACCATTTTCCAAAATAATTATTAATTTTGACCAAAAATCTAAACCATCAAGCATTATGAACTACTTATCGAACCGTATCAACAGTCTTTCGGAATCAGAAACCCTTGCCATGACGCAAAAAAGCCGCGAGCTGAAGGCGCAGGGCTTCGATGTGATCAACCTGAGCATAGGCGAACCCGATTTCAATACGCCTGAATTTATTAAAACCGCGGCCAAACTGGCCATAGATCAAAACTTCACTCACTATCCGCCCGTGCCCGGTTATCCCGAACTGCGCGAAGCCATCTGCAAAAAACTGAAACGCGACAACCAGCTCGATTATACCGCTGACCAGATAGTGGTGTCGACCGGCGCCAAACATTCTATTGCGAACGTGATGCTGGCCCTGGTGAACCCCGGCGACGAGGTGATCGTTCCGGCTCCTTACTGGGTTTCGTATAAAGAGATCGTAAAACTGGCCGAAGGCAAGGCCGTGTATCTGCCTTCGACCATTGAAACCAACTTTAAGGTGAGCCCGCAACAGGTGGAAGCAGCCATCAGCGAAAAGTCGAAAGTGTTTATTTTCAGCAGTCCGTGCAATCCCAGCGGAACGGTTTATACGCGTGACGAACTGAAGGCTTTTGCCGATATTTTTGCCCGCTACCCCAACCTCTTTATTATATCGGACGAAATTTACGAATACATCAACTTTGTGGCCCACCACGAAAGCATTGCACAGTTCGAAGCGATAAAAGAGCAGGTGATAGTGATCAATGGTGTTTCGAAAGGCTATGCCATGACGGGTTGGCGCATAGGTTACATAGCCGCCCCCAAACCCATTGCCAAAGCCTGCGATAAGATGCAGGGACAGTTCACTTCGGGCGCGTGCAGCATTGCACAGCGTGCCGCCCTGGCGGCCCTGCTGATGGACCCCAAAGATTCGCCCGAGTTTGCCTGTATGCTGGCGGCTTTCAAACAGCGCCGCGACCTGCTGCTCGATCTGCTGAAAGAGGTTCCGGGCATCATCACCAACATGCCCGAGGGCGCCTTTTATGTATTTATGGATGTGAAACACTATTTCGGCAAAACGGACGGAAGCGTTACTATTGAAAATGCCGAACAACTCAGCATGTATCTGCTCGATAAGGTATATGTGGCGCTGGTTTCCGGAACTGCTTTCGGCGATAACGATTGCCTGCGCTTTTCATATGCCACCTCGAACGACAAAATAACCGAAGCTGTAAAACGCATCAAGTCTGCCCTGGGCAATTTACACTAAAACCAAAATGTCATGACTACAGGATTTTCGGCCGCCATCATATTGTTGTTGGTTACCCTGGTGATAGCCAGCGCGGGCCTGGTTTTATTAATTCTGGGCCTGATACTGAAAAAACCCGGTCAATGGGTGCCCGGCATCATTCTGACGGCGGTATCGCTGATTTTAGGCATTTTCAGTATGGTGTTTTTTATCAGTGCTGCCGATAACAACTCCTATCGTCACAAGGATTATTCGCATTACAATTACAACGATCCGTATTATGATAATAACGATGAGCAGAATCTGTCGCCCGAAATTGCCCGGCCTGAGAACAATTCGGAAGCAAGCAGCAGCCGTATTTCGGGATTTATCAGGGATGCGGACAATTCCCTGGTTTATATAAAGGTTTTTCCTGCTCCCGAATTGTACGATATGGGCATAAAGGTGATCAAAATTGATACCTATAATGGTTCGGGTGAAGATAAAAAGGTGATCGCGCTGGAGCTTAATTTTGAAAACAAATTTAAAGGCAACCTGCAATTGATGCTTTTTTCAAAATCGGACGAGGAGCTGGGGAGCAGCCATATCCAGGTGAACCAGGAGGGAAGCGATGCCTTTACGGTGAAATTTGTGTTTCCTAAAACAGCCAATTTTCTTCAAACCGACTATGCACGACTTAAAACCTCCGATTGATGTTACATCTAAATAAAAAAGAAATACAAACGTTATTCGACGATTTTACGAAAGTAAAGGTGTTGGTAGTTGGCGATGTGATGATCGATTCGTATATCTGGGGCAAGGTGGAGCGCATTTCGCCCGAAGCGCCTGTGCCGGTGGTTTCGGTTACCAAACGTGAAAACCGCCTGGGAGGAGCCGCCAATGTGGTACTGAATCTGCAATCGCTGGGGGCTGTGCCCATTATTTGCTCGGTAATAGGTGACGATGCCCGGGGTGCGGATTTCTGTGAGTTGCTGAAGGAAAACCAAATTTCGGACCTGGGCATTTTGAAAAGCCGCAGCCGTATCACTACCACCAAATTCCGCATTATTGGGAACCATGCCCAAATGATACGGGTGGATGAAGAAATTGACAACTATCTGGATGATAAGGACAGTTCTGATTTTCTGAAACACATAGAAAAACTAATTGAAACCGAGAAACCCTCAGTTATCATTTTCGAGGATTACGACAAAGGGGTGATCACCCCCTATATCATTCAATGGATAGTTGATCTGGCCCATAAGAAAAATATTCCGGTAGCGGTGGATCCGAAACACAGAAACTTTTCGTGCTATAAGCATGTAAACCTGTTCAAACCGAATTTTAAAGAGCTCTGCGAAGGCATGAAAACGGAAAATGTAGTAAAAGAAAAGGACAATCTTTTGCAACTCTGTTCGGGCTTTCAGCAACAACAGCACATTGACCTTATGTTGCTTACCATGTCGGAAAGCGGAGTGTTTTATTCCGAAAAGAATAATGACGGCAATTTCCAAGGAGAAATATTGCCGGCACAGGTACGTAATATTGCCGATGTTTCGGGTGCCGGCGATACGGTTATTTCATTGGCGTCCCTTTGCCTGACTTTCGGACTGGCAGCCACCGACATTGCATTTATTTCGAACATTGCCGGTGGGCTGGTATGCGAAGAGGTAGGGGTGATTCCGGTTAAAAAACAAAGGCTTCTGGAGGAATTGCTTACCTTTGCAAAATAACCCTCGTTCCTGAGAATGAAATCCTTATTAAAAGAGAAAAAAAACGAAGATATCGGAAAGCTGTTCGATGATATCTCGCATCAATACGATTTTCTGAACCATTTCCTTTCGTTCGGGGTTGATAAGCACTGGCGCCGGAAACTTATAAAAATGATCCGCAGGGAGGGAGCCGTTACTATACTGGATGTTGCCACCGGCACTGCCGACCTTGCTATCTATTCATCGCGATACATTGCGGGTTCTCATATCACGGGTATTGATATCTCTGAAAAAATGCTTGCCGTGGGCAGGGAAAAAATATTGCGTTTGAACCTGGCCAGGCATATCGTCCTGGTAAGGGGTCCGGCCGAGAAATTGACCTTTGAAGAAAATACTTTCGATGTGGCCATGGTAGCCTTTGGAGTACGCAATTTCGAAAGTCTGGAAAGCGGCCTGAAAGAAATGTTACGGGTGATTAAACCGGGCCATAAGTTTTTTATTCTTGAATTTTCAAAACCGCAGGGTCCGTTTGGTTTTATTTATCGTTTCTACTTCAAATACATTTTACCTGCTTTGGGAAGAATGGTTTCGAGAAACAAGGATGCCTATACTTATTTGCACGATAGTGTGTTGGACTTTCCGCAGGGAGATGATTTTCTAAAGATTATGGGAAACTGCGGAAGTATCCATAATACTCAGAAAAGGCTAAGTGGTGGGATAGCTACCATTTATATTGGACAGAAACAAAAAATCAACTAATTTTGCAATAATATTTGAAATATACCGTTACCGGCTGGTAAAAATATTCGACCTTGAAACAATTTCTGAAATATACGATCTGTCTTTTACTTACTATGGCTTTATTTGCAGGCAATAGCCATGCTCAAAGGCGTGAGGGCAGGATGGAAAATCTGCCTAAATTCGACAGGCGACCCTATCATTTTGGTTTTTTGCTGGGAGCCAACCAGATGAATTTTTCGCTTAAAACAGAAAGCGATCTGTCGCAATTCGATTCATTGCTCAGTATTACCACCAAGCCCGACTTTGGATTTGATATAGGCATAGTTTCGAGTTTAAAACTGACAAAATATCTGAGCGTAAGGTTTATTCCCACCCTTTCGTTTGGTAACCGTTCGGTAGAATATACCCTGCGCTATCGCGATTCGATCAATATTCAACAGGTAAAAAAGATTGAATCGACCTTTATGTCTTTTCCGCTTTATATTAAATATCAATCAAAACGGCTTGGCAATTTCAGGGCCTATATCCTGGGTGGCGCCAATTTTAGTATTGACATGGCATCACAGGAAAAAAAGAAGAACAAAGAGGGTGAGGCTCCCATAAAACTCAGGCGAAACGACTATATGGTAGATGTGGGAACCGGTTTTGATTTTTTTCTGCCCTATTTTAAATTCGGCATCGAATTGCGTATGTCATATGGTTTGCGAAATCTTCTGGTTCCTGAGAATACCATCTACACCAATAGTATTAAGCGACTGAACTCTAAAATATTCCAGTTGTCGTTTACCTTCGAAGGATAATTTTTTTCTTCTTTTCTTTCTGACGGTTTAATGTGTAACTTTGTTTATCATTAAATCGAATCATTATGAAATCAAAATTACTACTCAGTCTGGCTGTCGTGTTATTAATTGGTTTATCGGTATCAGCACAAACCGAAACCCGTTTATTAAGATTCCCGACGATTTCCGGAAATAAAATAGTCTTTTCTTATGCCGGCGACCTTTATTCCGTTGATGCCAAAGGAGGTGTTGCCCGAAAACTTACTAATGATGTGGGCTACGAGATGTTTGCAAAATTCTCGCCCGATGGAAAGAACATCGCTTTTACCGGCCAATACGACGGTAATACCGAAATATACCTTATACCTGCCAACGGAGGTGTGCCCAAAAGATTAACCTATACAGCCACTCTTGGCCGCGACGACCTCTCTGACCGTATGGGACCCAACAATATTGTGATGACCTGGAAAGATAACCAGAACATTGTTTTCCGTTCGCGAATGAAATCATTCAATGCATTTAAAGGTCAGCTTTACAGTATTTCGGTCGATGGGGGAATGAATTCTGAATTGCCTTTGCCTTGCGGAGGTTTTTGCAGCTATTCGCCCGATAAAAGTAAACTGGCTTACAATAAGGTTTTTCGTGAGTTTCGCACCTGGAAATATTACCAGGGCGGCATGGCCGATGATATTTGGGTTTACGATTTTGCTACCAAACAAACCATAAAGATCACTGATAATATTGCGCAGGATATTTTCCCCATGTGGAACGGCGATAACATTTATTTCCTTTCCGACCGCGATCGCACCATGAACCTGTTTTGTTACAACCTCACTACCAAACTCACCAAAAAACTGACCGATTTCACCGAGTTCGATATCAAATTTCCCTCCATGGGCGATAGTGCTATTGTGTTTGAGAACGGAGGCTATATCTATACTTTCGGCTTTAAAAACCAATTGGCCCAAAAGGTCAGTATACAGATTTCCGACGATCTGAACACTGGGCGTTCCGAAATGAAGGATGCCTCGAAAAACATTTCTTCTTACGATGTGTCTCCCGATGGCAAACGTTTGGTGTTTAGCGGCCGGGGAGATGTTTATACGGTTCCGGCCAAAACAGGAATTACCCGCAATCTCACCCAAACCTCCGGTGTTCACGAACGTAATGTCTGTTGGTCGCCCGATGGTAAATTCATCGCGTATATTTCGGATGCCACCGGAGAAGATGAGATATATGTCAGATCACAGGATGGTACCGGCTTTGCCCAGCAGCTTACTCAGAAAAGCGATACCTATAAATATCAGCCGGTATGGTCGCCCGACAGCAAGAAACTGCTGTGGGCCGACAAGAAGCTGAGGTTACGCTATATTGATATTGATTCCAAAAATATTATCGAGATTGACAAATCCCTTGATTGGGAATTCAGTGATTTCAACTGGTCGCCCGATAGTAAATGGATCACCTATATTAAACCCGATAAGCAATCAGAATCCAAAATATATTTGTACAGCTTGTCCTCCGGAAAATCCACAGCAGTTACCGATGGATGGTACGATTGCGGCAATCCGGTCTTTAGTTCCGATGGTAAGTATCTTTTCTTTACTTCCAACCGCGATTTTAACCCTACTTACAGCTGGACCGAATGGAACCATAGCTACGGCAATATGACCAAGGTATATTTTCTCACCCTTGCCAAAGCAACACCTTCGCCTTTTAAACCTGTGGACGATGAAGTAAATGCCAAACCCGAAGCTAAGGATACAACAAAAGTTACTGATGTTAAGATCGATCTCGACGGTATCATCGACCGTATCATTGCCCTGCCGATAAGTGCCGGGGCGTATTGGAACCTGAATGTCTCCGGAACTTCAGTATATTATTGCCGTACTACATCTTCCGAAACTACAGCTTCCCTGATGCTTTATGATCTGAAAGAAAAAAAGGAAACCAACCTCGGAGCCTACGGTTCGTATATGATTACTTCCGACCAGAAGAAGATGCTGGTTAACGATAAGGGAAAATACTCCATTATTGATCTGCCCAAATCGAGGATAGAGCTCAAGGACTATGCTGACCTTTCCAACATGAAAGTGTGGGTGAACCTCAAAGAAGAATGGCGGCAGATATATACCGAATCGTGGCGGCAGATGCGCGATTTCTTTTACGATCCCAATATGCATGGTGTTGACTGGAAGAGTATCTATAAAAAGTACGAACCCCTGTTGCCCTATGTAAACCATCGTGCCGATCTTACTTACATTATTGGCGAAATGATAGGTGAACTTAGTGTGGGGCATGCTTATACCGGCGGAGGTGAAAAGCCCGAGGTGACGAGAATAAAAATGGGAATGCTGGGAGCTGATATCACCAGAGATAATAGCGGATATTTCCGCATCAATAAGATAATGCCGGGCGAGAACTGGACCGAAGATACCCGCTCGCCGCTGACAGAAGTAGGGGTGGATGTGAAAGAAGGCGACTTTATTATTGCTGTGAATGGCAAATCGGTGAAGGAGGTGGGCAATATTTACGAATTGCTTATCAATTCAGCCGGGAAGCAGGTAGAACTCACCGTCAATTCAACTGCTACTGACCAGGGAGCGCGAAAAGTGATAGTAGTGCCCATTGATGATGAAGCCGGTTTGTATTATTATAACTGGGTCCAGAATAACATTGCCAAAGTGAGTAAAGCCACTGATGGCAAGGTAGGCTACATCCACATCCCCAATATGGGTGTGGAAGGTTTGAACGAGTTTGTGAAGCACTTTTATCCCCAGTTGAGCAAGAGCGCGCTTATTATCGACGACCGCGGCAACGGGGGTGGAAATGTTTCACCCATGATCATTGAGCGACTGAACCGTGAACTGGTTTATATGAAAATGTCGCGCAACACCAGTCAGAGTATAGCCGGAGAACAACAGCAATACGGCCCAAAGATATGCCTTATTGATCAGTATTCTGCTTCTGATGGCGACCTGTTCCCTTATCAGTTCCGCGAACTGAAGATAGGCAAACTGGTTGGCCAGCGCACCTGGGGCGGAGTGGTCGGAATACGCGGTTCTTTGCCTTTGATCGACGGAGGTTTTTTGAACAAACCCGAATTTGCGCATTACGATGCCCAGGGCAAGAAATGGATCATCGAAGGCCATGGGGTTGACCCCGATGTGGAGGTGGTCAACGATCCCGCCAAAGAATATGCGGGCCAGGACGAGCAACTGAACAAAGCCATAGAGCTGATATTGGAAGAATTGAAAACCATAAATACCAGGTTGCCGGAAATACCGACTTTCCCGGATAAGTCCAAGTAGGAGGCAGTTCGTTGCCTGGAGTTGGGAGTTGAAGATTTACCGCAGAGTCGCGGAGAACGCAGAGTGAAAAAAAAACCTCTATTAGGAGCGAAATTTTGATGGATCGCAACCCTGAATGGTTGTATGCAAACCCTTGACGGATGATGCATTTCCCTAGCGTTTCCCAGCCCATCCGTCCGGTCATGGGAAGTGGTAACGGGCTATTACTCCTTAAATCAAGATTTATTTGAACTCTAAAGGATTATGAGCTAAATGACATTCTACACAATTCATTCCATCGTTATGCTCTTTCAAATCGATCTGCTTAATTTTACCGGAAGGTTTAGCTGTGGCGTGACATTTTCCGCAAGATTCGCGGCTTTGAGGTTTATTTATATTTTTTGGTGATGGAGACAGCACATGTTCGGTACCTTGTCCGTGGCAACTCTGGCAGCCAATAGATTTATGACTTCCCTGCAACCTGGTTTTATTAATATTCTGATGACAAATGGTGCAGGTTTCGCCCGACACTTGTTTGGTGTCGCCAAATTTTGAAATGGCTGCAGTCATTAAGGGTGAGTGCGGATTATGGCAGGTGATGCAATAAGTACTGTTTGGGTTATGTTTCAACGAATCTATCTGTTTTTTTGGTCTTGATGAGGCTACATTGCTAATATCATGACATTTTAAGCAAAACGCTTTAGAGGAATTTGTATTCAGTACAAATTTTTTAGGATTGCGTGTATGCTTAAAAGCCGGACCATGACACATTTGACAACTGAGCGTGGCGTGAGTGCCCGTTATTTTAATGGAATCAATTTTAATGTGACATTTTTTACACCAAACGGCCTCAATATTATCCGGGCCCATATCCTGTTCAGATGTAACTGCAGGCTGTTGATTATTGTTTTCCGGTAAATGATTCGGCTTTAACAGGTAAAATAATACTGCTCCTATGCATAAAATTACCAGAAGGGTGGTTAAAATTATTTTTATTTTTTTTGACATGCTTCCAAATTTAAATTAGCGAAAAACATTCTGCGATTCATTGGTGATCCAATGTCTGATGTACTACTTAAAAAGTTGACAACTATTTATTAATACAGCAAATATCAAACTTTTTCTTTAATTACAGCATGAGTTTTCTTTTAACTTGCATCTTCTTAATAGGTTTGGACCAAAATTAAGATTTGAAGTCTGTATTGCTGATGTCAAATAATCACTCGTAGAGATAGGTAGCTCTTTCTTATTGATTCGAATGATATTTCACCATTTGTATCTTGATATTTATTCCAGTGAATGAAAACAACAAAAAAACCGAAAGCATAGCCTCCGGTTTCCTGTAATAATGAAAATGTGTTTCGATTAATTCGGTCTGACTGCTTCTTCCTTTTTAAATTCCGGGATTCTGGGTTTAATTTCTTCTACTTCTACATCGAGGAATTCTTCGGCATCGTCGTAAGCTTCTTCCTTTCGGCCTAAAACCGGTAATATTTTACCTACAATAAATCCGGTAGCAAAGGCAAGCACTATGGTTATCAACATTCCTAGTAACTGGTTGCCGATATTCAATCCTTTGACCAAAGGTATTACGGCCAAACCTCCCATCAAACCAGGGATACCATGCAGGTTGGTTACACCGCAGGTGTCAATGATTTTCATCCACGATTGCTGACGCGACTGTATGAGTGCAAAACCCATGGTGGAAATACCTCCTGCCATGATACCTATGATAGCGGCCATGGTATGACTGGCCACCACACAGGACGAACCAATCGCAACTCCTCCGGCCAGGGCTGCATTGGCAATGTCGGCTATGCTGACTTTTTTTCGTAAGGATATAGAAAAGATATAAGTGGCCAGGGTAGATCCGCAAAGGGCCATGATGACATTTACAACGGTATGTGGCATTTCGGCAGGGGTGACCAAAGCTGCACAGAAGCTAGGCCAGAATATCCAAAGGGCCATACTTCCGAGCATGGAATAGCGGTCGGAGGTGGCATCTGATTCGATGGTCTTTTCCATTTCCTGTTTGGTAGTCATAGTAAGAGCAACACCCAAACCGAAAATAGCACCAAAAGCATGTATCACAATGGAGCCTCCCACATCAACCACGCTGCCCGGACCAATAAGTCCGAGGCCTCCCCCCAGAACAATCCATTCGTTAAAAGCATAAGCAGGAACAAATAAAATTCCAAGAAGAATGTATTGCGGCATTTTTAAACGGCCCAACACAGCACCAGCAGCTATCAACAGACTGGCAGCACCAAATTCGGCCAGAATGAGTTTTTGTACTTCGCCGTTCTCAATACCGGTGATACCTGTATTTTTTATCAGGAAATACAAGGGAAGGGCAGTACTAACCAGGAGGAAAGTGGCTGTTAAGGCAGATCGACCATACTTGCGGACAAATACCATTAGAAATCCAAAACCGATCAGTAACATGACCATGATATGTATGGCCCGGTTGTAGCGCTGGTCATTGATGACGGCATAGTCGAGATCGTTTGTTACAGCTTCCTGTGCAAACGAAACCATCGATATTATTACCAAGAATAATGTCGCTGAAAATTTTTTGAGAATATCTGAAAAGTTCATTGTAAGATATTAAGTGGTTAAATTGATTTTTACGCGGCAAAAATATCCTTTTAAACAATAAAAAAAATAATTCTGCAATTTTCGGTAATATACTTTAAAGGATATACCGAAAATATATCAAAAGAACACTTAATATTCCTGTTATACGGTAGTGACTATTCAATGAAACACGAAAACCCCGATTATGATGCGGGGTTTTCGTTGTGAAATATATAGGTTCTACAAAGCTCCTTCGTCGTAAGCCTTTTCGCCGTGTTGGGAATAATCCAGCCCTATAATTTCGGAATCTTTTGAAACTCTGACCGGAGTGATCAGGTTTATTAATATCAGCATAATATAAGTAAAGATGAAAGCATAGGCTGAAGCAAGCACAACTGCTATGGTTTCTTTCATGAAGAAATTTGAACCGCCAAACAGAATTCCATCGGCTCCGGCCGGATTAATAGCCTTTGATGCGAACACACCGAGCAGTATGCATCCTAAAAATCCACCCACACCGTGCACTCCCCAAACATCGAGGGCATCGTCCCATTTCCATTTATTTTTGAATTGAACGG
Source organism: uncultured Bacteroidales bacterium (assembly GCA_964469155.1). Lineage (GTDB taxonomy): Bacteria > Bacteroidota > Bacteroidia > Bacteroidales > CAIWKO01 > CAIWKO01. Next base: position 30,683 of record CAYXXU010000002.1, read on the forward strand.
CCAGATAGCATACACCTCCTGCTGCGATACCAACCAGTGGTGAGGCCCACAAAGGTATGAAACCCGCGCAGGGAGTTATGGTCGCTAATCCTGCAATGGATCCGGTAAGCAAACCAATGAATTTTGGTTTCTTCTGGTGTATCCATTCGATAATAACCCAGGTGACCGTTGCAAAAGATGCTGCAATATCGGTATTAATAAAGGCCAATGAAGTAATATGGTCTACAGCGACTTCGCTACCGGCATTGAAACCATACCATCCGAACCATAAAAGACCGCTTCCGATGGCTACTAAAGGAATACTATTGGGAGTATTGTTTTTTTCTACACGGGCACCCACATAAAATACTGAGGCCAGCGCTGCAAAACCTGCCGTTGCATGAACAACGATACCACCTGCAAAATCGATAACACCCCATTCGGCTAACAGACCACCGCCCCATATCATGTGGACAAACGGATAGTAAACCAGTATCTGCCAGAAAGTAAGGAAGATCATGTAAGCTTTGAAATTAACGCGGTTAGCGAACGCTCCGGTTATCAAAGCAGGGGTGATGATGGCAAACATCATCTGGTAAGCAATAAAAACGAATTCAGGAATTTTTCCGTTGGTATACATGGAATCCATGCCGACTCCGTAAAGAAATGCTTTATCAAAGTTTCCAATGATACCTCCTGCACCGCCACTGAAACACAAAGAATATCCGAAGATCACCCACAAAACCGTTGTCCATCCCAGCGAAGCAAAACTTTGAATCATAATACCAAGAATGTTTCTCTTGGTCGCCAGGCCTCCGTAAAAGAACGCGAGTCCGGGCGTCATTAACATAACCAGGCTGCATGCAAGCAGCATAAAACCTGTTGAACCAGTATCCATAATTTTCTCCTTTTTTAAGTGATTAATATTAATTAAAATGTAAGTCCGAAAACAAAGTGAAAGCTCGATGCCTGCGGGTTGAAAATGACAGATGCTTTCAACGGCAGATCGAAATGTTCAGTAATTTTTATTTTTCTATATCCTGTAATACCCATATTCACCACAGCGAAACCACCGTCGTAAGCAGGTGTGCTGTATACACTGGAAAAAGGCGTAGCACCCACAAATGCGTCGAAGTTGAATTCCTTGATGGCAAATGAATACCCTAATTCGATGTAAGTGGAATAGCGGTTTTTAAATTTTAAGGACTGAAGCTTTCTGGTAGCAGTAAAAATACTGTCACCGGAAGTTTTATCATTTCCAAATACATAGGTACCCACCAATACGCTGATAGGAAATTTTTCGGGTCCTTTATATTGCAAAGTAGCCTCTATGGAATGTGAAGTGTATTTTGTCAGATTTACACCTGAAGTGGTGTCAAATTCAATTTCGGAAGGTGATTTGCAGTAGGAATAACGTGTGTCGTTCAGATCGGTTGCCAGTGCTGGAATATAATAATCAGTTACGGTGAGTGAAAACCCTTTTAGGGAGTATTTCAGATAGAGATCGGATTCGACATAATTGTTGGTTAGAGCAATGGCTCCCCAGTAGCCCAGTTCGAAGTTTCCCAGACCAAATGATAGAGTCGGTTGTATGCTGGGTGAACTGCCATAATCCATCCCTCGCCATACATAACGACTCATCAGATCGGCTCCAACATTTAGTTTAAAAGGGAATTTGCATTTTTTTTCCTGGGCTGTTACATTAACAGTTGCAGAAAGGGCGAGCAACAAAAAACATAATGGTAAAAATCTTTTCATAATCTTAAGTTTTTTTACGGGGTAAAAGTATTGATTGCCTGAATACCGGCAAATAATAGATTTTGCGTAATTTACACTACAGATTATACCTATGAATAGGTATTTTACCTAGATTTCAGTAAGGGTTGAAATTTATTCGGGAATTTCGATGATCTTATTCTTTATGCCATAGATGATGAGTTCAGCGCCCGATTTGATCTTTAGCTTTCTCATGATATTATTTTTATGACAGTCGACGGTTCTGACGCTAATAAACAATTTTTCGGCAATTTCTTTATTGGACAGTCCGGCCCCGAGTTTTTCGATGATCTCTTTTTCGCGTTGGGTAAGGGATTCATCTTTATCCATCCGGTCGAATCCAGTTCGTGATTTCTTGATATAACTGCGTAAAATGTTCGACGAAATAAGTTTGCCCAGATATTCTTCTCCATCAGCAATGGTGTTGATTGCTTCCAGAAGTTCTTTTCTGGAGGTATCTTTGGGTAGATACCCTTTGGCTCCATTCATCATGGCACCGACCACAAAATCTTCATTCTTGTGCATTGATAAGATGAGGATATTCACATCAGGATACTGCCCGGTGATGATCTTTGCCAGTTCTATTCCTGAGGTTTTGGGCATGGTGATGTCGAGGATCAGGATATCCGGTTTGTTTACCTTAAGTAAACTCAACAGTTCATCGCCATTTGATGCTTCGGCAATCACTTCGAGGTTTTCTTCGTCCGAGAGCAGTGATTTGATGCCATCGCGAAATATCTGATGATCATCGGCGAGGATTATTTTTATTTTTTTTACCATGATTTATAATTGTCAATTGCGTTATAAATTTTTAACATGCCCTGAAAAAACTCATTTAATTGGTTTATGCCTTATTCTATTCGATTATGCGGAATTACTGCCCTGAAAGGGCTTAAGCAATAGCATAGGACAACGTCCTATGCTATTTAAGAATGAAGAATCTTCGCCCTGTAAGGGCATCAGCCTAATCCCATACATATCTCTCATCATATTCGACGTTGTATTTCTTAAGAAAAGCCCTGAATTCTTCCTGAAAACTCTTGATTTTATGATGTTTGTATTGGTTAATAATATAATCAACGACTTTATCTGTTTCAGCAGGATTAACTGAAAAGATTCCATATCCGTCCTGCCAATAAAACTGAGAATATTTTTCGTCTTTCGTTTTTATCCATTTGGATGATTGTTTTTTTATTTCTTCTACCAATTTCATCTGTGCTACTTTACGTGATAAAAGGTACAAAATGTGAACATGATCTTTATGTCCTCCAATTCTAACAGGATTACATTCCAATCCTTTACAAATGCCCCCCATATATTCATACAATGAGTATCCAATGTTTTCATCGATGAGGGGTTTCCTGCTTTTTGTACTGAACGTTATGTGAACATAAACCTTTGATAATGATTGTGACATTTTTTTTTGCTTTCGCCCTTACAGGGCTTATAAATATCATTTACTATGGCTCAAAGGTCGATGCCCTTTGCTTCTGCTACTGCCCTTACAGGGCCTTAATAATTCTAATCATAATCTTTCCTAAGCAATTCACTACACAAAAATACGAAGGTTTATCCAGCTATGAATGAATCCTTAACTTTACTTCTATCCGGGTTCCCTTGCCTGCAGCAGAAATAATCTGGAAGGTTCCACCCAGAATTTCTGCCCTATCGTGCATATTATAGATACCGTTCCCGCTTTTTCTTTTTTGTTCAGCATCAAAGCCTTTGCCGTTGTCTTCAATACTAAGGTGGATTGTTTCATTCTCATACAAAAAGTTTATATCCACTTTGGTTGCTTCCGAGTGTTTTACAATATTGTTAAGGGCTTCCTGAATAATACGGTAGAGGTAGATCTTAATATTGTTTTCGCATTTCTCAGGGAGTTCATTATAATGGAAAGTAATACGGATGTCATTATTGGAACGTATCTCTTCGCAAAGGTTCTCAATGGCACTGATCAGCCCGAATTGGGTTAGCACCGGCGGCATAAGGTTTTCAGACATGCTGACTACTTCCCTTGAGGCAGTAGTGAGGAGGTTCTTGGCTTCGTCTATAATCTGTTGTTTCAATTCCGGACTGGCATTTTCGGCTCTTTCGAGCTTCATTTTAATAGCAAGAATGTGTTGCCCCAACCCGTCATGCAACTCGCGCGAAAGGCGCTGTCTTTCCTGTTCCTGACCGTCAATGACTGACGTGATACGTTTTGAACGCTCTTCCTGCAGTTCTTCTGTCTGCATTTTTATTTTTCCCGACATTTTGTTGAATGCGCTTGTCAGGTCGCCTATCTCATCGGTAGAGTTGTTTTCGAGTTTAGTATCATAATCTCCTCTTGAAATTGAATCTGCAGCCAGTTTCAGTTTTACTATGGGTGAGGAAATCCTTTTTGAAATGATAAAAACAATGCCGAAAATAATGATCGAAATGATGAGACTCAGAATAATGATGCTGTTTCGTAAGGTATAGATAGGTATCATGGCTTCTTCCACGTCTATCTCTACCAATATCACCCAGTTCAATCCGGGGATATTAATTTTGCAGTAAGAGCCCAGAACCGTAATATTTCGATAATCCTTGTATTCTCCTGTCCCGTTGAGATTCTGAAAGGCTTTTTCTACGGCAAGTGTCTTTACCAATTGCTTGTTCACTGAATTACTTTTAAACCTGGATGAAGTGCGCATAATACGGTCAGAACCCACTACATAGGCTTCTCCGGTCTTTCCAAGTCCATTCAGTACGTTGGTGTTGAACATAATGGAATTGATAGAAGCCATATCCATCTCGAACAATAATAATCCTGTTTTTTCGTTGGTGTTATTGTTTTTAAGACTAGCCCCCAGGTAGATCTTTTTATTGACGAGGTCTTCCACAATTGATACCCGGTTCGATTCATTTATCTTTTTCAGGTATGCTATGATATCATCCCCGAACTTTTCAGATAAAAATGTAATCCCTTTTTGATAAGGATTTGGCAGTTGGATGAAACAATTGAGGTGATGGGTTTGAAGGATAATGTTTTTAAAATCCAATTTTTCGCTGAAATTCTTTGCAATTTTTTCTTTGAATTCAGAATCAATAAAGCGTAAATAATCACCGCTTCTTATTTTGCCCGATTTATAATCAGGCGCTTTTTTTATGATTCCTTCCCAGTTCTCGAAACGGCTGATCTGGCTCACTTCGTCCATCCTTTCCATAAGGTAGTTCTCAATATTCCTCTCTTTTTCGAATTTCACCGAGTTTAGTTGGTCGTAGGTGCGTGAGATAAGAGCATTTTTGGAGGTAAAGTAGGAGTAAAGGCTGAGAATGAAAATAGTGACCAGGCTCAGTGCGAAATAATAACCGAATAGTTTTTGAACCAATGTTGTTTTATTCCTTTTCATTTTTTGCTTTAGGAATGTAGAGCCAAAAGTAGGGTATTTTTTATTTCGATGGTAAAAAGGAAGTTTTTAGTGGTGGAAAACAGTTTTGGATAGGCGATAGATAGGTTTTTAAATTATTCTTTGAAAAAATTACGCAAATTTGAAGCAAAACTCAATTTTGTCCTGCTTTGAAAAAAATAATTGAACAACATCATCTCAAAAATTAACTTATATTTGTGCATACAAACCATAATTAATGTCCCGTTATTATGTCAATTAACAAAAAAGCCCTGATACGGTATTATACCATTGACAGATGCCTTAATAATCCGGGAAGGAAATACTTTGTAGAAGATCTTTTAGAGGCAGTAAATTTTGCTTTAGAGGAAGAGGGTATAAAGGAAGGCATTAAACGCCGGCAATTGTTTGATGATCTGAATTTCATGGAGCTGAACTGGAGTGCGCCCATTGAAAGATATCCTGATGGCAAAAGAAAGTTTTACAGGTACGAAGATTTAAATTTTTCCATTAACAATCAGCCACTGAATCAGGCTGAAATAAATAAACTTAAAGATGCTATTGCAATAATTGCCCGATTTAAGGGAATGCCACAGTTTACCTGGGTAGAAGAAATTCTAACAAAGATTAATTATGGTTTAGGAGTTAATGGCCCTTCACAGGCAATCATCAGTTTTGATAGCAACGAGTATTTGAAAGGAATTGAACATTTGGGAACCCTTTTCGATGCAATAATTTATAAAAAAGTGCTTAACATTGACTACCAACCCTACAATACCGAAAAGCCTTTAACATTATCCCTTCATCCGTATTTCTTGAAACAATATAATAATCGCTGGTTTTTGTTTGGGTTGAACGATGAGTATAATAAGATTACAAATTTAGCTCTGGATAGAATCCAAAGTATTCAGGAGATGAAAGGTAAATACAATGACGAACAAATGCCTGACTTTAATGAATATTTCGAAGACATAATTGGTGTTACCAAACCTGATGATGGAGTGATTGAGAAAATTGAAATTAAGGTTTCTACTTTACGCTCATCCTATGTAAAGTCAAAACCCATACATGGTTCCCAGAAAAAAATAAAAGAGGATGAAACCGGATATTATTTTTCAATTGAAATAATTCCAAACAAAGAATTTTACCAGCAGGTCTTATCATTTGGGTCTGATTTGGAGATCATAAGGCCTGATAAAATAAGAGGCATTATTAAAAACATGCTTAATGAGAATCTAAAAAACTATAAATAATTATGCTGTGCAGGTTGAGTGCACAGTTGCTGTTTTACTTTGCATCATCAAAAAAATAGAAGTATTATGATAAATAAATTTAGCATCGAAAATTTTAAGGTTTTTAATGAGAAAACAGAATTTGAGTTTGCCCCAATAACCATATTGACCGGACCTAATAATTCAGGAAAAAGTTCGTTGACTAAAAGTGTAGCAGCATTACTCAATTCGCAAAAAGATGATGTTTTCAAGGGAATTGATTTGCATTCTCCTATTATACCACTTGGAGATTTTAAATCAATAAAAAACAGAGAAAATCCTGATTCTCATATAAAAATGACATTACAATTGTCTGATAATGATCCTTGGGAATTTCGTTTTTATTATTGTTGTAGTTATCGTGTGCCTTTTTGGGGAGATATTACTGAATTGGATATATATGCAGAATTGGATAAATTAGAAATTACCCAAGAGGGTATGGTTTTATTAGAATTTGAGAATACGATAGGGGATGGTCGATTATTTTATACTAATATAAATTTTGATAATTCTTTGGAATACTTTAGAAAAAAAGGATGTCCTAATGCAAACAAATTATACAAATTAATCCAAAAACATGAGATAAAAATTAAGCTGCCAGGTTGCGAGTTCGATCGAACTAAAACCAAGGGGTTTGTCACTCATTTTACAGATCGGGTTATTGAACATTTATTAAGCTATGATCCTGAACCAAAGTCTAAAAAAGTCAAATGCGAAATAGATAAGACAGTATTTTCACAATTTGTTGAACCCTACCAGAACAAAATTAATAATCAAAAGGATTATGATCAAATTATCTCTTCAATGGAGAAATTGTATCGTAAAACTATGAAAATTGCTGGTAAATGTATAGAGGATATCCGTTATAATGCAAATGAATTAAGATATTTACCAATAAACAGGGGCAGTACGAAAAGAAACTTTAACTTCAATTCAGATGAGACCTTAATTGAGAGAATAATTTATTATTTATCTATTTCTTCTGCTTCAGAAAATTGCAAATTAAATATTTCAGAAATCTTTAATGGCACTAAAAATAAGTTTAATGAAAAGTGGCTTGATTATTTTTTAATCGGGAAAGAAATTATTATTAAACAAACTGATTCGCCAAATTATAATATATTTATAAAAAATTATAAAGATGAATTGACGCCAATATTTGATGTAGGGCATGGATTGGCGGGGCTTATTACTTTATTATTTGGGCTTCGGGAATTGGAATTTGGTGGTTTTTGTATAATTGAAGAACCGGAAACCAATTTGCATCCTGCATTCCAATCAAAACTTGCAGATTTGTTTACTGCTGTTACAAAGAAAATAAAACACCAACTATTGATAGAAACACATAGCGAGTATCTTATCCGTAAGTTTCAGTATTTGGTTGCGCAAGGAGAAATGAAACCGGAAGAAATTGTGATTTATTATTTTAATGACCCCAGCAATATTCCGGAAGGGGAAGAACATGTGAAGAAGATTATGATAGAAAAGGATGGAAGTCTTTCTGATAATTTTGGGGCAGGTTTTTTTGATGAAGCCACTAACTTAAAATTTGATTTACTTAAACAAAAAAGGCCTAATAATAATTAAGTTCTACTATGCTCGACATTATTTTAGATAAAGACTTTCTAACGGCTTTCCCTGTTGGCTCGGATAATATTTATTGCCTTGATTTTATTAAGTTTTTAAAAAAGATCAGGAAATACAGGCTTATCACGAATTTTTCTTCGGTTAATGAGATGAAAATGTCTGCTTGCTTGCCCTTAATTGAATATTTAATTGACGGCAAGCCACCAGAAATTATTAAATTCTGTGAAATTGACAAGTATATAAATGATGAGGTTATTAATGGAATTGACAAAACATATCCGTTTAAACTTTTTTTAGTCGAGATGGATTATTCACAACAACGTATTGATTATGGGTTTGAATTTATTAATAGTTCAAATTTACCAGAGCGATGGAAAATATATTACAGTGAAAGAGAGGATAAAAAGCGTAAAGTAACAAATAGTGAAATAGATGAAATCGTAAAATTTGATTCCTGGAGCAAGTTAAAAGAATACGATCATCCATTTAATAGTCTTATTATTTTTGATCTATATTTACTTGGCGATAAAGATGGACAAAAAATCAATGATAATCTGTTCCCTTTATTAGAAAATCTTTTAGAGGGGAAAAATCTTAAAAGTGAATTGCATATTACTATAATTACTGAATATTTTAAAGATAAAATAGAATTAATACATAATCGTATTTCAGAATTTGTTAGTAAAATTAATGGCGTTAAGAAATTCAATCTTAACATTATCAAGCATGATAAAAGGTTTTATCCAAGAAATTTTCAAGATCTAAAATTCAGAAGGATCTATACGAATTATTTGGTTATTGAAGAGGAGAAAGGGTTTAATTGTTTTAAGAAAAAAAATGAAACAGGTCTCATTCATAATATTGGGTTTAGCTACATAACTGATCCATTTACTAATTGCACACTAAAAACAGAAATTGATCTTATAAAAAGATATGTTGAAAAGGTACAAAATAGGCCTGTTTCACAATATCTTAGTGAAGAAATTAATTTTTTTAATAATAAAAACAATCGTCTTTTAAATTAATTTTCATCTTAATGGCTGTTTATAAAGTCATTTCCAGTTTTATTTTTTACACGGCTCATTAATTGCAAGCATCGGTAATATTTTCGTACTTTAAATAAAAAACAAATTCTTATGAGCAGTTTTAGCGATATGATGTTTGATGATGGATTTTCTGATCCACAAGAATATATGGATTATCTTGAAGAAAAGGCATTAGGGCGTGACTATTCATCAGGTTGTCGCCATTTTTATAGGTCTAATGATAACTATGATTTCGAAGCTGGTGATTACTCTGACGATCATGATGATATGGATGATGAGTTTTAAAAACTCATAGTTTAGTCAAAATTCCAACCTTGTTCCTCCAATTCTTTCATTCTGATTAATCTACTAGGTACTGGTTCAGATATTTTTTAGCATGGCTGAAGCAACTCCTTAGATGACAAAAAATATTTTCACTGAATCGAAAAAATACCTTTCCGTTTTGAAAATGTTTCTTACCGATGCAGACAAACAAGTCATTTGCGTGTGAAATTTTTCTGCTCAGTTGAGGAAATGTCCTGCATAGTTGCAAGAATTTTCTACTGAGATGCAGTAATGTTTTACTGCGTTGCAAGAATTTGCTGCTCAGTTGCAAGAATTTACTGCTCAGTTGCAAGAATGTACTGCACAGTTGCAAGAATGTACTGCTCAGTTGCAAGAATGTACTGCTCAGTTGTAAGAATTTACTGCTCAGTTGCAAGAATTTACTGCTCAGTTGTAAGAATTTTCTGCTCAGTTGTAAGAATTTACTGCTCAGTTGCAAGAATGAACACCTACTTTTCAATGCTTAAAAGTCTGTTAATGTGTTTATTCAGTTGCATTTTGTACTAAAGTCCAAAAATGGGGTTTCAACCGGCCTCGGCCATAAACTTCAACAACGCTTAGTTACCCTGGCGGAGTTGATAATACACTTTCTTTGAGTACTGAGTCATTGCGGTGTCTTTTCTTTACTCTTAAATGCCTTAAGCCTATAACCTAAACCACAACCTTCACCCTTATCCCTTCCGAATGTGCAGAGAACTCGTTTACAAACACGTGGCACGTGAGTCCGGATGAAAAATTACCTACTGAGTATAAGGTGTGGTTGTTTGGGGGAGCATCTGGGCTCTATAAAACTTACCTTATCGGTTACCCTGCCGATAAAAAACTTTGGTTCATGGTGCGCCTGGTAACTAAAGGAAGTTTGATGCACGAGAGCTATCCTCACATTTTATTTGTTTTCAGATAATCAAAAACTGAACAATGGATATTAAGAAACCACGCCTCTGCGAGGTGTAATAATAATAAAAAAGGCCGGACAAATTGCCCGACCTTTTAACCAAAAAAACCAAATCAATTATTTTTCCAAAACTTCTTTTGATTCGCAACTTTTGCAATTCTGGCAACAGGTTGTAAAACCAAATGGAAGATATAAGGGACAAAAACTTAAAATGCTTGTCAGCAGAAAAATACCTGCAAATACCAGCATTACTATACCCCAGGTGCCGCTTACGACCCCGGTAGCATAAAGGATTATAAAAGCGATTGCGGCTAATGATCTGACAAGTCTGTCGACTCCGCCCATATTCTTTTTCATAATGTATTGTTTATTTGTGGTTAATAGCTGTATTATATCTCTCTTCAACTACCTGCCAGTTGATAATATTCCAGAAAGCACTGATGTAATCAACTCTTTTATTCTGGTATTTCAGGTAGTAAGCATGTTCCCAAACATCCATAGCCAGCAGGGGAGTGCCTCTTTTTTCTGCAACATCCATCAGAGGGTTATCCTGATTAGGGGTAGAACTGATGAAGAGTTCCCCGTCTCCATCAACACTCAGCCATGCCCAGCCGCTTCCAAAACGTGTTATGCCGGCATTGGCGAAATCTTCTTTAAATTTTTCAAGAGAACCGAATTTTTTAGTAAGCAGATTCATGAAACCTGTCGACATAGCTACCCCGTTGGGTGCCATATTGTCCCAATAAAGTTCATGGTTATAGTATCCACCACCATTATTTCTTACTCCGGCAGGATATTTACTGATTTCTGAGAATATCTCCGGCAGGGTTTTTTCTTCCAGAGGTGTGCCACTGACGGCTTTGACAAAATTATCAAAATAAGCTTTGTGATGGCGTGAATAGTGTATCTCCATTGTCATTTTGTCAATGTAAGGTTCCAATGCATCGTATGCATAGGGTAGGGGTTTAAATTCGAATTTGCCCTGAGGCATGTTTTCCTGTGTGTTCATGATTTTATTGTTTTTTAAATTAATAGATTGCTGATACGAGCTGTTAAATGAGGTTGGCTGCATCAAGGTGAAGAGCCAAAAACTGATAAAAATATTGATCATTTTAGTTCTATTTAGATTTTTTCTAAATAGCAATTATTATACCACAGCGGCATTAATGAGATTTGTCATTGATTTTGAAGTAAAACAATGACAAACTGAATTATTTATCGGAAATTATGGCAGAGTTTGGCAAGTTTTATTGTGTAGGCAAATTCTTAACAGGAAGATGTTTGTTTTGGTTGCCTTAGATTTGCCAATAGTAATTTGACTGAGTAAATATAAAACGCAAAGTTTAGATATAAAACTTCTTCTCCTAGCTTGTCCGGTAAATTTTTATCTGAATATCCTTCACCAGGAAAATATCCAGGCTTTGGTTCCAGATATAGAATTTCAAGGTGAAATCCTTTTGTTGTATTTTGGGCAGTATAATAGTGTAAGTCATTTCGTGCCAGTGGCTGGAAGGTTGGTGGGCATAGTATTCCAGCGGGAAGGTTTTGAACCATGCCAGTTTCTTATCATTGTAAGTAAGTGCTGCCACGAAGAGATTCTTATGAAACTGTGTAGGGTGGAGGTCCATTTTTTTAAGTTGTATCAGTGCATAGCTTTTATTGGCCCGAAACAATTCGTCAGCATTTTTAACCGAATCCACAAAATTAGTTTCAAAACGGTCGTCGTAGCAGTAGGCCTTGCCGGTTTCGCCTCGCTGATATACAATATTGGCACTGTCGGGTGTGGAATCATTTGGCATCAGAGGGGTTTGGAGAATGAGATGCTGCTCAAACCGATTGTATGGTAGCAGATCGTCAGCGCCTCCGAAGCAATTTACAAATGAATCTGATGTTTTCAGGAAAACATTCTGATATCGTTGGCGGTTCATATACTCGGAATGGATGATTCCCTTATGATACTGGTAATTTTGAAGCAGATTCAGACCAAGCGGGAACATTGATAAAACAACAAGACCCCACTTTGCCCAAACCCTTACATTATGCAACAGCAATGCAAACAACAGAATAAAGACGACATAGAAATCAATGAAAGGGCGCATACCGAAGCCGTCAGAATAGCTCCAGCACCACCATGCCGATAATAAATACGTTATGATTATCAGAAAGCTTATCGCAATAAGGAAGCGGACTTTGTTTTTCCATAAAAGTACCATTAATCCAAGCAGGCTGATGCCAATCAGGGGGGTATAAACAAACAAACCTTTTCGAAATCCGAACAATACCCTGAAAAACTCGGGATGGGTGAAATAAAATCCTTCATGGCTATAGGGCCATAAAAAAAATTCGCGACACTGAATGAACCATAAAATGTTCTGAATACTTATGGTAAGGAAAAACAAGAGCATGGATACCAACAATGTTCTGGCATGCTTCTTCAAAATGGCCAAGGCTGATCCCCAATCATCTATAAAGAACCACAGAAAAGCAACGATCGCAATATTGAAGGGGCGTATCAGGTAAATCAACCCCAGCGTAACCGCACTTAGCAGCAGGTATCTCTTGTTTCGGCTGATCAGAAAACTATTGAAAAGCCAAAGAAACAAACTTACCGCAAAAAATGAATACACATGCGACATGGTCGGATGGATGACCGTGTAGGTGAGCAAATTGCTGCCAAACAAGAATAAGGCAAGGGTAAGGAGAGTGTTGAACAATGAAATTTTGAACTGTTGCAATAGTTTGGCAGCGAAGAACAAACCCAGTAACAGGTAAAAAATGCCCGCCAGACTGATTACCTTTTGAAATAGCTCCGAGTAGGCATCCAGGGGTAAATGTCCTATCGAAGCAATGGCATACGAAACCAGAAAGAATGGTGATATCAACAAAGCTGTTCCACTGTAATATTTAATAACACTATGACCGTTTACGGTATTGATCTGCTCGTAATTCACCGTGGCGTGGCCAAAATCGTGGGTAATTAAAATCTGTTCGAGGTAAGCATAATAACCTTTTGCATCGCCGTCAATGATGGATATCCAGTCCCGGCCTGAATTTCCCTGCCAGCGAAACACTATGGTCAGTAAGACCAGCATGATCATAACACTGGTATAGAAAACTGTATAGGCTCTTTTTGCAGAAAGCATTCGCTGATAAAATTTATACAAAGATAGAATCAAAAGGAAATGTAAGGGCAGAAAATCTTCTGCCCGGATAATGAAATGCGAGGGAAAGACGGATAAATGGAAAGATGAAAGGATTGAATTGTTAGATGGTTATATTGTTCTATGGTTAAATTATTAAATGTGGTCTTGGTTCATGGCTTGCGGCTTTTGGCTAATGGTCATTTCTTAGTATCTTTACAGAAAAATTCCCCCAATGCAAAAAGAAATTCAGATTCAGATATTTCCCGAACTTATTAATAATAATGGGGAAATAAAAAGGCTGAGTGCGCGAAAAGGAGGGTTTCGCGAATCGGATATCAGGCATGTGGAATTATTGAAACAGTCGGTTGATGCGCGCCAAAAGATAATTAAGCTCAATCTTTCGTTGCGGGTATACATTAATGAAGATTTCGAAGAAATTGAAGTATTCTTGCCAGATTATAAAGAGGTGACGAATGCTCCCCATATAATTATTGTCGGTGCAGGTCCTGCGGGGCTGTTTGCTGCGTTGCGCTGTCTTGAGGCAGGCATAAAGCCAATCATTCTTGAACGCGGAAAAGATGTGCATGCAAGAGTGGCCGACCTAAAATCGATCAACATCGATCATATTGTGAACGAAGATTCCAATTATTGTTTTGGGGAAGGGGGCGCCGGCACCTATTCCGACGGAAAATTATTTACCCGTTCGAAAAAAAGGGGTGATGTGGAGAAAATAATTCAATTGTTGGTGGCATTTGGAGCAGATAAAAAGATCATGGTCGATGCCCATCCTCATATAGGAACCAATAAACTGCCCGGAATTATAGCCAATATCAGGGAATGTATTCTTTCGCATGGTGGAGAAGTACATTTCAATTCAAGGGTGAAGGATATCCTGGTTAAAAACAATTCGATTGCAGGAGTAACCACCATAGCAGGAGATCATTTTGAAAGCAATAAACTGATCTTAGCCACCGGACATTCGGCCCGAGATATTTACGAGATACTATATAAAAACGGGATACTGATTGAATTGAAGCCTTTTGCTTTGGGTGTAAGGGTGGAACATCAGCAAAGTTTGATTGACCTTATTCAATATAAGCGAAAAGACAGGGGTGAGTTTCTGCCCCCTGCAGCATATAGCATTGTGAGGCAGGTGAACGGGCGCGGGGTGTATTCCTTTTGCATGTGCCCGGGCGGGGTTATTGCCCCTTGTGCAACCAGTCCCGGCGAAGTGGTCACCAATGGATGGTCGCCATCGCGGCGGGATTTTCCTACGGCCAATTCAGGGATCGTGGTTGAATTAAGACCGGAAGATTTTACCGGATTTGCTGAGTTTGGACCTTTGGCAGCCATGGAATTTCAACGGTCGGTTGAAAAGAAAGCCTGGGAAGAAGCCGGGCGTTCCCAAAAAGTACCTGCTCAGCGGTTGATGGATTTTGTGAACGGACAACCTTCGGCTGATCTGCCTGCTACCTCTTACAAACCTGGTGTTGAGCCGGTAGAATTAAGATCAGTATTCCCTGATTTCATCTATGCTGCCTTGCAATCAGGATTCAGACAGTTTGGGGAAGCAATGAAAGGTTTTCTTACCAACGATGCCGTAGTTCATGCCCCCGAATCAAGAACATCGTCGCCGGTTCGTATACCACGCGATACTGAAACTATGCAACATGTTGCCATTAAAGGTTTATATCCCTGCGGAGAAGGAGCCGGATATGCCGGCGGTATTGTTTCGGCAGCTATTGATGGTGAAAGATCAGCAGGAAAATGTGTAGAGAGTTTATGATGAATTATAAATTTCATTTATTTTGTAGGTACGTATTTTTTTATACTTAAATCCTCCTTTATGAAAAGATCTTATAAAGTTGTTCCGGTAAGCATATTCATTTTAATAATTACGATTTTTTCTGCAACCAAATGCCTGGTAGCTCAAACATTGGTGCCTGTATTGCAGTGGGAACGATTTGTTGATGGACAGATAGGATACAACGGAATGGATGCTGCCCTGTGCATTTCGACCGATAATTCGGGCAATGCCTATGTTTCGGGTTATACACGCGGTGACCTGACGGGACTCGATTTTTTAAATATAAAATACAATCCGCAGGGCGATACCTTATGGACAAGAAAATTCATTGCTGATAATTTTGATAACCTTCCTATTTCGCACTGCCTTGATGATAACGGGAACCTTTATGTGCTGGGGTATAGTTTACCAGTTCCGGGAGTTGGATATTATTTGCTGCTGAAGTATAGCAGCAGTGGTCAGTTGCTGTGGCATACCAAATTCAACAAATTGCAACCCGGCAATAATAATGTTCCGGTTAACTCCTTGGCGGTTGATTCTTCCGGGAATAGCTATTTTACTGCAAAGACATTTGCCTCCAACGCTGATTTGGCTGTAATTAAAGTAAGTCCGGCGGGAGACTCATTATGGAGCCGTTATTATAACGGAACAGGCAATGCAACCGAAAATGCCACCTCCCTGGTATTAAGCGATTCCGGCAACATTTATGTTACAGGCATGTCGTGGAACGGCACTTCGTATGACTATTGCACTTTGAAATTCGACTCAGCCGGGAATCAGAAGTGGGTATCAAATTTCGACGGAACTGTTAATGGAACAGATTATGCGTATTCGATTGATGTCGACAATTCAGGAAATGTGTATGTCGCCGGTGAATCATACAATGGCTCTACCTCTACTTGTTTCGCAACGGTTAAATACAATTCTCAAGGCGTGCAGCAATGGGTTCGTTATTACACTTCGGATAGTTTGTCTGACAAAGCCCAGGTGGTTAAAATCCGAAATACAAATGAAATCTACGTGGCAGGGTCGAGCTATGGAGGCCATTATACTATGGGTGGAACCCATACCGACCTGTGTGTGGTAAAATATAACAGCAGCGGACAACAGCAATGGGTAGGAAGATATACAAGCCCCGGCGCAGGTGAAGATTATCTGAATGATATGACCTTCGATAACAACAATAATGTGATCCTTGCCGGATTAACCAATTCGGATATATTTTGGAAAAATATTGCGGTTTGTTGTTTTTCTCCTTCTGGAAATCAATTGTGGAACATCGATTATGATAGGGACAGCTTGTCGCAGACAGCCTGGTCGGTGGCCGTCGATGCTCTTGGTTCATTAATTATTGCCGGTGAAAGCAACTATGATTTCTGTACATTAAAGTATAATTTTGTGACCGGGATCAATTCGTCTGATCAGAAAAATAGCGTCAGGCTTTTTCCCAATCCCTGCAACAACGAGCTTGGCATTTCATTAACCGGCGTTGGGAATGCTGTCAGAAACATTGAAATTTACAATATTGAAGGTATGCTTTGTAGAAATATTTCAATGAACTGCCTGACTTCATCAGGAAATGAATGTATGATCGACGTGCACGACCTGGTTTCAGGAACCTATTTTGTTGTGGTTAATACCCCCGTCCGTGCATTCCATGCAAAACTTATGATTATACAATAAATAGCCGGAAACCATTTAATACATAGAATTGACCATTTCGCTGATTAAAACGGGCATTTTGTAAAATTCTTTTTGCTATAAAACGAATATTGTATAATATTGACCCCAAATAATAAAATAAAAGGATAATGAAAAAACTATTATTAATTTTAACCGTAAGCATTTTTTACTTTTCAACATTTATGGCAACTGCTCAAACTACTCATGGATTTAAACTGATCGAAAAACGATTTGTAAAAGAAGTTAATGCCGACTGCTATTACTACGAACATATTAAGAGCGGTGCCCGTTTGCTGAAAATTGCCTCGGCTGATGAAAACAAAACTTTTGGAATAGCCTTCCAAACCGTTCCCAATTCCGACAACGGTGTAGCTCATATCATGGAACATTCGGTGCTGAACGGCTCCGATCATTTCCCGGTAAAAAGTCCTTTTGATGTGCTGATGAAAGGCTCCTTAAAAACCTATATTAATGCATTTACCTCAAAGGATTATACCATGTATCCTTTGGCCAGCATGAACGAAAAAGATTATTTTAACCTGATGCACGTATATATGGATGCTGTTTTTCATCCGCTGATATATAAAGATCAACGCATTCTCAAACAGGAAGGCTGGCATTACGAACTTACCGACAAAGATGCCCCTATCACCTATAAAGGGGTTGTTTACAATGAAATGAAAGGCGCTTATTCCAACCCTTCCCGCGAATTGTCGTACCAGATTTATAAAAATCTGTTTCCAAACAGCCCTTATGGATTTGAATCGGGTGGATATCCTGCTGCAATTCCTTCACTTACGTATGAGCAATTCCTGCAGTTTCATCAGAAATATTATTCCCCCGAAAACTCTTATATAATGCTTTATGGCAACGCCGATGCTGATAAAGAACTTGAATTTCTCGATAAGGAATATTTATCTAATTATACCAAATCGGGCAACAAAGCAGTGATTGAAGATCAGAGACCTTTCACGGCACTGAAAGATGTTTCTGAGTTCTATCCGGTGATGGAGGGCGCTGAAACGGAAGATCAGACCTATTTATCACTCGACCTGGTTGCCGGACAAAATACAGATTATGTGCTGGGATTGGGACTCGATATTATTTGCGAGGTGTTGTTCAACCAGGATAATGCCCCGGTGAGGTTGGCCCTGCAAAAAGACGGTATCGGAAAGGATGTAAATGCCAACACATCCAACTACAAGCAAAATGTCATTACCATTGTGGTACAAAATGCCAATGCCGCTGATAAAAAGAAATTTTACGATATTATTATCCATACCCTCAAAGAGGCTGTGGCCAAAGGTATTGATAAACAGGAAGTGGAAGGCGTGTTGAACCGTTACGAATTCCAGTTGCGCGAAGGCAACGATGCTCAAAAAGGAATCGGAATTATATCCCGTATTCAGGCAGGATGGTTTTTTGCCGACGATCCTTTTATGGGCATTGAGTACGAAAAAACACTGGCCAGCCTCAGAGAGTCGCTGAAAACTAATTACCTCGAAAACATTGTCGACAAATATTTTATTAACAATCCACATGCCCTGCTGATATCACTGGAACCAAAACCCGGTCTGGACATGGAGAAAAATGCCAAACAGGATGCTGAGCTCAAGTCCTATAAGTCAAAACTTTCGGCTACCGATGTCGATAATTTAGTTAATGAAACCAACGAACTCATCGCTTTTCAGAAGAGGGAAGATACACCCGAAGCCCTGGCAACTATTCCATTGCTTAAACTCAGCGACGTCAATCCCAAAGGAGTGTGGTATGGTTGTGAAGAAAAACAGGCCAACGGCATTAAGGTTCTTTTTCACGAGGAGTTCACCAACAACATTGTGTATGCCGACATCTATTTCGATCTCCATGTTTTGCCCAAAGAACTGCTACCCTATGCTTCTCTGCTATCGAACATTCTTACCTCCCTCGATACAAAAAAATACTCTTACGGCGATCTCAACCGCGGGTTGAATATTAACCTGGGAGGGTTCAATACTGGTCTCGACAATTATTTCGAAAATCAGGACGACAACAAAATGGTAGCCAAATTCGCAGTGGCCTCAAAGGTTATGAAAGAAAAAACCGATAAAATGTTCGAACTTACCGCCGAAATTCTTATCAACACAATTTTCTCCGATACGGCGCGCCTCAAATCGGTGCTGATTCGCCACCAGTCGCAGTTAGATGCCTCGGTCAAGCGCGATGGAAGGGGAGTTGCCTCCAGCCGCCTGGCTTCCTATTTCAGCAACCGCGGGGTGTTCAACGAGTTGGTCAACGGTCTCGACTATTTTTGGTTTGTAAGCCAATTGGTGCGCGATTTCGATAAAAATTCCGATCAGATCGTCAAACAGTTGCAAAAAACTGCCGCACTCCTGTTCACCAAAGATAATATGATGGTGGCTACCACCTGCAGCAAAACCGATCTCGACAGTTTCCTTAAATCCACCGCTGCCTTCAGCAAGGCATTGCCATCCGTCAAACCGCAATATCTCACCTGGCAATTAAATCCCGAAAAAAAGAACGAAGGCATACTTACCGCTTCCAAAGTGCAATATGTCATCCAGGGCTACGATTTTAAAAAGCTCGGCTACACCTGGAGCGGAAAAATGCGCGTGCTCAACCAGATTGTTTCCCGCGAATGGCTCACCAACCAGGTGCGCGTCATCGGAGGCGCTTATGGCGGCTATTCGGGCATTTCACCCAACGGCACCATGACATTCAATTCCTATCGCGACCCCAACCTCAAAACCACCATCGAAAACTATAATGCCACCTACCAATATCTCGCCAACTTCAAAGCCGACGACAATGCCATGACCCGCTTTATTCTCGGAACCATTTCCGGTATCGATGTCCCCATGACTCCTTCACAAAAAGGCGACAATGCCGTCAGCCTCTATTTTGCCAAACGCACCCTCGCCGACGTACAAACCGACCGCGACGACATACTCGCCACCAAAGCTGCTGATATTGTTGCCTTTGCCAAAATGGTTAAAGATATCCTCGATCAGAAATACATTTGCGTCTACGGCAACAAAGACAAAGTCACTGCCGAAAAAGACACCTTCATCAGCCTCATAAAACTCGAGCAGAAATAGTCCCTTTACCTTTAACCATCAAAACAGGGGGAATCCGTTCGCGGGTTCCCTTTTTTTTTGTGTTAAACAATTCTTACTTAATCGACTTAATAAACTTATTTTTTTTATTAGGGCGCCCCCTCCTGCGTCGGGCCGGGCTATACACTACAAGTCCTCATTCCGCTGCGCTCCATTCCGGGCTTTCCGTTCCTATCCCTGGCGCGGGGGGCAAGCAGCCGTCCTCTTAAAAAACGTCACATCGCCCATCATTCATTCTAATTCTACATTCAAAAACTCTTTCATTTTTGAATTAAAACTTAACCAATATTAATGTAAATTTGTGGCAGCGGAAATCATAAATGGAAATTAAGACTGATATACTATTTGGCGATAGCAAAGAACAATTAAAATCAATTCCTGACAATACAGTAGACCTAATTGTCACATCACCCCCATATGCTGACCAACGCAAGAATACTTATGGTGGAATTCGCCACGATAATTATGTTGAATGGTTTTTACCAATTTCAGCACAACTTTTAAGAGTTTTAAAACCAACCGGAACATTCATTTTAAACATTAAGGAAAAGGTAGTTGAGGGGGAGCGGAGCACTTATGTTATGGAATTAATATTAGCCATGCGAAAACAAGGATGGTTATGGACCGAAGAATTTATTTGGCATAAAAAAAATAGTTACCCCGGAAAATGGCCAAATCGTTTTCGTGATTCTTGGGAAAGACTTCTCCAATTTAACAAAGACCGTAAATTTCACATGTATCAGGAGGAAGTTATGGTTCCAATGGGTGATTGGGCAAAAAACAGACTCAAAAACTTATCTGATACTGATAAAATTCGGGATAATTCAAAAGTGGGCAGTGGGTTTGGTAAAAATATTTCAAATTGGTTAGACAGAGACAAAGCATATCCTACCAATGTTTTGCATTTGGCAACCGAATGTAATAATAAAAATCATAGTGCAGCATTTCCCGAAGAATTGCCGGAATGGTTTATCAAACTATTTACAAAAGAAAACGACACAGTACTTGACCCATTCATGGGTTCAGGAACAACTTTGGTTGTTTCAAACCGAATGAAACGAAATTCCATTGGTATTGATATTATGCCGGAATATTACGAAATGGTTAAAACCCTTCTCAACCCTGTTGAACTTTATTTATTAGAACCAAAACCAAAATATGAAAAAGCTAAAGTTGGCAGACGTAACAAAATACGTTGAAGAAAACATTGGAATATTTCATCAAAAGCGAATCCAAAGTCTTGATGGTTTAAAACTTTCAAGTGTTCTAAAACGCAAAAATCCTTATTTATTTAAAGCCAAATATGTATTAACAGCAGAACAAATAATTCGTGGAATTGTTGATGCTCATATTTCCTCAAACGAGGAAACCATTTTTGGTGATTGGCTGGAAGGTCTTGCAATTTTTATAAATGGTAAAGTTTATGGTGGTTATAAATCTGGCATTATTGGCATCGACCTTGAATTCGATAATGACGGAAAAAGATATATTGTAACAATAAAATCAGGTCCAAATTGGGGAAACAGTTCGCAAATTGCAAAAATTTCCTCAGACTTTAAAACAGCAAAAAAAACATTAAGAACCAGCAACTCCCAAATGAATATTGTCGCAGTTAATGGTTGTTGCTATGGAAGAGATAACAACCCCGACAAAGGGGACTATTATAAATATTGTGGACAAAAATTCTGGGAATTTATTTCAGGTGATACCAACCTTTACACAGATATTGTAGAACCTCTTGGACATAAAGCCAAAGAAAAAAATGATGATTTTATCAAATCATATTCTCAAATGATAAACAAATTCACAAAAGAATTTACAACAGAATATTGTAAAGAAAATGGTGAAATTGATTGGGAAAAATTAGTTAAGTTTAATTCATCCTCAACTTAGAAATTAATAAATTAATAAAAAAATGGCGCAGTGTATAATTCAAAATTGTCAAAATGATGCTCAGCATAATTTAGGCATACGTTTAAGAAGACCTGACACATCCGCAATCTGGGCACCTAATTGCGATGCTTTTATGTGCGATGAACATGCCGAACAAGGCTGTATTATTGAAATTAATGTAGTACCGAATATGCATGGTACGATAACAACAAATGTATCAGGTGGCGGGAATGTATTTACAAGGACAACTACAATCAATCATGATGCGATAGAATAAGATTTAAACAGTTCAATAGTTTAAATATCCCCTGATCGCGGT
Organism: uncultured Bacteroidales bacterium; assembly: GCA_964469155.1. Lineage (GTDB taxonomy): Bacteria > Bacteroidota > Bacteroidia > Bacteroidales > CAIWKO01 > CAIWKO01. The sequence goes on from CAYXXU010000002.1 coordinate 52,896, forward strand.
GTTTTATAATCACTGTGTTTCAATCATTTGTTTTTTAATAAGAAAAGACAAACGGATTGCAAATCCGTTCGAGCGGGGTAAAATAATATCTCCAATGAAGTTTAAAAAAGCATATCACTCATACTTATGAAGAGGGATATAAAGAGTGTCAGTGTATTTTTTTATTGTATCATTATTTAATGTTGAGTGTCGGATAATCTCTATGCAATTCTTATGATTTTCATTTTGTTTATTAGACAAGGAATTTATTCCATAAATTACAGTTATAAATATCGCAAAAAGAAATGATATTGCTTGAAGAATTGAAAATAACCTAATGTTACCTTTATTAATATTTATTTCGCAACACTCATCATTATTTATTTCAGGTTTTTGAACTTCAGCAGGTTCGACAGATTTTTGCTTGTCTTTGTGATTTTTCTCTTTTTTGTTGGTTTGCTTATTTTGTTTATTCCATTCACTTAATGGTTGTAAGGTTCCTGTTAGAGCCATTAACGTAAAAACCCCAAAAATTATTGAAAATAAAAATAAACCCCAAGCTACCATTAAAAGAATTTTGGTAGAAGTATCCGCTCCTCCAATAATTTCTTTTGAGAATGTTACTGTAATGGTAATTATTGCAGTTGAAATTGTGATAAGTTGTTTTGTCGTTTCAGATGCAAAATCAAATGCTTTTTTTTGATTTTCTTTCATTTTTATCAGCTAACAATTTAACAAAATGGCCATAATGGGCATAGGCTAAATCTAGCATCTGAAAAAGTTTTTGAATCTAGGCTTTCAGTCAGACTTCTTTTTATTCCTTCTTTTGCCATAGCATCAATTAATTTTACTAAATTAATTTCAGCAAGACTTTTTCTATTGGCATCGGCTAAATCTGAATCACTCATTTTATCAACTCCACTATCAATAAATGCCTTTAAATTGATTGAAGTTAAAGAATTGAAATTAAAATTTTGTTGTTTAATCCTTTTTTCAGCAGCATCATAGAGATGTTTTTTAAAAATTTCTTTCATTTTATTTTAGTTTTAGGTTAATATCCGTTTTTTCCAGTGGTATCTGGTCTCCACTTTATTTTACATCAAAAATAATATATTTCTAATTCAATCAAAAAAAATTAACATAAAAAAAAAACTCCCGCCGCCCACCAACTAGCAACGGAAGTTTTTCCATTTTTTACCTTGAGCGTAGTCGAAGGGTCAATTTTTCTTCTTCTTAATCTTCTCCATAACCCCCGAATATTTTTTCATTTCCCTCCAAACCTCATCTCTTGCTATCACAGCCTTAACCCAATCTCCCATCGCCTTCTCAACATTCTTCAATTCCGTCTTCATAATTCTGACTTCTTAATTCTTCATTCCTATAACTATAGGCACTCCCAACTTCCTCCTCTATGTGTCCTTATGTCGTCTTTTTTCTATGTTTCTATGTGTCTATGTGGTGAATTTTCAACTCCAAACTCCAAACTTCCTACTTCTTCGGCGTTGTAAACTTTATCTTTGCTGCAGCATGAAATTCCACACTATCTCCTCCAAATATCGATTTAAATGAATTACGTATTTTACTGGCCAATTCATTACCTCCCTTGTCAACTTCATACATAGATTTATTTCTTGCATTTCTTTTAACATCCATCACAGGCTTCTGCAAATTCACATCATCGTTTTTCTTTTTCAGGTCTATCAGCCAAAGTTTTAAATTCGCTACTTTCAGCACATCAATTTGTGTAGTATAATTTGGCTCATTTTCCAACATACCTATCAACTCACCTAAATGCCCCAGTTTATCATCTATTCCTGTCTGAGCTGCCGATATTTGTTCTATACTATCTTCAGTCGGAACACCTTCTGGCACTCCTGGCTCTGCAACTAATGTTTTTAATTTAGGGGTAGCCCTCACACCTTGAATATTCTTAACTCTCGACTTTACGTCTGCTTTAAATTCAGGAGTAACATTACAAGCCTGAACTTCATTATTTACTCTTGTCAACAGCGGATTCACAGCCTTCATGGCATTTCCTCTGAAATTTACCAGGGCAGCCCACTTCACTGCCTCATCAAAGAATTTTCCAATCGCTGCATCTATTTCATCATGCTTCACTAAAATATTGGCAGCAGTCAAACTGCTGTCTGCAGGTGTCCAGGCTGCTCCTTGAGCCAATATCATTCCATAAAGCTTAAATAATCCTTCACAATTCTGTAAATAACCTGTTTGATAAATTTTTCCCATGGCTAATAGTTTTTAAATTAATAATATTTTTTCCTACTTTGAACTTTAAACTTTAAACTTTAAACTTTGAACTCCAAACTCCGAACTCCACACTCCAAACTTCCTACAGCGTTTCCTGCGCCTTCTTCATTCTCATAATTCTCTTCATCGGAACTCCAACAATATATTTCGCTTCTGTCGATCTCGCTCCGTAAACGGATTTCACATATTCTTTACAGGCCAGCGAAATATCAATAATCCCGTTTTCTTCTTCGTACAAAGCATAATTTCTCAACTGTCTTTTCTTTATCGTTTCCGAATTCGATATTTCTACAGCCTTATTGGCATTTTTCAAATTTGCAATTAAGGTTGCCAGGCTCGTTAGTTTCAAAATATCCTCATTAGTCGCATAATTTCCGTCATTCGTATACAACTTCACCAAAACCTCCAGATTGCTAACCTTATTCACAAAACCAGCCTGACTTTGACTCACATGATTCGGATCCGGCAATCCGTTTTCCATTGTCTTTATTTTTTTTACTTTCCCTCTGATTTTATTAACTAAACTTTTTGCATCTTTTATCGCATTCTTGCTTGCCTTGGAAGCTTTAAAAGCGCTAATGGTTCTGCTAACAATCAAACTCATTTGCTTAAACAAAACCTCCCTCGTATTAATCAAGGTCCTGGTAGCCTCTAAGCTATTCACAAAATCACTTTGTAAGGTAGTAACAGCATTAAATTGATCTGTCATTTTCGCCAAAGTAATTTCTAACAATATTGGATTATAATTCGTCCCGAATTCTCCGCATCGGGTTATAATGATAAAGTAATTTGCTATCGTATTTTCTATTGTATTTTCTGTTGATCCCATAATGTTAAAATATTTAATGGCTCAAAGATATTAAACTTTATTAACAAAAAAACTTTTTCATAAAAAAAATTATATTTTTTCTAAAATAATAACCCTTAGGCATATTAAACCTTATATCGCCAATGAAAAATAATTTTAAACGTAAGAATCAAAAAAATTATACCACAATTTAAATTCGCATCTCAAACACTATATTTTAGACATACTACAACAAATATTTTATACTTTTTATTATTTTTAGTCGATATAAAAAAGCAAATTATTTCCTCATTTTCTGAAAAATTTCACACTTTTTCAGATTTATTATAGAATTAATCGCCAATATTCCTGCTAAAATCAAATAAATTCATCAAAAAATCAATTAAAGCCACCAAATAAACAAATTAAGCCATTAATAAAATACTTTTCTCTCTCCATTGATTACTTTTTAACAACATAAAAACACATTTTCTGAAAAAAAAAATTATTTTAGGGTTTCGTGGGTTGTGATATGCTTCTTGCGGAGTGGAATATGCCATTAGCGGAGTGGAATACGCTTCTTGCGGAGTGGAATTCGCCCTTTGCGGGGTGGAATTCTCCCTTTGCGGGGTGGAATTCTCCCTTTGCGGAGTAGAATTCTCCCTTTGCGGAGTGGAATTCGTCATTTGCGGAATGGAATTTTCCATTTGCGGAATGGAATATGTTCCTTGCGGAGTGGTATATTCCATTTGCGGAGTGGAATATGTCTCTTGCGGGCTCTGTTTTACCTCTTGCGGGTTCGCTTTTATCTTTTTCCGCTTAGGTTACACCTTTTTCAGAAACTGCTATAACGTTTTTTATTGTAAATAAAGATCTTATCCCCCTGCCTTCTTGGCTTTATAACCTTTTTCCAGCAATATTTGCAATATCTTATCCCGCCAATCCCCCTGTACAATAATCTCCCCATCCTTAGCCGAACCGCCCGTACCGCATTTTGTTTTCAGCAGCCGGCCCAGGGCTTCCAGATCCTCCTGCTTCCCCACAAAGCCCTTTATTACACAGGCAGTCTTCCCGCCCCGGTGCTTCTTCTCCAAAAATATCCTCAACTCCTGTTGTGGCGGAGGCACGGTTTCAGTTTCCACCTGGTGTGGATCGGTATAATTAAAATCGGGATTCGTCGAATACACTATCCCGCCGGTATTTTTATTTTTCGCCATCTCTAATAAGCAATGTAAGCAATTCAACAATTTAGCAATGCAACAATCTAACAATCCAACATAATACTTAAGGCACTCAAGGCACTTAAGGCACTCAAGGCACTTCTTCCCTCAAAGTTTCCTCACCTTCTTCCAGGTGGCTTTCTCTTGCGGGAAACCAATATCGCTTTCCTTCAGATCCTTGTACCACAACTTCAGTTTAGTGCGAAACGCAACAGCCCCGTCGCCCGTGTACCATTCTTCTATTTTCGATCTGAAAACCTCAACCGCCAACGCTGTCTTATCAAGCGACCACAACATAAATCCCTTGCTCAGATAAAGGTTCAGCATTTCATTTTTCGAAGGATTCTTTTGGGCAAGCTTGTCTAAATACAACAAACCCTTTTCGGTAACATCGGGCTGCTGCAGTTTCAGACAATAAAAAGTCAGGTGCTGCTGATACCATTCCGGACTTAAGGGTTTATCAGCATAATCTATCTTCTGAAATATCAGCTTCAGGGCATCTGAGCGGCTGCTCCCGGTCCAGCGCCATTCTATATCGTTTTCGGTAATTCGGTTCGCCAGCAAGGTGATATTGACCCCGGCTGAATCTCTGAAAACAGCGGTCGAACTGTTATTGATAAAGCCTTCGTAAGCTTCAATGGTATTTTGTTTCGCTGCTACAATGAAATTCACACTATCGGCCTTAAACATTTTGATCTCCTGTATGCGGCTCAGGGCTCTTTCGGCCAGTACATCGCCCGGAAACTTCTTCACAAAAGCCTGGTAAGCTTCTATGGTGTTGCATTTATTGAAAATATTTTCCCTGGCTGAGGCCAACAGGGGTTCGTTCGGGTATCGTTTTTCCAGTTCGTCGTAAGTGTAATAATCTTTGCAGGCAGTAAACAACCGGGTCATCTCTTCATGAATTTGTTCTCTCTGTATCTGATAGGCCTTATCCACAGTAATTTTATTAAACAAAAAACCATAATAAATATCCACCGGGGCAACACTATCGGGGGCAAAGGAATCCTCCCTACCGTGTTTTTCCAGCCACCATCTTAATTTTGCCGGTGTTACATAAGGTTCTATTGAATTTCTCAGCAATTGCACCTGAAGTTCGTTATTGAAAAACGAACTGATCTTTAAAAACGAATAATTCTCGCCCATGTCTATATTCAGGTACCTGTCTTCGTTTATAATACTCATGTGGGCATCCACTTTCACATCTTCCAGATCAAGCTCCACAGCCAAAAAGGTCAGTTGGTAAGTAAAATCATCTTTTTTCGAAATGATCACCGGCAGCGAATTGTAAACATATCCGCCCAACAACTGCATATCGACAGCAATATTTTTTTTGCTTAAAGGTTCTTTCGATTTATAACCATATTTTTCAATGGCTTTAAAAAAATCTCTTATTTCTTTTCCGCACGAGCTTGTCAGTGCAAAAACAATCAGGCTTGCAACCAATATACCCGAAAATCTGAATATTTTCTTGTTTACTACCATGGCAAAGCAATTTTATGGGTATAAAAATAAGATTAATTGAATAATGCCATAATGCTTATTCAAAAATATTTCTATTTAAAAGCCTAAGTCCTAATGTTTCGAAATATCCGTTATCACGGCAGGAATGCCATGCGAACAACCTTCGGGGTTTTTAATTCTTGAAAGAGTGTAATTAAAAAAGATGGTTAGCCCGTCCTTATCAAATTCTTCAGGTATTGTACTTATCGGAATTAATACCAGTGGGTTGGCTGCATCTTCGGTTTTCACCACCACCACGGTATTGCAACCGGTGGCTCTGTATTCGTGCGATACTTTTCCCTGTGATTTCGCAGGAACCTTCGTCGAACCACTCCAGGTATCCACCGTCTCGGTGGGGGGGGTTGTGGCTGTTTGCGCCTGAGTTTTTGATTTGGTTTTGCATGAAGTTACTGCCAGCAGCAATAAGGCCAGGAAGATTACAAGATTTTTCATAATATTAAGATAAAAAAAAACACTCAAACCTTTTTCATTCATCCGAATGGATTTGAGTGTTTTTTAATGAACAAATTTTATGCCTGATTATTCAATCACCACTTTGGTAACTTTCTGGAAACTGGTATTGGGCTCACCCACTCTCACCAGGTAGGTTCCTGCTGCCAGCCCGGTAACATTAAATGAAGTTTCAAACCCGTTAGCAACCGGAACAATGTTTTTGCCATTAACTTTTTGTCCGTTAATGTCAAAAAGGTCAACCACCATTTGATTGTTCGAAGGCAGATGACTGGCATTAACATTGAGATCAAAACCTGATTTATAAACAACAACACCCGGAGCATTCTGAGCTTTTTCTTCTTCTATGCCAACGTATAAAGGAATCTGAAAAGAAAAGATCCATGTGCCATAAGCACCGCTTCCTGCACCGTATTCACCGGTATGCCAGAATGTAATACCATCTGAAGGGTCGAGGGAAGTATGGGTATAATCACCAAAGCGCATCGAACATGCAGAAATTGCTCCTGTTCCAAGTTTAGCTGTTGTTTCTGCAAACGACATAGATCCCAGAGGTGTATCAACAGGCCTGCGACCGGTATAACGAATACTTGGGTATACATTTCCACCAGTACCTCCAGTCCCTGTAACTGCGTAAGCCATCCCTATTGAGCCATTATCGTCCATAGCAATACTGCCACACCAGCGACTCAATCCATCGCTTGGAGCATAAGTGCCTTCCTGATATAGACTCCAAACTCCGGCTGTTTGTCTGAGTTCTGCCCATTTAATTCCTCTTAAGGTCCCAACTTTAACACTCCAGCAAAGGACAACTGAATTATAGCCTGTCCAAACCCTGTATGGAGCCCTGAAAGTGAGAACACCACCAATAGCATCTAATTTTTGTGAGCTGCCATATTGTGTGATATCAAGCCAGCTCCCATTATATGATGCATCAAATGCCTGAGTTGCCAAAAAGGTTGGCCCGGTAAATGTAGCTGCTGGTGTGGTTCCCCATGTTGTAGCTAAACTGTACACGTTTATCCCATCCTGAAGTGAGGTATATCCTGACCAGTTATTATCCTGATAAGCAAAAATAGGCATGGGAGTTCCGGTTGCCGGCAATTGTCCATCTGCATCCGCAGGTAAGGGGCAGAGAAATCCACTGGTAGGAAGTGTGCTGGTGAAATTTTTTGTAATCATTCTTGCAGCTTGATTACCTAATAACATTTGTGCCCTTTCGAAGATTAAAACTTTTTGGGTGGATTGGTTCGATGTCATATAATAACCATCATGCCAGATGGAAAATTTTCCATAGTCGGGCATTTGAGATGAGGTAAAAGTAAAACAATAATACGATCCTGTTGGATCATTGGTCTGTGATACGGCAATATATACTTTATAGGAACTGCTAAATTTGAATTGAGCGATAAACCATCTGTCAGCAAATTTGTCATAAAGAACTATTGGATCACCATCATTACTTACTGCTGGAGACCAGAGGTTGCCAAGTTGACGAACCGTTCCTACCTGAGCTCCGGTGGTTTTATTGAATATTTTAAAAGGGGTTGCATTTACAGCCTGAACATAATAATTGGTTCCTACTGCACCGGAAGGATCAGGTGGACAACTGCCATCAGATTGCCCTGCCCAGCCAACCAGTATTTTTGCCAGAAAATTACCCGGCTCAGTTTGAACATCGGTTAATACATCATTGTTTTCAACAAAGGCTTGTGGAATTCTGTTTTCATGATCTTTAGATTCTTTCATCCCATTTGGTAATTCGATGAAATTAGTACTGGGAACATTTTCTTCAAACAGATCTTTTAAGGGTTTTGAAATGCTAAAATGTTCGCAGGTAACTACTTCAACTTTACCTTCATCTTTTGATGTTTGTGCTGAAATTCCTGAAACGGTTAAAATAGCCGAAAAAAGTAAAATAAATTTTTTCATATTGGTTGGAATAAATTTAGGAATGGTGTGTTTTTTGCAAAAATAAAACAAAAAATTTTAGGCAATTGTTATTTTGTCGTTAATTATTAACAGCTTGTAGCGATATTTTGCCCGCCTGTCTTTCTAAAAGATTTAGCTGCTTTTTAAATGCACTAACTTTTATTTTGTGTGCATGCTGAGAGCAGGTATTAAATATATTGGAATAATAGCCAATAAAACCCCTCCGAATACTATTGAATTTCCCGGATAAGCGAACTCGATAAGCGCTCGTATCAGGAAGAAGCCCGAAGAAATCATCAATATAGAACGGCCTAATTTCGAATTCACAACCCTTGAATTGTATCCCAACAGCATAAAACTGAACGAGAACATAAAGAAGCTGCATACAATATTAAGCATCTGCATGTTATTACTATTGATTTGATTGAGTTTAAACAATTCAGATTGCCAGTCGAATAATATCCAGAATGAAAGATGAAACACTCCCATTACAATGTAAATTACACCTCCGATAATAACAAATGTTCTGCGAAACTGTTCAAATTTAGAGAGGCTGGCCATTATATTCTCTGTTAAAGTTAGTAAGTAAATTTGAAAGAGCAAAAATACATTTTCTTTTATTACCAGGCGAAATAATACCACTTATTAGTCCTATCGCTAAAATATCCAGCTTTGTAAATGTTTATTAAAATAATTCTCTGCAAGGTTTTCTAAATGCTTAAATTTGTAAAACAAAAATTTTTATGAAAACTGATATTGAAATAGCCCGCCAGGCAAAAGTAAAACACATTCGCGAAATAGGTGCTATGCTCGGCATAGAGGAAGATGATCTGCAATATTATGGCAAGTACAAAGCCAAATTGCCTTTAAAACTTATAGACAAGGAACTGGCCGCCAAACACAAACTTATTTTAGTTTCAGCCATTTCGCCAACACCTGCCGGAGAAGGAAAAACTACGGTATCTATTGGATTATCTCAGGGTTTAAATCGTATTGGAAAAAAAACCACGGTTGTATTGCGTGAACCTTCCCTGGGACCTGTATTTGGAATTAAAGGAGGAGCAGCAGGCGGTGGCTTTTCACAAGTATTGCCCATGGAGGATATCAATCTGCATTTTACAGGCGATTTTGCTGCTATCGAAAAAGCAAACAATTTATTGGCTGCACTTATTGATAATAATATTCAAAACAAAAAAAATTATTTGGGAATCGATCCTCGAACGGTTTCATGGCGACGTGTTATGGATATGAACGACCGTTCGCTCCGTAAAATAATTGTTGGATTAGGCGGTACCATGTCAGGAGTTCCCCGCGAAACAGGTTTCGATATTGTTGCAGCATCCGAGATCATGGCAATACTTTGTCTTGCTGACGACCTGAGCCATTTGAAAGAAAAAATGGGCAATATTTTTATTGGGTTTACCTACGATAAGAAACCAGTGTTTGCTCATGATCTGAATGCCAATGGCGCCATGGCTGCCTTACTGAAAGATGCCATTATGCCGAATTTAGTTCAAACCATAGAAAATACACCGGCCATAATACACGGAGGGCCTTTTGCCAATATTGCCCAGGGTACGAATTCGGTGATTGCCACCCGCATGGGACTCACCTTATCCGACTATGTGGTTACCGAAGCCGGGTTCGGGTTTGATCTGGGTGCTGAAAAATTTCTGGATATCAAATGCCGTTATGCAGGACTAGAGCCCAGTGCAGTTGTTCTGGTTGCCACAGTAAGGGCCTTGAAGTATCATGGTGGGGCCAACATTAAAAATCTTAAAGATCCCAATTTGGAAGCCTTAAGAAAAGGCCTCCCCAATCTTGAAAAGCACATCGAAAATATGAGTCTGTTTAATATCTGCCCTGTGGTTGCCATTAACAGATTTGACACCGACACCGATGAGGAACTGGAAATGGTTAAGACCCGTTGCAAGGAACTGGGGATCCCGGTGAGCATTGCTAACGTATGGGCCGAAGGCGGAGGTGGTGCATTAGAACTTGCCGAAACGGTTGCCAAAGTTGCCGAGCACTGTGTGTCTCAATTCAAACCGCTTTACGAATTAGATTGGTCGGTAGAGCAGAAAATTGAAACCATAGCAAAAAAAATATACGGAGCCGAACATGTTGATTGCACCACTAAAGCAAAAAAGGATCTCCAGAAAGTTTACAGCCTGGGGTTCGATAAACTGGCTATTTGTATGGCAAAAACTCAAAAATCACTTTCTGATAATCCTGAATTACTCGGACGGCCTAAAGATTTTGTGGTCACGGTTCGTGAAATTGAGATTGCGGCGGGAGCAGGTTTTATCATACCCATAACGGGTGAGATCATGCGTATGCCCGGTTTACCAGAAGTGCCGGCTGCCGAGCATATTGATATTGATTACGATGGTAATATAATTGGATTGTCCTAACCTTGACAAGCCAGAACCCTGCCTCGCCGGCAGGCAGGCAAAAAGGTAAAATCTCAAAAAACAAAAAACAAAAAGCAAATAAATCTCAAAAAACAATGAAAACAATCCGCCAACCGACGGACCAAACAGTTTGAAATTTTTGAAATTTTGATATTGTAATTTATTTGTTATTTGATGTTTGAGCATTGTTATTTAAAATATTTTGCCAAAAAAACACGAATATTATCAATTAGATACTAAGTATTATCTTTTGCAAACCATTCGGCATATGAAGTTACCGTTTCACAAAGTTTTAAACTGTAAAGACTGATGTGAGGTGGTAATTTTTTTTGAATCCGGAAAGCGAAATCTGCAATTAGATTTTCGCATGTAGGCTGATAAGGCGTAAGCATAAGATTGTAATGAGTCTTCAACGAATCAATGATTGATGTTGGCGTTTTATCGTAAAGTGCCAGGGCGTGATCCACCTTGTCAACAATTTCTGTTACAACTATCTTTTTCAGATCTCCAAAATCCATCACCATACCATTGAGCGGTGAGGCATCATCATGAAGAATATTACCTGCAATGGTTACATACAGATAATACGAATGACCATGTATGTTTTTGCATGGACCATCATATCCGAGCAGGGCATGGGCCATCTCGAATTTAAACTCTTTCGTAAGCCTGATCTTTGACATGGTAAAGATTTATTGTGAAATTTATTTTGTTTTTACGGGTTTGAATTTACTGATATTCGTAGTTTGAGATTAATTTATTATCTGAAATTTAAACAGTCAGATGTTCAATCAAAATTTTCGTTCCTATCCCTATCAATACAAGCCCTCCCACAAGTTCAGCCCTTCTGCCGAAAACCGATCCCAGACTTTTACCCATCCTGAATCCGACCATCGAAATAAAAAGTGTGATGCAACCAATAATGACCACCGTTTTTAAAATACTTACATCCAGGAAAGCAAAGCTGACACCTATCATTAGTGCATCAATGCTTGTGGCGACAGAAAGGCTTAATATCAGCCACATGTCGGTCAATTTTATTTCCTTTTTATTGGTTGTTTTGAAAGATTCAATAACCATCTTTAACCCGATAATACCAAGTATACCAAAAGCTATCCAATGATCAAAGGCCAATATATAATTTTTAAACGATAAGCCCAGCAGCCATCCTATAACAGGCATTATGCCCTGAAAAAACCCGAAAAAAATTCCTATCTTAAGTGCCTCCGGAAACCTGATCTCTTTTTTAATGACACTGCACGAAATTGATACTGCCAGGCAATCCATTGCCAGCCCGATACTAATCAATATAATTTCAAGTAAACTCAACAGCTGATTTTGAATAAAAATTTAATGAAATATTTTAGGGACAAGTCTGATCGATATTACAAAAAACAGTGAAGCAGATAATACCGGGCAGTCAAATGCCTGAATATTATCCTTCCACTTTTTCAAGTTCTATGGTAAAGTGGCGCATGATGGGCGCTTCATATTTAATAGAATATCCATGTTGAATTTCATTCCGGCGCTCAAATACATTGTTAAGTGCCACAGCAATGTAATCCATATGATTATTGGTATAAACCCTTCTCGGGATTGCCAGACGCAAAAATTCAAGAGATGGATAACGGTTAACGCGTGAAACCGGATCACGATCGGCAAGCAAAGTACCAATTTCAACCCCCCTTACGCCGCCTTCCACGTATAGTTCAACGGCCAGGGTTTGTGCCTGGTATTCTTCGCGCGGAATATGTCCCATAAATTTTTTTGCATCTACAAAAATAGCGTGTCCGCCAAAAGGTTCTTGTAAAGGAATGCCAAAACTTTTTAATCGCCCGCCTAAATAAGCTACCTGCTTAATACGCGTGTCCAGATAGTCAAAATCTGTTCCTTCAAACAGGCCCTGGGCCACAGCATTCATATCACGCCCTGACATGCCTCCGTAAGTGATATAACCTTCAAAAATAATATTAAAGACCGAGGCTTGCCTGAACAATTCTTCATCATGCATTGCAATAAAACCGCCCATATTTACGATAGCATCTTTCTTGCTGCTCATGGTCATGCCATCTGCATAACTGAACATTTCCTTTACAATCTCTTTAATGCTTTTATTTTCGTAACCTTTTTCCCTGATCTTAATAAAATAGGCGTTCTCAGCAAAACGGGCAGAATCAAAGATTACCTTAACTCCATATTTCTTCGACAAAGCACGAACTTCCCTCAGATTTTCCATCGAAACGGGTTGCCCGCCCGAACTGTTACAGGTAATAGTAACAATTATCATTGAGATATTTTCCTTGGGATTGTTTTGTAACAAATTCTCCAGTTTGTTCAGGTCGATATTCCCTTTAAAGGGGTGATTAATGGTAGTGTCAAATGCTTCATCGATAGTGCAATCTATAGCTGTTGCTTTACGAAACTCAATATGCCCCTTGGTTGTATCGAAATGCGAATTTCCCGGCACCAGGTTTCCTTCTTTGACCATTACCGAAAACAACACATTTTCAGCAGCCCTGCCTTGATGAGTTGGTAAAAAATACTCAAAACCGGTAATATCTGTAATGGCATTTTTTAGCTTAAAATAGGAAGTGGCTCCGGCGTAGCTTTCATCGCCCAGCATCATTTCCGCCCATTGTTTATCACTCATAGCGCCTGTTCCCGAATCCGTAAGCAGGTCAATAAACACTTGTTCGCTTCGTAAATTGAACAAATTATATTTAGCTTCCTTGATCCATTGTTTTCTTTGATCTTTCGTGCTGCGATGCATAGCTTCGACCATTTTTATTTTATACGATTCGGCAAACGGTAATTCCATATCTTTTTTTTTATGATTTTCAAATATAAACAATGTTCTCTATCACTTTCAATATTCGGGCAAAATTATTTGTTTTTCACAACTTTTTGTTTGTATTTTTTTATTTATTTAAAGTTTAGGCTGTTTTTTTCGTTTAGGTTTGTGGCTTAATTGGTTTTAATATGAAAATACATTTCATTGCCATAGGCGGAAGTGTTATGCACAATATGGCTCTGGCCATGAACAATGCTGGTCATACAGTGAGTGGGTCCGACGACGAAATATTCGAACCTGCCAAAAGCCGGCTCAGCGCCAAAGGAATTCTGCCCGCAGAAACGGGATGGTTTGCCGAAAAAATTCATACCGGCCTGGATGCCATTATACTCGGGATGCATGCCCGCGAAGACAATCCCGAACTTATTCGCGCCAAAGAAGTGGGCCTGAAGATTTATTCCTTTCCCGAATACATTTACGAACAATCGCGCAACAAAACCCGCGTTGTGATTGGTGGCAGCCACGGAAAAACCACCATCACCGCCATGATCATGCACGTGTTGCATACTTTAGGCCGCGATTTCGACTACATGGTAGGGGCACAGTTGGAAGGTTTCGAAACCATGTTCCGCATTTCCGATGCACCTGTTATTATCCTCGAAGGCGACGAATACCTTACTTCCACCCTCGACCGCCGCCCCAAATTCCATCTCTACAAACCCAACATAGCTTTGCTCACCGGTATAGCCTGGGATCACATCAATGTATTTCCCACTTTCGAAATCTATATTGAACAGTTTCGCAAATTCATTGAACTTATAGAACCCAACGGTAGCCTTATCTATTGCGAAACCGATCCCATTTTGAACGATATTTGTTCCCAAGCCCGTTACGGTATTAAATTGTTTCCTTACGCCACCCCTCAGCATACTATTAAAAATGGTATCACCACTGTTACATTCGGCGAACTTCATTCCGATATTCAGGTGTTTGGAAAACACAACCTGGCCAACCTAAACGGCGCCCGGTTGGTATGCGAAAACCTCGGGATTTCCGCGGCTGAATTTCTCGAAGCCATAAAAACCTTCAAAGGAGCAGCCAAACGTCTCGAACTGGTTGGTAAAAATTCCGGCGCTGCTTTTTATAAGGATTTTGCCCATTCGCCCTCCAAACTCAAAGCAAGCCTCGATGCGGTCAGCGAACAATTTCCTGAGCGAAAGCTGGTGGCCTGTATGGAACTTCACACGTATAGCAGCCTGAACAGCGATTTCTTACAAGAATATCATGCTGCCATGGATAAGGCCGATGTCGCTATAGTGTATTACAGCGCTCATGCCCTGGAGATAAAGAAAATGCCTCCTCTTTCGCAGGAATTGATCAAACGGTCATTTGGCCGCAACGACCTGTTGATATTTACTGATAGGGACCAACTCACCGCTTTTCTGAAAACCCAAACCTGGAAAAATCAAAACCTGCTGATGATGAGTTCGGGCGGGTATGATGGGTTGGATTTTGCGGGTTTATCGCAGCAGTTGCAAATCAGCTGAAGTCAATACTATATCACCTAACATCAAACCCGCGAGCTGAGAAATCATATCCCCAAGCTGATGCAAATCAACTGAGAACACAAATAAACCCCTGTTCAAAGGCACGCTGTTTACATCCAATGACATGCTGTTAACATCCTATAGCACGCTGTTGACATCCTATGACACGACGTTAACATCCTATGACACGACGTTAACATCCTATGATACGACGTTAACATCCTATGATACGACGTTAACATCCTATGGCACGACGTTAACATCCAATGATACGCTGTTAACATCCAATGGCACGCTGTTAACATCCTATGACTCGATGTTAACATCCAATGATACGCTGTTAACATCCAATGATACGCTGTTAACATCCAATGGCACGACGTTAACAAAAAGAGTGCAACCGAAATTGCACTCTTTTTTCATTAAGGAATCATTAACTGACACGTATTATTGGGTTCAATTGTAGAGAAATTCTACAAATAGAAATCTTTTGTCAATTCAATATAGGCTGCGGTATATTCATTGTCTTCGCCCCGTATCACCAATTCATCCCACTCTGCAGTCATAACCATCTGCTTTTGCAGACAAAAAATAAGCCTGACAGGTGGTTTATCTGCTTTATCAAAGATAGTCAGCATTTTCCTGCAGAATAGGCTGTGTGCTAAAGCAGCGTTTAAAAAACCAATCTTTTCTGAAACCGGCATAATCACCCAAAACGTCCCCGATTCATACAATAGTTGGACAACACATTTGCATAATTCAGTAAAGCTTAGTTCTTCGGAATGTTTCGACTGCCGGGTGGCAGCCTCTGCACTTTTCAGTTGTTCATGAAAATAGGGAGGGTTGCTGATGATGAAATTGTATTTACCCTGACTTTGGTAGGTAAATTCCTGAACGGGCACATGGTAAACCTTTAAGCGCAAAGCCCAGGGGCTGTTTTCGAAATTCTGCTGAGCCTGGCAGGCGGCAGCTTTATTAATTTCAACGGAATCAATCGTCGCCTGTCGGCTTTGTTGTGCCATCATTAGGGCTAATATGCCGCATCCGCATCCTATATCAAGTATTCTTCCCGATGCAGGGGGGTTGGCATAAGCTCCCAGCAATATAGCATCCGTACTCAGTTTCTGGCCGCAATCAGCATCCGAAACCGAAAATTCTTTACATTGAAATGTGGGGATCATTGCTGATAAAATTCAATCAGTCCGTCAGGTGCGGCTATCAGCATAGTTTTCTTTTTTAAGTCGATTTTTCTGATAAAATCTTCATTCAGGGGTATCAGAATTTCTTTTTTACCCTGGAATATCTGCATAATGCTTTGTTGCGGAAGTTCCATTATCTGGCTTATCTCGCCAATATAACCGGCTGCAACATCGGTAACTTTAAATCCCAACAATTCATCCAGGTTCAATTCTTCAACCTCAGCTTGTTTCTTTTCTGTTTCCGTAATATAGACCTGGCAGCCAAGTAGTTTCTGAGCTTCCTCCTGACTATCGATGTCTTCGAATTTTAACGCAACCGCATTCTTAAATTGCAGGCTGAATTCTGTAATAAAAAAAGGAACCCGTTCGTGTTTTATTTCAACAAAAACGGATTCCAGTTTTTCGTATTTCTCAGGAGTACCGGTATTGGTAATAACAATAACCTGACCTTTATAACCAAATGTTTTCGAAATTTTACCCAGACAGAAAAAACTAACTTTATCCATCCTCTGAGGGTTAAAATTTATTCGGGTTTTTCTTCGGTGGTTTCTTCAGTAGCAGTTGTTTCTTCAGGGGCTGTTTCAGGAGTAACATCCGCAATTACTTCAGGAGTTACTTCAGCAACTACTTCTTCAGTAGCTTCAGGAGTCACTTCAGCTACAGTTTCTTCAACGGCATCTTCCAACTCAGTTTCAGCTTCAGCAGGAGTTTCTTCCAAAGCTAATTCCTTAGCCAGTTCTTTGGCTTTTTTCTTTGCAACTTCCTGGGCTTTGGCTAAATTAGCTTTAGTTTCAGCTTCATGACGTTTCTTTTGTTTTTCTTTTTTCGTCAAAACAAGCTCGTTTTTCTTTGCCGAGATCTTTGCTTCTTTTTCCTGCAACCAAACCTGGAATTTTGCTTCGGCTTGCTCAAGGGTTAATGCTCCTTTTGAAACACCCTTCAATAAGTGGTTTTTGTACAAAACACCTTTGTACATTAAAATTGCTTTAGCGGTATCGGTGGGCTTTGCGCCTTTGTTTAACCAATCCAAAGCTTTATCGAAATCGAGGTTGATTTCGGCTGGAATTGCAAGTGGGTTGTAGGTGCCAATTCTTTCAATGAACTTTCCATCACGTGGTGCACGACCATCTGCAATTACAATGTGGTAAAAAGGCATCCCTTTTTTTCCATGACGTTGTAATCTGATTTTTGCTGGCATGTTTGTTTAATTTTTAATTGTTTAGAACGATTTTTTTAATTTGGGGTGCAAAGATGCGACTTTTTTTCGGAATACGAAAATATTTTAGGCTTTTTAAATGAATAATTAATGAAAATCAGATGATATCCTTCTTTTCTTTACCGTATCCATTACGCTTATAACCCTTCATAATTCCACGGTTTGAATTAACAATAAAAGAAATGATCTCGTCGCGTTCGGGGGTAGCAGGTATTTCTGCTTCAATATACTCTAAAGCTTGACTGACATTATATTTTTGTAGGAAAATGATGCGATAGATTTCCTGAATTTCCTTTATCTTTTCAGATGAAAAACCCCGACGACGCAAACCAATAGAATTTATTCCTGCATAAGCCAAAGGATCGCGGGCTGCCTTACAATAAGGAGGAACATCTTTCCCAACCAATCCCCCGCCCGATATAAAAGAATGGGTTCCGATATTAACGAAT
This sequence comes from uncultured Bacteroidales bacterium, assembly GCA_964469155.1. GTDB lineage: Bacteria > Bacteroidota > Bacteroidia > Bacteroidales > CAIWKO01 > CAIWKO01. The sequence continues at coordinate 70,672 of CAYXXU010000002.1, forward strand.
TGATGAACTGCCACCATTCCGCCAACTATTGCCCAGTCGTCAATCTTAATGTGTCCGGCCAAAGCTGCCGAATTGGCAATGATCACATGGTTGCCGATAATACAATCATGAGCAATATGGACATAGGCCATTAATAAACAATTATCGCCCACTATGGTTTCAAAATTTGCTTTAGTTCCGCGGTTAATGGTGACAAATTCACGAATGGTAACATTATTGCCAATCTTTACAATAGATTCTTCTCCTGCAAATTTCAGGTCCTGGGGTATAGCTGAAATTACGGCCCCCGGAAATATCTTGCAGTTCTTTCCGATACGGGCGCCTTCCTGAATAGTTACATTAGGTCCTATCCAGGAACCCTCACCAATTTCTACATTTTTATCAATGGTAACAAAGGGTTCGATTACAACATTAGCAGCAATTTTTGCCTGAGGATGCACATAAGCTAAAGGTTGATTCATTTAGTCTTCTTTTTTACAATTTGAGCCAAAAGCTCAGCTTCCATTACAATCTGGTTGTTTACGTAAGCATGGCCTATCATCTGACAGATACCTCTGCGAATTGGAGCTAATAATTTTATTTTAAACACAATGGTATCGCCGGGAACTACTTTGTTTTTGAAACGTGCCTGTTCAATTTTCAGAAACAGTGTCAGGTAATTTTCAGGATCAGCAACAGTACTCAAAGCAAAAATTCCGCCACATTGGGCCATAGCTTCAATCTGCAATACTCCAGGCATGATGGGTTCATCAGGAAAATGCCCGACAAAAAAACTTTCATTCATCGTAACATTTTTCAAACCGATAATACCCTGATCATCCATTTGAAGTATTTTATCAATAAGCAAAAATGGCGGACGATGTGGAATAATCTTTTGTATCTGATTGATATCGTAAAGAGCTGGCTTGGTCAGATCAAAAACTTCAGCAGGCACTTTTTTATTTGATTTTGGTTGAAACGGGTATTGTTCGGCAATTTTTTTTGCAAAATTTACATTAGACAGATGTCCCGGCCGCTTGGTAATAATATGAGCCTTTAGAGTCCCTCCCAATAATGCCAGATCTCCGATAACATCCAACAACTTATGACGGGCAGGTTCGTTCGGAAAATGAAGTTCCAGGTTATTTAAGATACCTTCCTTTAAAACGCTAACTTTTGGTTTATTAAATACAACGGCAAGCCGGTCGAGCTCTTCCTGCGAAATGATACGGTTCACAAAAACTATGGCATTATTCATGTCACCACCTTTGATAAGATCCTTATCAAGAAGGTATTCCAGCTCATGTAAAAAGACGAATGTCCTGCAGGGAGAAATTTCAGCATGAAAATCTTCGATACGATCAAGATTAGCGAATTGGGTTCCCAACACGTTGGTATCATAATCAATCATAGTGGTAATCCTGAATTCGTTGCAGGGAATGGCAATCATTTCAACCTTAAGATCGGCATCAAAATATTCAATATTTGATTTCAGCTCAATAAAAACTTTGGGGGCATCCTGTTCCACAATTTCAGCCTGCATTAAAGCTTCAATAAATTTGACAGAACTTCCATCCAGAATTGGGGTTTCAGCGCTATCCAGTTCAATCAGTATATTGTCGAGCGATAATCCTGCCAGAGCGGCCAGGGTATGTTCAACAGTGCATATCCTTACGCCGTTTTCTTCCAGGGTAGTTCCCCGCGAGGTATCGACAACATTTTTTAAATTAGCATGAACCAGAGGTTGATTTTCAATGTCGACTCTCTTAAATACAAAACCATGATTTTCAGGGGCGGGTTTAAACGTAAGAGTGACGATCTCGCCGGTATGTAACCCTTTTCCGGCAACACTTACCGGCATACTAATCGTGCGTTGTTTAATCATAGGGCGGCAAAGTTAATAAAATCTTTATTCTCAGCAATAAAAATAAAATTTTATCTCCCACCTAATGAACACTTGTGCACTTGATGAGAAAAATGTTGAAAGTTAATTAAGTAAAGGATCAATGATACGGGAACATAAGCAGGTCAATATCCTGACATGAAATATTGAACAGGTCGCTGATATATTTATTGGTAAGAATACCATTGTAAAGATAGGTCCCGTTCCTGAAACCGGAATCGGTTTTCAGATAGTTGGTTATGCCCCCTTCGTCAGCAATTTTTAGTAAAACGGTAGCGAAGTAATTACTCAATGCATACGAGGCAGTGTGTGGTACCTTTGATAAAATATTAGGCACACAGTAATGTGTTATTCCATGTTTTTTGAATACCGGGTGGGTATGGTTTGTAATGCGGGAAGTCTCGAAGCACCCTCCATTATCTATACTAATATCAATAATGATCGATCCCTGCTGCATTTGCCTGACCATATCCTCACTCACTACTAAGGATGTTTCTCCGATAACAGCATGTAAGGCCCCAATCACTACATCAGCGGTTTCTAATGCTTTCGAAAGCACATTTTGTTGCATAATTGAGGTAAAAAGCCTTTGATGGATGTTGTTTTGCAAATTGCGCAATTTATAAACCGAGTTGTCGAATATTTTAACTTCAGCTCCCATGCCTATAGCAGCTCTTGTAGCAAATTCACCCACAGTACCTGCTCCCAGAATAACTACCTTGGCTGGAGGGATACCTGAGAAACCACCCAGACTTTTTGCTTTACCGTAATCGCTGCTGCACAGATATTCGGCTGCTATATAAATGGCTGTATTTCCTACGATCTCACTTAGCGAGCGAATCACAGGATATGAATGGGTTCTGTCCTTTATATGCTCGTACGAGATGGCCGTGGTTTTTTTTAACATCAGCCGTTTAAAATATTCATCAGTTTGACCGGGAAGGTTTAAAGCCGAAAATAAGGTCGTCCTGTTTTTTATTTTGTCAATTTCTGAGGGTAAAGGGGGGGCAACCTTGATGATGAAATCCGATTGGTATACCTCGGCGGCTGAATAAACTATTTGTGCTCCGGCCTCACTATACTCATGATCTGAAAAATGAGCTGATTTGCCTGCATTGGTTTCTATAGATACTGTATGCCCGTTATTCACAAGCATAGCCACGGCTTCAGGAACCAAACCTATACGTGTTTCCTGAAAGGCAATTTCTTTCGGAACGCCTATACGTAACAGAGATTTTTGCCTTTTTAATTCCAGCGTTTCTGGTTGAGTAATAAATTGCTCTGAGCGCGAAAAATTAACGAAGTTGTTTTTAGGGTCCATAACAAAATATTATAGCATAAAATTACGAAAAAAATGAATTTAAGTAATTTTTTTTGTGATTGAAATGGAACGCGAATTGTTTTGAAGGCTCCACATGATCTTAATTTCTACATAATTTCGCGGAAGAATATCTTCTATAAGTTCCGGCCATTCAATGAAGCAGTAATTTCCACTAAAAAAATATTCTTCGTACCCTATATCAAAAACTTCTTCAAGTTTTTTTATGCGGTAAAAATCAAAATGATACAATTTTGATCCGGTTGCGGTATTATATTCATTTACCAGGGCAAACGAAGGACTGTTGGTTGGGTCGCTAACCTGCAATTGTCTGCAAATTTCTTTTATCAGGGTAGTTTTACCTGCGCCCAGTTCGCCTCTGAAAATTAAGATCCGTTCTTCAGGATAAAGACTCAGAATTTTTCCCGCAATCAGGGGCAATTCATCCAAATGTTCACAGTTAAACGCTGTAGACATTTTATTTAGGACTTAAATGAATTATCGGGATTAGAATTTCCTCCATCGAAATGCCGCCATGCTGGAAAGTATTTTTGTAATGGTTAACGTAATAATTGTAGTTGTTCGGGTAGGCGAAAAAATCGTATGAGCGGCAGAATGCATAAATGCTGCTCACATTAAGCCTTGGCAGAAAGACATCCTGGGGATTTTTTATTTCAAAAACCTGTTTCCTGTCATAGTTTAGGGCTTTACCCACTTTATATCTCAGGTTGGTGTTGGTGGCTTTGTCGCCCATGATCTTTACCGGATTTGTAACCTTCACGCTTCCATGGTCAGTGGTAATAATAAGGTCGACTTTTTGTTCCGAAATATACTTGATCACTTCAAGCAAGGGTGAGTGTTTAAACCACGACAAGGTTATTGAACGGTAAGCTGACTCGTCGTCGGCCAATTCGCGTATAACCTCCATCTCGGTGTACGCATGTGATAACATGTCCACAAAGTTGTAAACCAGAATATTCATTCTGTTTACCATCAGGTTGGGCAGGTTTTCAACGTACTTTTTCCCGGCATTGAGGTTCGTTATTTTAGTATAGTTGTATTTAATATTTTTCCCGTTCCGTTTCAGTTGTTCAGTTAAAAGTTCGCTTTCAAACTGGTTTTTGGTGCCTTCTTCGTCTTCCTGAACCCAGTAATTCGGATATTTCTTTTCAATTTCGGATGGCAGCAAACCGCTAAAGATCGAATTTCTTGAATATTGTGTAGCAGAAGGCAATATGCTGTAAAACAAGTCGTCCTCCATCACATAGTAATATTCTTCGATAATCGGTTGCAGGGTTTTCCACTGATCATAACGCAGGTTGTCGATCACAATAACAAATACAGGATTCTCATTGGTCAGTTCGGGGAAAAGCTTTTCTCTGAATAGCGTATGCGATAAAATGGGCGTTTCGTCGCTAACCCCGTTCAACCAATTCAGGTAGTTGTTTTCGTAATATTTGGTAAAAAAAGCATTGGCTTCCGATTTCTGGGTCAGCAATACTTCATTCATCGATTCGTCGTTCGATTTCTCGAGTTCAAGTTCCCAATACACCATTTTTTTGTAAACATCTTTCCATTCTTCGAACGACAGCCGGTTCGAAAATTCCAACCCTATGCTGCGGAACTGCTGTTGATAAGCCTGGGTGGTTTTTTCGCTTACCAGGCGTTTGTTTTCGAGGTTTTTTTTCAGACACAATAAAATCTGGTGCGGATTCACGGGTTTTATCAGGTAATCAGAAATGTTCGAGCCTATGGCGCCTTCCATGGTGTGTTCCTGGTCGTTCTTGGTAATCATCACCACGGGCAGGTTAGGATATTCGTTGCGTATGCGCGAAAGTGTTTCCAACCCGGAGATGCCCGGCATGTTCTCATCAAGAAAAATAATGTCGAATATATTTTCGTCTATCAGGTCGAGGCCTTCGTCACCATTGTTTGAAGTAACTACATCATAGCCTTTCTCCTGCAAAAACATGATATGCGGTTTCAGCAAATCAATTTCATCATCAACCCATAAAATCTTTACTTTACTCATTTTATCAGCGTATTTTAATTAGTAGTGTTTCTTTTTTTAATTTTTAATCATCAGCCATCAGCCACGAGCCATTAGCCGGTAGTTAAACAATATAACAATATAACAATTTAACCATTCCATTCCCTCCATCCTTCCAATTTTCCATCCTCCCATCCATCCATTCTTCAAATCTTTTTTGTAATATTGAACTCAAATTACTATACAAAGGTACGCATAAAACAGCCAGGCTTGTGATCCATAACAAAAGAAAAATCATTAACGACCCGGTGCATGGTTTCATTACCATCCCCAACGATCTGATATTCGATATCATCGAACACCCTTATTTTCAACGCCTGCGCTATATCAAACAGCTTGGGCTGACCTACCTGGTCTATCCCGGGGCCATTCATACACGCTTTCAGCATGCCCTGGGGGCCATGCACCTGATGTCGCAGGCCGTGGAGATGCTTAAGATAAAAGATCAGGACATTACGGCAGAGGAACAACAGGGCCTTTTGCTGGCCATTCTGCTGCACGATATCGGTCACGGGCCCTTTTCCCATGCGTTGGAACATGCCCTGGTGGAAAATATTTCGCACGAAACCCTTTCCAACTATTTTATCGAAAGCCTCAATAAACAGCAAGGGGGAGAGCTTGAGCTGGCCAGGCATATCTTCACCGATCAATATCATAAGAAGTTTCTGCATCAGTTGGTTTCCAGCCAACTCGATGTCGACAGGCTCGACTACCTGATGCGCGACAGTTTTTTTACTGGCGTTTCTGAAGGCGTGATCAGCACCGACCGCATCATCAAAATGCTGAATGTGCATGACGACGAACTGGTGGTCGACAGCAAGGGCATCTATTCTGTCGAAAAATTCATTGTGGCCCGCCGCCTGATGTATTGGCAGGTGTATCTCCACAAAACCGTGCTTTCGGCCGAAAACCTGCTGATCCATATCCTGCGCCGGGCCAAATACCTGGCCGAACAAGGCGAAGCCATATTTGCCGGGTCTGCTTTGGCAACTTTCCTGAAGAAGTGCTATACCTGTCAGGATTTCGTAGCTAACCCACAATTGCTCGACATTTTTGCCCAACTCGACGACACTGATATTTTTTATAGCATTAAAATGTGGACGAATTCGGCTGATAAGGTTTTGGCCCTGCTGAGCCGCAACCTGGTGAACCGCCATCTTCCGAAGATTGAGATACAAAACACTCCGTTCGATGAAGCCTATGTCGATGGCATTATGAAGCGGACCAGAGAAAAATATCAACTGACCGAAGCCGAAACCGCCTATTTTGTGTTTACCGACGAGGTGGCCAACAATGCCTACAACCCGGCTTTCGATAAAATAGGGATGTTATATCACAACGGCACCGTAACCGATATTACCAAAAGCTCCGACCAGATTAATACAGAACTCTTGTCCCGAACCATCAGGAAGTATTTTTTGTGTTATCCGAAGGAGTTGTTGGAGAGGTAGTTAGGGGGATTAGCTGCAGGTGAGCCAAGTGGGACCTCAACTATAGTGAATCTTCTGGAATGCTAGCGAGATGCATCATCCGTCAAGGGTTTGCATACAACCATTCAGGGTTGCTCCCCAACCGTTCAGGGTTGCTATCCAACCGTTCAGGGTTGCTATCCAACCATTCAGGGTTGCTCCCCAACCATTCAGGGTTGCTATCCAACCGTTCAGGGTTGCTATCCAACCGTTCAGGGTTGCTATCCAACCATTCAGGGTTGCTCCCCAACCGTTCAAGGTTGCGAATCAACCAATTTTTGATGAATAAAATAAGTTTTGGATTTTTTTTCGAAAAATCTTTGTACCCTACCATATCTATATTTTTGTTTGTTCGTTTACGAATATAAGTATTTAATGTGAATTTAGCCCTTGCTCAGTTACCGCGTAAGGAGCAAGGGGTTGGATTTCTTGGTGATTCTTGGTGTTTTGGAGTCTTGGTGGCATTCCTTTGGATTTATTGGAGAGGTGGGATGATTGTATGAATGAGTAGGACACAAATTTTTTTGCCCTTACGTAATAACCCTGTTAATAAATATTTCCCTCAGCCGTCGCAAATACCGAAGTTTTTATAAATTTTGTCGACTGATAAATAAGGAGGCACGAACATGAAATTTACAGCGCAACAACTGGCCGATGTGCTTGGGGGAACCATCGAAGGAAATGCAGAGGCCTGCGTATCCAAACTCTCCAAAATTGAAGAAGGCGACGCCGATTCCCTCACATTTCTCGCCAACCCGGCCTACACCCAATACATCTACCAGTCGAAAGCTGCCATAGCCATCGTCAACCGCGATTTTGTGCCCGAACAACCCATTGCCATGACACTGATACGCGTCGATAATGCTTACACCGCCTTTGCCACCCTGCTCGAAATGTATAACCAGATAAAACTCAACAAAACCGACATATCCGAAAAAGCAGTCGTATCCGCATCAGCCAAAACCGGCAATAATGTATATATAGGTGCCCTGGCCTTCGTGGGCGAAAACGTGGTGATAGGCAACAATGTTAAGATATACCCTCTATGCTTCATTGGCGATAATGTGCACATTGGCGACAACACCACGCTCTATGCCTCTGTAACCGTATATTCCGATTGCGTCATCGGCAGTAACTGCATCTTGCATTCCGGTGTAGTACTGGGCGCCGATGGTTTCGGCTTCACCCAGCAGCCCGACCTCAGTCATAAAAAAATAGCACAGATCGGCAATGTGGTAATAGAAGACGATGTGGAAATAGGAGCCAACACCACCATCGATCGAGCCACCCTGGGTTCAACCATAATCCGCCGCGGCTGCAAACTCGATAACCTGATCATGATAGCTCATAATGTGGAAGTCGGCGAATATAGCCTCATCGTTTCTCAGACAGGCATTGCCGGCTCAACCAGGATTGGCCGCAATTGTGTGATAGGCGGACAAGTGGGCATTGTGGGACACATAACCATTGCTGATAATGTGAAAATACAGGCACAATCGGGCATACCCGCCAGCATCACCCGCGACGGTGCCATTGTGCAGGGGGCACCTGCCTTTAATATCAAAGAGTACCTGAGATCATACGTACATTTTAAAAACCTCCCGAAACTCTCCTCGCGTATTGATGAATTGGAGAAGGAATTGAAAGCATTAAAGGAAGGGAAATAGGAAGTTAGAAGACCGGAGTCCGAAGAGAAGGATTAAGTTGAATAAGTGTATTAAGTAAGATCAGACATATTTGGTGTAATTTAGTGTTTTTGTGTTTTGGTGGCGGAATTCCTAAAATGTTAAATGGTTGAATGGCTCATGGCTATCTCAATCCAACAGCCAATAGAAATATCCCGGGAGCAGGTAATGAATTCCCAAAGTCAGCAAAGAATAAAATAGTATCAGGAAATTGTTGATGCCGGGTTCTTCGCGTCGAATTACGACAATGATGAAACGGATGAGGCTGAACAATAAGTAGAGAAAAATTAAAGGATAGAGCATCAATATTGGCAATCGCCAGAATTCTCCCATAAGGGTCATAGGAAGCAAGGCCTTGGGATCGAACATAGCTGAAGTTTCGTTACGGAATACAGGGTAGAGGCCGCTGATCCAGTAAGGAAAACTCATCCAACCGACAGAAAATACAAAGGCAAAAATGCTAAAATATAAAAGTTTGCCGGAAGCAGAAATATTCCTGATAAACAGTCCTGTGATGGAAATAACTAAAGTCAGAACCGTAAGGCCAAGCCCTGCGAAAATGATAATGAAACGATACCAAAAATCGGGATCGGACGAAGGGATGGTGTTCCAGGTACTATTTTCAGGAGGAAACGTCCAGGAAGCGGGCAGATATAAAAAGATCAAAGGCACGGATGCCAAAACCAATAGTGATATTACCAGTAGTGTCTTTGTAATTGTTTTCATTCCGAAAATTATTCCGAAAAAAATTAGGTATTTTATTGGTTCTGTAATAAAATTTTCAGGCAATCCTTCAGGCTGTCTTTCCAAAAAGGTATGCTGATACCAAAGTCACCTTTGATCTTATCAAGGCAAAATAAACTATTGGCGGGGCGGGGAGCAGGCAGGGGGTAATCAATCGCCGGTATAGGATGCACCGGGGTCTTACTGCCGGAAATTGTAAGGATGGCAACGGCAAAATCGTACCACGATATCTTGCCCTCGTTGGCAAAATGGTAGATCTCAGGTTTCTGGGGTAGCTTTCCCGAAGAAATCATTTGCAGAATGGCTTGAGCAAGGTCGCGGGCATAGGTAGGTGCACCGGTCTGATCAGAAATGACATTGAGATAGGTTTTCTCGTGTGAAAGTCGCAGAATAGTCTTCACAAAATTGTTCCCAAAGGAAGAATATAGCCATGAGGTGCGGATAATGAAGGAAGGCAACTGATGTTGCAGAATAATTTCCTCACCTTTACACTTGGTATTGCCATATACCGAGGCCGGTTTGGTGATATCGGTTTCGTGGTAGCAGCCTTTTTTTAGCCCATCGAAAACATAATCGGTCGACACATGTACGAGAAAAATCTTGTAGATTTGAGCCACCTCACATAGATTTCCTACAGCCTCTGCATTCAGTTTAAAGGCAGATCGTTGTTCCTGTTCGGCTTTATCCACAGCGGTATAAGCAGCACAATTGATGATAAGTTGGACCTGGTTTTTACAAACCAAGGCTTCGATGGCAGTTTTATCGCAGATATCCAACTGGGCAAGGTCGGTAAAGAGAAAGGAATGTTCCGGATATTGAGCGGATAACAGCTTGAGCTCACTTCCCAACTGACCATTGCTGCCTGTTACCAGAATGTTCATTTTTGATTTTTGATTTTAGATTGCAGATTGCCGATTGAAGACTGCCGACTTGTGCCCAAGGTTACTTACTAAAATATTCAATGGTTTTCTGCAAACCTTCGCGAAGCTGAACTTTAGGTTCCCATTGCAGTTCTTTCTTTGCTAAGGTGATGTCGGGTTTGCGCTGCAAAGGATCGTCCGACGGTAAAGGCTTATAAATGATCTTCGATTTGGAAGCCGTCAGGTCAATTACCTGTTGAGCCAGTTCCAGTATGGTGAATTCAACAGGGTTTCCGATATTCACCGGGCCGATGAATCCGTTCGGGGTATTCATCATACGGATCATACCTTCAACGGTGTCGTCAACGAAACTGAAACTTCGTGTTTGCGATCCGTCTCCATAAATCGTAATATCTTCGCTCCTTAATGCCTGGTTAATAAAATTCGAAACCACGCGACCATCGTTGGGATGCATACGTGGCCCGTAAGTATTGAAAATACGTATGATCTTGATGGTAACATTGTTCTGACGGTGATAATTCATAAACAGCGCTTCGGCACAACGTTTTCCTTCGTCGTAGCAGGCACGGTAACCAATGGGATTTACATTTCCCCAATACGATTCTGTCTGGGGATGTTCCTTTGGGTCACCATACACTTCGCTGGTAGAGGCCTGAAGGATTTTTGCATTGATGCGTTTTGCCAGCCCCAGCATATTGATAGCCCCCATCACTGAAGTTTTGATGGTCTTGATGGGATTGTACTGATAATGGATGGGAGAAGCCGGACAGGCCAGGTTGTATATTTCGTCTACTTCAATAAAGAAAGGCATGGTAATATCATGCCTGATCAATTCGAAATAGGGATTATCCATCAAATGAACAATGTTCTGTTTTTGTCCAGTGAAATAATTGTCGACACAAACTACTTCATTCCCTTCGCTTAAGAGTCGCTCACAAAGATGTGATCCAAGAAATCCGGCACCACCGGTTACCAATATTTTTTTTCTCATGATTTATTTTGAAGTATCAATGCCAATGCAGAAATAGTCAAAACCTTCTGCCTTCATTGCTGCCAAATCGTATATATTTCTGCCATCGAAAATAACGTGCTTTTTCAATAATTTCTTTATGTTGTCGAGATTGGGAGCACGGAATTCGGTCCATTCGGTAACAATAAGCAGACAATCGGCGTTGATAAGGGCTTCGTACTGTTCTTTGGCATATTCTATCCTGTCACCCAGACGGCGTTTGGCTTCTTCCATGGCTTCAGGGTCGTAAGCTTTCACTTTGGCTCCAACAGCGAGGAATTTTTCGATCAGAACCAGTGCCGGAGCTTCACGCATATCGTCAGTTTCAGGTTTGAATGAAAGTCCCCAAATGGCAATAGTCTTATCTTTCAACTGGTGGTTGAAATATTTCGAAACCTTGTTGAACAAAACACTCTTCTGGTCGTCGTTCACTTCTTCTACTGATTTCAATACACGCAGGTTGTAACCGTTTTCGTCGGCAGTTTTTATCAATGCCTTTACATCTTTTGGGAAACAGGAACCTCCGTAGCCTATGCCAGGATAGATGAACTTGTTGCCGATACGGGTATCGCTGCCTATTCCCTTACGAACGTGGTTTACATTAGCTCCCATTATTTCGCACAGATTAGCAATGTCGTTCATAAAGCTAATTTTGGTTGCCAACATGGCGTTGGCAGCATATTTTGTCATTTCAGCACTGGGGATATCCATAAAGATGACCGGATGTCCGTTCAAGGTAAATGGTTTGTAAAGCTGCTGCATGAGTTTTTCGGCCCGGTCAGATTCCAAACCCACTACAATACGGTCGGGACGCATGAAATCGTCAATTGCTGCACCTTCTTTCAGGAATTCAGGATTGGAAGCCACATCAAAAGGAATGTTGGCGCCGCGTGCATTTAGCTCGGTGGTTATTGCCTTTTTAACTTTTACAGCTGTTCCGACCGGCACGGTACTTTTTGTTACCACAAGGGTATAATCTTCGATATATTTACCCACTTCGGCTGCAACAGCCAATACGTGCTTCAGATCGGCACTGCCGTCTTCATCGGGAGGCGTTCCCACGGCAATGAAAACCACTTCGGCATCGGGCAATACCGATTTAAGATCGGTCGAAAAATGCAAACGGTTCTTTTCTACGTTTCGGTGGATCATGGCATCCAGACCCGGTTCGTATATAGGCAGGATTCCTTTCTTAAGATTTTCGATTTTGGTAATATCAATGTCAACACAAACGGTGTCAATACCTACTTCTGCAAAACAAGTACCGGTAACCAGACCTACATAACCGGTTCCAACAACAACAATTTTCATGAAATATTAAGTTTAATGAGTTAGTTTAAATTTCGACAAAAATACACATAAAGATGAATTTTTGACACAACTTTACGATTTTAAATACTACTGATTTGCCGACATAATATTCTTTCCACGTGTGCCTTTGAATCTTTGACTGAATGCTTCCCTTTCTTTTAAAGGGATAAAATCATCCTTCAGGGCTTTCGTTGCATCTATTTCCGGATCAGTCATCTGGTTATCCATTTTTCTCAAAATATCATAAACAATGGGCAGCGAAATGATTTTCCCGCTTACATATTTACGGACGTATTTTCGCAATAACTTTGATTGAAAAGGATCGGAAGCAAGGGCTATGGTTGAAAATCCCATGTGATGAGCAAGTTGGTATGAGAAAAAAACATTCTCGGTGCTGTGTTCGGCTTTTTCTTCCGTGAGAATATGGGAGGGTGGGATACCGATGGCTTCAGCGTATAAGGCCATAATCCTGCTTTCTACCCATTGCGAGTGCACTGCAGCACCTGAGAAGATTATGTTCTTAGCTATTCCTTTATCGAATAAAAATTTTGCCCAGTAAATACGTCCTTTCATGATCATGTCCCACTGCTTGCCATTAAAAGGTATTCCGGGAACAATAACTGCATCAAATTGCTTGTCTCTGTTTTGTTTTAAAAAGTCTTTACATTGACGGGAAGAAAAGGAGAGCCCCAGAACAGCCAGAAAGAAGCCCAGCATATCATAAATCCTTTGTACAAGATATTTTTTCACTTAGAAGGGGTTAGCCAGATCAATGAGAGAGTTTTAATCCTATAACCCCCATTATGATGAGGGTTACCGATGCAATTCTTAATAAAGTGGCTGTATCTTTGAAATACATTACTCCTATTATGAAGGTTCCGGCGGCACCGATGCCAGTCCACACAGCATAAGCCGTTCCGATGGGAATTTCCTTTTGTGCCATCCATAGGAATAAACCACTCAAAGCCATGGAGGCAGCAGCCATAACAATCCAGCATATTTTCTGGTTATCATGGGTTTGCGACAACTTAAATCCAAGTGGCCAGCCTATTTCGAATATTGCTGCCAGCAGCAGATACAACCATGCCATAAATTCATCTCTTTTTAATTTAATACTACTCCGGTTTCAGTTTTACATTAAATACCTTCTCGGTTTCACCTTTGTACCATTCGCCATCTCCATTTGTATAAACCGGGTCGGTAAAAACCACCACCGTATCCAGATCTTTGAATTGTCCGTTATTTGCGCCGTCTGTGTCCTTAAACCGCACTGCATAGGTTTTATCGCCCGCAATGTCCTGTATGCCGGGAAACTGGAAATTCCCGTTGACATCAGTAACTATGGAATCCTGGTTTAATATGATTCTGATATTTTGGATGGGTGAGTTATCCTGGGCCGATTCAACCTTACCCTTCACAATGAAACTGGCCGAAGGAATTCCGTATTTCATTTGAGGATCGTTTTTACAGGAAGAAGCAAATCCTAACAAAGCCAGTAATGCTCCTATCATGGCGCTTTGGTTTTTCCAGACCTGAATTTTTGCTTTCTTCACCTTCTGTAATTTTATTCAATCACCTTTAGGAGGTTATCGACCAAACGGCTGGCTCCAATGCGAAACAGATGTTTGTTGAGCCATTCTTTTCCTAAGATTTCCTCAACAATATAATAATAACGCACGGCCACATCAGGTTCGGAAATTCCGCCAGCAGGTTTAAAGCCTATGCGGGTGCCGGTTTTTTGATAATATTCCAGAATGGTTTCGCACATAATAATCGCGGCAAGTTCGGTAGCGGCAGGTTGAATTTTGCCTGTGGAGGTCTTGATAAAATCGGCACCGGCCAGGATGGCTATTTCGCTTGCTTTACGAATGTTCTCAGGCGTCAGCAGTTCGCCGGTTTCGAGAATTACCTTCAGATGTGCCTGTTTGCAAACCTCTTTGATGGCTGCAATCTCCTGATAGACTTCTTCAAATTTCCCTTCCAGAAATTTCCCCCTCGAAATGACCATGTCAATTTCGTCGGCCCCTTCGCTAACAGCAAATTTTATTTCTTCAAGTTTCACCGGCAAAGGCGACTGCCCTGACGGAAAGGCACCTGCAACAGAGGCAACATTAATTTCTTTGCCGTGTAGTTCCGATTTGCATTGCCTGACAAAGGGCGGATAAACACAAACCGCTGCAACATTCGGAATGTTTCTTTCGGAATCTTCAATGCTGAAGGATTTTGTGCAAAGTTTGCTGACTCTTTCACAAGTGTCAGAGCCTTCCAGGGTAGTCAGGTCTACGAAAGAGAGTATCTCGCGGTAAACCTGCTGCAGTGTTTTTGCGTTGTGTTTTTTTTCGGAAATGAGTTTGATTTTTTTAATCCACTCCTTCTCAGTGAGGTTGGGGTATTCAGAAAAGATGTTCATACGGTTAGTTTTCGATAAGGATTCTTGATACAAATGTACTATTATTTCCCTGTATGGAAATGGTATATAAACCCGCTGCGAGCCTTCCTGTATTCAACTGTACATGGTGATCTCCAACGGAATTTATTTTGAAACTTTTATTGAGTACTATTTTTCCACAGAAATCAGTAAGACAGGCATTGAAATCATCTCTCCCTTCTACGGGAATTGATATATTAATGATGTCTTTTGCCGGGTTGGGAAAAACCCTGATCTGTTTTGCATCGAAGGTGCTTTCCTCCACGTTTATGAAGAAACCGTTCAGGGGCAGTTGTAAATAGGAGGCATGGTCGGAACCCACAAATACCTTGTTCGCAGCAACCAAGGTATCACCTGCTGAATACATTGTGAGACCGTTATTCAGATTGCAATCGAAATGGGGATAATTCGATGATGTTACATCTACGCGGAGCTTATGGCCTGCCGGAAAGGTAAGAGCAACATTAGGAAGATCAATAATCGCTTCGTACACCTGCCCGCTAACCATGGAGGAGGTATCAGCGGCTGTGAATCCGTCGCGGAAACGCATACGGCGAATGCCATCCGATACCAGCATGGATTTTCCGTCGGGGTAAACATCGGTTAGCCGAACGGCAAAATCGCTGTCCTTGCGATCGGATGATACAAAAAGATGTACGCTGCCTTTGCCTTTCATCACTACATCTGATGCAAATGCGGCAGAGGTAAAGACCAGCACATCGCTGCGGTTTTCGACCTGCAGGGCCTGGTCGTAAGGGCCCTGTAAGAGGTCGGACCTGAGGGTGGAGCCTCCTATGGTAGGCGAAGGATTATGGGGATCGTATGGGAGCGTTTTGTAAAGGCCTGAAGCGGCGGGAAGTGAAGTTGTGATGCTGCCGTCGTCCTGCAAATAGAGGGTTTGGTTGCTTACACCGGCAGGGGGCCAACTGGCGGTGTTTTGCCAGGTGTTTTCTCCCATCTGAAAATACTGAATGAAAGGCGTAGATTCCCATCCGTTGCTTACCGAACGCAGATAATGATCGAAATGCACTAAAGTCAGGGAATCGCTCCAGCCAACGGCCTCATTATAGGTGAGAGCTCCCTGCTGGGGTGCGCCAATGCCTGCTGTACCGTGTCCGCCATGGGTCCAGGGGCCCATGAGCAGGCGGTGTTTGTTGCGTACGCCGGCAAAAGATGTTTGCCTGAGTCCTGCAAAGAAATCAAGCATGACTTCAGTGTTGTGATCGTACCAGCCACCTATCATCAGCATGGGAACATTGATGGAATCGGGATAATTGGAATTAAATTCAGATATGGTCCAGCCCACATCAAATACCGTGTGGCTCATAACCACCGACGAAATACCAAAACCCAGGGCATCGAGTTGTTGCACATATTCGGTGCGCAGGTCGCCGCCGGGAAAATATTCGCGATAGAGTGTCTGCGGCCCGGCAACCAGGGGCACACAGCATAGCAAATGGGGCGGACGTTTGCGGGCGGTTTGATATTGAATGCCTCCCAAAGCTGAGGGTCCCCAGGTGCCCACTTTCCCGTCAGACCAGCTTTGCGTAGCTATCCATTCCACGAGGTCGTAGCCGTCTTTGGCGCGGTCGTAGTTGCCTGCACAGGCAGCCGCTGAACCGTAGAAGCAGCGCCAATCGGCTATCACCATCGCATAGTTGGCGGTGGCTATGTTATTTCCGAAAAGGGGCAGGCCCAGGTTGCGAAAATGCAGTCGGTTGTATGGCGTTTGTATCAAGATCACAGGGTAGGCGTTGCCGGCACCGTTGTCGGGGATGTAGATATCCACGGCAAGCTTTTTACCGTCGCGCATGGTCACACTGTCGACAAAAGTCGGAGTGATGAGGGCTTGTGCCTGAGATTCAAAAGCAAATAAAGCGAAAAAAAGAAGGTATAGAATTAATTTTTTCATAATTTCGGGCATTAATCCAGCTAACAAATTTAATACATTCGCGGTAATATGGACAGAAAAAAGAGTTTATTGATTTGGCTCTCGCTGGGATTGAATGTGGCTATTATTTTGGTCTTGCTTGTGGCAAAATTTATGGCAGAGAATAGGCTGGAAAAGGTTTCGGGTATGCTGAACCGCCTGGGCGATTCGGAGATAGTGTATATGGTGCATGTGGAAGATACACTCGACATCGCTACCGCCTTTCTCATTGAGGAGACTGTGCCGGTGAGGGTGAAGATGGATGTGGATTACGACCTGGATTTTATAGCCAATATTCCCATAGATCAGCAAATCATGACTCCTATAAACCTGGTGGTGAATCAAAATATTAAGGTCGATACAGGTTTTTTGTTTAAAGAAAAGATCGTGGTGCCTTTAAACGAAGTAATACATGTTGACCAGAAGTTTTTGGTTGCGTTGAACGGCGACAGGACCAAAGGCATACGTGTGCCTATTGTAGCCGATATTCCCCTGAAACAAAATATTTCGCTCGATATAAAGAACCCCATCCCGGTGATGGCCGACATCCCCATAAAGATACCCATTTCGCAGATCATTCCGGTACAGATCACCATGACCCTGCCCGTTGACCTGAAAATTCCGCTGCATATCCCGGTTAATGCCAAAGCATTGATCACCTTCCCGCAAACTCTGCCCGTAAAGGGGAGAATACCGCTCAACTTGGATATACCTGTGAAGATACCCCTAAGTGCGACGCCTATTAAGGAAAAGGCAGACAGCATTGCCTTTGAACTGAATCATCTGTTGAAACCCTGATGCAGTAAGCTCTGCAGATAACTTTTTTCTGAACACTCCCGTGACATTCCCTTTAAGGAAGGTGACAATCACTTTAAGGAAAATGACATCCCCTTTAAGGAAGGTGGCAATCCCTTTAAGGAAAGTGACATCCCCTTTAAGGAAGGTGACAATCCCTTTAAGGAAAGTGACAATCCCTGTAAGGAATGTGACAATCCCTTTAAGGAAAGTGATATTCCCTTTAAGAAAGGTGGAAACCCCTGCAAGGAAAGTGACAATCCCTTTAAGGAAGGTGACTTTCCCTATAAGGAAAGAGATATTCCCTTGAAGGAAGGCGGCATTCCCATAAGGTAGGGTGGAAACTTTGAAGTGGGTAAATGTTTTGGCATCAAAGGGAGCGCCCTGTTAGAATAGAAAGATTGAGGTTTGAATCCTTGACAAACGGTAAACAAATGGTGGGATTTTTTTTGATTCTTTGTGTTTTGGAGTCTTAGTGGCTTTCTTTTTTATATTATGATTACTGACGGGGTGAGCCACCGTGCATGAAAACTACGCACATTCAACCTGTCAGAAGGATAGAGCGAATGGTGGGCGATTGACCCTGATAATTGAGAATTCAGAAGTCAGAATGCCTAATATCTCAACCACTTCCACAATTCGCGGTAGCTGATCTTTTTGCCGTACATCAGAATGCCAGTGCGGTAAATTTTGGCGGCCATCCAGGCAACCCCCAGAAATCCGAGGATGAGCAGACCCATAGACAGCAGCAGTTCAGACAAGGGAACGCCAAAAGGAAGTCTTATCATCATGACGATAGGCGAGGTGAGGGGTATGATGGAAAGCCAGAAGGAGATAGGCCCCTGAGGGTCTTCGATGATAGATTGCGCCATGACGAAAGAGAGAATGAGGGGAATGGTGATGGGAAGCATGAACTGCTGGGTGTCGGCTTCGCTGTCGACCGCCGCACCAATGGCCGCAAACAGGCCTCCATAAATGAGGTAGCCAAAAAGGAAATAAAAGAAGAACAAAGCTATGATGGCGACAAAATCGAAGCCGGCTATGGATTTCATGACCGCATTGAAGATTTCGCCGCTATCGTCCTGAGGCTTGGCCTGGGTGGTGTTTTCGGGAAAGAGGGTGTTGTTTTGAGGGGTGAATTCCTGCTGAGTGGAGGTGGTGCTTTTTATAGGTGTTTTCATAATCGAAGCCTGAAACACGGTGACTATGCCTAATGTGAGCACTATCCAGAGCAGAAACTGGGTTAAGCCCACCAATCCTATTCCGGTGATCTTGCCAACCAGCAATTGAAAGGGTTTTACCGAAGAAACAATGATCTCGACAATGCGGCTGGTCTTTTCCTCAATAACCCCCCTCATCACCTGCGAACCAAACATAAAAATCGAAAAATAGATCAATATTCCTCCAAACAATCCAATAAAAGTACTGAGCAAAGGCGAAGCATTTTCGCCGGTCTGAATGTTTTCGGTCTGCAAATTGATGGAGGTTTTGATAGATTCGA
Organism: uncultured Bacteroidales bacterium; assembly: GCA_964469155.1. Lineage (GTDB taxonomy): Bacteria > Bacteroidota > Bacteroidia > Bacteroidales > CAIWKO01 > CAIWKO01. Next base: position 89,675 of record CAYXXU010000002.1, read on the forward strand.
GGTCTTTTTTATCAATGCCAAACTGATCGTTGAGGGTTTTGTTTTCGAGCACGTATTTCATCTTCTCCTCAATGTAACTGGTAACTCCAATACCGGGCTGCTTGTTTGCGTATAGCAGCAAAGCATAGTTGGGTTTGGTGAGGGAAGGTTTGGGAATATAGAGCAGGCATGCGTGTTCTGATTTCTGAAAATCCTGTCTGGCGGTAATAATATCGGTGGCGAGATAGCGGAATTGAATGGTTTTGTTGCTGTTGAGTTTTCCGAAATACAGCCCGGTTTCGTCGACCACATCGACCGTTTTAACATCTTCGCCCATCTGGGAGACAAAAAAGGGCACAATCATAAGTGATGCCATCAGAATGGGGCCGAGAATGGTCATGATGATGAACGAACGTTTCTTTACCCTGGAAAGATACTCGCGTTTTATGATAATGAAAGTCTTTTTCATCGGCTGATTATTCCGTTAAATTTGAAGTGGTATTATAGTTTATTGCATCGTCGTTGACGTTGGCAATAAAAATGTCGTTCATGGTGGGGATGATCTCGCTTATGGCATGTATATTCCCAAACTGCATCAGGGTGGAAAGCATTTCGTTGGTGCTTTTGTTGTTGAGGATTTTGATACGGGCATGGAGCACTTCGTTGTCGTGATGTTCATCGGTCACTTCGTAATCGTGATTCAGATTATCTTTCAGCAGTTTATTGAAACCGGTGAGTTCCACCTGGTAGGCATTGGCCTTGTAAGTGTTTTTGATGTCTTTCACCTTGCCGTCCAGTATTTTGTTGGATTTGTTGATGAGGGCAATATGGTCGCAGAGTTCTTCAACGGACGACATGTTGTGGGTCGAAAAAATAATGGTGGCACCGTTTTCCCTAAGGCGGATGATCTCGTCTTTGATGAGGTTGGCATTGATGGGGTCGAATCCGCTGAAGGGCTCGTCGAATATCAGCAGGCGGGGTTCGTGCAGCACAGTCACGATGAATTGTATCTTCTGCTGCATACCTTTCGAAAGTTCTTCCACCTTGCGGTTCCACCAGCCGATGATCTCAAACTTTTCGAACCAGTATTTCAGTTTTACCATGGCATCGGCTTTCGACAATCCTTTCAACTGAGCGAGATAAAGAGCCTGATCGCCCACTTTCATTTTCTTGTACAGGCCTCGTTCTTCGGGCAAATAGCCAATGGCCTCTATTTGTTTGCGGGTAAGCTTATCGCCATTCAGCAATATATCGCCTTCGTCCATCAGCGTTATCATATTGATGATACGGATGAGGGTAGTCTTGCCGGCGCCGTTGGGGCCCAATAAGCCGAATATGCTTTGATCGGGGACATCGAAAGAAACACGGTTCAATGCCTGGTGGTTGGCATATCTTTTCGATACATTTTTAATTTCTAATAATCCCATAGAAGAACCTTAGTGAATTTTATAAAGATGCAAAACTTTTGGATGTTACAAATAACAAATAACAAAAAGCAAATCCCAAATAATTATCAATAACTAAATTCAAAAACTTCAAAAGTATTTGGCTTGTGAAAATTTGAATATTATTTATCATTTGAAGATTGATTTTTGAGTCTATTTTGAAAAGTTCTAATTCCGCCACAAAGACACAAAGACTCAATCCGCCACCTGGCGGACACTAAGAATATTAGGTTTAATAACAATGCTTTGTGTATCTTAGTGTCTTGGAGTCTTAGTGGCATTATTTTGTTTTTTAGGTTTTCGGATTGGATTTTTTTTTGGAATTTCAGTTCGCAGATAATCGTTCATTTACTGAAAAAACTCTCTCATGCGGGCAAAGAAATTGGGTTCTTTCGAGCCGGGTTTGGGCTTCATGTTCTCTGAATTGGTCAAAGCAGAAATGGCATTTTTTTCTTCCCTGCTTAGGGTTTCCGGTGTCCAAACATTGACACACACCAGCAGATCGCCTTTGCCATAAGAGTTTAATGAGGGCAAGCCTTTGTTTCTCAACTTAAGTATTTTGCCTGATTGGGTGCCCGGATCGATCTTGATCCTTGCTTTTCCATCTAAAGTAGGTACTTCGATCGATGTTCCCAATACCGCTTCCGGGAAACTGATGTAGCGGTTATAAAGCAGGTTGTTGCCATCGCGGATCAGATGGGGATGTTCGATTTCTTCTATCAGCACAATCAGGTCGCCGGGATGTCCGCCCCGGGCGGCAGCGTTTCCTTTGCCGCTGACCGATAATTGCATGCCTTCGGCCACACCGGCAGGTATCTTTATGCTGATCATATCGTCGCCTTTCACCACGCCGTTTCCAAAGCAAGTGGTGCATTTATCGGTAATGGTTTGTCCCTCGCCTCCGCAACTGGGGCAGGTTGATGTGGTTTGCATCTGTCCCAGAAAGGTATTGGTGACACGGTTCACTTGTCCGCGCCCGTTGCAGGTAGAACAGGTTGAATAGGATTTGCCGTCTTTAGCGCCTGTACCGCTGCATGTTTTGCAAGGCACATACTTGTTGACGTTTATTTTTTTCTCGACGCCGGTTGAAATTTCTTCGAGGGTCAGTTTCATTTTAACCCTCAGATTGCTTCCCTGGTTCACTTTGCGGCGTCCTGACTGTTGTTGTCCGCCACCGAATCCGCCGAAACCTCCAAATGCGCCTCCGAAAATATCGCCAAAATGACTAAAGATATCATCCATGCTCATGCCGCCACCGCCACTGAATCCTGACTGACCATTCATTCCGGCGTGGCCGAAGCGGTCGTAACGGCTTTTCTTTTCCGGGTTACTCAATACATCGTAAGCTTCGGCCGCTTCCTTAAACTTTTCTTCCGAAGCTTTATCGCCGGGATTTTTATCAGGATGGTATTTCAGCGCCATCTGACGGTAAGCCTTTTTAATTTCGGCCTCGTCGGCATTTTTCGAAACACCTAAAATTTCGTAGTAATCACGTTTTGTCATAATCGTTAATTTTAATTTGCCACCACCACTTTGGCAAAACGAAGCACGGTTCCGTTCAGATAATATCCTTTTTCAACCACGTCGACTATTTTTCCTTTATGCTTTTCCTTTTCGGCAGGCACATTGGCAATGGCTTCGTGCAGGTCGGTATTAAAAACTTCGTCCATGGATTTGATTTCTTCCAGGCCATTCTTTGTCAGAATGGCTTTGTATTTGTTATAAATCAGTATGATTCCTTCTTTGATGGCTTTGGTAGATTCTTCATCGGGTATGGCATTGATGGCTCTTTCGTAATCGTCAAGCACCGGCAACATCGATGAAATAATTTCTGCAGAGGCTGTTTTGCTGAGTTCTATGCGTTCTTTTGAGGTACGCTTGCGGTAATTATCGAATTCGGCATATAACCTTAGATACTTGTCGTTTAGTTCTTCAATTTTTGTCTTTTGTTCGGCAATTAATGCATCTTTCGCGGTATCGTCGCATGGAAATTCGCTGGTTGCGGTATCGTTCATGTTTTCAGATTCGTTTTCCATGTTGGGGTTCCCCTTTTTTTCATTGTCCTTCGAAACAACTTTCTTGTTTTTCATAATCATGTATTCTATGTTTTCGGAGTTTGGTTTTGCTAATCAAAATATCTGCCAGTAGTTACTTTGCGACATTTTGTCAGAATAATGTGGTTTTGGGTTCATCCTGATCCTGCGAAAGTTCATACACTTCGGTTTCTTCTTCCACATCAAATAATTTAAGCTGATTTTCACCTATGTATTCTTCTTCGGGCAGGGAATCGGCAAATTTGCGGATATAATCCTTGATGGCCGATTTGATCATTTTGTTGTGGCTGATCTTTTTTGCCTTGCAAAATCTATCAATAATTGATTTTTGTTTCTCAGAAAGTTTAAATGCAAACTTCCTGTACTTGATCTTTTTCTTTTTATTATTCGGCATTCCAATAATTATTGATTTCCGGCTGCAAAAATAATCATTTGAGCTTTTGCAGGATAGCAGGATTGTATTTTAGTTTTCAACAGACCTATTTGTTAGTCAGGTTTTTTTTACCTTAGCGCACTTAAAAAATAAAGCAGTATGGTGAATAATTTTCTGATCAATCCGCGCAGTATTGTGGTGGTGGGTGGCTCAAACGAACTTACCAAACCGGGTGGTAAAGTTTTAAAAAATTTGTTGGACGGTAATTTTACAGGCGATTTGTATGTTACCAATCTGAAAGAAAATGTGGTGCAGGGGATCAAAAGCTATCAGGATATCAACGACCTGCCTCAGGTTGACTTGGCTATAATAGCTATTGCTGCCAAATTTATTCCCGAAGCGGTCGAGGTGCTGGCCCTGAAGAAAGGTACACGTGCTTTTATTATTCTTTCTGCCGGATTCAGCGAGGAAAGCGCAGCAGGCGGCCTGCTTGAAAAACAAATTGTAGAAACCATCAACAGCGTGGATGGCTGCCTGATAGGGCCCAACTGTACGGGAATTCTGACTCCGGCACATCATAGTATATTTACCTATCCCATCCCCAAACTCGATCCGAAAGGATGCGACTTTATTTCCGGATCAGGTGCCACGGCCTGTTTTATTATGGAAACGGGGATACCTATCGGCCTGACCTTTGCCAATGTGTTTTCTGTGGGCAACAGCGCTCAACTGGGAGTGGAAGAGATACTGGAGTACCTGGATTTGTCTTATGATCCAGAAACCAGTTCCTCTGTTAAACTGCTTTACATCGAAAATATCTCTAAACCCCAAAAGCTGCTAAAGCATGCCTCCTCCCTGATTAGCAAGGGATGTAAGATCGCCGCAATCAAAGCCGGATCGTCTGATGCCGGCAGCCGTGCAGCCTCGTCGCATACGGGTGCTTTGGCAAGTTCGGATGTAGCGGTGGATGCCCTGTTTCGTAAGGCAGGTATTGTACGTTGCAGCGGGAGGGAGGAACTGATCAGCGTGGCTTCTGTGTTTATGCATCCCGAACTGAAAGGGAAACGCATTGCCATTGTTACCCATGCCGGCGGACCTGCCGTGATGTGTACCGACGCTTTATCCAATGCGGGTATGGAGGTTCCTCATATTGATTCGCCTGCCGCCAATGAATTACTTACCCTTTTATTTCCGGGTTCATCAGTGGCCAACCCCATCGACTTTCTGGCTACCGGAACCGCCGAGCAACTGGGAACCATCATAGATTATGTGGACCAAAAGTTTGATGAGATTGATGCCGTGGTGGTGATCTTCGGAACCCCGGGCCTGTTTCGTATATTTGATGTGTACGATATGCTGGATGCCAAAATGAAAGCGGCCAGGAAACCGATATTCCCTGTGCTGCCATCCACTTATACTGCCAAAGAGGAAGTTCAGGATTTTCTTGCGAAAGGCAGGATCAATTTTCCCGACGAAGTGGTGCTGGCCAAAGCCCTTTCGAAGATATTTTTTACTCCCAAACCTTACCAGGTTGCCCCTGAATTACCCAAAGTGGATACAGAGAAGATACGAGCCATTGTTGCTCAGGCAGCAGATGGTTATATTTCTCCGGATGAGATTCAGCAATTGATGGATGCGGCCGGCATTCCCAGGGCAGGAGAGGCAGTGGTCAATAACAAAGAGGCTGCCATTGCGGAATCGCAAAAGTTGGGTTTCCCTTTGGTGATGAAAGTGGTAGGGCCCGTGCATAAATCGGATGTGGGAGGGGTAGTGCTGAATGTTAAGAACCTTGAGACGGTGGAGAAGGAATTCATCCGCATGATGCAGATCAAAGATACTTCCTCCATATTGATGCAGCCTATGCTAAGCGGAACAGAGCTTTTTGTTGGCGCCAAGTTCGAGCCGAAATTCGGACACATGATTTTGTTCGGCCTGGGAGGTATATTCATTGAAGTATTAAAGGACGTTGCCGCCGGATTATCGCCCATTGGAAAAGACGAGGCCGAAGTGATGATCAAAAGCCTGAAGAGCTATAAAATAATAGAAGGGGTGCGCGGACAAAAAGGGATCAACCAGCCTATACTCATTGAAATCATTCTGAGGTTGTCGGCCCTGTTGCAGGCGGCTCCGGAGATTCAGGAACTCGACTTCAATCCTTTGCTGGGCAATGCCGAAAAGGTGGTGGCGGTGGATGCGAGGATAAGGATCGAAAGATAATACTTCTATGTACAATGAAATTATAAGTTTGGAGGAAACTTCCAATGGAGTTTGGAAGGCAAAATATAGGGGAAACTATGGTACTTATTCCATAAGAATTCAATTGAAAGGGAATGTAATCGAATCATTTTCATGTTCTTGTCCAAGTGATTACTATCCTTGTAAGCATATTGCGATGATAAAAGAGGAAATTGATGCCCGGGTTTTTGATGAGAAAATGGAATCAAAAGATGATACCTATTCGGTCGAAGATGTGTTGAAAAATGTTTCCCAAAAAGATTTGAAGGAATTTATGGTCCGCTATGCAAAATACAATCCCGATTTCGCAAATACAGTTGTGCTGGAATTAATCCAACAATCGCCTGATAAAAAAGAAGTTTCTTATTCAACCATAATTCGTAAAGCTTTAAAAAAGATCGACTTTGATTATGAGGATTTGGATCATTACTATGATGATTGTTTATACATTGATATTTTGGATGAATGGCTAGCTAAAGCGGAGAAGAATTTTGAGAAAAAGCAATATGATGATGCATTCTCCATTTGTAAAGCTTGTATAGAGGAGTATGCCACCTGGGCTGATGGTATGGATGGTGATATTTTGGAGTACGTAGATATATCGTATCAGGAAACCCCATTTGATCTTTTACATAAAATGATTGAAAGCCGAGCGGTGAGTTTGGATGAATTATATCATTATTGCATTACCGAGATGGAAAAACCAAAGTATGAGGCGACTATTATGTTTGATGGGTTTAACCATTTATTGACCGAACTTGCTAAATTAACCGGCAATGCAGAAGGCTTTATTGCTTTACAGGATAGCCTGCTTCAAAAAATTGATGACAAAGCATCTTATGAAGCACAAAATATACTTGAAAGAAAAATTGAATTTTATATAAACAGCAATCAACCTGAAAAAGCCTTTGAAATTTTAACTGCTAATATTCAGATTGAAAATTTTCGCAAACAGATTGTAGAACAAAAAATAAATGCCGGAAAGTTTAAGGAGGCAAAAGGACTCATCAATGAGTTTCTTAATAACTGTAGAAATGAGAATTCTTTATCCCATAATGTTTGGAATGAGTTGTCATTAAAAATAGCCAGGAAAGAATCTGATATTCCTGTGATCCGTAAAATTTCATTCTCTTTTATTAAAACCTTTTTCCAGGTGGAATATTATCGTATTTATAAGTCCACTTTTACCAGTGATGAGTGGAAAACTGAATTGCAAAATATTATTTCACATTATGAAAAACAGGATAAATTTTTTAATTGTTGTGTCGCCGACATTTTGGCTGAGGAGAAAGATGCCCCCAGACTTTTGATGTATATTGAGAGGTACCTTTCTCTTGAAAGACTTGAAACCTATTATGTCATTTTCAGGAAATTATATCCCACCGAAACTCTTGAATTATTCCATAAAGCGTTAAATAATTATGCTGAACATAATACAGGCAGAGAACACTACGAGCATATTGTGAAGGTACTAAAAAAAATCAGTGATATTGAGGGAGGTATTGTTCTGGCAAAAACACTCGTATCGCAGTATAAATTAAAGTACAAAAACAGGAGAGCCATGATGGAAATATTGAATAAGTCGAAATTCTAATCTAAATTGCGCTCTTGTTTTCTGGCTAAAGCCGTTTAATTTCCCGCTGATCCCGCTGATTTACGCAGATTAGAGTGGTATTTTTTTTTAATTACACGAACCTGCCTGCCTGCAGGCAGGGTTACGCGAAGGAGGCACGAAGGTACACGAAGTTTTGTTAATGGTTTTTTTTCTTTGTGAAACTTAGAGTCTTCGTGCCTTAGTGGCTATGATTTGCATTTTTTATCAATGCCCGGTGTTTTATTTATTTCTTCACCACCGCTTTCTGAAGGGCCACACTATCTGTCTTTATTATTTCTGTGCTTTCCACCAGGCGGCCGTTGTGCATGGTCATCTGCTTGCCGGTCATGTCGGAGTTCCAGCTGCCGTCGATGTTGTCGCGGTCGTAGATGAGGTTGTCGACGTTTTTGGTGAGGAAAATGCTTTTGCCTTCGGGTACTTCCAGTATGAGTTTCACCGATTGGTTGCGCCATTTTTCATGGGAGGGCAAAACAAAATAGTTGTTGATTACCAATGTGGAATCGGGTGTGGTAACTTCCGACTGTATAGATTCGGCACGTTCACGGGCAGCCATCAGGGTGGTGCCTCTCGATGTTTTGATTACCGTAAGTTTATACAGGCCGGTTTTGGAAGGTGCGATCTTTAGGTTCGGAAAACCATAGGTTAACAGATTGCTGCCACGTTCGGTAAAAAAGCAATTGTTGAAAATAAAAGCCTGGTGTGGATGTGTCATCCGTTCGGTCCATTCTTCCTCATCACCATAAAAGTTATCACTGATCCCAGGCAGGTTATCGCTCACATCAATCGTCAACACTTCTTTGGGCTGGGGCAGGTTGATCTCCTGTTTTACCACGCTTTTTTCGCTAAAGTTCCCTACAATATTTACCGTTAATAAAATGGCCAGTATCAGTCCGCTGAGCCAAAGCAGTGAGGCAGTTACCGATACGATGCGGCTTTTGTGTTTGAAGCCAATGATCATGCGAATGCTGTTGAAGATAAGCATGATGAGCGGAACTCCTATCAGCAGAACGAGCGAAACCACCACCAGTTGCTGCTGCCAGATGCTTTCGAAAAATAAATGGGAGAAGGCAGGAAATGAGACCGACGAAATGCCCCATTTGGTGAAGAACAGGAAACTGTCGGAGGCGGTGAGCGAGAGCACCAGCGAAACGGTGAGGATAATGGCCAGCACCAGCAGCACTATGCCCACAAAAGAAAGCAGGAAGCGAACAAAATAATAAAGTATCTCGCCAAATACGCTTCCGGGCCCCGGACGGTGAACGGGTTCAGCTTTTTGTTTCGCAATGTATGAGGCCATATACCTCTGGCTGTAGGAATACTTTGCTTCCCGCTTGGCCTGACGCATTTTTCGTTTCAGTTCGTGCATTTCGCGGCGGCTGCGACGTTTGGCGCTGCCTTTCATCTCGTGAAAACGGGTTTTCAGGTCTTCAAATTCGTTTTTGATGTTGCTCTCTATCTCCGAAATGGTCATGGGCGAGCCGCGCATGTGCATACGTTCTTCGGTGGTCACTGCCCGGGGAATGATGATCCAGAGCACCAGGTAAACGATCACACCCGTTCCTGCAAAGAAAATAGAGATCAGGAAAGCCAGGCGGAACCATATAGGGTCTATATCCAGGAAATGTCCCAGTCCTGAGCAGACGCCGCCCAGCACGCGGTTGTCTTCGTCGCGGTAGAGGCGTTTTTTGGCTGTCTTGCGGGGTTCTTCTTTGGTTTGGCTGCTTTCGCCCTCTGCGCCAATGTCGCCGGGTTTGCCCAGAATGCTGATGGCTTCTTCCACATTTTCTTTCAGTATGAGGGGTTGCCCGGCCTCTATCTTCGTCTGGAATATCTCGCCAATGCGGGCCTCTATATCCTGTATGATCTCTTCATGGCCCTCGGTGGCCGCAAAATGTTGTTTTAATGATTCAAGATATTGCTCCAGAATCTTGTATGCCTCTTCGTCTATCTGAAAGATCATACCGCCGATGTTGATTGAAATGGTTTTGTTCATGACTGTAATATTTTTATTGTGATTTTTTTTCGGTTAAATGTTCAACGGAGGCCACCAGCTCCTTCCAGCTTTGGTCCAGAGCCGAAAGGAATTCACGGCCCTGTGTGGTCAGTTCGTAATATTTGCGCGGGGGGCCGCTTTTCGATTCTTCCCAGCGGTAGTTCAACAGTCCGTCGTTTTTCAGGCGGGTGAGCAGCGGATAGAGGGTCCCTTCGACCACTATCAGTTTGGCACCCTTGAGCTTTTCCATAATGTCTGAGGCATACATCTCCTTTTCGGAAACGATGGAGAGTATGCAGAACTCAAGCATTCCTTTGCGCAATTGGGCTTTTGAGTTTTCTATGTCCATGATTTTTAAGTTTGGAGTTTGGAGTTTAGAGTTTGGAGTTGTAGGGGCGAATCGCATTCGCCCTTTTTTTTATTTTTTTATTTAAGATTAATGGTCATTCATTGTTATTTGTTCGGGATGAGTTCGTCAATTTTTCTGCCTCGGTCCTAAAGGATGAAATTGACGAACTAATCCCTAGGGAATCTAAAAAAAATTCTCTGCTTTCTTTTCCATCCTTTAGGACAGGAGGAAAAGAAAAGAAGGGAGAGAATTTTTTGGATTTTATTTTCATTGATAGTCTTTTATTGTCATTTGATTCTTCGAGCGTAGTTGAGAAGTCATTTGTTGTCATTGATGGTCATTCATTGTCATTAATTGTTTTCGTCCGGGATTAGTTCGTCAATTTTTTTGCCTCGGTCCTAAAGGATGAAATTGACGAACTAATCCCTGTGAAATCTATCAAAAATTCTCTGCTTTCTTTTCCATCCTTTAGGATGAGAGGCAAAGAAAAGAAGGGAGAGAATTTTTTGGATTTTATTTTCATTGATAGTCTTTTAT
>CAYXXU010000002.1:100354-106406 GCA_964469155.1 uncultured Bacteroidales bacterium
CTGTGAAATCTATCAAAAATTCTCTGCTTTCTTTTCCATCCTTTAGGATGAGAGGAAAAGAAAAGAATGCAGAGAATTTTTTGGATTTTATTTTCATTGATAGTCTTTTTTGCATTACCTGTTTTTCCAATCCGGCGACAAAGATAATACAAAAAACAGTACTATGCAATACAAAGTACCAATATTTTTTCAAGTACTGTTGACAAGATGTGTTAATAGTTTGAAAAAGTGAGTGATAATAGGTAATATTTTTTTTGGGTAAAGGCGGTGTTTTGCAAGAGATGGGGGGGGTATCAGCGTTTTTAGTGTGGTTATACCATCAAACTATATGTGATTATGTTTTTTTAATTTTATGGCCAAACAGATCATAAATTAAAAAAGAACAGGATTATGGAAAACGAAGAAACTAAAATGATACGGGTCAGGATTGATGGAGAATGGACCCATATCAACGCCTGGCACATACATTATTGCGAGGCCGATGGAGATTATACGTGGTTATATATGTGTAACCGGAAAGAACCTTATTTTGCATATCCCTGGCTCAAGGGGGTAACTGAACTGATAGATTCGGAGTGGTTCCACCGCATAAACGACGACTTGCTTGCCAATCTGAAATTTTATAAACGCTTAAATACGCTGGAAGGAAAACGCGATCTGTATCTTTTTGAAAATGTGGTTCTTCCTGTATCAGCAAGGAAGCTCCCCTTATTGAGGAAAAAGCTAAAACAGCTGGGCCTGAAAAAATAAATCCTACACCTGTCGATTGGTTCTTTCACAGAAATATATTATTATAGAAATTTGAGCCCATTAATAAACCTTAAAAAACAATATTATGAGCCCATTAGATTCTGAATTAAGTTATCGTGCCGTGGTAGTGATCGGAATGCCTTCGAAAATTAACGAATACCTGCCCTGGGCCATTGCCAAGCACGACAAAATGGCGGCCAACAGCCGTTATGATTCTTTAGCAGCCAAACTGCTGACATTAAAAACGGATAACACCAATCTGAGCGATGCACAGATAGGTTGCACCCAAAAGCCCCGCACCGTGACCACCGAAACCCGCAACAAATGTTGGGAGTTGAGCAAGGGTGATATCCGCATTTTGGCCGGCAATGTGCAGGAAATGGCCGACCTCGATCCTGCCAATGCCACCCTTATTATCACCGATGCCGGTTTTGGGGTGAAACATGTATCTATACCAAAGCCAAAGAAAAATACGGCCTCTGACGGTGCGGAAGAAGGCGAAGTGATACTGATCGGCAACTGGCAGGGGACACACAACTGGCGCATAAGCAAGGACCAGGAAAGCTGGGCAAACCTGCTGGCAAGTAAAACACGTATGAAGATCTCGAGTGGCCATACGCCCGGCGAGGTGATCTATTTTCAGAACTCCAAGGTCGTTGGTATTGGTAAAGAACCTGTGTGGAGCCCCAGCATAAGGGTGGTTATTAAGAAACATTAGAAGTTGTACCATTTGTTCTTATTTTTTAGCTAATCTAAAAAATAAGTTACAAAGGTAATGCCGATGCTACTGATAAATAGTATAATGAATCCGTCGGCTGACGGATGAAATTAGACTATATTATCAGTGCTATCGGTATAGCAAGGTTTTAATGTATACCTTACAATTTTACAAGAGGGCGGACCCTTACCCTATCCGCCCTCTTTTTTTTTACCCATCCAAAAACTACTTTTTTTTATTGATCACTGATATTGAAATCAAGCAAGCTTAATTTGAAATCACCGAACCTTAATTTAAAATCACCGAACCTTAATTTAAAATCACCGAACCTTAATTTAAAATCACCGAACCTTGATCTGAAATCACCGAACCTTGATTTGAAATCACCGAACCTTGATTTAAAATCACCGAACCTTAATTTAAAATCACCGAACCTTGATTTGAAATCACCGAACCTTGATTTGAAATCACCGAACCTTGAAATGAAATCAAGCAACCTTGATGTAAGATCAAGCAACCTTGATTTAAATCTTTTTTTTTGAAGGCTAAGAGGAGCAGAGGGGTGAAAAGGAGGGAAATAAAATTAGGTTTGGGGGATTTGTCGGAATAATTTTATATTTTTGATGAATAAAATGAATATGAAAGGTGTACAAAGCTGACAAAATATTTAAATAATCTACCACAAAGTTGAAGCAAGAAGAAGTTAGCTGCAGTAATAAAAGACAAAAACTAATAAAATTATGGCACAAGAAGACCAAAAAATTTATCCAGGAATCAACTCTCAGGTTAGCCTTTCTCATTTTTCAGAAGATGAACAAAAGATAGTAAAGAAGTTTTCAGCCGAATGGTATATTACTAATGGGGGCGGACAATTTAATTTAGGACCTACTTCAGAATATAAATATTTTCTCATAAAGCCAACCGACAACTACCAGGAACTTTTTAATGTAGAATTAGAAATTGTCGTTGTTTTTAGCAACTATACAACATTTGAAACAAGAACTCTTGATGCAGTAGATTTCGTAGAAAGAAAATATCAAGCACTAAGACTTGAAAAACTATGTTGTGTAATTATTAGCAATGATGAAAATATAGTTGAGAGAATAAATGACCTTGTTAAACATGACCAAGAATCTCAATTAGTTGTGCCATTTTCCTACAATGAGTTAAAATCAAACTCAGATCCTTTTTTTATAAGGAATAGATTCAAGTCACATTTTTATACTAGAGACTTGTTTGCTTTTGAATCTCCTCTTAAAAAGGATTTGTATTTTTTTGGGCGTAATGATTTAGTCTTAAAATTAGTAAATAGACATCGTTCGAATGAGAATACGGCTCTATTTGGATTACGGAAAACAGGTAAGACTTCAGTTGTTTTTGGCATTAAGAGAGTTCTGGAAACTTTAGGAGAATATTCTGTTTTCATAGATTGTCAAAATCCTTCGCTACATAAACGAAGATGGAATAATGTCTTATGGTATATTCTTGAAGAAATAAGAAAACAAATAGCCCCATTACTGCAAGTTAAACCTGAATCCAACTTTTCTGAACTTAATGCTGCTCTTTTATTTGAAAGTACTTTGAAGGATGCATCTAGACTTGTTAAGCAAAAAAGCATATTAATTGTTTTCGATGAAATAGAGAATATTACATTCAATACCTCGCCCTCTGAACATTGGACATTAGAATTGGATTTTGTTTTCTTGTGGCAATCAATTAGGACCGTTTTCCAAAAAAATTCTAACTTATTTTCATTTTTTATTGTTGGCACTAATCCAAATGCGATAGAGACATCTCAAATTAAAGGCAAAGATAATCCAATTTTTAATCAAATATATTTTGAGTATATACCCAATTTTGATGTTCCGCAAACAAGAGAAATGGTAAGAAAACTTGGTAGAATTATGGGGCTTCAATTTGAGGAAACTATTTATGCCAAACTTACGGATGATTTTGGGGGACATCCCTTTCTAATAAGACATGTGTGTAGCATAATCAATAAAATTTCAAATTTTGAGAGACCAATTCGAGTAGACCGGTATTTATATGAAAAAGCGAAAATCATTTTTCATAATGAATACGGAAGTTATGTAGAAATGATTTTAGGAGTATTAAAAAGTTTTTACCCTTCGGAATTTGACATGTTAAAGTACATTGCACTCGATGACATGAAAACATTTAATGAACTCGCTGAACTTTCTCCAGAATTCACAAATCATTTACTCGGCTATAAAATTATTGATAAAAACAACTCTCATTATTCTTTCAAAATTGATGCAATTAAAGATTATCTTTTAACAAAGCATAAATACCAAAAAGCGCTAGATACTCCACAAGAGCGATTTAGAGAAATATCGGAGCGAAGAAACTCATTAGAACCAAAACTTCGTAAAATAGTGAGGAATCAATTACAAGCAAGTTTTGGGAAGGCTGAAGCAACGAATCATTATCTCGCAATACTTGGAGAACCAAGAAAGTCACAGTATTCATGCAATAGTTACAATGAGCTATTTGATGCCAAAATATGTCAAATATATTTTGACGACATAAGGAAAACAATTATTAAACATTATGAAATTTTCAAAAACATTTTTGGAAGTAACAAAGATGATTTTGACCATAAGATGCAGTCCATAAACAAATACAGGTCGGATGCACATGCAAAGGACATTACAAAAGAGGAAATGGATGTTTTTAGACTATGTATGTCCTATGTTGAGTGTAAAATTGAAGAGTTTAATGAATAATTACTGCAAGTAACAGACTGTTGCTTTCAGTGGCAGATAGTTTGTAAATTTAAGAAAATTAACAACAATGCCACCGAAAAGCTACAACCGAAATGTTGTGTCATTCTATAACTTATCTAGAGAATTAACACGCATTTCCTTAATAAGATACTAACATAGATGGGGAAAAAGAGACTTAATTTTACAACATCTGAACGAATAATTAAGATTTATGCAGATCTCCTAAAGAACTTGCCAAATAAAAGCATGTATGACAAGTATAGTTACTCCGACATGCAAGGATATGATATTATTGATATAGTTAACGCATTATTCTTAACAACTGCTTATAGAGTTTTCAAACAGAATGACATTGATGAAAATAAAATTGAAGAATTTGAAAAGTACGCTGAACAAGATGGAATAGCTTTTTATAGTTATTTCATGCACTTTGTTCCAGACAACGAAAAACTTGCATTAGACAAACTTGATAAATCTAGTTCAAATTATATTCATGACGCTTTGAATTTACATTCTGACTTTCAGGATTCAGAGGCGTGGAAGTTAGCAGGCGAAATGGAATCTGCTGCCTCATTTTTAAATTTTTGCTTACAAATTAAAGGCGAACCAAAGTATTGGGAAAAGGTTTATAAGCGTTTGAATTTAGAATGTGAAACTAATGATAAATACGATAATATCTACTACGAATTTAGAAAAGAACAACCTCAATATCCCCCAATTTTATTAACTTCCCCAAAGGAAAACATCAAGATAAAAAAAGTTAAAAAAGAAAAAAAAACTTCAAGACCAACCATATTTTCCCTTTATAAGACTGAAATACTAAATTTAATTTTCATTGCTTTCTTCGCGTTTTCTATACAAGTCATTTTTATCAGGTACATCTTTTTTATTTTCTTGCTTATTTTTAGTGTTTTTTTAATTATTTTCTCATTTAGAGAAAAATTAACTACGACAAAAATTGCAAAGTTTAATCTAGTAAAAGATATTTTAATATCAATAATTCTTTTAATCGGATTAATATTTCAATCAATTGGAGTTTATTCAGCAATTATTGGATTAGCATTGACAATAATCGAGTTTGTGAGAAGTTTTATTCAGAAATATATTAGTCAAAAAATTAGCACGGACACATGACAAAGCCCTCATTTCTTCTTAGCCACAATCTCCCGGGGAATTGCTTTCTCCCTATAATTTATGCTGGTATCAAGAGATATTCGCTAATAAAATTAAATAATACCTACGCTAATAATAAAAAAACATGTTTAAAGGAATAAAAATGTTTCTTTTCAAAAAAGAATTGGAAAAGCTTCTTAACAATGTTTATAATCATCTTTATTGTGGAATTAAGTTAGACGCGCAACAATTTATGGCTCTTTTGAAACCAAAAAACGAAAGAGAAGTTCTATATTATTTCATCATCATTAGTGTTGTTTCAAAATTGGAGATTAGTAATAAAAAAAATGCTCTCTTAATGATACATTCAGAAATAGATGATTTCATTCAAAACTATTGTTTTGCAAATGAACGTTCAGCTACATGCATAGACCTTGCTGAAGCAAAAGCTGAACATGGCCTTGTTCAATTTTACTGGAATATGGATAGGTTAAGGGACGCATACGATAGAGATAAATATTCAATGCAAGGTATAAAATTCAGTTTGCAATTATACAAACTTAGACCTGTAACAACAGAAGAAATTAATCAAATCATCAATGATAATGATAAAAAGATTGAAGTAACAAGTTACTCCACAAAAATGCTTCCTGTGCTTGATAAACATAATAACCTGAGTTCGGGATAAGAGTTATCAACAAAGAATGTTTATAACAATTTGATA
>CAYXXU010000003.1:0-92354 GCA_964469155.1 uncultured Bacteroidales bacterium
ATAGTTAACCGCAAAGATTCCGCAAAGAAAAGAAACGCAAAGAACGCTAAGAAATCCTGCCATATTGTCAGGCGGGCTTTGCGCACTTTGCGTATAATCTTCGTGTACTTTGCGGTTTCCAAATTACTAATAACAATTATTCGTTCGAAGAAACGCACATAAGGACATGGAAGCGGAAGGAAATATATTTGGTGTCCGTCAGCCGGGGCATTTATTATACTATTCACCTCATTATCTTCCCGAATTTATCTTTGTAAGGAAATTCAGAATCAGTTTGTCAATGGCAAGCATGGCCTTATAATTTATCAGGCTTTCGTCGTCGGTAACTTTATGATAATCGTCTTCCATGCCGGTGGTCAGGAACAAAACCGGGATATAACGTGTGGCAAAAGCGCTGTGGTCGCCCAAGGGCAATTCTTTATCACCGGTTTTAATCGGTTGCTGTTTACCGGCAATCGATTTAAAGCTTTGCAACAGGCAGCTATCGTTGCCAGCAACAAACACGGTTGGATTAACCTTTTCGGCACGGCCCACCATATCGAGGCTGATCATCAGTTTTATGCTGCTGTCGGCCACAATATTGTTCGTCACAAAATATTCCGAGCCAAACAATCCATCTTCATGCCCCGAAAAAGAAACCAATATAAAGTTGAATTGCTGCAGATTCGAAATGCTGATCTGTTTGGCTAACAACAGCATCAGCGCCACCCCGCTGGCATTATCGTCGGCTCCGTTGTGTACTTCGTGCTTGCCAAATGAGCGCGACCTGGTGCCGCCAAAACCCAAATGATCATAATGTGCACCAATAATTACAGTTTCAGCGGCTTTATTGTCAATAAACCCAATAATATTATGGGTTTTGACGGTAACCGAATCTTTGGCATAGGAAAATTCCTGAAAATAAGAATTGCCGGTAAATGGGCTGATCTTCAGTTTCCGAAACTCTCCGGCTATAAACTCAGCCGCCATCAGGTCGTATGGCGTGTCCGGCCCTCTCCCTCCCATACTGTCCGATGCCAGCGCCTGGAGGCAATACTTCAGGCAATTGAGATCTTTGCCCGGCCTTTGGGCCATAGCCGAAACAGAAAGCAGCGCAAGAAAAAATAAAGTAACCTGCAAAATCGATATCTTTTTCATAAAAAAAGCGGGGGTTACCCGCTTAGTATTTTAATGTGCAGCCAAATGGATTTAGTTCTTTTTTGTATCCGTATTCTGCACCGGTGGCGTATCAAACCTGAGTTTGCTGCCGTCCCACCAAATCGGAAGTCCTGATTTTTCTGTATTGTTTTCGTTAAACATCACGCGTTTCATATTGGCATCGAAATCTTTATCCTTTAATGCTTCCGGCAGCTTGCTAACCTGGTTGGCATCTACCCTTTTGCCAATGGCAATCCAGGTAAATTCAACATTCGACTGCCCGTTATGGAATTCTTTTACGGTGAAACCATCTTTTTCAATTGAAACAATATACAATCCTGCACACTCACCCAAGGCCGAAACTGTTATGGTAGGATTATCCTGTTGCGAAAGCAGCTGCAGGAATGAGCGGTCGAAAGTAACTTTGCAGCTTCCGTTGATCAGTTTTGCCTTGCCATCAGAATATACTTTTACATCGTTCGAAGTAACCGAATAAGCCGGTGTGCGTTCGTTATTATTGGTAACAATATCGGCCGAAACACCTGAAGTGTATTGATTACCTATATTATAAGAGGCATACAATTCGCCCATATTGGTTTGTCCAAGCACCTCGCCTCTTGTCCAGCCGCCCATCACACCACCATAGGATCCAAAGCCTATACCTTGGATATCGGAGTTGGGCATAAAGCCTGTACCTGTACCTAATCCCCCAGTAGAATGATAATATGCACCATATGCTGCTCCTCCTGCAGAGGAATAATATCCTAGTGAGCCCCAGTTTGTTACTGAAACTCCGCCAAAAACTCCACCACTTCTAGTTAACCCAGTTAAATTATAACAAAACCCTGCCACTCCATATGCATAGTCGGTATTTACTGTAGTATCGGTTTGTGGGCCTCCTGCATATCCTAATATCCCAGCTCCAACTTGATTTAAGCCATATCCAGTCCCATCTTGGCCAGTATTATCAACATAAAGTTTGCACCAATTTAAGTTTGCTGAACTCCCTATTTTACCAATTTGAACTGTTCCGCTCTGTTTTATCCTCATCTTTTCAGATAAAACTGAAGGGTAATTATGTGAATTAAATTTTGAGCTATCATTCATTGTAAAGAATTGAATTGCTGTTGGCAGATCAGTTTTATGAGAAGAAACTTGGTCTCTTATAATTGAAATTTGAGCTTGAGGTCCTGAATAATAACTATCGCGGAAAATCAATTTTGTGATAACCGAGTCCCTTGAAGTAACCTGATTGGACCTTCTAAAAGAGACTAAAACAGGTTTACCGCTACTGGTATTTCTTATTTCCAGGTCGGTACCTATTAAAGATGTAGGTGATGACTCGCTAGAAATAACAGCCCTGCCCTGAATAAAAGCAGCCCAGGTACTTGAATTGGTATAATCAGGTGTGCTATTTGTGCCTGTGATACCATATAAGCCATAAGTATTCCCACTACCTGTCCTATATGCTAAATATCCAGAAACAACATTGGTTACAGAATCAACTCCACCAACACACCAGAAGGCATTTGATGTACCATTTGAAGTGTTAACCACATTTATTCCCCTTGCATACTGGCTATTGGATGAAATCCTTATTCCATAAGAATTAGAACTATTTGGGGTCATAATAATATTAATACCATGAGGTTGAGTACTTGCTCCATTTGCATTCATAGTAATAAGATAATTAGGTACCGGAGTTGTAGTGCTGATTCCAATTCGACCAGTTGTAGTTAACCTCATTAACTCCTTATTATAAGAAATAATAGGTAAATCATAGATATCCTGAGTTCCCAAAGTCATTTCACTTCCATTATTATTGCCGCCCGTAAGCCACGAAGCACTGGAAGATGTTAAAAATCTCACCCAATTCGGGGCTCCTGATGTTCCTGAGTTATAATAATATCCTGCTGTGGATAGACCTCCAGTGCCGTCGTTATAAACTAATAGGCTGGTTGCGGGCGAAATAATTGTTGTTGCATCATTAACACCAGTCAAGGCAACTCTGGGAATCAGTACTCCTTTTGAAGTTGCGCTTACATCCAATAAAGCCGATGTATTTGGAGTAAAAGGGCCTGTAATACTTATACCCACACTTTGCGAAAAAACAAAATTCACCGAAGTCAGCAAAACCAATAAGGTTAGCCCGGAAATTACAGAATATATCTTTCTCATAAGCTGTTGTTATTATAAATTTTAGTTCTTTACAATTTTAATATACTTTGAAAAGCCTGCCGCCCTTACCTCCACAAAATACATACCGCCAGCCAGTCCACCTAAGTCGAAAGTTGTTTGTAAGGCATGATTTTGAATATCGTTAAAAGTGCGTTCAGCTATCTTATTGCCAACAATATCGAAAACATTCAGCTGTGCACCTGTAAAATTAAGATTACCTATACTTAGAGTGACTTCATCTTTAAAAGGATTGGGAAATACATTAACCAACAAATCAGACTGCGAAGCACAATTAACTGTAACCGGGGCAAAGCTTTTTACATTGCCATCAAAGTCGGTTTGTTTCAGACGGTAATACACATTGTAATCCACGGTGTTTTCATCAGTATAGGAGTAGTTGTGTATTTGGTTGGAATTGCCGGCGCCCGGTATTGTGGCAATGCTTATCCATTGTATGCCATCCAAACTGCGCTCAATAGTAAAAAAGTCGTTATTGGTTTCTGAGGCAGTCGACCACTGTATTTTAACCATTTCGTTATGGCAGTTTGCCGAAAAATCAATTAACGAAACCGGCAATGGGTTGAAAGAATTTTTCGAACCAAAGGTCACCGGGCCATCATTATATAATAGAATTGCAGTGGTATTGGTAATAGAACCGCTTGCCGTTGAACCACTAATAGAGCCTCCCTTGTCTACCCATTTATCTCCGGTACAATCCTCCCAATGGCCCACCAATAATTCACCGGCAATAACAGAGGCTATACCGCTGCGAGCGCCGTCTTTCCAATATAAGGTAACATCGGGCGATGAATTGTCGGTAGACAGTATCCAATGCTCAACATAGCTGGTATGATGCATAATATTGACATCACACACATTAAGATTATCCGGTGAGGTGGAGAAATTATAATCAGCACCAATTTGAGAAGAAGCAGCGGGAGCGGCTATACCTACGGGTGCCCAGACAATATTACTTCCTGATACTTCTCCGGTGGGAAAAATAAATGCATTAGTGCCTTTTTTTGTAACGATATTAGCTCCGGTAGTATTTACAAAACTTGTAGCCGAACCACCATTAGGACAACTTGAACCATTATTAAAAATAAGGGAGCCCCCGTTATAATTTACAATTCCATTATTAAAAGTTCCGGTGCCATTAATTTCTATATCATCATTCAGATAAATATCAGTTGTTCCAACAGCCGTATTTTCCAATGTTAAATTATAGAAACCTCCGGTACCTGTACCCGTCCAATAAATATCCTGTTGGTTGGCACCATTTAAGATAACCGTACCTGTAGCAGGGCCAAAGACTGCACTGTTCGTAAAATCACCGGTTAAATACAAACTACCATTAACATCAGTAGTGGCTGAACTTTTATTGATAAAGTCTCCGTTAGTACCACCACTAATGGTGATTGCTGTAGATGGCGATATTACCATGTAGGCCCCATTATTCTGGAGTCCTTGTCCAAAAACCGATACACTGATAAAAAAGAATAAAAACGTGAAGGATTTACTCATGTAGGATTTAATTTTTAAACATTAAAAAAATTAAAATCAACCAAAGATAACAATTTTATGCCAACAAACCAAAACAAATTTAAATAATTTTTCGAACCTGAAACACAAATTCTAAAATAATTTTATTTTTTAGTGAAACACGTATAAGTGTTTGGAAAACTGTAATTTCAGTTTGTCATAAAAATTTATGATTTCCTGTTTGAAATACCTTCTTTCACCATTAAAATTTAGATTTTCATAAAGTATTCCTGATGCACCCTATTCCTAAACTTTTATCAACCCAATCATGATTCCACTCCGATAAGTCAAAAAAAATAAAAACGCCACAGATTCGCAGATTAAAAAAATGAACAGCACAATTATAATATGATTACCGCAGACCAGTTTACTTCGTAAACTACTTAAATGCAAACATTGCAAGATTTTTTAAGGGTAAGAAATCTTGCAATCTGCGTAATTCTTACTAATTTATTATCTGCTTTATTATCTGCGAATCTGCGGCATAAAATTAAAAGTGTTTAATCCAAGTGTCCTCAATCATGTAATTTTTAAAAAAAGAGGCTGTCAAAGTATCATGACAGCCCCTGCATTTTGGTTTTTTATAAAAATTAATTCCCGATAATAATTTTTTGGATATTAATTCCTTTGGCTGTTTCGGTCTTTACAAAATAAATACCCGAACTAAAACTGCCGGTGTAAATAATGGTTTGTGAGGAATGAGAGGTTGTTGAATAAACAACCGAACCATAAGTATTTAACACAGTGATGTTGGATTCATCACTATCCGTAATAACAGTAAATTTATCGGTGGCCGGATTAGGAATGATTGAAATGGCCGGCTGCTGCTCTATGGTTTCAACGCCGGTAACATCACTTACATTAATGTCGTCGAGATACAGAATATATTCGTCGGCTGCACTGTAGCACTGGAATCCGAGATAATAAATTCCGGTTGAAGGAACAGTGAAAGTGGCAGTACCCTGAAGATAACTTGTCGAAACTATATTAGAATGATTTGCTAACAGAGTGGTTAAAGCTGCCACAGTGTTGTCAGTTCCGATAAAAACCTTCATTTTCTCTGGATAAGTTGCTGAAGCTGCTTTGTAATAATAAGAAAGCTGGTATGTTTTTGCAGCATCCAGATTGAAACACGAAGTGATCAGCCAGTCATTTGCAGCAGAAGATACGTTATAGGTATAAGTCATACAGTAAGGGGCCGTGTTTCCGCCTGAAGCTGTTATTTCCCATTGGTAGGCATCGTTGTTGGCATCCACTATACTCCACCCCTCCATATTCTCGGTAGGTTCGAATCCCATTGCAAAAGGAGCTGCCACCGGAATAATATGGGTAATCGTTTCCGTAACCGTATCGTTCGAAGTAACCACGTCGCCTGCAAGGTGAGTATAAACCACCAGGGTATGAGGTCCTCCGGTGGCAAGATTGATAGCTGTGCTGAAATTGTGTGCAGCAATACCTCCGGGTGCAATGGTACCGCTTATCGTTTCAGTAACAGGCGCTCCACCATCCAGCGTATAAGTCACCTGCAAACCGGTAATAGAACTGGATCCATAATTCATTACACGTATTCCGGGGGTTTCAGAACCCAGTCCACATGCTGAAACCGGACTATCAACCGATATAACTCCTGCATCAATCAAAGCTACCGGGCCGGGGAATGGTATGGCAAATCCTGTAATTTCAGCACCGTGTAAGAATGGTCCTATCAGGCTTGTACTTCCGGTAGCGGTATTAACGGTTCTAAGTTCACCCGAAGCCGATGTGTTATTGTAGGCTGCCATATAACAAACTCCGCTCAACTGATCAAATTCCATATCCTGAGCATAGGCAGCATCAAATCCAATATTGCCTATAGCTGTAACAACCCCGGTGGTTTTATTTACAGCATACAGAGAATCGTTCGTAATGCTAACCCCAAATAACTGTCCTGAAGGACTACAGGCAAGGTTAATCAATAGCTGTGGTGTACTTTGACCAATCAGAGTAGCAGCGCCACTTCCGATGTTTACCTTATAAAGAGAGGTATTGACTCCGTCCCATGCCACACCATACATAATACTGCTGGTCCAATCATAAGCAATACCCGAAAGCGCCACACCCGTATTTCCGATTATGGTTCTGGCACCGGTAAGAGTATCTATGGTAACCAAAGCATTATCTGTAGAAACTACTCCATACCATTTATTCATTGCACCCCAGGTTCCTGCACCAATAAAGTTCATGGTGGATTGATTGGCGAGCGAAGTAATCATAAAAGGTGTTTGCAGGTATGTAACAGCCGGACCCACAGGCAAGGCTCCTGTGGTTGCAGGATCATAGGCTACATAACCCAAAACTTTAACCAGATTTTGAATATCGATAACCTGCGACAGGGTATCATTACTGTGAACTGAATCAGCCGGCAGAGATGAATAAACCTTAATGGTGTAATTTCCGAGTGTAGCATTCCAGGGGTCAAAAGTAAGCTGCTGACTGGCCCCGGGAGCGAGGTTATTAATGGTTTTTGTCGAGGTGTAGCCTCCCGTTATATTCATAGTAACATTAACAGTAGTTGCAAGGGTTCCGTTATTGATAAAGGTTGCCTTGGGTGATAAACTACCAGGCCCGCTGACAGGTGGTTCATCAATTGAAACACCGGCTATATCCCACAAATTTTTAACCGTGGCAATCAAAGTGTCATTTAAATGGTTTCCATCACCCCCCAGACCTGTGTAAACTGTAATGTGATAAATATGTCCGGGGATAGAAAAATCATGAGGGGTTGAAAAGGTAAAATTCATTGTTGAATAGGCAGGAATACTGGCGCTAACCATGTCATTCACCTCAGGACCACCATCGATCCTATACGACACCGGAATGTTATTATGTGCAATGCTGTCGAAATTTCTTATAACAACTTTTATCGAATCAGCATTGGTAAGAACCGCTGAACTCAAAGGATATAACAAGGACGTAACTCCCATATCATTCGGAAAAACAGCGAGGTCTTTCAATTCGAGCCCCCAAAATTTTTGGTTTTGTATGACTCCTATCAAGGATGCTTTATTGGGGACGATTCCTTCGGCAATGCATAAACCGCCGGCCAGATTTCCCGTGGGTACGGTAACCACCGAAGTAACATCAAAATTCACAGCGGTGGGCGCCCCTGTCGATATTTTGACCTGAGCCAGATCGTTTCCGTTGGCAGAAGTTTGCCTGTACAGCCAGATATAAGGACCACCCGGGGTATAATTGTCGTATGCAGAACCATAAATATCAGTCTGAAGATGTGTAGTAGCAGGAATGGTAGCGATAATTGCACCTGACATATTTACCAGTGTAAAATCAGTATCCCAGTTTCCACACCAAAAAGCATTCTGTCCGGGATCATAACAAATATGCCGCACAACCAGACTGGTAGGGCCAGTGATGGTAGCAACCAAAGTATGAGAAGTAAAATTCATCTTATAAATCAGGTTGGCTGCAGCCCCCCCATAAAAATACTGGCCGTCATAAGCCAGATCTCTGATATTTGCAACACCGGCAATGGAAAAACTGTCGACCAGAGCTCCGGTAAGATTATATCTGTAAAACTGGTTGCTATTCCATCTTGTAATATAGAAATAGTCCCCATCAGTTTCAATTCCTGCCGTACCATTTCCCAGCAATGGATATTGAAACTGCAGATCAAAAAGTGCTTTGGGATTTTCATTGTTTATACCCAAGCCATACCCGTAACTCACTTCGGAAACAGGGTTTGGTTGTAAATGGGATGAAATAAGCAGTCGTCCGGTCGGATCATCAATTTTCTTTGTCGGACCGGTGGAAGATTGTCCATAGATTACTGCACCTGAAAGGATGGTTAACAGAATAACTGATAACATTTTTCTGATAGAATTCATAAGTTTGGTTTTTTTAAGATTAGATTATTGCTGAAACAAAAATACATTTTTTTTTATAGAAAAAATAAATTAACAAACTATTAATGTAATTAACTGATAAGTTGCCCTTAAAAAAGATTTGCTACCTTTGCCAAGGAAAAAATAAAGATGCAGACATTTGGAATAAAATCTGAAAACAATGTTTCGGATAAATTAATTGACATTAGGAAAGTAATCGGGAATAAGAACCCCAGATTACTGAAAGTACTGCCTTTTTTCATTTTAAATTACCTGAAACGCATACTGCACGAAGATGAAATAAATAGGTTCATCAATAAGCATTCTGATAAATACGGGCTGGACTTTGTTGAACAGATCATTTTAGAATTTTCTAAATCTGTTGAGGTTCATGGGATAGAGAATATCCCGACTGAAGAAAGGATAATTATTGCCTCCAATCATCCCTTGGGTGGTCTGGATGGTGTTGCTTTAATGCACGTTGCCGGGAAAGTTCGCAAAGACATTCTTTTCCCGGTAAATGATATTCTGATGAATCTGCAAAATATAAAAAACCTGTTTATTCCTATAAACAAACACGGAACCAATGCACAGAATCTCAGAATCATTAATGAAACCTTTGCCTCTGATGTATCTGTACTATATTTTCCTGCCGGATTATGCTCCAGAAAACAAAATCATAATGTAATAAAAGATCTGGAATGGAAAAAAACCTTTATTTCGTATGCTAAAAAATATAAAAGAAATATTATTCCAACTTTTATTGAAGGTCGGAATTCGGATTTTTTCTATAATTTAGCAAATTTTAGAAAAAGAATAGGGCTTAAACAGAATATTGAAATGCTGTATCTTGTTGATGAGTTTTATAAACAAAAAGATAAAATCTTACATATTTATTTTGGAAAGTCTATTGCTTATACAGTTTTTGATAAAAGATATTCAGATAATGAGTGGGCAGCCAGAGTTAAAGAACATGTTTATAGGCTTAAAGAAAATAACCGGATAGAATTTGAATTATAAAATGAACAGAATTATTCCCCGTGTTGATAGATCACTGATCGAAAATGAACTGACAAAACAATTATTTGTCAGATTCACCAATTTCGGTGATAACGAAATTTATATTCTGAATGCTCATAATGCTCCTCACACCATGCAGGAGATAGGTCGTTTGCGTGAATATTCATTTCGTCGTGCTGGTGGTGGTACCGGAAAATCGATGGATATTGATGAATTTGACACTGATGAAAACTTATATAAACAACTGATTGTATGGGATCCTGAAGAAAAAGAAATAATTGGAGGATATCGCTTTATTAATTGCAGAAATGTCATTTTTGACAGCAATGGGTTACCACACATTGCTACTTCTGAATTATTTAATTTTTCACATAAATTTTTAACTGAATTTCTTCCCTATACTATTGAGCTCGGACGTTCATTTGTTCAGCCAGATTACCAACCTATGGTGAATAGCCGCAAAGGTTTTTTTTCTCTTGACAATCTTTGGGATGGGTTAGGAGCACTGGTTATTAATCATCCGGAAGTGAAATACTTTTTCGGAAAAGTAACCATGTATCCTCATGTTAATATAAAAGCCCGCGATCTTATACTGTATTTCCTTTCAAAGTACTTTCCCGACCCTGACCAACTGGTTACTCCCATTATCCCTTTGGAAATCGAGACAGATCTAAAGGAACTTGAAGAAGTGTTATGCGGTAAATCTTATGATGCTGATAATAAATTATTAACACAGACACTCCGCAATAATTACAATGAGAATATCCCCCCTCTTGTAAATGCTTACATGAACCTTTCCTCAACCATGAGAAATTTTGGTACAGCTATCAATCCCGGATTTGGTAGTGTTCAGGAAACCGGAATCCTTGTAACTATTGCTGATATTTACGAAAGTAAAAAAGAACGTCATTTAGCATCCTACCATAAAAAGTAAACGGATGCTAATTAAAACTGCAGAGTATATAAAAAGTAGTGTAGATCCCAAAAAATGTCCTGAACCATTACTCCCTGAATACGCTTTTATTGGAAGGTCAAATGTAGGCAAGTCTTCCTTAATAAATATGATCACTGGGGTGAAGGGATTGGCAAAAATTTCAACCACTCCCGGAAAAACCCAACTAATCAATCATTTTCTAATTAACGGACAGTGGTATTTAGTTGATTTACCAGGCTATGGATATGCCAAAGCAAGTAAATCGGATAAAAAAAGCTGGCAATCGATGAGTTTTAAGTATTTCGCTAAAAGGGAAAACCTGATGTCAGTTTTTGTTTTAGTAGATTCACGCATAAAACCTCAAAAAATTGATATCGATTTCATAAACGTAATGGGTGAAAGCAGTATTCCATTTGTAATTGTAATGACCAAATGCGATAAGGTTTCATTTGGCCATGCTTCAAATACTTCCATGGAATTAAAAGAAATTCTTTCACAAACATGGGAAGAATTACCTAAGACAATAATTTCATCAGCCAAAAACAAATTGGGGAAAGAAGATATCCTGGAATATATTGAGGCTACTAACAAGTTGTTTACCCAACCTGTTTAATGCAGTTCAAAATTTAGTTTGTTGATTATGGGTTGGTTTGTCCTGATCCCTGATTTGTATTGGAAGGTTTTTGCTGGGTAGTTTTCTTTACTGTTCCGGTTGTTTTTTTGTTGTCTTTCTTCCCACCTTTAGTGGCAGATGTTCCTGTTGAAGTTGATTTTGAATCTTCCGGGGCAATGCCCTTTACGTACTTCTTCTGTTCCAAAACAGTACCATCCGGATTATATGTAGTCCAAACTCCTTCCCGCAAACCATCTTTATAATCACCCTGAAGTTTTAATTTCCCTTTTGAGCTAAAATAAACCCAGGGTCCACTACGTTTTCCATCAACATAGTTTCCTTCACATTTTTTTTCACCATTTACCGCATAATAGGAGGTCCATTTATCCGTTTTTCGGTTATTAATATAAAAACCCTCAGTAATCAGGTTACCTGTAACACTATATCTTTTATACTCACCATCGCGTTTACCGTTAAAGTAATTTGATTCTTCTATTATTACTCCATTGGCAGTATGATGGCGAATGAAGGGACCATGTTTTACATCATTCTGAAATGTTATCTCGTTGAATAATATTCCATCCCTCGTATAATACTTCCAAAGACCCTGTTTGCGTCCCATTTCATCATAAACATTCCTGTGTTTTTCTGAAAGTGGCGCGTACCGGGGCCTTATTTCAATTTCGTTTTGAGAATAAAGGGAGCCGGAAATTGAAAAGCACAATAATAATACAGTTAAAATAATCCTACCGTTCACAAACAAAGCTTTGCTCAAAATTAATAAAAATAAAACAACGAATCAAGTTTTCTTTTTTTATACGGTAATAAAAAGTAAATGTTTTAATTTAATGAAGAAATTTCCTTTTTTGAGTAAAAAAGAGGAAAAAATCTCTTTAAAACAGAAAATGGATAAAATCAAAATAATGTGTTTAGAGCATTACTTCTTAATTGGATATTTCTCATCCAGATAAATCCAAAAGAGAGGCTTATAGCCTTTAACCACAGCACTATCGCCATAAACGGTTTCAGCCGGTGCGATACCAACTACCTTTTTTTCCATAGTAAATTTTTTTTCGTCAAAACTCCATTCTTCCATGAAAGTAACCCTGTGTATGTCTTTGCGCTCAAGTTTGTGCATAATAACAGTATCAACTTCCTCATAAGGTGGAGTGGCCCGCAAAACTTTTAATGTATCCGTTTTACAGGCTATATTATCGACTTGTGTTTTACTAAGCTGACTATTATCGAGGTAATCATACACCTTAACTTTCCCTTCAAAGGCAGCATCTAAAAGTAAATTAACAAATTTCTCGCGTTTAAAACCTTCCAGGTTTTCAACCCACCAATCGGTTTCTTCAGGGTAAGGTGACTTAATAAATACCGGGTATTGTATTCTTTCTGTAATGATTGTTTTAGCTTCTTTATCAGAATTGTTTTTACAGGAGAATCCCAAAAACAAAAATGATAAAACCAAGAAACCGGATAGTAACTTTTTCATAAAATTCAAATTAATGTTTCCTCGTTGCTTGCGAATAATTTATTTATTGCAGATTCGTATTTTTTACTGATATACGATCTTTTGATCTTAAGAGTTGGCGTGAGTTCGCCGCTGAAGCTGGTCCATTCCGATTCCATAAGTTCCCACTTTTTAATTTGTTCGGTCTCTCCAAAAAAGGTATTATAGAAATCGATTTCCTTTTTAAAGCGTTTTTTGATTTGCAGATTATTGATCATTTCAGAATTGGTGGTATACTCAATACCCTTATTCTCGCACCAGGATTTTAAATCATTGAAATCGGGAACTATCAGAGCGGCAGCAAATTTCTGATTCTCGCCCAATACGATGAGTGTATCAATAAAAGAAGATTCCTTAAATTTATCTTCAATCTGACCGGGATTAATGTATTTTCCGAATGATGTTTTGAATATTTCTTTTTTCCGGCCTGTAATCTTCAATTGACCTTCTTTTTCAATCTGTCCGAGATCACCTGTGTGAAACCATCCGTCCGGATCAATTACTTTTTTGGTAAGTTCCTCTTCCTTGTAATATCCCAGCATAAGGTTAGGCCCTTTGGTAAGGATTTCGCCATCTTTAGCTATTTTCACTTCAACGCCCGGCAAAACAGGACCTACGGTTCCGAATTTAAGTCCGTTTTTTCCGAAATGGTTCACAGCAATCACAGGTGAGGTCTCTGTAAGTCCATAACCTTCCAGAATCGGTATCCGTGCTGCCCAAAATATACGGTTCAGACGAGGTTGCAATGCAGCTCCTCCTGAAACTATGGTTCTTAAATTATTACCAAGGGCCTCCCGCCATTTACTAAAAACAAGCATATTGGCGATCCTGAGCTTAAATTCATACCACCATCCATTGGCACTGTCCAATTCATATTTCAGACCAAGATCTACCGCCCAGAAAAACAATTTCTTTTTGAAACCGGTAAGCTTTCTTCCTTTTTTAATTATCCTGTCATATATTTTTTCGAGCAAGCGAGGCACCGTTGACAGAATATCAGCGTGAATCTCCTTGATATTATCGGCAATGGTTCCCATATTTTCTGCATAATAGACCGAAACACCAAGATACTGATACATATAGTTCAGCATATGTTCATAAATGTGGCATAAGGGCAGATAGCTCAGTGCTTTTGAATTATAACCAATAGGAGGTATTCCGGATACCCCTATAAAATTAGAGATGATATTGGTGTGTGAAAGCATAACCCCTTTTGGAGTTCCGGTGGTTCCGGAGGTATATATAATGGTGAAAACATCATCCGGCTTAACTGAAGCTTTAATTTCAGCCAGTTTTTCCCTGGCAGGATTTTGCCAGCCCAGACGGATCAGTTCATTAAGGTGTTTAAATCCATGCAGGTTTTTAAAGGTATAGATATCCTTCAATGAAGGTATTTCAGGCAGAATATTTTCGATCTTACGAAACAGATCCTCACCAGCAACAAAAACGTATTTAATTTCGGCATGATTCAGAATGTACTTATAATCAGCTTCGCTTATGGTAGGATAAATCGGAATATGAATGGCACCTATTTGCGTAATTCCCATATCCAGAAAATTCCATTCGGGACGGTTAAACGTAATGGTTGCTATTTTATCACCCTTTTGTACACCCAGAGCCAAAAATCCGTAACTTATATAGTTTGAAATATCAACATAAGAGCGGGTGCTGTATTTCATCCATTCGCCTTCTTCTTTTCCCGCTAAAGCATCATCCTTCGGGAACTTCTCAATATAACGATCAAGTAAATCAAAAACCCTGGTTACTTCCATACAGTATAATTTTTCTATAATTCAGAATTCAATTGCAGATAGTAAGACAAAAATAAGAAAATTTTAAGGAATGTTTATATTTAATTCATTTTATCGCTGAACCCGAAACAGTGATTAACCCCTGTGGAGATGAGTAGTATTTGCCTGCGCAGTCGGAACAATTACTAGGTCGTTAATGTTGACATGGGCCGGCAAAGTGGTAGTGTAATAAACTACCTCAGCCACATCATTCCCGGTAAGCGGTGAAAAACCATCGTAGACTTTGGCGGCAGCTTCTTTATCTCCTTTAAACCTGACCATTGAGAATTCTGTTTCGACAGCACCCGGTGCAATATGGGTAACTTTGATACCATATTTCAACAGGTCTATCCGCATGGCCTTGGTAATTGAATCAACAGCGGCTTTGGTGGCGCAATACACATTGCCGTTCAGGTAGGTTTCTTTCCCCGCAATAGAGCCTATATTAATAATGTGTCCTTTTTTTTGCCCGATCATTTTAGGTATAACACTTTTTGAAACATGTAATAGACCTTTCAGGTTGGTATCTATCATCTGG
This sequence comes from uncultured Bacteroidales bacterium, assembly GCA_964469155.1. Lineage (GTDB taxonomy): Bacteria > Bacteroidota > Bacteroidia > Bacteroidales > CAIWKO01 > CAIWKO01. Next base: position 15,147 of record CAYXXU010000003.1, read on the forward strand.
TTCCAATCGTCAAGGTGACCATCCTGTATGGGCCCCAGTCCTGCTGCCAGACCGGCATTGTTGATGAGTACATCAATTTCCGACCAATCCTGTGGCAGGTTTTCCAGAACTTTCTTTGTTTCTCCGGCATCGCAGACATCAAAGACAAGACAAAGCACTTTGCAAATGAATTCTTTTTCCAGGTTTCGAGCCAGCTTTTCGAGTTTTTCTTTTCTGCGTGCCGTAATAATAATATGGTATCCGTTTTCGGCAAATTTATATGCACAGGCTTCACCAATGCCACTGCTGGCTCCAGTGATCACGACGATCTTATTGTTTTTCATGTTTCTTTTTTTTACAAAAATAGCCTATCCGGCATAAGGTTCAACCAAGAATTTTCTTTAAAAAATGGAATCTACTGATAAACTTCTCCTTGTTCAGCAACATAATGAAAAAGATGAGCAGGAATGGCATGGCCGGAACCTTATAGCGCACCATGGCTCCCATCACAGGTGTGGTAAGTCCCGTTAAGGTGAATGTGCCAATAAAAAAGAACAGACACAGGAACAATACAGACTTATGCGGAATCTTCCGCAAGGAAAATATGAGGCAAAGGATTATTATTGCAAATATAATAAGGTTTTCCAATGCAGAAAACAATATCAGGAACGAATCAGCCTCAAAGATATACGGCCTGACCAGTGTATTGTATAAGGCAAAGGGGGCATCACTCAACAAGCTTATCAAATTTGGCTGCATCAGGTGCTCAGTAAGGAGGCTCCCCGAATGCATTTCTTTGGCCAGCCCGATAAAATCGTTTTGTTTCTGAGCAATGATCTCCAGCATATTATAGCCGGGAAATACCCAATGGATATTCAATCCCACAGCAATATAAACCAATAATACCAGGGAATATTTCAGCAGGCAGCGTTTCTGATCCGTGTATTTGCACCAGAGAAAGGCAACCAGCAAGGGTATCAGTATGATGAAAATATAGTATTTAGTATAGATCAGAAGCAAAAGCGAAAACAACAACCAGATTATGGCCCCGGGATTCACTTTTTCGCGCGTCAGCTTTTGAAGATTATACAAAAGCATGCCCATGCCGAACAGCAATATGGCTTCTTTCAGTACACCTGAACCCCAGAATAAAACCGAAGGAAGAAGGAAAATGGCAAAGAACAATTCCCGTTTTTTTTCAGCCAGATAGCCCACAAAAAACTTAAAAAGCGCCACCAATCCGGTAAGGGAAAGAAAGCACATAAAAACCGTGTGCACATTGAAGTAACCGAACGAAAACAGACGGATGGCAGCATTGAACCTTATGATGGTATGGCTGTCGTTATAAATATTGCTTTCGAACACGCGGTACCAGTTGTTCATGTTTTTGTAGTAGAGGTCAAAATAGGATGAATCGTTGCCAATACCGGTCAGCATTTTGAAATAATCGAGCGGATGTTTCCACAAGGCATCGTACATCACACGGCTGTCGTCGAAGTAGCGGAAGATGTCGGCTGTGGAGCGGACGGTGTAATAATACGTATAGATAAAGTACATTACCAGGCCGGCGGCTATCTTCAGGATAAAGACCACCGTCAGGCTTTTCCAGCTGAATCCGTCTACCTTAAAGAAAGGAAGTTTGTATATCAAATAGATAAACAGTAGTGAATAAAATATGGTGAGGAGGATTTCCAATTATTGTTTTGTTCAAGTTGGATAGCAAAGATAATTAATTGCAGGATAATTCATGGTTAAATTGTTCGATGGTTAAATTGTTAGAAGGCTGATAGCTAATAGCCAAAAGCAAATTCTCCGGACTCCGGTCTCCTGTCATCTTTCCATTTATCCATCTTTCCAATTATCCTTCTTCCATTTATCCAATAATTAGATGTATCTTTGCAGAAATTCACATTCGGACTTTTTTTCCCTCCCCACCATTGACAGGTTTTTGATTTCCCCAATTATTTACATTATTACATTATTTATTACATTTTATTAAAATTATGCCATTTCAACAATTAAACATTATTGAGCCTATTCTCAGATCAATTGAACAAGAAGGTTACACCATACCCACCCCTATCCAAAAAGAAGCTATCCCTATTGTGCTGCGTGGAACCGACCTGCTGGGCTGCGCCCAGACCGGTACCGGAAAGACCGCTGCCTTTGCTATTCCTATTCTGCAATTGTTGTACGCCAACAAGGTGTACGACCGCAAACGAAAAATACGCAGCCTGATAGTTACCCCCACTCGCGAACTCGCCATACAGATAGACGAAAGTTTTAAAGCCTACGGCCGCTTTTGCGGATTGACCAGCACCGTAGTGTTTGGAGGGGTGAACCAGAATCCCCAGACCGCCATTTTACAGAAAGGTGTTGATATACTGGTAGCCACTCCCGGCCGCCTGCTTGACCTTATGGACCAAGGGTTTATTTCACTGCGCGATGTGGAGATCTTTGTTTTGGATGAAGCCGACCGCATGCTCGACATGGGTTTTATCCACGATGTCCGCAAGATCATCGCCGCCCTGCCGCGTCAGCGACAGTCGCTGTTTTTTTCGGCAACCATGCCTCCCGAGATCATAAAACTATCGAACACCATTCTGCACCAACCCTTAAAGGTGGAAGTAACCCCTTCGGCTTCGACGGTGGATATTGTGAAGCAATTCGTCTACTTTGTCGATCGCGGAAACAAACCCGCCTTGCTGGTTGATTTGCTAAAAGATAAGAATATCCGCACCGCACTGGTGTTTACCCGCACCAAACACGGCGCCGACCGCGTGGTGAAAATTCTGGAGAAACACAAAATAACAGCCGAAGCCATCCACGGCAACAAGGCACAGAATGCACGCCAGCGTGCTTTGGCCAACTTCAAGGCTCAGACCACCCGAGTGCTGGTGGCTACAGACATTGCCGCCCGCGGCATAGATGTGGAGGATATGGAGTTTGTAATCAACTACGAGATATCGAACATTCCCGAAACCTATGTGCACCGAATTGGCCGCACCGGCCGCGCAGGAGCGAAAGGCACCGCCTATTCGTTCTGCGATGCGGAAGAAAAACCTTATATACGCGATATTGAAAAGCTGATAGGCAAAAAGATTCCCGTGATAGACGAGCATCCTTTTCCATTAATGGATCACAACCCGGCCAAAGCTCCTGCCCGCCCGCCGCGCAGCAACAATATGCGCCAACAGCGCAATTCTGTAGATTCCAAATCAGGAGGAAACAATAAGACTCCTCAAGTGAGGAACAAAAGAGCGTTTAGTAGCTGGAGGTAGTAGTTAGGTTTTAGAAGGGGCGTATTGTCCCATTAGGACTCCTTCAGGTAACCTTGATTTAACGTCAAGCAACCTTTATTTTAAATCGGGTAACCTTGATTTGAAAGTCACTTTGGGCCATGAAGCTGTGACATTCCGCTTCATGGCGATGACCTTCCGCTTTGGAGCGGAGACTTTCCGCCATGAGGCGGACAACATATTTCCGCCTCCTGTAGTTTTTTTAAGGATAGAAAATTGCATCATTCTGCAGATTTTTTTTCAATAGATGTACAACAATTTCAGTAGATTTGCGTTGCTAAGAATTGACCACAGAGTTGCGCAGAGTTTAAACACAGAGGAACACAGAGTTAGGAAAGAAAAAAATGCAGAAATAATTTCTTAGTGTTTCTAAGTGAACTAAGTGTCTGAGTGGTTTATAAGAAAGAAAGAAATAATGAAAATCGAACAAGGACCACCGAATATTGAAATAATACCAGGTACTATATACCATATACTAAATACCATATACCAAATACCATATACCAATTACCATTAAAATGAAACACCTTGCCCCTATCCCCGCCCTGTTAGTCGCCATCATCCTGATGTCGTTCGTCAGCAACAAAAAACCCAAAAGCGAGCCTGTCACCCTTAAAGAGATCGAAAGTTCGGTAGAAAAGCTCAGCGACAAGCTCTATGTCGGCAAATACGAGGTTTCGAACCGGCTGTATCTGGCCTTTGAGCAAAGCCTGCAAAAGGCCGGCAAAACCGAAGCATTGAAAACATCCGCCTTAGACACCCTCAACTGGCGCGACAAACTAGCTTACAACGAGCCTTATGTGGGTTATTATTACCGTCACCCGGCCTATGCCAGCTATCCGGTGGTAAATATGTCGTGGGAAGCCGCCAATCTCTTCTGCCAATGGCTCACCGACTGGTATAATGCTGATGCCAAACGCAAATATAAAAAGGTAGTGTTCCGCCTACCCACCGAAAGCGAGTGGGTGAAAGCCGCCCGGGGAGGCGATAAGAGTAATATCTATTCATGGGGTATCAGGTTGTTGCAGGGTTGCGAATATGCAGGTAATTTCAGACGCATTGGCGACGAATGTCTGAAATACGACACTGTAAAGAAGCAGATTATTGTTGACAGAGATGTTTTTGGAATTGCTGGTGAACTAAACGATGCAGCCGATATAACTGCCCCTGTTAATGCTTACAAACCGAACGACTATGGTATTTACAATACCTGCGGCAATGTGGCCGAAATGATCAGCCGGAAAGGCATAGCCTGCGGCGGAGGCTGGCGCAGCCTGGGAGGCGACATCCGAATAGACTCACGCCTAAGCTTTGCCAGGTCAGCCAGCGACATTGGGTTCAGGTATTTTATGGAGGTTGTGGAGGAATAAATATTTAAATTGTTAAATTGTTAAAGAGGGCAGGATGCCTTTGTGCATCCCTGCCCGTCCGGTCAGGCGGGTTGGTGTCTTGGTCCTGTCCCGGACCTTTGGTCGGGAGCCTTAGTGGCTATTTATTTTATCCTTTGCCTTACATCAGCCGACTCCTATAACAATATAGCAATTTAGCAATTCAACAATTTAACCATTATTGATTTTCTTCCGTCTTACGGCTTCCTCAAAAAAATCTCCTCATTTCTCACCCCCCTCTCCTAAATTATTTACTTTTGCAGTAATATTATACCCTTGCGATGAAGAAGAATAAATCAGAAAATGAAGTTACCGTCGAAACAGCCGCATTGCTTGGCCTGCTTCCCGAAGAATTCGAAAAGATAAAAGAAATATTGGGCCGCACGCCCAATTTCACCGAACTCAGTGTATATTCCGTGATGTGGTCGGAGCATTGTTCGTATAAGAACTCCATTTTCTGGTTAAAGAAACTGCCCAAAGAAGGCCCTCAGATGCTGGCCGCTGCCGGCGAAGAGAATGCAGGCATGGTCGATATTGGCGATGGCATTGCCTGTGTGTTCAAGATCGAATCGCACAACCATCCTTCGGCTGTGGAACCCTACCAGGGCGCAGCCACTGGAGTGGGCGGCATCAACCGCGACATCTTTACCATGGGGGCACGTCCCATATCGCAATTAAACTCATTGCGTTTCGGCAACCTCAGCCTCGACCGCACCAAGCGTTTGGTTAAAGGCGTAGTAAAAGGCATAGGCGACTATGGCAATGCTTTCGGCGTTCCGGTGGTAGCAGGCGAAACCAATTTCGACGATTGTTACAATCAGAACATACTGGTCAATGCTATGTCGGTAGGTACTGTTAAAATAGGCAACACCGTTTCGGCCATATCTAAAGGTGCAGGTAACCCTGTATTTATTGTGGGTTCTTCTACCGGCAAAGATGGCATTCACGGTGCCACTTTTGCTTCGGGCGATATCACCGAAAACTCTGCCGAAGACCTTCCTTCCGTTCAGGTGGGCGATCCTTTCCAGGAAAAACTCCTGCTCGAAGCCTCACTAGAACTTATCAAGACCGGAACCGTGGTCGGCATGCAGGACATGGGCGCGGCCGGAATCGTTTGCTCCACCTCCGAAATGTCGGCCAAAGGCAAGCACGGCATGAACATTTACCTCGATAAAGTTCCCTTGCGTCAGCAGAACATGAAACCTTTCGAGATCCTGCTCAGCGAATCGCAGGAGCGCATGCTCGTCATCATCAAAAAAGGAAAAGAGAAAGAAGCCAAAGCCATATTTGAAAAATGGGACCTCAACTGCGTGCAGATAGGCGAAGTGATCAAAGGCGAAATGCTGAACTATTATATGAACGGCGAAGTGGTGGCACAGGTTCCTGCCGATTCGCTGGTATTGGGCGGCGGTGCTCCCGTTTACAAACGCGAGTCGAAAGAACCCGCTTATTACGCCAAGACAAAGAAATTCAACATCACTTCCGTTCCCGAACCACCCGATTTGCGTCAGATAGCCAAAATGCTGCTGGCCAACCCCAACATCTGTTCCAAACGATGGGTATGGGAACAATACGACAGCATGGTAGGCACCAAGAATATGACCACCAACTGCCCATCGGATGCCGCCGTGGTGAATGTAAAAGGAACCGAAAAAGCCCTGGTGATGACTGTTGATTGTAATGCCCGATATGTATATGCCGATCCGCGCATTGGCACCGAGATCGCCGTGGCCGAAGCCGCCCGCAATATAGCCTGTGCCGGTGGAATCCCTTTGGCTATCACCAACTGCCTGAATTTCGGCAATCCTTATAATCCTGAAGTTTTCTGGCAATTCGAACAAGCCATCAAAGGCATGTCGAATGCCTGTAAAAAGTTCAACACCCCGGTTACTGGAGGAAACGTAAGTTTCTACAACCAGTCCAATATGGATGGAAATATTATCCCCATTCATCCTACTCCTGTCATCGGAATGATCGGCCTGCTCGACAGCAAAGACCAGATGATGACCATGAATTTCAAAAAGAAAGGCGATACCATCTATCTATTGGGACACTCCCACAACGACATCAATTCGTCGCAATATCTGATCAACTACCATAAGGTACCCTTATCACCTCCCCCATACTGTAATCTCGATCAGGAGTTCATAAACAATCATTTTCTCAACGGCATGATCGTCAGCAAACTCATCAATTCAGCCCACGATGTTTCCGAAGGCGGCTTGTTCATTGCTTTGTTCGAATCAGGTATGCACAATAGCCTTGGTTTCGATATCACCACCGATTCCGAGATCCGTGAGGATGCTTTCCTTTTTGGCGAATCACAAGGCAGGGTTATTGTTACCGTGAGCGAAGAAAACGAAAACGACTTCATCGATTTCATCATCGATTCCAAAGCTACCTGTACTTTATTGGGTCACGTAACCAAAGGCGACATGCGTATAGATGATGTTTCTTTCGGAAACATTTGTGAGGCCAAAATAATTTACGACAACGCCCTCGAAAACTATTTAAACCAAAATGCCGAATAAATAACGTTTATTATTCACTCTTGTTTTTTAAATCATTTTTAATAATGAAAAGAATCGTTCTTGTTTATATTGCCTTGACCTTATGGCTTGGCACCTATGCACAGATACCTGCCGGCTATTACGATGCCGCTGCCGGGCTTTCCGGATTGCCTCTGAAAGTAGCATTGCATAATATCATAAAAAATCACACAGCTATTACGTATAATGGTCTCTGGACTGCATTTCCCACCACAGACGATAAACCTAACGGCAAGGTGTGGGACATCTATTCCGATATTCCGGGTGGCACACCACCTTATGAATTTACTTTTGTGACCAATCAGTGTGGCTCCTATTCATCAGAAGGCGATTGCTATAACCGTGAACATTCGTTTCCCGCCAGTTGGTTTAACGATGCCTCACCCATGTACACCGACCTCTTTCATTTATATCCCACCGATGGAAAAGTAAATGGACAAAGAAGCAATTACCCATACGGAGATGTAGGCACCGCATCGTGGACCTCTCAAAACGGAAGCAAACTGGGCAACTGCTCAGATCCCGGATATACCGGAATCGTTTTTGAACCTATTGATGACTATAAAGGCGATTTGGCTCGTACCTACTTTTATATGGCGGTGCGATATTACACGGAAGATTCCGGCTGGTCCGGAGGTGGAATGACTGCAGGAGCAGAGCCTTTGCTATGGGCAAGAAATGTTTTGATCGATTGGGCCACCAACGATCCCGTCAGCCAAAAAGAGATCGACCGCAACAATACCATTTATACCAGTTTTCAGCACAACCGAAATCCCTTTATCGACCATCCTGAATGGATATTAGCTATATGGGGTCCTAGTGCAGGAATTAACACAGATGACAAGTCAGAGTTTTTCAGAATGTTTCCCCTTCCTGCGACAGACCAGGTAACTATCAACGACAATCTCGAAAACGACCAAATATCCAGAATTGAAGTGTATTCAACTTCATCGTCGCTTATGCATACCTATAATGATTGCGGAAGATCGTTCACCATCGATCTGACAGATTTTCCTTCCGGGGTTTATTTCACCCGAATCTATACAGCCAATGCTATTGTACAAAAGAAACTATTGGTAGTGAAATAAGGTAAGGAATTACTTATGGGGCGGTTTATACTTCTTTTTTCCGCCTCCGAAAACAGAAATATTCACATAGCGTCCAGGATTCAGTTTTACGTCTTCCACCAGTTCGTTCAGTTGTTTCGATGCCCCATTCAGATTATTGTATAAGGAGTCGTTATTGATCAGCATCCCCAGACTGCCTTCGCCACGGTTTACTTTCTCCATGATATCGGCAAACTCTTTCAGAGTTCGATTGGCATCAGTAATGGTCCTGGAAATTTTTGCCTTTGCAATAGTATCACTGATATTCGAGAAATTGTTAATGATATTCGATATCTTATCGTTATTATTCTTAATGTTCAGTGAAATCGACTCCACATTACCAATTATATTTGCCAGCTTTTGTCGTTGTGTCACTACCAAAGTATCAATATTGTAGGTAGTATGCTCAAGGTTCTGTATGGTATAGCGTATACTTTCAAAACTCTGCTCGAGATTCTTCTGTGTGTTCTCATTAAAGATACCCCTGATGATCACCAACACCGAATCGATGGACAACATCACATTTTCGAATTTCTTCTTAATGGGTTGAAATTGTACATTCACCTCTTCGCCTAAAGTAGCCTGGATAAAGGTTTTCAAGGTATCGCCATCTTTAGCCAAGGTTGACGAATTACCCAGTTGAATTTCTACGGCCCGCGAACCTAACAGGTCGGAACTAAACAAACGTGCCACCGAATTTACCGGTATGTCCAAATCAGAATTATTGATAATAAACTCAACAACAATTTTTCCCGAATTATCAGGATGAAAATACATCTTCTTAACATGGCCCACTTTAAAACCGTTCACCAGCACCGGATTAGCCACCACCAAACCATTCACCTGGTTGTATACTGCATAATAAATGCGTTCTTTATTGAAAAAATCTCTTCCTTTTAGGAAGTTTATGCCCCAGTAAAGCAAGGCAAGGGTTGCAATAAAAACAACGGCAATTTTTATTTCTTTTTTGATTTTCAAAATCCGAAATTTTGTGCAAACCTACATAAATTTTATAAAAAACACAAATCAATAATGATGGTCTGCAAATTTCAATTCATTAATAGCTATAATACATAAAGATAGAACATTGATTGAAAATGCCTTTATGACTTACTACAGCGGTTGATTGATACTAAATGTAAAATCTTGGCTTATCAGGCAGTAACCATACAACTATTAGAAATATTTTTCGTTTTTCTTCACCATATTTAGTTAATTTTGTCAATTATTTCAAAACGAATTTTCATAATGGTCAATTTTTTAAAATCATTACTGGGGACCAAATCAGATCGCGATATTAAGTCCATCAATCCTATTGTAAAAGAAGTCCACCAGGCTTACGAAACCATCTCCAAACTTTCCAACGACGAGCTCAGGGCCAAAACACTTGAATTCCGCTCTGCTATTCAGGATTATATTAAAGAAGACGAAGATGAAATTGCCCGTCTGAAAGATCAGGCCGAAAACGACGAAAACATCAGTATTGATGAAAAAGAGTCTATTTACACTGAGATTGATCAACTGGTTAAAAAATCATACGAAAAAACCCAGGAAGTACTAAATGACATTCTGCCGGAAGCTTTTGCCGTGATGAAAGAAACGGCCCGCAGGTTTAAGGAAGGCACAACTGTGGAGGTAACGGCCACACAGATGGACCGCGATCTGGCAGCACGCTACGACAGTATCAATATTGTTAACGACAGGGCTATTTACAACACTTCGTGGATGGCCGGCGGCAATATGATCAAATGGGATATGGTGCATTACGATGTTCAGTTGGTGGGAGGTGTGGTGCTTCATCAGGGGAAGATCTCCGAAATGGCAACGGGTGAAGGTAAAACCCTGGTGGCTACCTTACCAATGTATTTGAATGCCCTTCCCGGGAAAGGAGTTCACATTGTAACTGTGAACGATTACCTGGCCCGACGCGACTCCGAATGGATGGGAATGCTGTTCCAGTTCCACGGACTGACAGTAGATTGCATTGATCGCCACGAACCCAATTCGGAGGAAAGAAAAAAAGCCTACTTAAGCGATATAACTTACGGGACCAACAACGAATTTGGTTTCGATTACCTTCGCGATAACATGACCCGCTCGCCCGAAGAACTGGTGCAGAGAGTGCATAACTATGCCATTGTGGATGAGGTCGACTCGGTATTAATTGATGATGCCCGTACACCTCTTATCATTTCTGGTCCCACACCGAAAGGCGAGAATCAGGAGTTTGAAGCTTTCCGGCCCAATGTACAAAGGATATATTCTGCCCAACGGAACCTTGTTACTTCCATTTTGGCGGAAGCAAAGAAACTTTTATCGCAGGAACCGTTGAGTTCTGAAAACGAAAAAGAAGGCGGAAAACTTTTGTTCCGCGCACACCGTGGTTTGCCAAAAAACAAAGCCATCATTAAATTCCTCAGCGAACCGGGTATGCGTGCCCTGATGCAGAAAACTGAAAATTTTTACATGGCGGAGCAAAGCAAAAACATGCACCTCATCGACGATGAGCTGTTTTTTGTAATCGACGAAAAAAACAATTCGGTCGACCTGACTGAAAAAGGTGTCGACCTGATTACATCAGGAACCGACGATGAGCGATTCTTTATCCTGCCCGATATAGGCAACGAGATTGCCGAACTCGAAAAATCAAACCTGAATGAAACGGAACGCCTCCTCAAAAAACAAGAACTGCTGCAGGATTATGAGTTGAAATCCGACCGCGTTCATACGGTTACCCAGCTATTAAAAGCCTATGCTCTCTTCGAGATCGATGTGGAATACGTTGTGATGGACAATAAGATCAAGATCGTCGACGAGCAAACCGGTCGTATACTGGAAGGAAGAAGATATTCCGACGGACTGCATCAGGCCATAGAAGCCAAAGAAAACGTAAAGATAGAAGCTGCAACCCAAACCTATGCTACCATAACCCTGCAGAACTATTTCCGTATGTATAAGAAACTTGCCGGTATGACCGGTACTGCCGAAACGGAAGCCGGTGAGTTGTGGGATATTTATAAACTGGATGTGGTGGTAATTCCTACCAACCGCCCCGTGGTCCGTAAAGATTATGAAGATTTGGTTTATAAAACCAAACGCGAAAAATACAATGCTGTTATTGAAGAAATAGCGAACCTGATCGCTAAGGGACGCCCTGTGTTGGTGGGTACTACATCTGTGGAAATTTCAGAGTTGCTGAGCAAGATGCTTAAACTGCGCCGGATTAACCACAATGTGTTGAATGCAAAACTCCACCAGCGAGAAGCCGACATCGTTGCCGAAGCCGGTTTGGCAGGTACGGTTACCATTGCTACCAACATGGCCGGTCGTGGTACGGATATTAAACTCGGGCCCGGTGTGGTAAAGGCAGGAGGTCTGGCGATTATTGGTACCGAACGTCATGAATCACGCCGTGTAGACCGGCAGTTGCGAGGTCGGGCCGGACGTCAGGGCGACCCGGGAACTTCACAATTCTTCGTTTCACTGGAAGACGACCTGATGCGTCTGTTCGGTTCCGAACGTATCGCAAAAATAATGGACCGCCTCGGACTGAAAGAGGGCGAAGTGATACAGCATTCCATGATCACCAAATCAATAGAACGTGCACAGAGGAAAGTAGAGGAAAACAACTTTGGCATTCGTAAACGATTGCTGGAATATGATGACGTGATGAACTCTCAACGCGAAGTGATCTATGCCAAACGCAAACACGGCCTGTTTGGCGACCGTTTGGCTGTCGACATTGCCAATATGTTCTATGATGTTTGCGAGCACATCGTTTCCGAGCACCAGGACCTGCGCGACTGGGATAATTTCAAACTCGATCTGTTACGTAATTTCGGTATCGAACCTCCGTTCACCGAAAAAGAATTCTTTGCTGCTAACAGCGACCAGATGACCGACAGGCTTTACGAAATGGCTTATGAAACGTATCGCCGGAAAGCGGAATTGATCTCCAGAGAATCATATCCCATCATCAAAGATGTTTACGAAAACAATCCCAAACGCTACGAAAATATCGCCATTCCTATTACCGATGGTATTAAAACCCTTCAGGCTATCGCCAATCTGAAAAAGTCGTACGATAACAGAGGAAAAGACGTTACGCTGGCGATCGAAAAAGGGATATCACTGGCCATCATCGACGATGCCTGGAAAGATCACCTGCGTGAAATGGACGACCTGAAACAATCGGTTCAGAGCGCCACCTACGAACAGAAAGACCCCTTGCTCATCTATAAATTTGAATCGTTCGGTTTGTTCAAAAAAATGGTGCAAAAGATCAATAAGGATATCGTTTCCTTCCTCGAAAAAGGCAACCTTCCGTTTAAATCGCCCGATAATATTCAGGAAGCCCACCAGAGCAAAACTGATATGAGCAAACTGAAAATAAGCAGGGACGAAGGCATGGAACAGGCACGCAACCAACGAACCAGCGAAACGGAAAGAACACAGCCCGTGAAGGTGGAAAAAAAGGTGGGCCGCAACGACCCCTGCCCTTGCGGAAGTGGTAAGAAATATAAAAATTGTCACGGAGTTGGAGAGTAGGGAATAGGGAATAAGGAATAGGGAATAAGTGATGGCGTGCGAATGATTAAATGGTTTTATTGTTAAATTGTTTTGCCCCTATTTACCTTAAAAAATTGTCAATTAATGCTCAATGGTCAATACTCAAGTATTTTAGGCACTTTAGGCACTTCCTCCAGACAATAAATGACCATCAATGACGCGCAGCAAATGACAATTAATGACAATCAATGACCTCTTTAAAAATGGATAAACTAATCGTTATAACAGGTGCTGCAGGTTTTATCGGCAGTTGTCTTGTCGAAAAAATGAACAACAAAGGCTTTAAGAACCTGGTTTTGGTGGATGATTTCAACAAGGGTTATAAACTGGTTAATATTCACAACAAAGCATATCACAGCCGTGTGCAGCGCGATGTGTTTTTCGGCTGGATGGAAGAAAATCATGCATCGGTTGAATTTGTTTTTCATTTGGGAGCCCGCACTGATACCACTGAATTCAACGTATCGGTGTTCGACGAGCTGAACCTCAATTACAGTAAATCCGTCTGGGAGTTGTGTACCCGTTATGAGATCCCTTTGGTGTATGCCTCCTCGGCAGCCACTTATGGCCTGGGCGAACTGGGATATGATGATGATGAAAAACTGATCCCTCAACTGAAACCCCTGAATCCTTATGGCGAATCGAAGAACGATTTTGATAAATGGGTTTTAACGCAAACCGCCACTCCGCCTTTCTGGGCCGGCCTGAAATTTTTTAATGTATACGGCCCCAACGAATATCACAAAGGCCGCATGGCTTCGGTGGTGTATCATGCTTTTAAACAGATTGACGAAACCGGCCACATGCAGTTGTTCCGCTCGCATAAGGATGGAATTGCCGACGGACATCAGAAACGCGATTTCGTTTATGTGAAGGATGTGGTTAAGGTGTGCCTGTTCTTTTATCTGAATCAGAAAAATCCGGGCATCTATAACTTAGGCACCGGCGAGGCGCGCACTTTCCTGGACCTGGTGAGCAACACTTTCCTGGCGATGCGGCTGGAACCCAAGATAGAATTTGTTGATACGCCGGTTGATATACGTGATACCTACCAATATTTTACGGAAGCCCGCATGGAAAAGCTGCATGCGATAGGTTACGACCTGGAGTTTGCTTCGCTGGAAGAAGGCATAGACGATTATGTGGAATCGTACCTGATGAATAATCTGTATTTCTAATAAACGAGCCAGGAGAGCAATAAATTTCCTGAATTTTTCCGAAATAAATAAACTTCCTGAACCGGATGCATAGTTGTTTGACCTATTGATATACTCTACAGGCGAATAACAGTTTTGAATTAAAACAGAGTTTCCTGAAAGTTCAATGAATATCTTCCGCGGGACAATAGAGAACCATATTTGGTTCAGCATTGTACCTCCATAGGTTCAAAGGAAGACCTCAGAGCTTCAAGCGAGCACCTATAAGCTTTAAGCGAGTACCTCGGAAGATCAAACGAAGTAAAAAAGGTTCTCCGTTGAAGCAAAAAGCTTCAAGGGAAAACCTCAGAGCTTTAAACGAGTACCTAAAAGCTTCAAGCGAGCAGCTCTGAGCTTCAAACGAAGTAAAAAAGGTTCTCCGTTGCAGCAAAAAACTTCAGGCGAGCACCCCGAAGGTACTCCTTTGAACCTAAAGAGGTCCAAGGTTGTAGTAAAATGGTTCAGTTGAGAACTTCAATGGTTCAAGGGAGTACTTCATGTGTTTAAGGGAGAACTTCCGAAGTCCATCTGAGTACTTCCGAAGTCCGCTTGAGTACTTCATTTGTTCAGCGGAGTACTTAAACGATCTACTTTATGGTCTATATACAGTAATGCCCTCAAAAGGCTTTCAGACACTCAAGGCACTTTAGGCACAACATACTTCAGGCACTTCTCAATGACATTTGCCAAAATAGCATTGACATTTGTCGTTTTGCATTTTATAAGATATTTGTTTACTATTTTTGCATGGAAATTCACATTCACAAACATTTATGGCAGAAAACCGCAAATTCGAACTGATTATCGTAGGGGGTGGCATCAGTGGCACCGCCATGCTTTATACGCTTAGCAAATACACAGATCTGAAGAGTGTTTGCATTATGGAGAAATACCAGGGATTTGGCACCGTCAACTCATCGCACCTGATGAACAGCCAGACCCTGCATTTTGGCGATATAGAAACCAATTATACCCTGGCAAAAGCCACCACGGTGAAACGCAGCGCCGATATGGTGAAGAACTACCTGGAAGCCGAAAAGACAGCCAAGCCGGAAGTGAAGCTGTTCAGTAAATATAGCAAGATGGTGATGGCCGTGGGCAGCAAACAGGTGAAGGAACTGGATGCACGTTACGACTCGTTCAGTAAGTTATTTCCCAAACTGCGAAAGATCAGCCGCGAAGAGATAGGCAAGTTAGAACCCCGTGTGGTGGAAGGCCGCGACCCCCATGAGGAACTGCTGGCCCTGGTAACCGAAGACGGCTACACGGTTGACTTTGGTGACCTGAGCCGCAACTTCCTGAAGAATGCACAGGCCCTGAACCCTGAACTTGAAATTTTCAACGAGACCAAACTAACTAAAATTGAAGACCTGAAAACCAGCTACCGCCTCGAAACAACCCGGGGAGTGTTTGAAGCCGAGGTGGTTTTGATATGCGCCGGCGGACACAGTATTGTGTATGCCAAATCGCTGGGTTATGGGAAACATTTTGCTATACTTTCGATGGCCGGAAGTTTTTATACCGCCCCTAAAGTTTTGAACGGAAAGGTTTATACCATGCAACAGGAAAAACTACCCTTTGCAGCCATTCACGGCGACCCCGAGGTTCATAATGCAAACATCACCCGTTTCGGTCCGACCGCAAAAACCATTTACCTGCTGGAGCGCTATAATTACCCAACCTGGTTCGAGTATCTCAAAGTTTTCGGTTTCACCCCCAAAGCCATTCTTACCCTGCTTAAAATTGCTTCCGACTGGACCATTATGCAATACCTACTGAAAAACTTTGTGTATGATATGCCGTGGATTGGCAAACGTTCGTTTCTGAAAGAGATCAAAAAAATTGTTCCCAACATCAAACTTTCGGAGATAAAATATGCAAAACATGTTGGAGGCACACGTCCCCAGATCGTGAACAACGACCTGAAGAAACTCGAGATGGGTGAAGCCAAACTGACCGGGCGCAATATCATATTCAACATCACCCCTTCTCCCGGAGCCTCTACCTGCCTGGGAAATGCCTACAACGATACTCAAACCGTTATGGGATTTTTCGGAGGGAAATACACCTTCGACAAGGCTGCGTTTGAGAATGACCTGCTGGATAAGGAATAGATTTGGGATTTGGTCATTCATTGTCATTTATTGTCATTGATTGTCATTAAATAATCTTTGATCATTTTGGGACTTGGGTCTTGGGACTTGGATCTTAAGATTTAGGACGTCAAAGATTATTCACGCCCGTTTCGCCAAATATTACTATCTTTGCAATAAAACCACTCTTGAAATTCAACGAATTCGGTTTCGATCCCAGGCTGATGGAAAGCATAGATGCCCTCGGATATAAAGAAGCCACTCCCATACAACAACAAGCCATTCCTTTTATCATGCGAGGCCACGACCTCTTAGGTTCTGCGCAGACCGGTACAGGTAAAACCGCTGCCTTTTTGCTTCCGGTGATCAATAATATTATCACCGCTCCCCCTCTCGATGGCATCAGGGCCATGGTGATTGTCCCCACCCGCGAACTGGCGGTTCAGATAGACCAGCAAATGGAGGGATTTTCTTATTTCACCCCGGTAAGTTCCATGGCCATTTATGGTGGAACCGACGGCATCACCTTTGAAAGAGAAAAGCAGGCCCTGACCGACGGGGCCGATGTAGTGATCTGCACCCCGGGACGTATCATAGCCCACCTGAACCAGGGTTATGTAAATGTTTCAGAACTAAAATATCTTATATTGGATGAAGCTGACCGTATGCTCGATATGGGCTTTTATGACGATATCATGAAAATAGTCAGTTTTCTTCCCGAACACAGGCAAAACATTATGTTTGCCGCTACCATGCCGAGGGATATTGGTATACTGGCACGTAAAACTCTGGTGAACCCAAAAGAAGTAAACATCTCCATTTCAAAGCCTGCAGAAAAAATATTGCAGTTGGCCTATTGTGTTTACGACACCCAAAAGATACCCCTAACCGTTCATACATTAAGCTCAAAGAATATTAAGAGCGTATTGATCTTTTGCTCTACAAAAAGCAGCACCAAACAGCTCAGCCGCGAACTGAAACAGGCAGGCATTAAGGTGGCAGAGATACATTCAGACCTTGATCAGAAAACCCGGGAAGAAGTGATGCTTAGTTTCCGTAATCATAAGACCACCGTGCTGGTGGCTACTGATATCGTTTCGCGAGGTATTGACGTGGAAGACATCGACCTGATCATTAATTACGACGTTCCTAACGATGGGGAAGATTATATTCACCGCATCGGTCGCACTGCGAGGGCTGAATCGGATGGAGTAGCTATTACATTCATTAACCAGCAGGAACAACAAAAATTTGCCGATATAGAAAAACTTCTGGGCGAGGAGATCCCCAAAGGCAAGATACCACAGATATTTGGTGAGGGTCCTCTCTATGAACCCCAGAAGAACAGGCGCAGGCCACCACATCGCACCAACAGGCCCGGCAACTTTAAAAAACGCTGAACCATTCAGGTATAAATCTCTTTTTTAGAAAAATATCGGCCAATTATTTTGCAGAGTTCGATTTTTTACTACTTTTGCACTCCACTTTGCCCAGGTGGTGAAATTGGCAGACACGCTACTTTGAGGGGGTAGTGTCCTTACGGACGTGCAAGTTCAAGTCTTGTCCTGGGCACCAGGTAAAAGTAAGTTGGCTTTATTACTTTTATGTTGAATATCACAAAAAGCCCGGATGGCGGAATTGGTAGACGCGCTAGTTTCAGGGACTAGTATTCGTAAGGATGTGCAGGTTCGAGTCCTGTTCCGGGCACTATTAACAAGCTGAAAGCCGCAATTAACGCGGCTTTTTCTTTTTAGAGTATCCAAATGAGTATCCAAAATTCTGCAAAAGCTCATACGCACTCGTTTTACTCCCTCCATTCTATTTTATTCAGTTTTCTTTTTTATTATTCAATTTTAGTTCCTTCTGAATCCCTTGATTAATCAGGTTTGTATTCAGTTATGTACAATTATGCAACTTAATGTAACTTTTACGACAGCAATGATAAATATTGTCTAAACGTGTCGAATATTGTCGCATTTTGTAGTGAAATGTACAAGTGACTCATGACACCCATTGCATCTTTGCATAAAAAAGCGAGGAACGCATATGGAAAAGATAATTGTTGCCAGTGAAGACGATCTTAAAAGAATCTTAAGAGAAATTGTTAGTGAACTATTTCAATCCGGGAAAAAGTCGGAACTCAAAACCGAAGTACAGGATGAAGAACTGGTGACCAACCTGCGGCAAATCTCCAAACTATTCCGCTGCTCCCTTCCCACAGCTCAGAAAATAAAAAATTCAGTTCCCAAACACCTGTATGCACAGGTTGGAAAAAAATTCGCCATACGAAAATCTGTCCTGCTGAACACCTGGCCAAAAAGCTATTAGGCTAAAGTCCCTGATCGATGCAAACAGAAATCTACATGCAGACAGATGGCTCCCCACCAAAGGGTTAAGCATACTATTGAAAAGCAATTCAATTATGTTTAACCCTTATCTTTTAACAAATGAAAATTCAATTTACAGTTAGTACTGACAATATACTGGCTTTTGCCGAGGTCCTTTCTGAAGGGGAAATCAAGAATGAAATCATAGGCCAAACAGAGGATGATTGCCTAATGATTGATGTCTTCTGCTCTAGTGAAGACAAGGAACTTATTGAGGAACTCGATGAGCTCGCAGAATCTGATGAATAGTCAAACCGACCAGCGGGAAAATCTTCTCGCTGGTCTTTTATTTATAATTATATGGATGACCCAAAACCACAAATACTTTCCGCCACAAATAATGGCCTTTCTATCTTTGAATGTTACATTCCTGATTTAAAGAAACACGGGCCAGGAAAAAATTTCCGTGCAATCTTTCGCGATGACGGCCAGAACCCAGATGCCAAGGTGTTTTTCAATCCCCAAGGACAAGTTTGGTGTTATCATGATTTTGTCACCGCTGAAACACTGAATCCGTTTGATTTTGTAATGAAGTTCTGCAAATGCGATTTCAAGGGAGCACTTGAAATCATTAAGCGTGATTTCAGTATTGATAATACCATCCAGATTAAATCCGGAGCGCATCAGGACAATTCCATCAAAGATTTTGCTATCGTCCCTGGAGGTGATTTCAGCTACTGGCTTGATTTTGCTCCTGAATCTGATATGGCCAAAATCCTGAGTCGATATAATGTTCAATCGCTGCTTTCATATAAATTCAGGAAAGGCGGCAAAGACTATTCTATCCATTCAGCAAAAGATGACCCCATATTTGCATTTCCAATTTCACAGGATTGCTGGAAGATTTATCGGCCCCTGGCAAAAGGCAAAAATGCCAAACACCTGTGGCTGGGTAAAAAACCAAATGATTATCACGACCTCTTTGGGCTGAATCAGCTCCCGGATTTCAGCGATGTCATTCTCATTGTTGAAGGATTGAAGGATGCGATCGTTGCCAATGCCAATGGAATTACCGCGGTAGGTGCGGACCATGCCTCTACTAAACTACACGCTACAGATATCGAATCCCTTACAAAGAAATGCAAGCATGTTTTGCTGTGTTATGATATTGACAATCCGGGAAACAAGGCTTCAGAAAAAGCAGCCAAAGAGCATAGATTGCATAGGTTGATATTGCCTGATTATCTTTTGGAGGAAGGCGGCAAAGATATTTCAGATTTCTTTTTGCGAAAACATAGTGCAAATGAAATTAGCGAGCTTATTGCCCAAACTGTTAAGCTAAAACCGCAAGCCGAAGAATCAGCACAAAAAGAAAAACCGCAACGATTATCAAAGTTTGAAAAAGTGGAAGAACTGATCAATGAAAATTTCGAGCTTCGCTTTAATGAAGTATCCAATGAAATTGAGTACCGGCGCAAGGATGACACGGAAAGCGAGTATGATGTTTTGAATGAGAATAATGTTTATCGTTTTCTCCAGCATAATAATATCGAATTCTCCATGGCAAAGCTAACTTCATTACTGCGTTCTGATTTTGTGAATCGTTTTAATCCTTTCCGGAATTATTTTGAACAACTTACTCACTGGGATCCTGATGCCGATCCGGATTATATCGAAAAGTTAACCGGCTATTTGTCCGTTAGAGATGGAGAACGTTTCCCCATGCAATTTCGCAAAACACTGGTGCGTGCAGTGGCCTGCGCACTGAATGATACTATTATCAATAAGCAAGCAATGATCCTGGTGCATGAAGAGCAAAACAGCGGCAAAACAACCTTTATCCGCTGGCTGTGTCCACCAGCCCTGAATAAATATATTGCAGAGAATATTTCCACAGACAAGGACAGCTTAATCGCGCTTAGCGACAACTTCATTATCAACATGGACGAACTCGCAACCCTGTCCCGAGCGGAGATCAATACACTGAAAAGTATGTTTAGCAAGGAAACCATTAAGATTCGCCGACCCTATGACAAGAACGCTACTTCTGCCCCTCGCAGAGCAAGCTTTTTCGGTTCTACAAATAAGGCCGAATTCCTGACCGATGAAACCGGCAGTGTCCGCTGGCTGTGCTTTGAACTTACAGGCCGCATCAATTGGGATTACAAGACAGACCTTAATATTGATGATATCTGGCGGCAGGCCTATTCTTTATACATAAGTGGTTTCAAATACGAACTCACACCAAACGAGATCAAAGCCAATGAACTGGCAAATCGCCAATACCAGGTAACCACTCCTGAACTTGAGCTTATCCAGAAAAATTACGCCCCCGGTAGCAAAGAACAGCATGATGCATTTTACCAAGCTACTGATTTTTTAAACAACCTCACTGAAAAATGTCCCACTGCTCGACTGAATCTGAACAATATCGGCAAAGCTTTAAAAATTCTTGGTTATGAACGTGCCACCAAACGTTCTGATAAATACCCGATCAAGGGTTACTTCATCAAGTTTGCTGAAATCGGCAGTTGACCTTACTACATTACAACAAAGCTTTAAAAGACTCGATTATCAATATTTTCATTGTAGTAACCATTTATATTCAACCTTACTACAGGTTTACTACATTACTACAAAAGAGGCGAAATTGTAGTAAGGTAGTTATGTAGTAGGTGGGTTTAGTTAGATTTCTTTACTCATCAAATTATCGGCAGCAAATTGCAAAAGGTGCCAGAAATTTGATAATAAAAAAATCTTTAATCTTAAAACGAGGCATCTTCCTAAATTAATAAATTGTAAATTAGCATAAAACAACAATTTATGGGAGCAAATTACAACAAAATCCTTTCAAGTTTAATTCTATTTAAAGAAGAGTTAAGGGCAATTGATGAAAAGAAATTTCATGATTTAATTACTGTTCTACAAGAATATAAAATATGTATTGATGATGAGAATTGGAATATCCCTGACAAAAAAGAATTAGCAGAAAAATTAAACATTTCCTATTCAAAATCTCTTCTATTATTTAAAGGATTATATGAAAAATTTCTTGAATACTACTCTGATAATATTTTAGAATTCAATGAATTTGAGCAAGAGATTCATATTCATATTCCTTATGAAGAGGAAGAAAAGGACCTACTGAAAAGAAATCCAAATTATTATTTTAAAAACTCCACATACTTAAAAGTCAAATTACCATTTATTCCGAGAATTGGAGAAGAAATATCTCTTGATTTTATTGAAAGTGGATTTGGAGCAAATAGAGGCTATGTCCATAATGTACGTCATGTGCTGATGGGTAAAAGACAGATCATCGAAATTATTGTGCATCCATCAGAAGATTATTATCACAAATGGAAGAAAATGGAAGAAAAATTCAAAGAACGTCAATTATGGTTAAAAAGGATAAAGTCTGAGAAATGATGAATCCAATGGCATAATTGCAGTTAAAAATCGAGGAGATTGAAAACATAACCAAGGTTAATTAAGAGGAATATTGGATAGCACTTAATTTTCTGTCAGCTTTCTATAGTTAAACCTTGCTTTTCTCTAACAGCTGTTGGAGAAATAATAAGCCTCTTCATTAGCCCTAAAGAAATGATGACTTGTCACAAAGTTGGTTAAAATTTGTAACAAAAACATAAACACCCTCAAATTCACTTTGTTCATTATTTCCTCTGTTCACGTTTCGTGAACATTTAAAGAATTTGCACAACTTATGAGTTTCACTTTGTTTTCTCCAAATTTTACTTTTGCAAAACTCATCTTTCTGAAAAATGTAATATATCAAAAGGATCTTTAGTATAAAAACAGCAATTTTGTTTTAAAAATTCATAAAACATTTGCAAAATGATAAAACAAACTTTGAGCCGACAGGAACTATATGATCTGATTTGGTCAACTCCTTTCTCCACCTTGACCAAAAGATACTCAATTACACACCACAAGTTGAAAAATACTTGTCAGAAAATGGCAATCCCTTTGCCACGTCAAGGTCATTGGGAAAAACTGAAATATAATAAGCCTGTGGAAATTATTAAGCTTCCGGATGAATATTTTGGTAAAAACAATGTTACCCTTAATTTGTACGAAGCAGGTGATCAGGTTTCTAAATTAATCCCGTCTCGCCTTATTGAACTAGAAAAGAAGATTATCAGAATAGAAGGGCACAAATTGAAAGTTCCTAAAAAGTTGATCGATCCTCATAAGCTAATAATTCCGGTCAAAGAAGCTTTTGAAAAAAACAAAAGTACCTATTCTCGTGATGGATTATTCAGGTTCTTATATGGCGAAGTCAATATAAATGTGTCCCTACGGAATTTTGGTCGTGCCCTGAAATTTATGGATACGTTCATTAAGCTAATGGAAAAGAGAGGTGGTCGAATCTATAATTATGATAGAATGACGCATTTGGAATTCCAAGGAGAAAAAATTCAGTTCCGCTGTACTGAAAAACGAAATCGGGTGCTTAAGCCGGGAAACCATTCTTGGCCTGAATATGATTATTTTGCATCAGGAATTCTGACATTTCATGTAGTTTACGATTATAAAACAATTACCTGGAGAGATGGAAATCTTACAATTGAAAAACAGTTTGCGAAAATAATTGCAGAGATAGATTTGGTATGGGAAAAGTTAAAACAAAAAAGATTGGATTTGGAAAAATACTGGGCAGAGCAAGCTGAAAAGAGACGTATTGAAGAAGAAGAAGAGCAGTTAGAAAAAGAAAAGCAAAAACGAATAGATAAGGAACGTACTGACTTTAAAAAACTCCTTAAAACGGTAAACCGCTGGCACCTTGCCGAGAACCTCCGAAACTATATTAAAAAGGTGGAAGAAAATGCAAAAGGAAATAATACCTATTCTGATGATTTTAAAAAATGGATAGATTGGGCCCGTAAAAAGGCTGACTGGTATGATCCTCTTATTTCTTCTGCAGACGAATATTTAATTGAAAGCGATTTAGATAAATTGTCTTAATAAAAAAATTAAGTACTTATTTTTTATACTTTTACTCTTTAATGTTTTTTTTCTTTTGCGCTAAATTTTGTCAATAATTATTGTATTTGTCAAATTTTAGTTATTTTTGCTTGTGATGTTTTTAAATTTTATTATGCCAGACTCATTAAAGTTCATATCACTAAAAAAACATTTTTCTGCAAAGGAGTATATTACAACTTCTGAAATAAGATCCTTTTATCAAAAATCAGAGCCTGGCATTACTGATTCTACATTGTACTGGCGTATTCATAACCTTGTCAAATCAGGCGAACTCACACGTATTGGTCGCGGTATTTTTGCTTTTACAAAGCTTTCCGAATTCTCCCACAATTTGCGCAAAGAGGATATTGTCACCTACAAAAAGCTACATAAAAAATTCCCTTTTACTTCAATATGTATCTGGAACACCAGTATTTTCAACCATTTTATGAATCACCAGTTGTTTAAATATTTCACTCTTGTTGAAGTTGAGAGAATTGCAATGGAATCTGTTTTTCATTTTTTAACCGAAACTAAATCTGGTGTGTTGATAGATCCATCATCAGAAATAATGGACCGATACGCTGGCAGGGACACCAACACCGTTATTGTAATTCCAATGGTTTCTCAGGCGCCTCTACTGAATCAGAATGGTGTTATTACTCCATCCATCGAAAAGATACTTGTAGATATTTTTTGCGACCCTGTGATCTTCGCTGCAGAGCAGGGCAGCGAATTGCCTCTTATCTTTTTAAAAGCTTTTAAACAGTTCCGGATAAATATTAGCCGTATGCTTCGCTATGCAAAGCGGAGAGGCAAACACGATCAATTAGTATCCTGGCTTAAAGATCATTTGGAATTTCGGCAATTATTGGCAAACATTGACAAAATTTAGTTCATGATAAATCCTGCAACATATACGGTAGAATGGATCGAATCGGTATCGCGCTCGTTGAATAATGCCGATAGAATTCTGGTTGAAAAAGTTATCCGGGCATTGACCTTGTTAACCGAACTCAAAAATCATAAACTCGATTTCATTTTCAAGGGGGGTACTGCACTTTTACTATTACTCCCCAAGCCTGCCCGTATGTCAATAGATATTGATATCATCCTTCCTCCTGAAAATAAAAATCCCGACGATATATTTAATTCAATGGTGTCAAAAGGCATCTTTACTCATTATGTTCAGCAGGAAAGACACGTTGATTCTTTGATTGAGAAAGCCCATTACAAATTTTTCTATACTCCGGCATTTAAAACTTATGGCGCTGAAGATAATATCCTGCTTGATATCCTTTATGAAAAGAATCCTTATTCCATAATAAATCAAGTGCCCGTGAACACTCCTTTTTTGAAGTGGGACGCTGAACCTGTTTCTGTATCTGTTCCGGGTATTGAATGTATATTAGGCGATAAACTCACCGCTTTTGCCCCCAACACCACAGGTGTTCCATACTTTAAAAAGGAAACCAGCATGAGCATGGAGATTATCAAGCAGCTTTTTGATATTGGTCAATTGTTTGATTTTGTTAATGACTTACCAGCAGTTGCTGAAACCTTCTACCTTATTGCTAAAAACGAACTTTAT
This sequence comes from uncultured Bacteroidales bacterium, assembly GCA_964469155.1. Taxonomy (GTDB): domain Bacteria; phylum Bacteroidota; class Bacteroidia; order Bacteroidales; family CAIWKO01; genus CAIWKO01. The sequence continues at coordinate 40,230 of CAYXXU010000003.1, forward strand.
TACAGAAAACTGAAACAATTCACTCCGGCAGATGTTCTGGAGGATATTTTCCAGACGGCTCTGTGTCTGTCGTTGAGAGGTGCTGCAGGTAAAGGTGATTTCGTGCAGTTGCAATCCGGTATTGGAAGGCTGAAAGCGATGATATTTTCTGAAAACTTCATCCTCGAAAAAGCAATTATTGCTGCATCCAAAGCTGCTTATATTTCAAGGTGTATCGCTTTTGGTGGCAATTCTTTTGAAAAATTCGATGATGCAATGCCCATGCACGACTGGATTATTCAGCAACCCTTCGAAACTAAACTTAACAAATTGAAAAAATCCTTGCCTGAAGCTTTTTTCTATTGGTATCATGCTCTAAATCATACAAATAAATAACATTAATCACCATGGCTACCAATAAACACGCCACCATTCGTTATCAGGCTCTTGACCGTTGCTTTCGCAACCCAGGGCGCAAATACTTCATCGAAGATTTGATAGATGCGTGTAATGATGCCTTATCTGACTATTATTTCAAAGGCGATGGAATTAAGCGCAGGCAGATTTTTGATGATATTAACTTCATGGAAAGTGAGCGGGGTTATTCAATCCCCTTGGAAAGGCATAAAGATGGGAAAAGAGTGTATTACCGTTATTCTGATTTGAAATTTTCCATAAATAGTCAACCTTTAAATGAATCAGAAGCTGGCCAGTTAAAAGAAACACTCCTTTTACTTTCACGCTTCAAAGGAATGCCTCAATTTGAATGGGTCGATGAAATGGTAATTCGCCTGGAATCGGCTTTTAAATTAAAAGGTCATGATATAAAGGTGATTGATTTTGAACAAAATCTTGATTTAAATGGCCTTAATTTCTTTGGTCCTTTATTTAATGCGATAATTTACAAGAAAGTCCTTTCGATAGAATACAAGGGGTTTAAACAGCGAAATGCTGTCACTTTTACCATCAGTCCCTATTTTTTAAAACAATACAATAATCGTTGGTTCTTATTCGGGTTCAATCCTGCTATCAATGCAATTTCAAATCTTGCAATAGACAGAATAATCAATATTGAAGAAGCAAAAGCAATGTTCAGGGAGAATACTGATATTGACTTTAATGAATATTTTGATGAAATAATCGGTGTTACTCTTCCTGCTAATTCAAGTCCTCAGAAAATAAGAATTAAAGTCAATAAGGAGCTTTGGCCATATATTGAGTCCAAACCATTGCACATGTCACAAAAGAAAAAAGAAACTACTGCTGATTATGTTATAATAGAATTGAAACTCATTATCAATTTTGAGCTGATTTCACTTTTATTTTCTCATGCAGATGGTATTACAATCCTTGAACCAGCAAGTCTGGCAGAGGTGTTACAGAATAAAGCAAAATCATTAATTCAAAATTATTTATAACCTATGCAGATGTACCGCACACATACTATTCATCTTTGCAATGTCAAACCAATTTTTTGTTAATATGGCTAAGGATGTCAATGCAAATATGAATGAAGTAACAAAACTTAAATCAGTTTTTTGGGACCTATGTAATTCATTGCGGTTTCCTATTTCTTATGGTCCAATGGATTATATGCTGGTTCTCTTCATGATGATACTTCAAAAACGTGATGTTCTTGATTCAATGAAAGATGTCAGTGGTGAGGAAATTAAAAAACAGCTTACAAAATGTATTTTGGAGTTCACTGGAGAGAATGAGATCGAAATTAAAAATATTTACCTGAATGTTTTTGGTAATGTTATTAATAGACTTGATTGTTTTACCCTTACCCGTATTATTCAAGCACTCAATGATAATAAGGATTTATTAAAGGATCATTTACCCGAGTTATTTGATTATCTACTTTATCGAATTACTGGTTCTCAATCAAGATTGACAGGAGAATTTATACAGCCTGTAGAATTATCAGAATTCATTTGTGGTTTGGCTCAGGTAAACGAAAATGCCAAAGTGTACAATCCTTTTGCTGGATTTGCTTCATTCGGAGTTTTTTTACCCTCATATAAGTCATACTTTGGTCAGGAATTAAACAGGGATGCTTGGGCAATTGGTACGCTTCGGTTAATTGCCTATAATAAGGTGTATTGTATTTCATTTGAAAATGAAGACACGATTAATAAATGGCCTCCTCAAGTTGAAAAGTTCGATTTGATTATTTCCAATCCTCCATTTGGCCTTAAAAAGAATTGGGGAACAGAAGATCGCCCTTATAAAAATGTCGAAGCAGATTTTCTTTATGTTTCACTTAATTCCCTTACTAAATCTGGAAAAATTATTGCACTGCTTCCTCAGGGAATTTTATTCTCCGCAAATAATGTTGGCATTAGAAGGGAATTGATTAACAGAGATATGCTTGAGATGGTAATAACATTTCCAGGAGGTTTATTATCAAATACTATGATCCCTTTCACAATAATTGTTGTAAATAATGACAAGAAGGATAAAGGAGTCGTGAAATTCTATGACGCAGCTCCTTGTATTGACAAGATTTCTAAAAAAGAAAGCCGGGTCAATCTTCATAATCTTAATTCAATGATTGCCGGGATATTTTCTGCTGAAAGCGCGATAACTGTTTCCAATGAAACAATTATTGAAAATGATTTTACTTTTAATCCTGTTCGATACTTCCCCAGGCATGATTTGTTCCTCCAGGTCTCTTCTGACTCCATCATTGTAAAACTTTCTGAGGTTGCAAGTATATATCAAAATGGCAAAAATAAACAGCCAATTGTAGGTTGTTATATTCGAATAAGCAACTTGAGAAAGGAACGTTTTAACTATAAACTCGATGTGTCTTCTCTTGAAACAATTGAAGTGCCAATAAATTCTCAGAGAATTGAAAAGCCTGTCTTACTCTTAGCTTTAAAAGGCAATGATTTGAAGCCGACATTTGTTGATCCCCAAGGGAAAGGAGTTTATGTTAGTCAAGATATATTGTCATTAGTAATTGATGAAGAAAAGATGCTCATGGATTATCTCATCAATGAACTTTATTCAAATTGGACATTGGAGCAAGTCAAATCTCTTAGAAATTCTTTAGTTATACCATTTATTACTCGAAAAGATCTTTTATCCATTCGAATTTATCTTCCTACTATATCAAAGCAGAATGAAAGCATCATTGAAAATCGGAAGGCTTATATAACTCAAGAGCAAAACAAGTTGAACACCATCAGGGAGAATTACGAAATTGATATTGCAGATCAAAATAGTTTTCTTCGTCATCAAATCAGTGGCAAACTTCGAAATGTAAGAAGTTCATTTAAGCGTGTGCATGAGATTTTTGAAAAACAATTATCTCCTAACGTTTCCAATATTTATGAATTAAAGTCACGTGAGACCGATAAACTTACATTGAAAGAGCATTTAGAAATTATCGAGCGTGATTTAGCTAGTATTTACCAGGCTACCAGCAAAGCTGGTAAGGAAAGTGAACTTGCAAAATTGGAAATATCTAAAATTGATATTATTCGGTTTGTAAAAGAATATTGTAATGAACTGAATGAGAACGATGATAAATCATTTGAATTGATTTTTCAAACTTGGGAAGAGGATCTCCAGATGGAAGGTATTTCAAATGTATACATTAATGGAGATACTGATGTTATAAGGAAGGTTTTCAATAACCTTGTTGAAAATGCTGAGAAGCATGCTTTCAATAACAATTACTCAATCAAGAATAAGCTTCATATTGATCTTTATTATGATTTTGAAGGCATGCAGGTTCAAATAGATTTTTCGAATACTGGCATCCCGTGGCCATCGAATTATAGTTGGGAAAAGGCTATAAAAAAGGGAAGCAAGACAGGTGCCAATGCTGGTGATGGAACAGGCTTATGGTATATTAACGAAATAATGAAGAAACATGGCGGTAAGTTTGACTTCACTGATGAAACTGACATTGAAGGTGTAGGGGGCGACTTGGTTTCAACTTTTGAACTATACTTTCCAATTGAAATTGATAAAATCGATGAATAAATATCTTGTTCTGTGGTTTGATGATGAGCATGAGTCTCTGGAAACATTAAAAGATGATGCTTTGAACTTTGGCATTGTTCTTAAAGGGTACAAAAATGCAGATGATGGATTATATGAATTGGAGCATAACCCCGAGTATGATGCAGTCATCGTAGATGGATTGTTTTTCAATAGTCGGAGCCATACTGGTGACGCGGTAGATAATTCTGCATTTGGCAGGGTTGCTTTTTGCCTAAAGACGATGAAGGAAAAAGGGAAAATAATTCCATGGTTCATATTTTCGGGGCAACCCAGTTTTATTAAGGAAAGGAATGATTTAGTAAAGATTTTGGCAGATAAGGATTTTGGCAACGGCAAAGTCTACGATAAGAACAGCGATGAGGATTTTGATGAATTATGTGGAGAAATAATTAAATCTGCTGGTAAAATTGAAGATACCAGACTAAAACATAAATATGCCAATGTGTTCGCTGTTTGCACGAAGAAATATATAGGACCGCAAGCGACTAGTGATCTCCTTACTATTCTTAAAAATGACAATATAGAGCATGCACCTGCTGATTCCAGACTCTTTTTCAATCCACTCCGCAAAATTATGGATGATTTATTCATAGCTTGTAACAAGTATGGATTGTTACCTGATGTATTTGTAAAACCATCAATAGCATTAAATGAGTCAAGCAAGTTTCTGTCAGGTAGTGCTGAAAAGGGATATCAATTAGATCTTCCTGTTTTTCCCAAAGTCGTTTCTGATAATGTCAGAAACATCTTGGCTGTATGTCAGCCCGGGTCCCATAGATCGGAAATTGATTCGTTCGTTACTGAAGTCAATTCTTCGTACCTTTTACTTAGTTGTACTTACCAGCTCTTTGACGTCCTTCTTTGGTTCAAAGCATTTATTGACAAAAATGAAGATATCGAATCCAATCGATCCAGGATTAAGAAAGTAAATGCTGGAACTGAGGCTGAAATATTGATTGGTTTTATCGAGCAGGATGAATTAAAAAACTACCATTGTGGTGAGATTCTTATAACATATAAGCATATTAAAGAAATGAATTATCAAGTTGGAGATAAAATAAGAGTTATAAAGATTGTTACCAACTCAAATGATAAAACAATGCATTTATATCAAAAATGTGCAATGCAATCTGAAAAATTATAAAAGCTATGACAAGCAGATCTGAAAATAGTTTCACCAGCAATTTCAAGTTTCTAGAAATTGATTTTTCTTTGTTAGCAAATATTGGCACTTCTGCCGAATTTTACTGCTTTTCCGATCCTGCAGTTTCCCTCACTAGATCTCGTTTATTTGGCGAAAAACTTACTGAACTTCTCTTTGAATATCACACGCTGGTTTATCCTGAAAAAAATGATTTTAGCAATCGCTTAAAAATCCTGAAATATAAAGACATTTTACCCCCTACTGTCACAAACCTTCTTTATACCATTAAAGACAAAGGGAACATTGCAGTTCACAATAATACTGGCACAACTGACGAAGCCATAACAATTTTGTCCTGTACTTTCAAAGTTGCTAAATGGGTTCAGGGTGTATATGGCAAAGTAAAAATTGATTTAGAAAAATTATCATTCAATACTCCGGTAAACCACGATGCGCGTCATGCTTTGCATTTGCTTTCAGAAGACTTTAAAAAACTCGAAAGAGAATTTGCTGAGTTGCAATCAAAACACGAAACTACAAAGAAACAACTCAGTGATGCTGAATCCAAAAAGTTAAAGGAAAAAGCTGTTTTGCTTGCATCTAAAATTGAACTTGACGAAAGCGAAACACGTATTATTATCGATCGCCAGCTTAGGGATGCTGGGTGGGTAGTAGATACTCAGGTTTTAAATTTCAAGAAAAACAAAACCCTTCCGGAAAAGGGCAAAAACATGGCTATTGCGGAATGGCCTGTTGGTAAACTTTGGGCCGATTATGCATTGTTTTTTGGCCTAGAATTTATTGGAATTATTGAAGCAAAAAAGAAAGCCAAAGATGTAATATCAGATGTTTCGCAGGCTCAGATATACTCTAAAAATGCAGAGGACATGCACACTGCTATCCTGCTCGGAAAATGGGGTGATTATAATGTTCCCTTTATGTTTTCAGCAAATGGCAGACCTTATCATCCGCAACTTGAAATTAAATCAGGTATGTGGTTTCTCGATGGCCGTAAAACCACAAATCATCCTAAGGTACTTCGCAATTGGTTTTCTCCTGATGATTTAAAGTTATTATTTGAAAAAGATACAGATAAAGCCAACAGCGATTTAAAAGAAGAACCATTCGATTACTTGACTGATCCGAATGGATTGGCTCTCAGGTATTATCAGATTGAAGCTATTGAAGCTGTCGAAAATGCAATTGCAAATGCAGACAAATTTGAAAACAGGTCGCTGATTGCTATGGCTACAGGCACAGGTAAAACAAGAACTATCGTGGGGTTATGCTATCGCTTAATAAAAACACACCGCTTTAAAAGAATCCTCTTTTTAGTTGATAGAAATATCTTAGGCCGTCAGGCTTCTGACCGGTTTAAAGATGTTATTATTGAAGATTTGCAAGCATTCTCAGATATTTATGACCTTAAAGATTTAGAAGACAGAAAGCCCGATGTTGAGACAAAAATTCATTTTGCAACTGTTCAGGGCATGGTGCAACGTATATTTAACAGCGATGATGAAACACCTTCCATAGGTTCATACGATTGCATTATTGTGGATGAAGCACACCGAGGATACATTCTCGATCGTGAAATTGATGAAGCTATGATTGATTATAAAGATCAATCTGATTTCATGGGAAAATACAAAATGGTTCTCGACTACTTTGATGCTTTCAGAATTGGTTTGACGGCCACTCCAGCGCTTCACACAACTGATATTTTTGGGAATCCGGTGTATCGTTATACATACCGGGATGCGGTACTTGATGATTACCTGGTCGACCACGAACCACCTTATACAATTAAAACAGAACGTAATCAGAAAGGCATTAGATGGGTTAAAGGCGAAAAGCCTAAAGTATATGTCCGGAAAACGCAGTCCGTTGAAGTACTCGATGCGCTGAAAGACGAACTTGAATTCGAAGTGGAGGAATTCAACAAAAAGGTTATAACCGAACCTTTTAATAAAGCGATTCTTGGGGAACTCGTCAACCATATTGATCCCTCATCGCTGCAAAAAACGCTGATTTATGCAGCTTCAGACGAACATGCAGATTTGGTTGTGAAAATCCTGAAAGAAGAATTTGAAAATGCCGGAATAGTCCTCGAGGACGATGCTATCACAAAAATTACCGGATCTGTACAGAAACCATCTCCACAGGAAAGGGTTGATATGTTTAGGAATGAAAGAAACCCGAACGTTGTTGTAACAGTTGATTTACTTACTACAGGTGTTGATATTCCTGAAATATGCAACCTCGTTTTTATTAGAAAAGTCAAGTCCCGCATTTTGTATGAACAAATGCTTGGACGCGCCACACGCAAGGCCGATCATATAGGCAAAGAGGTTTTTAAAATATTCGATGCCGTTGATCTCTATAGCACACTGGAGGAATTTACTACTATGAAACCCGTTGTAACTTCTGTAAAAACTACTCTTGAAGACTTAGTAAATGAGGCTTCTTCTATAAAGAAAAAAGAAATTGTAAAGCAGGTCGTGGAAGAAATTATTGCAAAATTGAACCGTCGTAAGAACAGGATTAAAGATAAAAATCTCGAATCATTTAAAAAGCTCTCGGGAGGTAAATCTCCGGAGCAGTTTATAAAAAGCTTACGCAAATCTTCAGCAAACAAGGCAAAGGAAATAATCACAAATCACATGGACCTTTTCCGCTTTCTCGATAAAATGGTTCAGGAACCCGAAATACAATTTATATCAGAGCATGAGGATAATGTACAGGAAGTGGCACGTGGTTATGGAAAAGCAAAAAAGCCGGAAGACTATATTGAAAGTTTCAAAAAGTTCATTACTGATAATGTTAATAAAGTACCTGCACTTTCTATTGTTTGCAAAAAGCCAAAGGAACTTACACGACAAACATTAAAAGAGCTAAAAATGGCACTTGACAATGCCGGATTCAATACTACAGCCCTTAATACGGCATGGAAAGAGGCAAAAAACGAAGACATCGCTGCCGATATAATTTCATTTGTACGCACCATGGCACTTGGGAATGTGCTTATTAGCCATGAAGAACGTATTAAAAAAGCTTTTCAGAAAATCCGTGGTCAGCGCAAATGGTCAGTTGTACAATTTAAATGGTTAGATCGTTTCGAAAAACAATTATTGAAAGAAAATGTGCTCACCCGCGAGGATTTCAATATGCAGCCATTCAAAGCCGATGGTGGCTTCGACAGAATTAATAAAATTTTTAATAACGAATTGGACACAGTTCTTGAAATGATAAATCAGAACTTGTACCAGCAAACAGCATAAATAAATTTAGTTGATATGAATACAAAAGAGATTGTTGACAAACTATGGAACCTTTGTAATACACTTCGTGACGATGGTATTACCTATCATCAATATGTTACGGAGCTAACCTATATTCTTTTCCTTAAAATGGCAAAAGAAACGGGCACCGAAGACAAGATTCCAGAAAAATACCGGTGGGATAAACTGGTGAAAAAAGAAGGAGTCGAACTGAAAAAATTCTACCGCCAGCTTTTGCTTGATCTTGGCACAACCGGCTCTGGCAAGGTGAAACAGATTTACACCAATGCCCAGACAAACATTGATGAGCCAAAAAATCTTGAAAAGATTATCAAAAATATTAATGCTCTCGATTGGTATTCGGCTAAGGAAGAAGGATTGGGTAACCTATATGAAGGCTTGTTGGAGAAAAATGCAAATGAAAAAAAATCAGGTGCTGGCCAGTATTTTACACCCCGCCCACTGATTGAAGTGATGGTAAACCTTATGGAGCCAAAGCCCGGGGAACTTTGCAACGACCCTGCCTGTGGTACATTTGGTTTCATGGTTTTGGTTGATAAATACCTTCGGGCAAAATACGATGATTATTATGCCGACGGTGTTGATGCAAATTTTCAGCGCACCAAGGCTTTGTCTGGTAGCGAATTAGTGCAGGAGACTCATCGTCTTGCATTGATGAATGCCATGCTTCATGAAATTGATGGTCCTATATATTTTGCCGATACATTATCGCAGGCGGGTGAAAAACTGAAAGGTTACGATCTGGTACTTACAAATCCACCCTTCGGTACAAAAAAAGGCGGAGAACGCCCAACCCGGTCTGACCTTACTTTTAAAACCAGCAACAAGCAATTAAATTTTTTGCAGCACATCTATCGTTCTTTAAAACCAAATGGCAAAGCCCGTGCAGCAGTAGTGTTACCCGACAATGTTTTGTTTCAGGACGGCGATGGTCAAAAAGTGCGTACCGACTTAATGAACAAATGCAACCTGCACACCATCCTGCGATTGCCTATAGGTATATTCTATGCCCAGGGTGTTAAAACCAATGTGCTGTTCTTTACCCGTGGCGAAAAAGATACAAACAATACGAAAGAAGTTTGGTACTACGATCTCCGCACCAACATGGAAAGTTTCGGAAAACGGAACCAGTTAGACGTTTCCGATTTCACCGATTTTGTGAAAGCATACATAGCAAAAGATCGTCATAAAATTAAAGATGATCGCTGGTCTGTTTTTTCCCGTGAGGATATTAAAAAGAAAGGCGACAATCTAGATTTGGGCTTAATTGAAGACACATCTATCGTAAATTCAAATGATTTAGAGTCACCTGAAAAATTAATTCAAAAAGCAATTAAGGAATTAAGTTTAATTAGTCATGATTTAATTAATATTGAAAAAGCGCTTAAATATGAGTAATACTATTCCAAATAGCTGGGAATTTATAAAGGTTTTAGATGTTGCAATTCTTCTCCGTGGTGTTAGTTATAAGAAGAGCCAAGAAGAAAAATCAAAAACAAATTCAAATTGTTTAATTCTAAGAGGCGGAAACATTCAAGCAGGAAAGATTATTGATGCGTCTGATAATATTTATATTTCGAAGAAATTGGTATCAGATGAGCAATTTCTTAGATATGGGGATGTTGTTATTGTTGCATCCACTGGAAGTTCAAATGTAATTGGAAAAGCAGCAGCATATTCAGCTTCAGAAGTAACAACAGACATTAGTTTTGGCGCATTTCAGGTTTTACTGAGACCATGTGATGAAATTAATAAAACATACTTCAATTATTTTTTTCAAAGTTTAGAATATCGTAATCAAATTAGAAACTTAGCTTCTGGTATTAATATCAACAACATCAAAGCGAATCATTTTAATGAAATTGAAATTCCTCTTGCCCCCAGGCAAGAACAAGATAGAATATCCCAAAAACTCAAAACAATTTTCAAGCATATTGATTCCTTAAACTCACGTATTAATAACATTCCTGAAATTTTGAAACAATTTCGCCAGCAGGTGCTTTCCTATGCAGTGAGTGGGAAATTAACTGAAGATTGGAGAAAAAATAATAAAATTAAAGAAGTTGGGGTAGATTTTACTAAACGAATTATAAGTGAGCGTTTAGAATTCCTTAAGAAAAAAAATGTAAGAATAAAAGACAAAATTGAATTTACAAAAGTTGAAAATTCATTTGATGTGCCTTCTTCATGGTGTTTCTCATTTTTGCACAACTTCGGATTTGTAGTTAGGGGGAGATCAAAACATCGCCCAAGAAATGATAAAAAAATGTTTGGAGGTGATTATCCATTTATTCAAACCGGAGATGTTGCAAATGCTAATGGATATGTGACAAGCTTTAAACAAACCTACAATGAACTTGGCCTTAGACAAAGTAAATTATTTAGCAAAAAGACACTGTGTATTACTATTGCTGCCAATATAGCTGAGACTGCTATTCTTGATTTTGATGCCTGTTTCCCTGATAGTATTGTAGGTTATATTCCTTTTAAAAATTACTATTGTAGCGAGTTTGCAATGTACTTTTTGAAAACTATAAAACAAGATATCGAGCATTTTGCTCCTGCTACTGCTCAAAAAAATATTAATCTTCAAACTATCTATGAAATACCTTTTCCTGTCCCACCTCTTGAGGAACAAAAAGAAATAGTTCAGCAAGTTAAAAAATTATTTGCTTTTGCAGATGCCATAGAAGAAAAATATATAAAAGTTTTAGCTTCTGTTGAACAGCTACCTCATTCAGTATTAAAGAAGGCTTTTGAGGGGTCTCTGGTAAAACAAAATCCCAAAGATGAACCAGCGGAGAAATTGGTGGAGAGGATAATTAAATCAAAAAATAAGATTACTAACAAAAAAAATAAAAATCATGTGTAATGTAAGTATCAGTCAATTTCAATTACGTCATCCCGATGGCCATATTGATAAACTTGCAATTATCACTTGTGATAGTTGCGTAACAAATCCTAAAACGATCTTGGATAACATCGTTTCCAACTATGTTGACCATGAGTTGTATAATGAATTTATTGATATTAATACTGATAATCCCTGGATGCGTGTAATTGTGAGGGGTATTAATGAATTAAATTACAATTCTAATATTATTCCATCTTATGGGGATGTGCAGGTATGTGAATACGTATTAAGCAATACATTATCTCCAAATTCAGGTCAATTAAGTATTTTAAGAGGGGGGCTTCATTCAGAAACACCAATTGCTTATATGAACTCTGCAGTTACAGCATATACCAATCGGAGGCTGCATAATCAATTTATCGAAATCTTCAAGGACAATCCATGGGTCCGTTTGATAATTTTTGATATTAATAATTTACGCTATGAACCTTATATAAATCAGAAAATATATGACACAATTTAAGCACTCTCATTTGGGATCATCAGTAATCTGGTGGTTAAATTATATATCTTCTGTTGGCAGGGAATATATTTTTAATGAAAGCTCATTAAAATTTCCGGTTACTGATCACTTAGAAAGGTTTTTTAGAGAAAATATAAGGGTTGAATTTGAACACCCTCTTCTAAAAAACAGGAAAATAGATCTGTATTATTATGATAAAGAAAATATTATTGAAAATGCTATTGAATTTAAGTACGTATTGGAAGATTCAACTCGTGATGCAGGTGAGAGGAAAAGGATTTTTTATGACTTGATGCGAATGTATTTATTTTCAGATACTAAAAAAAGAGGATATTTTTTAATTTGTGGTAATGAAACTGATTTTAAAACATCTTTTAAAAATTTAAATCTAAAACCAACGTTCCCAATCACCCAAATCCAAGCTGGTAAACCTATTTCTTTAACCATCGACTTTTATAGTGAATGGTTTAGTTTTGACGAAAAAGCTAAAGATCGGACTATAGATTTATCCAAACAGGAACCGTTATATAAGACCGTTTATGATTCATTTGTAACTGAATATAATGATTCATATAAAGCCGCTACTAATAGTGATATTATTATGCCAGCATCAATAAAAACAAGGTTATTATACTTGTCAGATGATTCTTCTGGAAATAATATTCCTCAAACAATGAAAATTGGAATATGGGAAGTATTAAAATAATAATATTCTATAAGATTTAATTTTTATTTAGGAGTCAAGATAATGGCAGAAATACCAAGAAATAACACAGGTCTCTCCGGAGAATATTTTGTAGCTGCAGAGCTATACAGGCGTGGCTGGTCAGTGGGCATGACCATCGGTAATGCAAAGGCAGTTGATCTTTATGCAGAGAAAGGCGATAAACGAATAGCAATTCAAGTTAAATCTCTATACAAACGGAAACACAATGGTTGGCCAATAACAAAAGATAAGGTGAAGGAAAATTGCTTTTATGTTTTTGTTATTTTAAATGGAGATACCATGGCATTACCTGATTATTTTATTTGCGATTCAAGTGAAGTAATTCATTGTATAGACACATACGGAGTAAGGGGCATAGTTACTATTTCAAAACTAAATGCTTTAAAATTTAAAGATAATTGGTCAAAGCTTGAAAAATAAAAATCTCAAATATTAAACAAACCGGATTATGTTCACAGAACTCAAAAAATATAAAAAAACAGGACATTTCTTTTTTGAGCCGGGTCAAAACCTGAAAGATCAAAGCCATGAGGTTCCCGATTTACCGGGTGTTTATTACATCTTGCGTCTTGCCCACGGTAAAAATGATTTGGTTTACATAGGCAAATCAGGCACCATGCAGCAAAACGGAAAATTCAAAGATCAGGGCTTGCAAGGCAGAATTAACAACAAACAGGAAGGCATGAAACGTCAGGAATATTTCGTGCAAAAATGCAAAAAAGAAAAAATTAATACTCTCGACATATACTGGTTCGTAACATTCGACAAAAATAATCAGGATTTGCCAGGCATGGTAGAAGGCCTGTTATTGCAACGCTTTTTTGAAACCTATGGCTGTTTGCCGGTATGGAATAAGGAATATTAAAAAAAACAGAGAAAAGTTAATGAGAGAACAGGGCATCATAAAATACATTTCTGGTCATGTTGGCTTAATTATGAAAGCCGATGGTTCTCTAATACCGTTTAATGCTATTGGAATAGATGCTTTACAACCAGGAGACATCATTGAATTTACTGTTATAGAATCTCAGATTGCCGGCTCCGATTCTGCCGATAATAAAGCGGTAAACGTTGTGTTCATCGACCGCCCTGAAAGTGAACAAAAAGAGTATGTCCGTCTAAGTAAAATCGCCAGTGAATTCAATATTTCCGTCAGTTCCATCGTTGAAGTTCTTACGAAAAAAGGGATCAAAGTTGCCAATAATCCAAATGCTAAAATTACAAGTGACTTATATGATATCATTAAAAAACATTTTAAAAAATCTTCTTCGTCAATAAAATTTAGCGATCCGGTTAAAGCCACTAATTTTTTTGAAGATTTGTTTTTGAAAAAATACTTACCGGGTACTGTTGTTGAAACCACTATTGCCAAAATAATTAAACCTTCTCAAATCGTTACCATCTTTGATAATGGTTTTATTGGTCGTTTATCTTTACTTAATTTATCATGGTGTCTTCCCCAAGGGGAAACAGAGTTAAAAAAATATAAAGTGGGTGACCGTATTGAATGTGTTGTTCTGGAAATTGACTTTCCAAATAAGCAAGTAATACTAAGCAGTAAGCATCTAAAAAAACAATTAAGTGATTCTTTGGCTTGGGAAAGAATTGAAAGAGGTGATGAATTTGATGCAGTGGTTGTTGAAAAATTCAGCAACACAACTTTATTAAAAACAAAGAATAATCTTTATGGTATTTTAAACAATAGTTTTATAACCGATACCTCGACAAAATATAGAGTAAAGGTTAATTCAAAGCTAGAGCATAGTGAACTGTTTTCATTTGTTCCCGCATCTTTAGATGTTTCCCAAGAGGATACAGACATAGAAACGTCATTTCCTGAAATAAACTTCATTGAAGATGAGTTGTTGTCTTTTAATTCTTTTAAAAAATCAATACTAGGAATATATGCAACCGATGATCAGTTAGCCATAATTAAGCAAGGGTTTGAAACGGACGATAAAGTATTTTCAAAGGAGTTTAAAACAAACAATACCTTATACATTCAATTTGAATTAGGTAGCGGATGTTATGAGTCAACTTTAAAACAAAATGCCATTCCATATTTCCTTGATGGTGCAGTGTATTCAAGCGAAAATGAAAACAAACTTTTGGATTTTCTGTCTAATCAATCCTATTGGTTTAAAATTAATGTACGGGCCGAAAGTCAAAAAACAGATTTTTCAATGTTTAATGAGGATGTAAACATATTTGGTGATGTTGCATTAACTAAGGATAAAAAAGAGATTAAATTCATTATAAAAAACTTTTCCTTTGGACACATTCATTATACTTCCAGTGAAGCAAAAAAGCGGAATGCAAAGTACGGGTCCTTTCTTTTTAATAATAAGTTAAAAATCATTTCTCCTTATGATACTGTGCCTTTTGACAACTCTCAACAAGTTTTTCTCGATTATGCAATTCTAAAAACCAGGTGTTTTGAGATCGTTTATCATTTAAAAACCGAAGCAGGCGAAATTTTAAAACAAGAAGGGCGTACGCTATCAATAAATGACAAATTTCTTGAATACCAAATGAGTTTGGTAGAAGAGCAAAAGGAAGACAATGTTTTTGTTGAAAAATTTGTGCGTATTGATTCAATAACTCAGGGGGTAGCAATTAAAATACCTAATAACATTGGCGATAGTCTCGAAATAGATGAAGCAACAGTCGTTAATGTAAGGTTAAAGGAGGATGACAACCTTTTTAAATTATCTGATGGAGTTCTTTCATATAACAATGATGATTACTTAATAACCTTTAACAAGCCAATAAGGCTGGATTTGTTAGATAAAGGATTTTATTTGGATAAAAGGATTTCAATAAAGCAATTTCAAATACAACGCGAAATTATTCAGGATTTCTTAGAAAAAAAAATCAAGATTGACCATATTGAAACATTACTTGTTAAACCTGACAGGGTAAAAACACCAGTTCTGAAACAAGTAAAATTTAAAAATATTGATTTAGCGAATTCTGAAAAAGAAGACTCAAATAACAATCAAATAAAGGCTGTTAAAAAAGCTCTTGGCAATCAAAATATTTATTTAATACAAGGTCCTCCCGGTACAGGGAAAACTACTGTTATTGCTGAAATTATTCAGCAATTGGTTGAAAAAGGTGAAAAAATATTGGTTTCTGGTCAAAATCACGTTGCCGTTGATAATGTTCTCGAAAAACTTTCCAGATTCCACAATTTAAATCTTTTAAGAGTAGGAAACCCTGATCGTATTAATATACAATTGCTGAAATATACTATTGACAACCTTGTTGATGACTATAAAGTAGGTTTTAAAAAGTTTATACTTAACCAATTATTAATAGCCGAAGAATATTTAAAGATAAAAAAAGCAGGTCTTCTCAAAGACGAGATGAAAAAAACGCTTAATAAGTTTATAAACGAATTGCTTAGTGATTATGATGTTTTAAAAGATGTCTATAAACAACGACATTTTATCTTACTGGATGGTCTGTCTGAATTATCATTGACTGAATTGAAGGAAACCATTGAACAACTAAAAAAGTGGATTGATGAATCGAATAACGAATACGAGATTTTATTAAAACCGCTTATTTATAATTCAACAGATGTAGTTTTTGCAACTTGTATTGGGATTAAATCAAGCGATATTTTTAATGAAAAGAATTTCAAGTTTGATACTGTTATTATTGATGAATCTGGTAAGGCAAATATAGCTGAAACATTGGTTGCTGTTGAACTTGGTGCTAAAGTAATTCTAGTGGGCGATCAGAAACAATTGCCTCCTTATATGGATAGCTCTTTAATTGACAAATCAGATCCTGATAGTTTCCCAAATTCCCTGTATGGTTCAGATTTTCTGGAAGATGAAATTATTCACGCACTCAAATCATCCTTCTTTGAATTTATTGTAAACAGAATTAATGCTGGTCAATTTCCTAAGGATAATATGGATATTTTGAATTATCAGCATCGAATGCATCCAAATATTGGAAAGTTCGTATCGGATTCATTTTATGATGGTTTGGTTAAAATGGGTAGACACACGCATCTTAACAGACTTAATATGCCGGCTCCCTTTAATAAAGAAGTCGTGTTTTTTGACACTTCAAATTCAAAACACCCATTTGAACAAAACGATGGTTTTTCTGCAAAGAACAATTCGGAAGCTGAAATAATTTCTGAAATAATATTACCAAAACTGTTTGAAAATAATGTTAATCCTTTACAGATTGCAATTATAGCACCCTACAAGTCACAGGTCGCAAACATTAAAAACTATATCAATAAATCTCAATTTTGTAGTATTAAAAATATTGAGGTTTCTACCCTCGATTCATTCCAGGGTAAAGAATTTGATATTATTATTTTCAGTTTTACACGCTCCGCTGACCACTTAAATGCTCCTTATGAAAATGGTAAAAGAAAATATACTAAAGTAGGGTTTCTTGATGATGCCCGCCGTTTAAATGTTGCTTTCAGCCGTGCTAAAAAGAAGCTCATTCTTATAGGCAATTCAAAAACTCTTACTGATTATAGATCTCATTTTGACGGCATATTTAACTATACAGAATTGTTTAGAAAGCTGGTTACACTTAGCAAAAATGATGAAATTGGCAATTTTATCAATATTGCTGATATTTATGATACAATAATAGATAAGCGAGAAGGGGAGAAAAAAAATATTTTTTCAAAATTAGAAAAAGGTCAGGTCCTTGAAGGCACTGTTAAAAATATTACTAATTATGGTGCATTCATTGACCTTGGAGGTTTTGATGGTCTTATTCATATTACAAATTTATCTTGGGGTCGTGTAAATCATCCAAATGAAATACTTCAGCTATATCAGAAAATCAAAGTAATAGTATTGAATTTTGATGATAGTAAAAAAAGAATTGAACTGGGGTTAAAACAGCTTTTACCTCATCCATGGGATTCACTTGATCCTAATTTGAAAGTTGGTGATACCGTTACCGGAAAAGTAGTAATTATTTCCGATTATGGTGCATTTATTGAAATCGAAAAAGGTGTGGAAGGTTTGATACACGTTTCCGAAATGTCATGGTCACAGCATCTGCGAACTGCGCATGATTTTCTGAAAGTCAATGATGAAATACAAGCTGTTATCCTTATCCTTGATCGCAATGAAAGAAGAATGTCACTTGGCATAAAACAACTCATTCCTGATCCATGGATAAACATCAGTTCAAGATATCCGGTCAATTCAAGGCACGAAGTTAATGTCCGCAACTTTACCAACTTTGGGATCTTTGTTGAGCTGGAAGAAGGCGTTGATGGTTTGATTCACATCTCTGACCTGTCATGGTCTAAGAAAATTAAACATCCTGCTGAATTCACAAGGATCGGTGAAAAAATAGAAGTAATAGTTCTCGAAGTCGACACAGAAAACCGCCGTTTGAGTTTGGGCCATAAGCAGCTGGAAGAAAATCCATGGGATGTATTTGAAACCTTATTTGCTATAAATTCTATCCACAAAGGCACTATTATTTCCATTCATAATAAGGGTGCTTTGGTATTACTTGCAAATGATGTTGAAGGGTTTGCCCCATTAGGTCATTTTGTAAAAAAAGATGGAAGCATCGCAAAGATTCACGAAACACTCGATTTTAAAGTCTTTGAATTTTCAAAAAAAAATAAAAGTATAAAAGTTTCGCATAATAAAACATATCAGGTGAATAAGAAAAAATCATTTAATAATAACGAGCAAAAATAAACTGCCTTTTCACATAAAATGAACATTTTTAGTATTGACATAGAAAAATATTATGATGAATTGTCACAAATGAATAGACAATTAAAAGGTATTATTTGTATTCAATACCCAATCTATTGCATACATTCTGAAATTACAGATTCAACACCCGATCCACTTGATAATCTGGATAATGTTATTGTTGATTTTTTAAAAATAAAACCAGATTTCAATTCATTTCAAATTGGGAGCATTATGGGCACGTCAAAATCCTTGGTTGATTTGAGACTTGATAAACTCGTTAGAGATGGTTTACTTATTAAAACAGGCAGTGAATATATTTTAACAGAGCAAGGCATTTTCGTATTTGAAACTAAAACACATTTAAGAGCACATAAACTATCCTACGATTTTTACATTGATGGCATTACTTTACAGCCTTTACCTAAAGTTTTTTACAACTATTATAGAAGTAAACTTTTTAGTGAAAATCAAAGATATTTATATACAAATTCAAAAGGGGAAACTAAAATTGCAAGACCTTTTGCGCCTGATATAGTACATACGCCTCCGGAAAAAAATAAAATTTCTGAGTTGATTTATGCTATTGATAAAGATAAAAGAATACTGTTTGGCATTCCAGTCGGCTTACAAACTATTAATGAAGTATCATTTACTAAAATGTCTTTTCATTTACTCGTTTCAATTAGCAAATCAACCGATGGTTTAATGAAAGAACTAATTGATGGATATGCCATTTATTCATTGAGGGAAGAAAATTCATATTATAAAACACTTAGAAGAAATGTGGTATTTTTTGAGCCGACCATGAAAGATCGCATTCAAAATTTGGAATTTAAATTAGTAATGCCATTACAGAAAAAAGAATGTTCAGATAAAACATCGCCATACTTAACAACTAACTGGCCTGAAATTGATAGATACAAAGACTCTCACAACAAATGTTTTAATTTTAGCAGAGAGGATTTGATTAATTTTTTAGAAACTAACCTAGGTTTAAAATACCTGGATCAAAAAAGTATCATTTATGAAGATGATACTGTTGAAATAAATATCCGCAAAAACACCTTGATAGAAAGTCCAAATCGTAAAAAACTTATTAGCGATTTAATCAGAAAACGAGACTATCGAATTTATAGCAACAACTTAGACAGGAATGTTTTCTTGTTTTATTTATATTACCACTCCGACGATCCAGCCATTATGGATTTGATTGGATTTATAAAATTAGTACATGAAAACAAATGCCTCTCTTTTACTAGTTTTCAGAGAAGCCACCCTGAATATAACGATAAAGCTAGGGAATACTTAATATTAGCTGGCGAGCTCGACATATTAGAAAAATTTGATATTGAAAACCATATGATATCTTTGTAATTAATGGAAATCACTATAAAAAATACTGACACATTAAAATCTGGTGTATTTGTTTTGAATGCGCAAAGAAAAGAGTTTTCGCCCTTTCCTGATTATTCAAATATATTCTTAACTCAGGAAGACAACCACTGCTTAAAAAACGAATTGCTAAGAATAATTCGTGAAGCAACAACTGTTTTAAAAATATGCAGTTTTATCATTACTGACAAAGAGATTTTCAATGCAATTTTGACCAAAGCTAAGGAATCCAATGTTGCTATTTTTATCCTAACACAACTAGATTCAGAGAAGCTAGAGAACACCTTGTCTTTAGTTGATTATATTACAGAAGAAGAGATAAAGGAATATCCTTCACGTACTCATTTAAAATACATTAAAAAGCTCTATGACAATGGCATACACGTCAGAGCATCCCTTACAGCACATGCCAAATTTATTATTTCAGATCGCACCAAAGGTTTTATTACCAGTGCAAATTTTACGACTCCTTCTTTAACTTATAATACTGAGTCGGGAATATATATTGATGAACCTAGCAGTAAAGAACTTGATAAATTATTTGATGTTATTTTTATGCAAGGTACAACTTATAAGCAGTTTATAAGTACACAAAAAAAAGGAAAAATGCTCGTTGTTCAATCTGAAGTTAATATTGACAGCAAATTTTTACCTGATTATTATAATTCAAATCTTAGATACACTTGTGAATCTTATTCGAGTAATTTATTTCAAGAAATAATCGCAATAATAAACCAAACCAATAATTTTTTGTATTTATCAACGTATAGCATTGTAGGTTTAAATTCAATTAATGAATTTTTTCTATCTATTAAAAATGCAATAGAAAGAGGTGTTTCTATTTTTGTCTTTTGTAGGGGAATGAACTATA
Organism: uncultured Bacteroidales bacterium; assembly: GCA_964469155.1. Taxonomy (GTDB): domain Bacteria; phylum Bacteroidota; class Bacteroidia; order Bacteroidales; family CAIWKO01; genus CAIWKO01. Next base: position 60,756 of record CAYXXU010000003.1, read on the forward strand.
GAAATGACCATTTAGAAGGTGTTGCCAAATTAAGCAAAATTGGTTGTAAAGTATATGCCGATGTGTATAATCATTCAAAAGGTATAATTAATGAAAACACCGGAATGATATTCACTGCTAATATTGATGGTAATCATGGTTTAAATAATGGATTTGAAGTCGGTTGTATTTTAAATGAGCCTCAAAGAATTGATTTTCTTGATTTTCATAAAAAATTAATTGAAACTTCATTTTATGCTTTTGAAAATAATCCCACACGTAATCTACTATTTCAAACTTATATTGCTTATGAAATGATAAAGGAATTAAAAACCCCATTAATCCCTCCTAATATTATTCTTTCCTACAGCCCTAATCTTAGCATCAATTTTGAAGAATTTGAAAAAAATATCATATTTTTCGGTTTATATAAAGAATCAGAATACCTAATTGTTGGGAACTCTTTCTATAAATGCGAGCTAAAGGGCAATATAATATCACTTTTAGATGCAGTGAAACCAAGATTTGATATTGAAAAATACATCCTTAAATTTCATGAACTTAAAATCAGTAAAAGCTAATGAATAATAAAATTCCATATCTCCAAGAATGGCTCGACCTTGCTAATTCTGGAAAATTTGAAAAAGCTCAAGAACTTTATTTTGAAAAGCTTTTTGAGGTTGTAATAATTAATTTCTGTGATAAGTTTAGTAATATATTGCCAGCTGGAGGTACATTATTCTCAGTTCTTGGTTTTTCACCGGAACCAATTATTCTGACAGCAAAAGCAATTAAACCAGAGACTCACATTATTTTCACAACAAATAATCAAAAAGTTGACAATAGTTATCTCGAAAAATTTCTTGAATCCAATTACGAACTAATCTACTTAAATGATGAGAATTTTGTGTCAATATATAGGACAATGAAGGAACAACTTGTTTTAAACCCAAACTCACAAATTACGGTTGACATAACCGGTGGAAAAAAATCAATGGTTGCTTCTGCTTCAATATTTGGCAAAGATTACGGTTGTAGAATTGTTTATGTCGATTTCGCTGAATATATAAAAGAATTAAGAAAGCCATTACCGGGTTCAGAGTTCCTAAACATTGTGTACGATCCGCTGAAGCATCAACCAGAAATAAGAATAGTATGAAACATCAGGTCATTTTAATCGGCGGTCAGGTACTGCCTTTATATATTGGGGTTATTCAAAAAAATCCGGATCAGATTTTTGCATTATTTACTGAGCAATCAGAAGAAACAAAAAGTCAACTGCAAAAGCAGGTGCCATCCGATAATTTTACAGCGCTTAAAGTCAATGCATACGATTTTAATGAAGTATATACCATTTGTAAAAAATTAATCGAAAATGATAATTCTCAATCCTGGGAGTTAAATTTAACAGGTGGTACTAAAATAATGGCATTAGCTGCACAAAAAGCATTTCATGAAAGCAACAAAAGTATTTTCTATGTTGACCAGAATCATAAACTTTTCAATATTGATAATGGAATAACTGAAAATATCAATTGTAAAATAAATACAGAGGACTTTTTCAAACTGGCCGACCAATGTAACTTTAAGCACTTATCAATAACCGATTTTTCTCCTAACGATTTTCACTTGGCATCTCAAATAGAATATTTGTCAAATTCTAATTCTGAGTTTACAAATCTTTTAAAATCATTCCGTAGTCAACATTCTCAAAATGTTCCAGCGAACTTTACAATTACCTCTCAAAAAGGCTCTTCTATCAAATGGAATAAAGGTTCAAATAATATGGTAATTGATTTAAAAGACAAAAAGCCCTATAATCAGTCCATCACAAACAAAAATGCAGTATATCTTGTTTTAAACGGAGGTTGGTTCGAGATTCTGGCTGCAAAAGAAATTAGTAAATGGCAGGACATACATGAATTATGGCTCAATGTAGAGTTCAGCTATAAAAATGAAGCAACACCGAAAAATGAAATTGATATTCTTATAAACACTGGGAATAATCTGATTTTTGTTGAATGTAAATCCGGGATTATAAATGCAACTGATATAAATAAAATGAAAGTTGTTCGCGAATTATATGGTGGCATTACTGCAAAATCATTGCTTTTCTGCAGAAATTATCCCGCCAGTCGTATTCTGGAAAAATGTAAAGAATTTGATATTGAAATCTTTGCATTAAATGGACCTCTCAACTCCAAAAACAATTATTCTGATGTTCAAAAGCATTTGAATTTATTACAAAATGCCATTTATTCATAATGAATAGAGATGCCTAATATAAAGACAATAGAAAAGAAATGGGTCGATAACTTTAAAAAGTGTCCTCTTGTTGAAAAAGAGTCTGGTGCTTTCAATGCAAGTTACGCTCATCAACTATTCTACGGCAAACAGGAAGACAGTTATCCTTCAGATTATCCCCACGATTTCTCGCATTTTTACGTTTCATGTGATAATACTTGTTCTGAAAATGCAATTGAACGCATTACTGAGTTTTTACATTTCATTGGTATTAGAATCAGGAAAGAAGCAATCATAAAGCATCTTGAAATTTTTCCAGCTGATTTTGAAAAGTTAATAAGGAAATGTTATTATATTTTTAAAACGCTTGCTCACTATAGTAAGGAACTCAATATTTCTAATCCTTTTTACGATAATAATGGTGATGTTTTTTTTCTATTACGAATTGAATCCGAAGAAAGCATACATGGTGGTCAGTTAAATTTATTTGAAGACATCGAGCTCCCTGACCTCTATAGTAAAATCACAAATTTTCCTGATGGGTACGAGAATGATCCAATTATTTGTGACCTCTTTAATAGAATTGAAATCAGCAATGAAAGTTTCTTTATTACTGGTAAAGCAGGAACCGGGAAATCAACCTTTGTTCAGTATTTTGCTCAAAAAACTAAAAAAAAGGTTTTAATGACCGCATTTACAGGTATTGCCGCAATTAATGTGGGGGGCCAAACTATCCATTCATTCTTCCAACTTCCTTTAAAGCCATTAATGCCGGAAGATGAAGAAATAACTTTATTCAGAGATTTTACCCAAAAGTACAAGATCATCCAACAAATTGACACTATCGTTATAGATGAAGTTTCAATGCTTCGTTCTGATCTTCTTGAAGCTCTCGATTATTCACTTAGAAAAAATGGAGGAGACTCATCAAAGAAATTTGGAGGTAAACAAATCCTCTTTGTCGGTGATATTTTTCAATTACCGCCTGTTGTAGATTCCGTTGACGAAGTAGAGAATGAACTTTTCTCCATAATATACAAAAGCGAATACTTCTTTGATTCAAATGCTTATAAGGAACTTTCCCCGGTATATTTTGAGTTCAGTAAATCTCACCGCCAAAAGGATGACATGCCATTTGTTGAATTGTTAGATGAGGTGAGAATTTGTCAGGTGTATGATTCTGCCTTGAACAAATTGAATGAAAGGTATAATCCTAATTATATTCCCCAACCTGATGAGTTTGTGATTACTCTTACTACTACGAATGCAATTGCAAATACTGAGAACACAAAGAAACTCATAGCCCTGCCTTATACAAAATTCATATTTGAATCCGAAATTACAGGTGAATTTAAAGATGACAAATATCCTACGGCAAAAACCTTAGAATTGAAAAAAAATGCTCAGGTTATTTTTATTAGAAATGATTATACCGGTGGAAGATGGGTCAACGGAACAATAGCAAAAATTGATTTTATATCAAGTGAATTAATTGAAGTACGGCTTCAAAATGGTGATGTTCATAAATTAGAAAAAGTGACATGGGAAAACAGGAAATACAAATTTGATAGAGATAAAAGGAGAATCGTTTCAGAAGTTATCGGCACCTTCACACAATTCCCAATTAAACTGGCTTGGGCTATTACCATACACAAAAGTCAGGGGCTTACCTTTGATAATGTAATTATAGATTTAGGTTCTGGAGCTTTCGTAAATGGTCAAATCTACACTGCATTAAGCAGATGCCGTACCCTGCATGGAATTATCTTGAAAAGGAAAATTCGTAAAGAAGATATTATTTCCGATAAGCGAATTATTGATTTTCATCAGGTAGAACAGACCCTCCACTCCATAATTAAAGATTTTAGAGAAAATTTAAATTGAATGACATTATATAAATAAAGAATAATATAATAATGCAATCCTATCAAATTAATTTCGATTCGCCCAAGCACTTTGAGTTAAGCAACATAAAGCCGCTTAATGGTATAGTGGGGTTGTATTTTATTTTCACTTCAGGCACATACATCCAATATCCTTTTCAAAAGTCCAGATTGATCTATATCGGTATGAGTGAAAAGAAAACAAATAGCATTGGAAGCCGTCTTACAGGGCATTTTGAAGGGAAGTCAAAAAACCTGGGTTTGGTAAATTACCGAAAAGTCGATCATTTGTTATTTACATTTATTAATTTTGAAATGCTACGGAAGTTTTGGGATCACCGTATTGAAGACCTTGAAAGTTACTTTATTCTCGATTTTGTTGAAAAATACGGGGTTTATCCGATTTGTAACAATAAATCCGGGTTTGAAATCCTGGAAAAAAAAATAGAAGCAGATTTTTTTATTAACTGGAAATATTTTGAATAATTATGGAAACAAAAATTAAAAGCGGAACAGAAGTAATTGAAGAATTTTTTGCAGAAATTCTCAATATTCCTGGAGTAGATCCAAAAACAGCTGAGGCGTTGGTGTCACTTTACAACAAGGATAAACTCACAGAAAAAAACTTACAGAATGCTCTGGACGAAATAATCCAAAAAGAATTAACTAAAATCGAAAAAGGAAATGAATAAAATAATAAAAATCAGTATTTCTGGTATTCGTGGTGTTAAAGACTCATTGGAATTACCTCTTGATGGTAAACCTCTTTTAGTTTATGGCGAAAATGGATCCGGCAAAAGTTCTATTTCCGATTCATTAGAATGGTTTTACATGGATAATATTGAACATTTATCCGGACAGGAAATAGGCAAGGAATCAATTAGAAATATATTTCTTCCGGATGATGAAAATTCCTTTGTTGAAATCCTGTTTTCCAATAAGAAATTGGATACAAAGAAATCGCTAAGCTCCTCATTTCGCAAAGCCAATTCAAATAATTCTAGCGTGTTTGACGAATATATTGATACATCGCAATCCGAAAATCTTATTTTACGTTATAGGGATCTGGTCCAGTTTATTACAGCCACAAAAGGTGAAAAGCTAACACATCTTCAGTCAATAATTGGCTTTTCTGAGGTCAGGGATATAAGGGCAATACTTAAAAAGTTTGCTGGCAAATACGCCCGTGAGATAAAAGCAGCCAATTTTAGTTATAAAAAAAGCCAGCAGCAATCCATTTTAATGGAATGTTTTGCTCAGAATATTACTTCCGAAAAGCAATTCTGCGAATCAGCGTCAAAACTTATCAAACCCTTAAAACTTGACAAAACTATTAACTCTTTCCGAGATTGCAGTGTTATATTAAAATCAATAGAATCAAAAGAAGAAACTACAATTGTTGAGCAAATAAATTTCAATAATAGAGTTTCTGATATCCTCTCAGAGTTTATTGCTGAACTTACTCATATTCATACATGCTACCAGAATTATTTTACAGTATATTCATCTTTAAGAAAAGATAAGGAGAAGATAAAAAAACTGCTCCTATTAGATTTATTGGTCGAAGGTATCAAAGCATTAAAAAATGATATAATTAAAGGAGATATTTGCCCGCTATGTCAGCAACAAAAAAACAAAATTGAGTTAATTAAGGAGTTGAATAATCGGATTGAAGATTTAAAGGAAGTCCAAAGTGAAAAAAACAATTTTGATGATAAAGTTGATGAACTTAAAAACATTCTTGAAAGAAACTTAAATTCCATTAATGGGCTGCTTCGAGAAAAGAATCTTAAAGATAAAGCTAATGCGGCAATTTTAAAAACAATCGAGACACTCAGTAAGTCTTTGAAGCAGATATCAGATGAACTTAAGAAAGATCTTTTTTCTGATGCCCCCATTAAAAAGCTCAGTGAAGTACAAATTGAAAAAAAGGCCATTGAAGAACTAATCAAATTATCTAAAAATAAGGCAAAGGAATTAACAGATAGCATGTCGGGTAATTTGAAATTACAGGTACATACAAAACTTTCCAGAGCCAATGATGCATATATTTCATTTCAAAAACTGGTTAAAGAAGAAGTTTTGCTTACAAGTCAACAAAACACATTTGAGGCGCTTTATTCTGATTTTATAAAGCGCCAGGAGGAAGCATTAAATGTTTTTCTGAAATTATTCTCTGGTGATATTAATAAGTATTATTCACTAATGAATCCTGATGAACATGTTGGGGATATTCGGCTTGTTCCAATGAAAGACAAATACGATGACTTGGATGGAATTACAATTACTTACAATTTCTATAAGACTAAACAATCTCCGCCAACCGCACTTCTAAGTGAAAGCCACATTAATTGTTTGGGGTTGTCATTTTTTCTTGCTTCCGTAAAGGCGTTTAATAAAGAGAATAATTTCTTTTTGTTAGATGATGTTATCTCTAGTTTTGATGGTAACCACAGAACCCGTTTTATGAGGTTGTTGATCGAAGTATTTTCAGATTATCAGATTATTTTACTAACTCATGAAAAAGATTTCTTTGACATTGCATCCAGCGAAGCAAAGCGAAAGAATTGGGTAATCAAATCACTATCCTGGACTGCCGAAAAAGGTGTTGGGTTTGAAACTCCGTTAATTGATTTAAGGTCTCGTATTGAAGAAAAGTTAAAAACGAAAAATACAGATGGGCTTGGTAATGATATCAGGAAATATGGAGAAAGACAACTTAAACAAATTGCCTTAAATATTGAGGCTGACCTTCCATTTAGATTTAACGACCGGAATGAGGATCGTATGATGAACGAATTGTTGTGTGGTATTCAAAGCAAAATAAATAAGCATTCTCCCTCAGATTTAAAATTGAAGTCAAATTGTGATTCCTTGCTCGCATCACCAATGATGATTGGCAACAAATCCTCCCACGACAGTTCTTTTAAAGAAAACATAGCGGATCTTGGTGTTTTCGATGAAGATGTAATAAAATTGATAAAAACCTTTTATTGCTCAGAGTCCAAATGCAAAAGTTTTATTTCCATTAAGAATTATGACACTGTAAAAAAGCAAATACGCTGCAATTGCGGAAAGTTATGTTATAGTTGGATTAAATAATCATAATTACTTGAGGCGGTTATCCCACTTAGTCCCCTGCCAGTCCGATATTTCCCCCCCATTGTCACAGGCGGAGCATTTCCAATCAATGGAACCTTCTTTAGAAATGTGTCCTTTAATGGTGCCGTGGCAGCCCTTTTTAAAGCATCGTATATCCACTGAACAGTCTTCATTGCGTCCCTTCTTTGTGGTTTCATCAATAATGAGGGCCATGAAGCTAAATAATTTCCGGGCTGCAGCCGGCATTTCTTTGGCGATGTTGCCGGAGTCATCCAAACAGTGGAGGATATTAGTGATGTACATTAGGTCAAGGAGTTGATATTCGATAAACTGAACAAGATACATCATTTTTAATAAATGTCAAGTTTTTTGCGCAAAAAACTTGACAACGCAGATTCAACTACCAAACGCAACTAAATTCAGGAAGCTAAATTAATGAAAAGATTAACTGGGGTTTCATAGGTTAAATTTTTTCTTGGTCTTCGGTTTAATTTGTATTGAATTTCAGTTATTTGCATGTCTGTTAATGAGTCAAATTTTGATTTTTTAGGTATATATTGTCGTATGAGCTTGTTTGTATATTCATTTAATCCTCTTTCCCATGATGAGTAAGGATGAGCGAAATAAAAATCTGTATTTAATTTTTTTGAAATCGTTTTATGGTCGGCAAATTCAGTTCCATTGTCAGAGGTAATTGAGTATATAAAAGATTTATAAGGCAATAACATATCAATTAATGCTTTTGAAAGTTCTTTTGCGCTTTTTCCAGCTACAAGCTTCTTCATCATAAGAAAATCTGTTTTTCTTTCAACAATGGTAACGATAGCTCCTTTATTTTCTTTTCCTACTATCGTGTCAATTTTCCAATCTCCAAATCGTTGTTTTTTATTTATAACATCTGGTCGCTGACCAATCAACACCTTGTCTTTTATCACAATATTTTTACCCGATACAGGTCGTTTACGATGCTTTAAACGATGCCTGAGATTTTTATATTTATTCCCGCCTACTGCTTTGTCTTGACGAATGTATTGATATATTCGTTCATGACTTACCATAGGAATGTTGTTCTTCCTACAATAACCGGTTATTTGTTCCGGGGACCATTGTTCTTTCTCAAACTTTTCATCAATAAATCGCTTTATAGTGTCATTAAATTTACGAGGATAATTATAACGATCCTTTTTCTCATCGCTGTACGTTTGAGCAATTTCGGCCCGATATTTACCACGCGTTGTTGAATTACGCTTTATTTCTTTATAAATGGTGGACTTATCAAAGCCCAATGTTTTGCAATAAATGATTTTGACTTTCCACATTCCAGGTATGCTTCTATTTGGTAACTTTGCTCTTTGGTTAGATGTTTCATTTGCAACTTATTTTTGGCGATTTAGGAGGCAAAAAAAGAAACTTTTATCCTTTCAGCGAAAGTACGGAGAAAGAAATTTCTCTGTGCTTTCCTGATAAAAGTTTTACTTTTAAACACCTTGTCACCATATGAAAATTCAATACTGCGCCGACCTGCACCTGGAGTTCCCTGAAAACAAAGAATTCCTGAAAAAACACCCTTTAATCCCCAAAGGCGAGGTCCTCATTATGGCCGGTGATATTGTCCCTTTTCGGATAATGGACAAGCATCAGGATTTCTTCGATTTTGTATCCGATAACTTTGAAATTACCTATTGGATTCCGGGCAACCATGAATATTATCATTCCGATCTGTCTGAAAAGCAAGGCGGCTTTACCGAAAAGATCAGGGAAAATGTAGTTTTATTGAACAATACATCGGTAATTCTGAATAATATCCGGTTTATTTTCTCAACGTTGTGGACACAAATAAGCAAAGAAAACGAATGGCTTATCAGACAGCGATTGAATGACTTTCACGTAATTGCTTATAATAACGGCCATTTGCTACCGGCCACGTATAATAAATTGCACGACGAATCCCTTGTGTTTATTAAAAAAGAGCTCTGTAGTTCAGCAAGTGAGAGAAAAGTTGTTGTAACTCATCATGTCCCCACCTTAATGAATTATCCTGAGAAATATAAAGGTGATGCCTTGAACGAAGCATTTGCAGTTGAACTTCATGATTTAATTCTGGAATCTGTCCCGGAATATTGGATTTATGGACATCATCATACAAATATTGCTGATTTTAAGATTGGGAATACTAATCTTCTTACTAATCAACTTGGCTATGTACGATATAATGAACATGCTGGTTTTGATAAAAACAAACATTTTGAAACTTTTATTGATGATAATCAGTATAATAAAGCTACTTTTGCACAATAAAGCATTGAACTTTATTATACATTTTTAACTTTATCAAGAAATGGAAATGAAAAAACTGCAACAATACTTAAAGGAGATCCTGGGAGTAGAACTCCAATATCAGCCAATAAACAAGGCGAAGCTCGGTAAGATGCCCTATTACATGGGAGAAATCTATCGTCTTTTTGAGGCTCACTTGTTAGACTTGTCTTTTATACTTGTTGAAAAGCAGAACCCAGAGGAGTTCAGCATTATGCAAACCGAAATACATTTTAAAACAATCAGGAACGCTTTTAATAAAAAAGTGGTGCTGTTTGCCCATGACATGACATATTTGAACCGGCGGCGCCTGGTTGAGAAAGGGATAAATTTTGTGGTTCCGGGTAAACAACTTTTTTTACCCGATTTTCTGATTGATTTAAGAGAAGATTTCAGCGTGAATAAAAATACAAACAAAAAAAAAACACTGTTGCCTTCAGCCCAGTTCATAGCCATCTACAGAATTATTCACAGGCATGATAAAATCCAAATTGAAGATATGCCATTTAAAGAACTGGCATTAAAACTAAAGTACACCCCGATGGCAATAACAAATGCTGCAGAAAACTTATTGTATCATGAGGTATGCACTATTGCTGGAGAAAAAGAAAAATATTTACGATTTAATCTTGACATTCCCAAAATGTGGAACGATCTTGAACATCGTAAACTTTTGGTAAACCCTATAATTAAAACTGTCTACGTAGATCAGGTTGTCGGAGAACCTTTTTTGCTTTATTGCAATGCTTCCGCATTGCCGGAATATTCCGACATGAATCCCAGCAGGCAGCAATACAAAGCCATAGAGAAAAAACTATTTTACAAGCTGCTTAAAGATGGCGCGTTAACGAATCTCAATAATAATGAAGGCAATATCTGCCTGGAAGTATGGAAATACGATCCGCTGGCATTAGCAAGTGACATGCACAATCAAAGTCCGGTTGTTGATCCTCTTTCACTATATCTCACACTAAAGGATATGCCGGATGAAAGAACAGAAATGGCTTTGGAAAAAATAATTGAAAATAATATATGGTAAGAGGAATAGAAAAATTCAGGGAATATTTTAAGGATTTTCCCGACAATTATGTAATAATTGGTGGCACTGCCTGTGATATAATAATCAGCGATGCCGAACTCACACCCCGTGCGACTAAGGATATTGACATTATTCTGGTGGTGGAAGCATTAAATCCAGAATTCGTAAAACGCTTCTGGGAATTTGTAAAGACGGCAAATTATGAGCGACAGGAAGTGGGTGGCGAAGAACGGAAATATTATCGTTTCATTAAGCCGGCAGACAATGAGTTTCCGATGCAGATTGAATTGTTTTCGCGCAAGCCCGATGTGATTATTCTTGAAGAAGGCGCCTACCTTACGCCTATTCCGTTTGATGATGACCTCTCCAGCCTTTCTGCTATATTGCTGAGCGATGATTATTACAACTATATGATAAAGCATAGCACCCTGGAAAACGGCTTGCATCTTGCAAATACCGAAGCCCTGATATGCCTGAAAGCTAAAGCATATTTAGAGATTGCTGAGCGTATTGCCCAGGGGAAGAATGAAGATTCAAAAAACTTGCGTAAACATAAAGCCGATGTGTTTCGCTTAACGCTAATGCTAACTGCGGACAATGTTTTTGATTTACCTGAAAGCATTAAATCACATTTGCAAACATTTGCAGATACAGTTGCCAATGATTTGCCCGATAAAGCTATTTTCAATAAAATGGGTATTGGAAATGTTGATGCAAATGCTATATTTAAACAATTGTTACAGAATTTTAATTTAAAATAATCAACTAAAAATTATGAAATCATTGTACATCCTCACACCATGAGAAATTGGCTTAAACCTATCTGGAATTCACTTCGAATAAATGGAAGGCGCAGTTTCCTTCCATGGCAAATAAAATGATTTATGATTTTTTAGAATCTCCCAAACTTGAATTATTTCAAAATAAAAACGACTCAACTATTTTTCGTCGTATTTTCTATTTGAATTACGAAACTCTTCAATTGGATATTTCTGTTCATTCTTCTCTATCTTATTTTTAAGAGCATCCTCGAGGTTAATATCGAAGCTATCTGCTAAGAGAATCAGAGAATAAAACACATCCCCCAATTCATCTGCGAGTTTGCTTTTATTAACGTACTTATCCTGATCTATATAGATACATCATTTTTAATAAATGTCAAGTTTTTTGCGCAAAAAACTTGACATAGCTTAATCCTTTTTGACTACTGTACACAAAAATGATTGATCTGAATAATAGGCCAAATACCGCCAAACAATGCCAGCTAGTGTCAAAAAAATCAAAATCGTTGAAGGGGATTTATCCATATTATATTTGGGCAAAACTTAAAATTTATGCCCAGACGAGGCAAAGATTTGAAAATACTCGAATACGAAATGCTCTTGTAAAAATGATAAAAAATCCTTATTATTTTTGAAGAAAACTTAAATCTCATGCCCGGAAAAGTCAAAAACCTATCAGAAATTGCTAACGAATACGGGGTACACCCTCATACAATGAGAAATTGGCTTAAACCTATATGGACTTCACTTCGAATACAAGGGAGACGAAGCTTCCTTCCGTGGCAAATAAAATTGATTTACGATTTTCTGGACGCTCCTGAGTTTTTAAATGACAGGAAGTAAACTTTCAGCCACACCTTTGTCACAAATTTAGCACATAATTGTGATGAATTAGAACGACTATTACTCATATTTCATTGTCTCTTCAGGATGATACCTGAATTTTACTAAATGTTTACTATGCTTACTTAAAATCTTCTCGAATTTAACTTAAATTCTACTCAAGAATAAAATTTTCTACTCAATTTTCACTCGGATTTTACTTCATTCTTACTTGTTTTCTTGTTTTCGAGCTGACCCCAGGTCCTATCCATTTCCTTTTTCTTGAAATCTTCAGCAATTTTTACATAACGGTTGAAGTTTTTATCTCGTTTATGCCCAGAAATTCCACGGGCAGCCATATAATTCATGCCGAGTATGATGCTGTTAGTGAGAAAAGTTTTGCGCGCAGTATGTGTTGTGATTAATTCGTGCTTAGGAAAAACCGATTCTACAGTCTTTCCACCATAAAAACGTGTCAATGACACAGGGGAATTAATCTTAGCTTTTTCGCAACACTCTTTTATATATTCATTGAGCTTTTGATCGGATATTGTCGGCAAAGGGTTTACCCCTTCATCTTTGTATTTATCTAAAATCTGTTGTGAATATTGGTTAAGTGGAATAGTTTCAATCACCTTGGTTTTACGAATAGTTTTCTGAATATAACCATCTTTTATATGCTCTCGCCTCAATTCCTGAATATCCGATATTCTAAAACCTGTGAAACAACCGAAACAGTATATATCCCGGGCTTTCTCTAATCTGTCAGATTCAAATTTAAAATTGTACAAAGTCAATAGTTCATCAATGGTTAGGAAAATGATCTCCTTTTCACGCTCCGGTGTCGAGAATTTATGGAAGTGATCGCTGATATTGGCTCCCCTATCCTGTGCCCACGAAAGAAATGATTTTAACACATTGGTGATCTTTGCAAAATAATTGTCCTGAACGATAGTTTCACGCTTTACAAATGCGTAATTCTTGAGGCTATCGTAAAAGCTCATGTCAAGCGCATTCAGGTCTATGTGAGTTTTGGTATCTTTTTCAAAATCCTTTAAAAAACTTTTTACTGATTCGTATCCCTTGACAGTCCACTTTGCTTTATCTGGCCTGGATGATTCTATATAATCATCAAACCATTCAAAGAATTCTTTCTTTTCATTACGAGTTCGTTTTCCAGCAAACCAGTTCTTAAAATAGGCATCGCTTAAAGTAAGATCATTATCAATTGCATTCTGGATCGCTCCTTCTGCTTTCCTTCGATAAATGCGTATCATTTTATTAATATGATCATGATTATTATCCTCCTCCCTTTGCGTTGGCGGTCTGACAATCTGTTTGTTAGAGTTCCAAAACTTTGGATTTATTGTACAATTTATAAAGATCACTGTACGTTTCTGATGGTAAGTGATGCGCATAATAATCGATTTTTCACCAGATTTATTTATCTTTCCTGGTTTGAGATAAAAGTTTATATTTGCCATTTACATTGAATTTCATGAGTACAAAGATAATAAAAAATGGGTACCCAAATTGAGTACCCAAATTTTTGTAAAAAAAGAGTATAAATGATTAAAAGAAGATTAAACAATAAATTATAAATATTTGATTTACAGTATTTTTAGAAATTAAAAGTAAAGCATAATAAAATAGGTTCGTGTCCTGTTCCGGGCACAAAACAGCAGACTTCGGTCTGCTTTTTTTATTTCCTACAGCTTCGGTCTAACTAAGGACTGTTAATTATATCAATTCAAATTTGATCCCAATCCATTATAATCAGAAAGGCAGCCGAAACTCCTAGTCACTAAATTATACCAAAGCTATACGAGTTTTATTTTAATTTTGGTGAGAATTGGTGTATTAGTGATTTGGTGGCAAAAAAACAAATTTTCGCAGGAGATTCGATTATCTTTGTAAAAAATAACCATTGAAGAAAGCTATTGTCTCGGTAATTAATGACATGGTGACCGATCAAAGAGTCGACAGGACATGCATGACTTTAGTGAAACTTGGTTTTACTGTGTTGTTGGTCGGCAGAAAGAAGAAGAATAGCTATGACCTGCCCGAAAGAAAATACAGAATGCATCGTTTTAGTATGCTTTTTGAAAAAGGACCCTTGTTTTATGCTTTTTATAATATCCGCTTATTTTTTCTGCTCCTGTTCAAAAAATCCGACCTGCTGTTTGCCAATGATCTCGACACTCTCCTCCCCAACTATCTTGTTTCAAAATTAAAGAATATACCGCTGGTTTACGATAGCCATGAGTACTTTACCGAGGTTCCTGAATTGGTCGGCAGGCCATTTGTTCAGAAAACCTGGAAACGCATAGAAGGTTTTGTTTTTCCCAAATTAAATGATATCATAACGGTAAATGAGTCAATCGCCCAGCTTTATGAAAAACAATATCATAAAACGCTTACTGTGGTCCGTAATGTTTCACCCAGGGTTTCGCATGGTACGATTAAGACGCGCAAAGAACTGGGCCTGCCCGAAGACAAACACATAATCATTCTGCAGGGAGCCGGCATAAATATCGATAGGGGCTCCGAAGAAGCGCTGGAAGCCATGCAGTATATTGATAACGCCATACTGATGATAGTAGGCGACGGAGATGTGATCCCCCTATTAAAAGAAAAAGCAAAAGAACCCTGTTATATGGGTAAGGTTTTGTTCATTTCGAAACAACCTTTCCGGCAATTGTATCAGTATACTGTAAATGCCGACCTGGGGCTTACCCTGGATAAAGATACCAATATCAATTACCGCTACAGTTTGCCAAATAAATTGTTCGATTACATTCATGCCGGAATACCCGTTTTGGCCTCTCCCCTGCCAGAGATAAAAATGATCATTGACGCATTTCAGATCGGTTGCACTATTGAGAGCCATGATGCCAGACATATTGCCGAAAAGATGCAATTAATGTTATCCGACGCCAATTCGATGATTGTGTGGAAAAAAAATCTTACACTTGCATCTGAAAAGCTCAATTGGGAAAACGAAGAACTAATACTACTAAAGGTACTGCAGAAATATGCCTAACAAAACGGTCCATATCATCGCTTTCGACATTCCGGTTCCTGTGAACTATGGAGGCGCCATCGACATCTTTTACAAACTGAAAAGCCTGAAAAATGCGGGAATAAAAATAATCCTTCATTGTTTCGAATACGAGCGCAAGCCATCGGCCATGCTTTATGAGTTCTGCGAAAAGGTGTATTATTATAAGCGCAATATTTCCAAAACCAAGCTTTTCAACAGCAAACCCTATATTGTTGTGACCCGCGATTCGAAAGACCTTTTGAAACTGTTGCTGCAGGACGATCACCCCATTCTGTTCGAAGGTTTGCATACTACGTATTTTTTGAATGACAAAAGGATTCGCAACAGGCGCAAAATTGTCAGAACCCACAATATTGAGCATGATTATTATAAGAACCTTGCCTCTGTGGAAAAAGACCTTTTTAAAAGGTATTATTTCATGAATGAGGCCGGAAAGCTTGCCAAATATGAAAAGGTGCTTGAATATGCCGAAGGCATTGCTGCCATTTCGAAAAACGATACTACTTACCTTTCCACCAAATACAGAAATGTACAGACGGTTTCGGCTTTTCATGCCAACGAAACCATTACTTCCAAACCCGGAAAAGGCACCTTTGTACTTTACCATGGCAGCCTCGAAATAGGTGAGAATAACGAAGCTGCCCTGTACCTGGTGAAAAATATCTTTGCTGGCACCAAATACCCTTTTATCATTGCCGGAAATAAACCTTCGAAAGAATTGAAAGCCGCCATTGCAGGGAAGAGCAATATAGAATTGAGGACCGGCATAACCAGCGAGGACATTTACGAACTGATCTCTGAGGCCCACATCAACATACTTCCTACTTTTCAATCAACAGGCATAAAATTAAAGTTGCTGGCCGCCTTGTTTCGTGGCAGGCACTGCCTGGTCAACACGCCCATGATAGAAAATACGGGGCTCGAAAGCCTTTGCATTTGCAGAGACAGCATTGAAGATACCAGGAAAGAAGTTAAAAAACTGTTCCAGACGGATTTTAATGCCGGTGAAATTCAAAAAAGGGAGGAAGTGCTTTTACACAATGGCTTTTCGAACGAGTACAATTGCAGCAAGCTGATTGATATGCTTTTTTATTGATTTTTCTGGTTCTCCAACAACAAGCCGTTTTCGATACGAAGTGTCCTGGCAGGAAACCTGCGGAACAGTGAATAATCGTGTGTTGCCATAAACACGGCCGTTCCGGTCTTGCTGATATTCATCAGCACTTTTAAAATATCCTCCGAAGTATCCGGATCGAGGTTGCCTGTGGGTTCATCAGCCAGTATCACTTCAGGATGATTGATCAGGGCACGGGCAATGGCAACCCTCTGTTGTTCACCACCCGAAAGCTGATTGGGCATCTTACTTCCTTTGCCGCTCAATCCGACATCCTCCAAAACTTCAATACATCTTTGTTTGCTATCGATCTTACTGCTCCATCCGGTGGCATGCATTACAAAAAGCAGGTTCTCATCTACCGTTCTGTCGGTAAGCAACTGAAAATCCTGAAATACAATCCCCAGTTTCCGGCGCAAAAAAGGCACTTGTTTATGTTTTATAGTCCTGAGGTCGTAACCCACCACATGGGTAAAACCATCCATGGCAGGCAGGTCGGCATAAATAAGTTTCAGCAGGCTGCTCTTTCCGCTACCGGTAGGCCCGATCAGGTATACAAATTCGCCCCGCTCGATGCATACCGAAACATTGGCCAGAACCAGCGCACTGTTTTGAAACACCGATACCTTATCGAGTTGAATGATGGCATTGCTGCGTATTTTTTGAGTTTCTTCCATAAAATCAGATTCAGCATGTAAAATTAAGTTTTCTTGTCTATCCGGCAAACTTAAAATCGAATTTTGTATGCTTAGGGGAGCTTTTTTATTAACTTTGTGTAAAGTAGTGGGACATGTTACGTTTTGTGATAATTATTTTAGCAATTCTATTGACCATGCCCGAATTAAGCAATTCCCAGAATCCTATGAAAAATTCAACCGATCGCCCGCCCGCCGTTGCAGGTCAGTTTTATCCGGCCGATTCTGCCAAACTGGAAAAAGAACTTCAGGCTCTTTTCTCGAAAGCATTACCCAAACAGGCAGCTAATGTTCTGGCCATAATTTCGCCTCATGCAGGATATGTGTTCTCAGGAGAAGTGGCTGCAACAGCCTTCAACCAGATTGATGCGGATAAGGACTACCAGACCATCTTCGTGATAGGATCCAGCCACCGTTCATACTTTAACGGGGCCGCCATTTATGTCGACGGGAATTTTATCACACCCCTGGGGACGGTGGAAGTGGATACCGCACTGGGCAATAAACTGATTAGCGAGCACAGTGTTTTCAAACGTTACAACGAGGCGCATAATTCGGAACATAGCCTGGAGGTGCAGCTTCCGTTTTTACAGTACAAACTCAGGAAGCCTTTCCGCATAGTGCCTATTGTTATCGGAACCGATGATATTGCAGATTGCAAGCTGGTGGCACGTGCATTATCGCCTTATTTTACGGATGAGAATCTGTTTGTGATCAGTTCCGATTTTTCGCATTATCCCGGATATGCCAATGCGGTTATGGTTGATAAACTCACCACCGCAGCCATAGCCGGCAATTCGGCAAAGAATCTGCTGGATGTGTTGCGGTCGAACGAAAAGCTGTCCATTTCAAATCTGCTGACCAGCCTCTGCGGATGGACTTCGGTGCTGAGCCTGCTGTATATCACCGAAAAGAATGAGAACCTGAATATTTCTGCCATTGAATATAAGAACTCGGGCGATGCAAACCTATACGGCGATACATCGCGGGTGGTGGGCTACACAGCCATGATTGTATCTGCAAAGGACAAAACTTCTGAAGAGTTCTCCCTATCGGCAAAAGACAAGGAAAAGCTACTGCAAATTGCCCGCCGGACCCTCGACAGCTATATAAGAAAAGGAAGCATGCCTGAAGTGGATACTTCGACCTTATCGGATCAACTGAAAGCCAGGTGCGGGGCTTTTGTTTCGCTGCATAAGAACAGTAATCTGCGCGGCTGCATCGGACGATTCATCGCGAACCAACCGCTATACCTCATCGTGCAGGAAATGACCAAAGCCGCAGCCACTGAGGATACTCGCTTCAACATTGTGAACATAGCCGAACTGAGCCATATCGATATCGAGATTTCGGTGCTTTCGCCCCTGCGAAAAATTCAATCTATCGATGAGATCGAAATGGGTACACACGGCATCTACATCATAAAGGGCAACTACAGCGGTACTTTTTTGCCTCAGGTAGCCACCCAAACAGGCTGGACCAAAGAAGAATTTCTGGGGCATTGTGCGGAAGACAAGGCAGGGATTGGATGGAGCGGCTGGAAAGATGCCGACATTTATGTGTATACCGCCATTGTTTTTGGCGAATAATAAGCCCACTAATCTTTGATAATGACTTTCCGCGAACTGAAGGAACTCCTCGACGAAAAATACGAACAATACAACAGTCCGGCTTTTATAGCCGACGATCCTGTGGTGGTGCCCCACCAATTCTCCCGCAAGGAAGACATTGAGATAGCCGGTTTTTTTGCCGCTACGCTGGCCTGGGGCCAGCGGCCGCAAATCATACGAAGCAGCCTGCTACTGATGCAAATGATGGACCAGCAACCTTACGGGTTTATCAAAACGGCCTCGGAACAGGAGATCAGCCGCTTCAGCAGTTTTGTATACCGCACCTTCAACGGGCAGGACTGTATGTTCTTTATTCGTGCCCTGAAAAATATATATGCCAGGCATGGCGGGCCCGAAGCCGTTTTTACGGAAGCCTACCTCCGCCATAAAGATATAAAAGCTGCCATCAGCGAATTCCGCTCCCTGTTTCTGAGCATACCTCACCCAGTGAGAAGCGAAAAACATATTTCCAATGCCGCCAAAGATTCGGCCTGCAAACGCATCAATTTATTTTTGCGCTGGATGGTGCGCAGCGATAAGCATGGCGTGGACTTCGGCTTATGGAAAGGCATCCCCATGTCGGCCCTGTATTGCCCTTTGGATGTGCATACCGGCAATACTTCCCGCGAACTGGGTTTGCTGACCCACCAACAGAACAACTGGAAAGCCGTGGCCGAACTCACTGAAAATCTCAGGAAATTTGATGCCCTTGACCCGGTGAAATACGATTATGCATTGTTTGGATTGGGGATTTACGACTCCAAAAAAAGGAGTTAGTGGCCGGAAAATATTTCAAGTCTTGATCTTGCTAAAAGCACCATACCCGCAAAGAAAATATCAATTCCGGCATCTTCAACAATGATTCCCGACTCTCCGGGATTCATTCCCTGAGTGTCGGGAATCAAATCCAGACATCCGGGAATCATTCCCTGAGAGTCGGGAATCAAATCCAGACATCCGGGAATCAATCCCGAAGAGTCGGGAATCAAATCGAGACATCCGGGAATCATTCCCGGAGCTCAGGGATTCAATCTCGGAGATCCGGGAATCATAATCGGAGACCCGGGAAAGCCCAAAAATGATGTTTTTGCAGCACCACAACATCTTGGTAGAATGCCCTAAGTCATATTATTACAGCATTTTAACACTACACCGACAACAACAATCATTGAAACCGGCTATTCCTTCAGTTACAAGGAACCATTGAAAAATCGAAATTAATATTCTATTTCCGGTTCAGGCAATATAAAATCCATTCAATAGAGTATCAAGGCATAATTTTTGCTGTTTTCCTCACATCTTAAGGTTTTTATTAAATTTGTGCATCATTCAGGTTACACCGGTCAAAATCTAACCACCATGAATACAATCAAAACATTCGTTCTCAGGTTTCGCGCCAACTCGCTGAAGTATATACTTCGGCTGTTAGGCCTCAGTGGTTTCGGACTGCTGATGTCGTGCACCAAATACGGGGCTCCCGTTGCCGAATATGGTGTGCCCTGGCCCGACAACGGCATTAATTTCCATGGGAAAGTGATTTCGCACGATTCTCTCATACCCATTCCCAACATTCAGGTTAAGGTATTCAGCGAATATGAAGACACTGCCACTACAAGCACCAATGCTTCGGGTAATTATTCGGCCTATAAATATTCGTACGAGAACCAGGTAGTGAAGCTGAAGTTTGCCGACAAAGACGGGCCTCAAAACGGTGAGTTCTTTGATAAGACTATAGAAGTGGATGTAAGCTTCCGCGATGTGAACAACCTGGAACACCAGGCCGATGTACAACTACAACGCAAACCTTGATAAATGAAAATAAAAAGAAGAATCTTAAAGATCAGGTCGCGATTCTATTATTATTTGCTGGTGCTGATAGGCTCCACTTCTGTACTCATGCTTACGAGGTGCCATAACCCCAATTCAGAGGAAGATATAGCGCATCGCAACGATTCAATCGCCCGCGCACAAAGACTGCAGGATTCGCTGGCCACAGCCGATTCAATAAACCTGGCGAAAACTTTGCAGGCTGGCCTGGATTCGGTTCGACGGGCCGATTCCCTTGCCAAAGCCAAAAAGAAGATCAGGGTCAAACCCCAGGCTCCCCAACAGTACGTTCCGGTGCAGCCCGTGGTCGATTACGGGGTGATACCCAACGAAACTCCTGCCACCAAATACGGTGTACCGGTGAACAATTACAAAAACTGATTTTTCATCGCCCTATTCATAAACTTTTGTAAATTTGGGTCAAAATCCATTGCTATGAAGACCCATAAATCCATTTTACGATTCAAATCGCGTTTTTATTATTACACCTTAATGCTGATAGGCTCGGTAAGCATGTTGTTCTTTACCCGGTGCAGCGGTCCTAACCCTGATGGTAATACCACTGATAAGCAGGACTCCCTGGCCAAAGCCAAACATCAGCAGGATTCGGTGGCCAAAGCCGATTCGCTGGGCAAGGCACAAAGAGAACAGGCACGGATGGATTCCATTGCCCGCGCTGATTCCATCGCCAAAGCAAAAAAACACAACAACCCATACAAGCCCAAGCCTGTGATCACCAAATATGGCATACCCATCAATCACCCCATTGCTGAATATGGTGCTCCCCCAAATTTTGAATAGGATTTTACTTTTGGTAATTTGGTCAGTCTAATGAATACTCAGATATCAAAATTGATGTGCTTTATAGCCACAAAGGCTCAAAGACAATAAGAAACTCCAAGAACTTTATTATACACTATATATTTTAGTGAATCTTGGAGTCTTTGTGTCTTAGTGGCATTATTTTCGTCTCTTTTTTACAAAAAAAACCAAAAAAGAAAAGTATTGAAAAACCACCGTCCCGGATTCCGCAAACGAGTTGCACTGAATGTTTTCAGCAAATACGTAAACGTTCAGTCGCAACTGCACGAACTCTCTTATTTCTTTTGGGAATGTACCCTGCGCTGCAACATCAAATGTATACACTGCGGCAGCGACTGCCGCTCCGAATCGGGTATAAAAGACATGCCATACCAGGATTTCCTGAAAGTAACCGAACAGGTAAGCAAAGTCTATGATCCCCACAAGGTGATGATAGTCATTACGGGTGGCGAGCCCCTGATGCGCAAGGATCTGGAAGAATGTGGCAAAGAACTCTACAAACAGGGTTTTCCCTGGGGTTTTGTCACCAATGGCTACGCCCTCACAGCCGAAAGGTTTAAAAACCTTTTGGCCAGCGGTCTGCGTTCGATGACCATCAGCCTCGACGGCTTCGAAGAAAGTCACAACTGGATGCGAGGCAACCCCCATAGTTTCGAAAAAGCCGTGAATGCCATACAACTGGCGGTAAGTGCCGGCGACAACATAGTTTACGATGTGGTCACCTGTGTCAACCAGAAAAACTTCGGCGAACTTCTTGCCCTGAAACAATTCCTCATCAACCTGGGAGTAAAGCGTTGGAGGATATTCAGTATTTGCCCCATTGGGCGTGCTAAAGAAAACCCTCTGCTGAGCATCAGCAACGAACAGTTCCGCCAGGTACTCGATTTCATAAAAGCCAATCGTGAAGAAGGCATCCTTCAGACCAGTTTTGGCTGCGAAGGTTTTCTGGGCGATTACGAATCGGAGGTGCGCGATGGGTTCTTCTTCTGCCGTGCAGGCATCAATATTGCTTCGGTGCTGGCCGATGGGTCCATTTGTGCCTGCCCCAACATCAACCGGGAAGCCTTTAGGCAGGGCAATATCTACAAAGATGACTTTATGGATGTCTGGAACAACCGGTTCCAACCCATGCGCGACCGCAACTGGGCCAAAGAGGGACAATGTGCAGATTGTAAAGAATTCAGTTGGTGCCGTGGCAACGGAACACATCTAAGAGACGTTGAGAACCATGATGTGTTGCGCTGCCACTATAAAATGATCAAAGAGGAATAGGGATAGAACTTTTCTAGGGTTTCGGTTTATACTTCTCCGCCTGCCGGATATAATCCTCTGCATTCTTCAGATCGCCCATAATACGATAGGTTTGTGAGATGTTCATGTAAAGTTCGTACTTCTGAGGTTTTATCTTCAGGGCTTGCTGGAAATAAGAAAGAGATTTATAGAAATCCTTCTTCATGCCGTAAACAATTCCCAGATTCTCCATGGAAGATTCATCATTAGGTTTAATTTTTATGGCACTCAAAAAGCAATCTTCAGCGGCATCCAGGCGACCAAGGTTCTGCCCGTATATCTCGCCCAACTTGCTCATGGCGTCCACATAATCGGGTTTCAGTTGCAGTGTTTTATTCAGAGAAATGATGGCGGAATCGAATTGGTTCATACCCCTGTAGGCGACACCCAAACCATAATAGTAATCAGGCATATCAGGTTTATATCTAAGCAATATCTTATAATCAATAATGGCTTCGGCAAACTGCTGGTTCTTATTGGCCACCTGTGCCAGGTACAGCAGATTGTTGAGTGCATGCGGATGTTTGGGATTAATTTTCAGGCAATTCATAAAACACAAACGGCTGGCAGCATAATCCTTCCGTTTGATATCGCAGTTGCCCAGCAAATTCCAGGCATTCAGGTTGCGGGGATATATCTCCACAGCTTTGTTCAGATATCCGTAGGCCTGCTGAATATATTGATTCTTCTGTAGCTCGTTATCAGTCGAGTCAGCTTTTTCAAGCAGTTTACCTCCCGCCGAAGTATTGCATTTGGTGCTATTCTCCGACACTTTCACATCGGTGGTAAACAGAGTCACGTCGTCCATCCAAACGCGGTTGCGGCTGATGGTCTTTACAGAATATCCCAGCAACACGACTATCAATATGAACATAGCCGTATTCCGGTAAGCATCCTTATTTTTCATCTTTTTCTTCAAATAAACCGTAAGGAACCAACCGATAAAAACGCAGAAACCCAGCAAGGCAGTGAACATAAAACGTTCGTTCATAAAGGTACCGATGTTGAACACGAAGTTCGAAACTATGGAGAATGTTATAAAGAAGAACAAAATGGCGAAAACCGGAAGGCTTTTGCTGCGAAACTGCCACAAGGCATAAACCAGCATACCTCCGAAAATAATAACTGGCAGAATAGCCCTGAAATCCCCGAAACCTATAATGGGTATCTGTTTTGGATAATAATCATGCGTGAGCGGATGGGGGAATATTAATAGCAGGAGGTATTTCAGCCAGGTAAACATGATGGTGGCATACTTTTGCATGACCGAAGCGCCCACAAAGGGATCGTTCAACAATTCGATGGTATTTACATTGCTGATACGCGCCCCTATCATGCTCATGCGCAGCACAAAATAGAGTACTATCGCCACCAGCAAAGGGATTATGATCACCAGATGGTCTTTCAGTTTGGCTTTGGTGAACATATACAGCATTAAAGGTATAGCTGCCAAAAAAGTAAGAGCATTCTCTTTCGATAATATCGCCAGAAAAAAGACAGGCAAGATCAGTACCGCATGGTATATCTTCTGCTTTTCGATGTACAACAACGCAAGGTAGACACTACCCAGCGAAAGCAGCAGGCACAATATCTCATCCCGTCCTTTGATGTTGGCCACTACTTCGGTATGCAGCGGATGGGCCGTAAACAAAAGGGCCGTTACAAAAGCAAGCGACAGAAACCAGATATTGGAAGTATAGGTGGTAAACAATCTCTTTAGAATAATGTAGAGTAGCATGCAGGTGAGGGCATACAGCAACACATTGATCAGGTGACCGACAAACGGATTGAATCCGAAGAGTTCCTTTTCCAGCGCGAACATCACCTGCGACAAAGGCCTATAACGGCCTCCCGGCAGCAGGTTGTTCTTACCCAGGAATCCTACAAAAGCGTCGTTGGTAAATATCTCTTTGATCCCCCCTACCCCTTTTTGAGTAAAGGTATTGCCGGTAATCATCAGCGAATCGTCGAGGGTGTATTTCAGGTCGAGGGTGTTGGCGTAGAGCAGGAATGCAAATGCAAACACCATCCATTTCAAATATTTCTGCGGAACAGTGGTTGCCTTAGGCGGGGCTTTGGTTTCCTGAATACTACTTTTGAAGTCGCCCTTTGCAGGCGAACGCTTGTGTTGCTTAGCTTTTACGGCAGCCATGCTTCATTATTTGATAGGTATCACCAGGTCGCGGCCTACCTTGATCGACTTTTCGTCTTTGATATCGTTGGCTTTCAGCACAGATGCCTTGGGCACATTGTATTTTTTGGCAATCACATCCGCTGTTTCGCCTTTGGCCACTGTATGATTGGCTTTTATGGGAATCAGCAGTTTCTGGTTCTCGGCAATATTGTCGTTTTTCAACTTATTCTTTAGTTTGATAAAGGCAACCGGAATGCCGAACTTAGTAGCTATTTTGCCGAGTATTTCGCCTTTTTTGACCTGGTAGCTAATCCAGTTGGTATCGGGTTTGGCGACATTGTTATCTGTTTTCACCACATTACTTTCCTTTTTCGGGATAGTATCCTGAACAGTTTTTTTTACCGAATCGGTCACAATCACATTTTTATCGCTGGCCAAGGGGGTGGTAACTCCCTGACGGATGAACATATCCCAGACGATGTAAGCCAGCAAAAGCACCACCGCTGAAATGGCAGCCACTTTAATTCGCTTCATCCACAATGCGCTGATGTGAATCTTATTTCCCATGGTAAAAGGTTTCTTTTCTTTTTTGGGTTTGGGTTCTTTATGTTCCTCGGGTTCGTATAATCTTTCCTTTTTATCGGGTTTCACCTCGGTGAGTTTGCCGCTCACATCAATGAACTTCGACTTTTTATTGGCTACATTATAGAACTGTACTAACTGAACTGTAATATTGTCGGTGCCTCCGTTGTCGTTGGCGAGTTGGGAAAGTTTCATGGCTTTGTGCTGCACCGAAATGTTTTCGTTCAACACATTTTCAATTTCCATATCGCTGACCATGCCCGTAAGTCCGTCGGAACAGAGTACCAGGATATCGTTGTTGGCAGGCAGGGCGAAGCCGGGGCCGGTTTCGACCTCCACATCGGCGGCAATACCCAGTACACGGGTGATGATGTTGCGGTCGGGATGTTCGAGGGCTTCTTCGGGGGTGATGGTGCCCTGGTCGAGCATTTCCTGCACGAGGGAATGATCGCGTGTGAGGGGATATAGTTTGCCGCCCGACTGGATGTAGATGCGGCTATCGCCCACATGGGCATAATATACCTTGTCGTACCGAATAATAATCATAACAATGGTGGTGCCCATTCCGGCGAGTTCGGCATCGGATTTCGATTTTTTATAGACTACCGAATTGGCAAATTCGATAGAGGCTTTGAGGGCATCTTCGGGCATATCGAAATAATGGTTTTCGAGATAGGCGCGTATGTTTTCGACGGCAGTGCGTGAGGCTGTGGCCCCGCCGCGGTGTCCGCCCATGCCGTCGCAGACGAGGAAAACATGGCCGTTGATACATTCGAAATAGCCCATATAGTCTTCGTTTTCGCTGCGAACCAGGCCTATATCGGTAGCGTTGCCGAAATCGAAATTCTTGAGGTCTTGTGTTTTTGCCATATTCAAATTGTGTTTTGCTACAGGCAAATATACAAAAGATATAATGGTGGCCGAAAAAAATTTGAGGGAGTTATAAAAGGGAGGGTGTTAGTAAAGGGGAAGTGTGGAGTGTGGAGTGTGGAGTTGGGGGAGATGATCATTAGTAGTCATGCCGACATTTATTTACCGGTCCGGCAGATACAACCCACTAACCATTGTACCTGACATTTTTCAAATGACAAATCTGTGTTAAATTCATACCTTTGCAAAAATTTTAAAAATACATCAATGAAAATAAAGAAAAGTTGGATCGTTTTGGGAATAGTGATATTACTGTTCTTAGTGATCGGTTTGTGGTTAAAAAGCGGCTACAACAATATGGTAACCATGAACGAAGGCGTGTCAGCCCAATGGAAACAAGTGGAAGTAGCCTATCAGGCGCGTATGGATAAGACAAAGAACCTGCTTGAAATAGTAAAAGGGGCAGCCGATTTTGAAAAATCTACTCTTCAGGCTGTTATCGAATCCCGTTCGAAAGCCACCAGCATTCAAATAGATGCTGACAATCTGACCCCTGAAAAACTGGCCGAATTTCAACAGGCCCAGGCAAGTTTTGGTACTTCGCTGGGAAGATTGATGGCCATTGCTGAAAATTATCCTCAGCTTAAGGCAGTAGATGCCTTCCGCGATTTCCAGGCACAATACGAAGGCATGGAAAACCGCATTGCAGTGGAACGCCGAAAATTCAACGAAGTGGTGCAAACCTATAATACCTACATACGCCGTTTCCCCAATAACCTGCTTTCGGGTATGTTCGGGTTCGAAAAGAAAGCCTATTTCGCTTCCGACGAAAAAGCCAAGGATGCACCCGCCATTAAGTTCTGATCATGTCAGCAAGGAAATTCTTTACGCAACAGCAACTGGACGATATTAAATTATCTATTGAAAGCGCTGAACTTGAAACATCGGGAGAGATACGCGTACATATCGAAGAAGTCTGCAAGGGAGATGTTCTGGACAGGGCCGCTTACCTGTTTCAAAAATTAGGAATGTCCAAAACCCAACTCCGCAATGGAGTGATGATATACCTTGCCGTGAAAGATCGCAAATTCGCTATCATTGGCGATGCCGGTATCAATGCCAAAGTGCCTGCTGATTTTTGGGATAATGCCAAAACACTTATGCTGAATAAGTTCAAAGAGGGTCTTCTTTCGGAGGGACTTTGTATGGCTGTTTTGCTTGCCGGGGAACAACTCAGGCAATATTTTCCGCATCAGCGCGACGATAGTAATGAATTGCCCGATGAAGTCTCTTTCAAAAACTAATTTCATTTTTATGAAATCAAACTTTATTCGGACCATACTATTTTTAGGGATATTCTTAACGGGATCGGCAGTATTTTCCCAGGATGGTATTCCCGATAAACCTCAACCGCAAAGACTGGTAAATGACTTTGCCGGCATTCTTTCCGCAGCAGAAGTTAATGCACTGGAACAAAAACTGGTACATTTCAACGATTCTACTTCCACTCAAATTGTGGTAGTTACCGTTAATGATTTGCAAGGGTATGATGTAACCGATTTTGCTGACCGTTTGGGCGAAAAATGGGGTGTGGGTCAAAAAGGACAAAACAATGGCATCGTAATATTAGTTAAACCTACCGGAGGACAAGGACAGCGCAAAGCCCGCATTTCGGTGGGCTACGGACTGGAAGGAGTGATTCCCGATGCGACGGCCCGAAAAATTGTTGACAATGAAATGATTCCTAATTTTAAGAAGAATCAATTCTATCAAGGTATAGATGCTGCTGTGAATATCCTCATTTCTCTGAGTAAAGGGGAATTTTCGGCCGATCAATACAATAAAAGCACTTCTAAAAGTCCTTTCTTGTCCTTAATACCGATCATCATAATAGTGGTTATCATTATTCTTATGCTAAATAACAAGCGCAAAGGACCCATGAGTCCGGGAAAAAGTTTACCTTTCTGGATGTTGCTTGGCATGATGGGTTCAGGCAGAAGTTCGTCAGGCAGTTGGGGCGGATTCTCAGGCGGTGGAAGCGGTGGTGGTGGCTTCGGTGGCTTTGGTGGAGGAAGTTTTGGAGGAGGCGGAGCCAGCGGAAGTTGGTAATGTCAATTTCCTATCTTAAATCGGCAGTCGCAAGTCTTCAGCAAAAATTTAGATATTTTCCTCATATTTTATTATTTTACAGAGTGGAAGCATGTAAGACATAGGAATCAATATTTAACACGTGCTTATAAATTAAAAGAAACTCGGGAAAGGAATGAAGAATTAGTGATATGTTTCATTATCAATTTGATGCATTTCAGATCAATTGTAAACGTTTACAATTGATCAAAAAAACTTCACGGCAATCCTGTCAACCTTTACAGGGATCAAAAAAATGTACCAGATCGATTGTAAACGTTTACAGGGAATAAAATAACGCACCGGATCAATTGTAAATGTTTACAGGAGACAAAAAAACATTGCTGACAATCTTGTAAACGTTGACAGGGAATAAAAAAACACACCGGATCGATTGTAAACGTTTACAGGAGACAAAAAAACGTTTCTGACAATCCTGTAAACGTTGACAACGAATAAAAAAACTTTCTTTTCCTCCCAGTAAAGGTTTACATGTAGTGTATAATCGCACATGCATTGGAATCTGTATGATAATATTTGTGATTTTTTTTGGCAAAATATTTTAAATAACAATGCTCAAATAACAAATAAATTATGCAGAAGGCATCCCTTTGGGACAAACGACGAAAAATGCTTACAAAAGACTATTAACTCTTGTAATTGTTTGTTGATAATTTTTGAAACATTAAATCATAAATACTGAATTTCTGTGCGTTGCAATTAGAAAAAAATATTTATAATATTTATCGGGCGATAGTGAATAATATACTTTACATTTGCCGGTTGAAAACTATCGTTTATAAGTTTATTAACTTAATCCATTGTTTACCTGATGTAAAATAATGAAACACTCAATAAAATTCAGAAGTTCACTAATCTATTGCATTATTGGATGAATGTATTTTTAAAAAAAATTATTATATCGTTCGATTGTATTACCAATTAATAAAACTAAATCAACTCATATGAAAACAAATCTACCCTCTTTCAACCTTTTAGTTAAGTTAGGTGTACCTAAAAAAGCTTTTACATTATTAATCTTATTAGCCTTAACGGCAGGCATTGCCGTATGGGGGCAAACCTCTACTACTTATACAAGTTCTACCACATGGACCAAACCGTCCGGTGTTACTGGTGTAACGGTAGAAGCCTGGGGAGGCGGAGGCGCAGGGGGCGGAGTCGCTGGCACATGGACAGTGAGAACAGCAGGTGGTGGTGGGGCCGGTGGGGCATTTACAAGAGGATATACAACCACTCCTAATGCCAGCTATCCGATAGTAGTAGGTGCGGGCGGAACTGCCGGTGCTGCAGGGGCCAATCGTGGAAACGCAGGGGGTAGTTCAACATTTGGGTCGACCCTGGTGGTTGCCAATGGGGGAGGTGGAGGGGATTGGGCCAGTAGTTCCTATCAAAATGCTTATGCTACAACTGGAGCAACCGGAACATATAATGGAGGGAATGGAAGTGCAGGCGATTATGGTAATTCTTACTCTGGCGGAGGTGGCGGAGGCGCAGGAAATGCCGGCAGTGGAGGAAATGGATCTGCACCAACAGGCGGTGCTGGAGGAAGCGGCGGAGGAGGGGCTGGTGGTGTTGGAAAAACAGCATCTTTAAGTAATGGAGCTAATGGTGGAGCTGCCGTAGGATTGAGTGGAGGAGGTGGCGGAGCCTATGCAAATAAAAATGCTAATTATTCAGGTGGTGTTGGTTACCGCGGACAAGTTGTTATTTATTATTTTGTTCTGACCGGTGTTTCTGCCACCACAAACTTTTGTTTGGGAAACGCTTCTACAGTTACCATCAATGCAACAACTACCAATCTGCCCACTGGGGCTTATACCGTAACCTATAATTTAAGTGGCGCCAATACAGTCACAGGAGCGACTGTATCAATGACAGTATCAACAGCAGGAAGCGGAACTTTCATAGTACCATCCACATCACTTGTAAATACAGGGACAACAACAGTAACTGTAACATTATTAACAAAAGGAGATATATCGGGAGGCATTGGAGCCAATAATGCGGCCAATATTTTGGTAAATGGTAACAATACAGCAGGAACTCCATCATCAACACCATCTGTATGCATCAACTTTCCCATTTCACCAAATATTACCATAGGCACTACAGTAGCCACGGGTATTGGCACTCCAACAGGTTTACCCTCAGGTGTTACTGCTTCATGGGCGAGCAATACCATCACCATCAGTGGAACACCTACGGCAACAGGCACATTCAATTACAGTATCCCCCTAACGGGAGGTTGTGGAACGGTAAGTGCGACAGGTTCAATTATAGTGACACCCAACATGACCGTAAGCACCGCTTCCTCAGCTCCAACACTTTGTAGTTATAGTGCGATCAGCCCTAATATTTCACACACAACAACCCTGGCTACAGGGATATCAAATGATGGAGTTCCAGGAGTTAACGGATTACCACTGGGGGTATCGGCACATTGGGCGAGCAATACCATTACTATCAGTGGGACCCCTACCGCATCAGGCACCTTTAACTACAGCATACCCTTAACGGGTGGTTGCGGAACGGTAAGTGCCACAGGTGCAATTATTGTGACACCCAACATGACCGTAAGCACCGCTTCGTCAGCTCCAACACTTTGTAGTAATAGTGCGATCAGCCCTAATATTTCACACACAACAACTCTGGCTACAGGGATATCAAATGATGGAGTTCCAGGAGTTAACGGATTACCACCGGGGGTATCGGCACATTGGGCAAACCATACCATTACTATCAGTGGGACTCCTACGGCATCAGGCACTTTTAACTACAGCATACCTTTATCCGGAGGTTGTGGAACGGTAAGTGCCACGGGAACTATTGTTGTAAATAATACACCCGAACAAACTATTGTGCCGGGAACAGGCACTTATTGCGACCATAAATTACTGGAAGCTTTACCTGGTGCAGGTGGCACGATATATTTCCAGAACAATGACCCTAATGGTACAAGTACAAATTTGGGAGGCTATTCCCAAACAGTAACTTCCAGTGGTACCTATTATTTCAGATCACGCTCTTCTGCAGGTTGTTGGGGACCTGAGGGCCATGCAACGGTTACGATTAATCCTAATCCTGCTGCTGTAACAGTATCCGGAGGAGGCACAGCTTGTGGTGCAACTGTTTTGCAAGCAAGTGGTGGTGCAAGTGGCACTATTTATTATGAGGGTATCACTTCAGGTGGCACCAATACTACCTATGCTAAAGATACCGCTAAAGTTTATGCTTCAGGAACCTATTATTTCAGATCGCGTTCCAGTGATGATTGCT
>CAYXXU010000004.1:0-83382 GCA_964469155.1 uncultured Bacteroidales bacterium
ACGGAGTAAAGGAAAATAAACATTTCTTTTCTCTTATCCCGAACTCAGGTTAGTAAGTCAAAAGTTTCAGGAATAACATTGTTTTCTAAGACCTAGAATGCATAAGTTACGCCGCCCATAAGATTGAAACCATAGGAAGGGTAGTTATTCCATTTATAGTACTTTATAGAAGTAAGGTTGTTAATATT
The DNA here is from genome assembly GCA_964469155.1 of uncultured Bacteroidales bacterium. Taxonomy (GTDB): domain Bacteria; phylum Bacteroidota; class Bacteroidia; order Bacteroidales; family CAIWKO01; genus CAIWKO01. The sequence continues at coordinate 189 of CAYXXU010000004.1, forward strand.
GATGAAACCTGATAATATTTTTGAATAGCGGTATTCAAACCCCAGGCTGATATCAGCATAACCATTCAGAGTTTTCTTAACCACATTTCCACCATCATAAGATTTTGCAAAAACATTCGATCGCCCCGTAATGCTGCTCGAAATGATGAATTTATTGCTGATGTTGTAATAAAAATCGATGTATGCATCAAAAATGGGCTTGTGCCATGCTTTGAGCTCTGTCGACATTTTATAATTATAAAAATTTCCGCCAATCAGCAATTTATACTTTTCATCTTTCTGGAAGGCAAATTCACCTGTAACCCGCAAAAGTTTAGCATTATCATAAATCACCATAAACTTATTTTTAAAAACGAGGTTGGTATCGTTCACAAACAAGGGCATGTCTTTGATATTTGAATATGAGGCGGATGCAGAGAAATTGAGTGTGCGGCTGATATTACTTTTGATACCTCCGTAAATATCGTAAGTACGACTGGTGGCATACAACTGGGTTTTCGAAACAATGAAAGGATTCTCTGAGGTGAGTGAATGAAAACTGTTCTGTTCAAGATTTCCTTTTATTCCGGCAAAAACAATCAGAATATTTTTCACCACATTGAACTGTATATCGGCAATAGGATAGAAATGCATTTTAGTAAGGCTATCGACTTCTACCGAAATATCTATACCCAGTTTGAAGTTAAATCCTTTAAATGTTGCCTGAGCATAAGGTTTGAGTGAAATGATTCCTGCATTGTAGGTAATGCTGGTATCCTGTCCGAAGAAATAATTGATGCGGGCATCAATACCTAACACTTGCGTGCTGTTCGATTTGAAAAGATGAAGGTCTTTATTTACATTGGCTGAGAAGTCAATGTTGTTCTCAGCAGTTTTGAAATAATCGTTTAAATAATAATAATTCAGGTCGAAACCATAATTCAGCTTTTGGGCATCAGGGGGATTCAAACTATTAAAGTTGATGGCTGCAGATATCAGGTTAAAGCGTTGTTTGTATAAGTCCCTGTCGAGGGGCTGAATAGGGAAATCATCGGGTTTAAAACCGTAGTAGTGATAAACATTGCGATTATAAGCCATACTTCCACCTATGATGTGTTTTTTGAAAATCTTCTTACCGTAGAACTTTACAACATTTTCACTATTTCCGGGATAAGCCCAGCCTTTCAGTTTTCCCGATGCAGAAAGATGTTTCAGGTAAGCACCCACCGAATAGGTTCTCGAATAGGTATTGTTTACAAAGAATTCGCCGTAAGGCATAGTATAGTTGCCAAATCCTGCTTTTAACAGGAATTTATAGAGTTTTGTCAAAGTTGCTTCGCCCACCCTTGCAGCTTTAATAGGTTCGGCAGCAAATGAAGTGTTATATTTTCTTGTCAGGGTAAAGTACTCAAGTTTTGGGATAGTAATAGTTGTATCAGTAAAAACCGGTTGGGAATTGAGTTTATTTGCATCAGAAATGGTTGGTTGAAAGGGGGCAATAACGGTTACATTTTCATTATAATCCTTAACCTGAGCATGCAGGCTAAAAGTGTTCAGTAGCGAAAACAATAAAATGCCGGTAGTTATTGAAGTTTTCATGACGAGTTTGTTTTTTATGGTCGCTTTCATGAAATATTATTTAATATTGTTAATATCAAGGGCAGGGTCAGTTTCATTCTGCGGCCTGAGCGATTCTTCCGCTTTTCTTTGTTCTTCAAGTTTCTCGTCAGCAACAATCTTGTCGAGTTTTTCCTGAGCAATTTTTATCAGATCGGCCCCTTCATAATTGTCGATGATACTTTTTAAAGTGTACTTGGCCTGATGAACATTTCCGGTCTTCAGGTAATTATCGGCCAGTAAAATAAAAGCTTTCGCAACCCAGTAATCATAAGATGGTATTTGATTAATCAGGTCGAATGCTGATTTTTGCGATTCTTCATAGTTCCCATTCTTAAAATATATCTCAGCCAATAGATATTTGGCCTCGGCAGCCATTTCACTTTTGGTTATTTTACCTACCACTATCAATTCAGCCATTCCAAGACTCACGCTGTCAATCGCCAGAGCCGATTTTGCTATGGTGAGATGTGATTCAGCAATCAGTTCTTCGGGCAGTTTTTCCTTGCCCATCAGTCTACGGGCATTATTGATGGTGGTCTGATACAATGCAAGTCGGAAATTACTCCGCATTTGTCCGGTAATAGCAGTTATGATATTTTCCTTGTATTCGGCATTCTTTTCCAGATCACTGTAAAAATTTACTGCGGCAGAAAAGTCTTTTTTAGTATAACTTATATTAGCCGCATTTAGTAATGATGTTTCGGTGAATTTGCTGCGGGGTTTAGAGATAACAAACTGATAGTTTTTTAGAGCATCGTCTGATAAACTTGCCCTATATTGACATTCTGCCAGGTAAAAATGAGCATCCAACTGATAAACACCATCGGGGAACTTGCTGATATAATCTTTGAAACCGATAGTGGCATTCTCGCAATCGTTTCGCATATAACGGTTTTCAACCGCAATATAAGTAATGGAATCCTGTTCGGAATCAGATACGCTTGCAAAGGGCAACTCCTTCACGTATTTGAAGAATTCTTCCACTTTATCCATATCCACATATATATTGCGGATACTTACCAGGGCTTCTTTTGATTCAGCGGTTCCGGGGAAATCACTGACCACTTTTTTCAAAACCGTCAATGCCTGTTCATCCTGCGAAGCATTGAAATAGATCATTCCCTTTTTAAGCATGGATTGGCTTACATAGCTACTGTTAGGGTATTCACGAAGCAATTTGTCGTAATAATCAATGGCCTTGGTATTGTTGTTAAGGTTTTGATAGGTATTTGCCAGTTCAAACAGAGCCGGGGCACGGTAATTTGAGTTCCTATAAGTATCAACCAAATAAATCAGCGTAGATGCCTTATTCTCAAGTTTTGCCATAGCTCCCTGAGCCAATGATTTTTGGTATAATGCATAATCTACATCTATCAGTTTCATCATTATTCCAGCATCATAGTTTTCTATCGCATTGGTGAAGTCTTTTTCCATAAAGTAGCAGTCGCCGGTTCGGTTATAGGCATCATTAAGCACCTTGGTGTTTTTGCTTTTCGCTTCTGCAATATATTTCTTAAAGTTATTCAGGGCAGAAGAATAATTTTTCTTTTTAAAATAACTATACCCTAATCCGTAATAGGACCCCGTATACAGTTCGGTACCAAAAGCTCCCGGAATGGCCTGGAGCATCTGATAATTGATTACGGCAGAATCGAATTTTTCCAGGCGATAGCAGGCTTCAGCCAACCAGTAATATGATTGTATCTCAATACCCGTATTCAAGGGATATTTCAAAGATTTTGCTAGCATCACCATGGAACCATCCAGATCCAGATTGTTGAACAATTCAATACCGCGCAAATAGGCAATTTTCTGATAAGCACCATTTAGTGTAGTATTGCGTTTTTTTATTCTCTCCAGAGCTGACATTGCATCTTTATAATTTTTGGTCGAAAGGTAAATATTCGACAAATACTCGTAAGCTTCATCAATATTGCTTGAGTTGGGATACTTTTCAATGTATTGATTGAAGACATTGATGGCTTCATTGTATGGGTTGTAAGCTGTTTCGTAAGCCATTTTTGCATAATTGAACATAGCATTTTCCTGAATCTCTTTGTCGAAATCCATCTTATAAGCCGAGGCAAACATATTCATGGCAAACTGTTTCTGATTGGTCTTCAGATAGCATTCAGCCAGGTGGTAACAGGTGAGTTGTGAAAGCGAATCATTCTGACTGGTAGAGACTTTATTCAGGTATTGCAGTGATTTGGTGCAATCATTCACTTTGTAATAAGTATAACCAACCATATAATAATCCTCTCTTGTCAGGGGCATAGTATTTTTCTGAAGATATATATCAAGATAGGGTATGGCTTCGGCATAGCGCTCAGTTTGATAATATGCTTCAGCGGTAATGCGTGCTATTTCCGGAACTCTTTTGCTGGTAGCAGAATCGAGCAGTGCAGGGGCAAGGATGATAATATCATCGTATTTGTGCTGATAGTAATAAATCTGGAGAAGGTAGTAAGGAGCAATTTTACCATAGTTTTCATCCGAAAGAAGTTTTCTGAAGGCAATGGATGCTGTTTCGTAATTCTTTTCAGTATAGGCTATGTGAGCAAAATAGTAATTGGCAGGTGCAAAATACTTGGAATCCTTGCCAATGATCTCGTGAAAAGCCTTTTTTGCTTTATAATAATTTTGATCATTAAAATAGCTGTAACCGGTCTTAAAATAATACTCATTGAGGTCAGTCTCGTTAAGCAATTCAATTTCTACGTTTTCAAAAGCAGCCAAAGCATCTTTATATTTTTTATTCTTAAAAAAGTAATTACCCAACAGGAAATAAGTAGTATTTACTTTCGGGTTTTCCGGGTGGTTATTAATGAAATCCATGCCCAGGTTCTCCGCATCATTATTGAACAAAAGCAAAGCACAAACAGCTTTGTAATATTTGGCATTTGCCTGCATTTCTGCCGGGGTATTAACCGAAGCAACCAATTGGTTGAATTTTTCCTGGGCAGCACCGTATTTTTCCTTGTTAAATAGCTCCATACCATCATGATATTGCAACAGGGGGGGGAGGTAGTTGGAGGTCATCTGGGCGGATGCTATCAAGGGGACGATTGTCATGGCCAGAAAAACAAATGATTTTTTACATCTCTTTAGCATAAGGATACGCTTTAGGGTATTTTTTACAGAAGAATTATTAAATTACTCCCGATATAACGAATTTTTCGCGAATTTATTGTATAATGTCAAATAAAAAACCTAAAATACAAGCTAATTATCAACAGATGATATTTGATAACTCTGCTTAAAAGTGTTTATTTTACTTAGTTTTTGGAAGAAATATTCTGTGGTCAGGTGAAGCAAAAAAGAAGTAAAAATATTTTACACTTTTTGCAACCAATGATGATGTTGAAGAATCAATCGCAACTCGCCATAAGAAAGTTCGTCACCGAATTTGTTCTTTATATCGCTCATGGATGTCTGAGGACTTTTACTTATGAGGGTTATGACCTTATTTATTTTATCTTTAGCAACCAAACCATCTATCTTAAGCTCTCCTTTACCAATATAAAATCCGAGGTGACCTTCTACCGTACCGATAGTTATACCCCTTTCTTTTGCGATTTCGGCCAGGGTTTTTCCTGAACGATACATTTCGCAGCTGATCAGTTTCGTGTCAATTTTTTCCTTTTTTTGCTTTTCAGGTAATTCAATTCTGTCAGGGGTAATATCGTTAAAAATGCAGTATTCTTTTATTAGCCCAATAATGTCTTCGCCGAATTGTTTGGCTTTGAACGATCCAATGCCCTTTATAGTTTTTAATTCAGGCAGGGTAGTGGGAAGTTTGTTGAGCAGTTCAAGTATTGTTTTTTGAGGAAGAATATGATAACCTGGTATATCGGTCTCATCTGCCAGATTGTCGCGCCATTGTTTTAGTTCGATATACAGATCGGGGTGAGGAATGTTTTTGGCATGTATGGCTTGTGCTTTGGCTTTTTGTTTTAATGATGGGCGGAAATCGACTTCGGCATCGCTTCTTTTGCGGATATAGGAAATGGTTTCAAATCCTCCAGCACACTTCTCCAGGCACTGCATCTTGACGAACACGTCTTTTTGGAATTTCTCCAGCGATTCGGTCAGCAGTTTATTGATGGCTTTGTTATCTGTGTCCAGATACAAATTGTCGATAAATTCACTCAGATGCATTTTAGTATTGGCGATAAAATAGGCGGTGGCCTTTATGATGCGCTGCTGTAAATCGGTATTATCTTCCGGCAATTTATCAGTCTGCATGAGTTGGATGAGTTGCTGCCTGAACTTTTCGGAGACCTGCAGTATGTCTGATTCAAACAGGGTTCTTTTTGTTTGAATATCTTTGATCACATTTGCATCCAATATATTGGAGTGTTCTGAGGTGAGTTTGAGCAGTTCGTCGAAACGGTACCGGATGAGTTTGTAGTCGAAAAGCTCGAAAATAAGATCTTGCTGGAAGAGTTTCTTGGATTCATTCAGTTTGTCTGGGCCGGGTTCGTTCTGGCGGGTAGTTTCCGAATAGTTTAATACCAAAGCATCGGTCTTGATGCCTGAAAGAGAAATGGGTGTGCTCAGCACAATACCTTCAAAGGTCCGGCAACGGCTCAATGCAACATATACCTGGCCATAAGCAAAAGCAGCGTTGGCATCGATAATTACTTTGTCGAAAGTTAATCCCTGGCTTTTATGAATGGTGATGGCCCAGGCAGGTTTCAGAGGTATCTGAATGAAACTGCCTACTACCTGCTCATTGATCTCCTTGGTGGAATCATTAAGGGTATATTTCACATTCTCCCACTCCACTTTGTTGACAGCTATTTCGGTTGGTTCGACCGGACAGAGAACATAAACTGTATCTTCTGTGATCTTGGTAATTTTTCCGATCTTGCCGTTATAATACCTTCGTTCAGCTATGGTGTCGTTGCGAATGAACATTACCTGGGCCCCTGGTTTCAACTCGAGATTTTCTTCGTTGGGATAATCATGAGGGGGGAATTCACCGGTAATTTCAGCCGTGAAATGCTGCGGCTCCTCCTGGATCTCTTCCATTTTTGCCTGATTCATTTCGGCAGCAAAAGCATTGTGGGTGGTCAGTGTGATATAACCTTCGTCGTCCTTGGGTTTGAATCCGGGAATATAGCGGGTGTTAATCTCTGTAATGGCCTGAGCATCGGTTTTATTATCCCTTACTTTATTCAGCAGGTCTATAAAGTATTGATCGGACTGGCGAAAAATTTCTTTGAGTTCGATGCTGATGGGGTGAGAGTTCTTCAGGGCATGACTGTCGAAGAAGTAAACGCTGGGGTAATAATCCCTGAGTATAGCCCATTCATCATCTTTTATGACGGGCGATAATTGATGCAGATCTCCTATCATCAATAGCTGCACACCCCCGAAGGGTTTGGTGCGATCGCGGTATTTGCGCAACACCTCATCCACCGAGTCCAATATATCAGCTCTCACCATGCTGATCTCGTCAATTACCAGCAGATCGATGCATTTGATGATACGTATTTTTTCGCGACTGAATTTATGTACAAATCCTTGCTTGTCGGGCGCGTGGTTCCTGATCTTTGCATAGGAAGGTATGGCAGGGGCAAAGCTTAACTGAAAGAAGGAATGTATGGTAACTCCTCCTGCATTGATGGCAGCCACGCCCGTAGGAGCCACTACCACCATACGCTTGGGGGTGATCTTTTTCAGGTTATGCAGAAAGGTAGTCTTGCCTGTACCCGCCTTACCTGTGAGAAAAATATTCTTGTTGGTAAACTGAACAAACTCAGCGGCCAGTTTCAGTTGTTCGTTTTCGCGGTATTCCATACACTTAAGAGGTCAGGTTATGAGGGTAAAAGTAATAAAAATTCATTCAGTATAAATAAAAAAGACCCGCACGAAAACCGGTGGGTCTTTTATTTTTCTGTGGTTTGTCTTCCCGGCTAAGCTCTCAGCAACTCCAAACTCCGCACTCCAAACTCCAAACTATTTATTGAACTTTCCTTCTTTCTCCAGTTTGTTATAAAGTGTTTCCATTTGTGCAACCAGTTTGTCGAAATTGGCGAAGGCAGCGTTGTAGGCTTCGGGTTTGGTCATATCCACACCGGCAGCTTTCAGCAGGTTCAGAGGATAATCTTTGCCACCCGAACTAAGCATACCGATATAGCGATCGCGCTCGATTTCTTTGCCATTGAGTACCATTTCGCTTAAAGCCATAGAAGCAATAAGCCCGGTTGAATACTGGAATACATAATAGTTCATATAAAAATGAGGAATGTAGCTCCACTCGCATTGAATGTAATCAGGAACCTTCATCACACCTTTTTCGTCGCCATAATACAGTTTGGTGAGTTCGAGATATTTCTGATCGAGAAATTCAGCAGTCAGCGATTGTCCGCTTTCAACCCTTTGGTGCATGGCCAGCTCGAATTCAGCAAACAAAGTCTGGCGGAAAATGGTGGCGCGGGCGTTGTCAAGATACTGGTCGAGAATGAATATCTTGAACAGGTCGTCGGTTTCGTTCTTCAGAATATATTGCATCAGCAGGTTTTCGTTGAAGGTAGAGGCAATCTCGGCCAGGAAGGTTTCGTAGTTTGAAGTGGCATAGGGCTGGGTTTTGTCGCTATAGTAGCTGTGCATGGTATGTCCCAGTTCGTGGATAAGGGTGGTGAGTGCATTGTAGTTGCCATTATAGTTCATCTTGATGAAAGGGTGAACGCCGTATAATCCGGATGAATAAGCGCCAGATTCTTTACCCTTGTTGGGATAGATGTCGATCCAGCCTTCGTTGAATGCCTTAAGGATGATATCGGTATAGTTTTTCCCAAGAGGTGCAAGGGTTTTAACTATGATCTGTTTGGCTTCGTCGTAGGTATAGGTTTTGGTAACCGATTTTACTGCTGAGGCATACACATCGTCGTAGCTGTAATTATCGAGTTTCAACATTTTCTTTTTCAGCGTAAGGAATCTTTGGAGCGAGCCTAAATGGTCGTGAACAGCCTGAATCAGTTCGGAGTAAACACTCAGGTCAATAGCAGTAGGATAGAGGCGGGCTTCGAGGCATGAATTGTATTTGCCTACCTGGGCGCCAAACCAATGCGATTTGATTTCGCCATTAAGCAAGGCAGCATAAGTGTTTTCGAATTTCTTCTGGTTTGCCCAGAATGTGTTCATTACCAGCGCACGATCGGCCTGGACTTTGGATCCGCGATATTTCATAAATCCTGCAACATTCAGGTCTACCTTGGTGCCGTCGCTCAATGTTACTTCGGGGTGAGGCATTTCTACATTCGAAAGCACTCCATAGGCATCGTTAGCGGCTCCGCTGAACAATCCGGTGAGGGATACTATTTTTTGCTGTTCAGAAGGCAGTATATGATCTTTATTGCGCAAGGTTTTCTGTATGCCAAATTTATAAATGTCGAGCTTAGGTTCGGCCTTCAAAAATTCGTTGAATTTGTTTTCGCCAAGCGCAAGCACGTCGCTTTCCATAAAGGAGAGGCTGGCTCCGAACTGAACAAAAAAGTTCTCAATCTCACCTTTCATGGCAATATACTCGGTGTTACTCAGATCCATATTGTTCTGGTGGGAGGCATAAGAATAGAGCCGCTCGCCGGTGAGGGAAATATCGTTGATAAGGTTAAGCATATCGAGCATATTTTTTGCATTGACGGTCCATGTTTTCGACATGCCTTCGATCTTTTTCGACATTTCCTGTATTTTATCGAGGTCGGTTTTCCAGGCGGCACTGCTGATATAAATGTCTTCTATCTTCCATTTATATTCTTTGGGAACGGCAGCACGTTCGGTGTTGGAGAAATCAGGAATGGTTTTGTCCTGAGCATTGGCATTGATGCCAAACGATAATGCAAGCAGCATAATAATGGTTTTTGGGTTGAGTAGTATTTTTTTCATTTTTAAGGTAGGTTATTATTCGAGGTCAAAATTAGGTCAAATTCAGAAGGCAGCAAAACAAATTCGATAAACGGGGTTAATTGAACGGTGAAAAGGGAAATGTGATAGGTTACAATTTAATTTGGTTTTTTTTCCTGCCACAAAGGCACTAAGACACCAAATTGCACCAAAATAATTTCAATCTGCTGATCTTTCATCTATCCTTTTATACATTGTTACATTCTTACCATCATTCCATTCCTCCTTTTCTGCCACAAAGGCACCAAGAAACCAAGAAACACAAAAAAATCCCAAGCCCCAAGCCTCAAGTCCCAAGCCCCATGCCACACCCTGGCCTTTTTCCCTATTAATTATTCCCTATTAAATATTCCCTTTTCCCTAATCACTGAGGTGGGTTCAACCGGTTTTACTGAGCGGCTTTTTTATACATATTCTCTTTTGATCTAAATTTGTGTCGATATATTATTAATCCGTTAAAAATATAATATTATGGACACAAAAAATGAAAAAACCAATTACAAAACCCAATGCGCAGCATTGAGGCATGAATTAACTGAAACCAAAGAGATTTTGGCTTCGATTCGCATCGAACTGGAAGAAACCGAACATGCTTTGAAATTTACCGAAAATGAGATTAATGATTTTGATAAGAATTTAGCAGAGGCAAACAGAAAAATTGCGGTTTTGCAAAAAGATCTGGATCTGAAAAACGAAATCCTCGATAATCTGCCGGCTATGGTATATGTTGGCCGTGAGGTCGATCTCAGTAGCGACATTCACAACACCTTTGGCTATGCCAACCAACCCCTGTTTGATATTACCGGCTTGAGTTGCATGAACCCCATAACCGATGGAGATGGCTTTTTGGAGAGCATTATTCATCCCGACGATCTGAAATCCATTATGGAAACCAGGCAGCAAAGCTGCAAAGCCGGCAGCGGCTCTGCCCTGTGGTCCGGGTGCAGAATCAAAACTGCCGGAGGTGAGTATAGTGCCACCATTGGTAAATGTGTGGCTTTTCGGCCAAAACCGGCCGGGGCGGTCGGGCAGTTTATCCACATGGCTATTCTGTTGCCGGAAGATAAGCCTACCGCAAAAATGCTGAAAGAATTGCACATTACCTTTAATCTTATAAAAAACAGAAAAATTCTCAGACAACTTACTGAAATTGAAAAGAAAATTATCCGGTTGATTTGTGCCGGATTTACTTACAAAGAGATAGCAGAGCGCACTCCATTAAAAAAAGAAGGAGTCGACTCGGCCAAAGACAGGATTCTGGTTAAGCTGAATCTGTCTAATGTCAACCAGTTGATAACCTTCGCCGTCGATAACGGCTTGGATTAGCGACTTTCAGAAGGTACGCCAAAACCCCTTTTAAGGGCTTTTTTGGCGAATAATTATCGCAGTACATTTGTGTTCAGTTATATCGAAAACCGCATGATCGAATACATGATGGCTGCAAAACAAAATAATCTGATAGTTTATAGGTATAACCTACCTGTTTCGGATCAGGTGCTGCTCAATCCGGATCATGTATTTTGCCGTTGCAATAACTTTCTTACTGCTTCGGAGAGCGTTCTGAATACTTCGGAGAGTGGTATTCTAAGTTCTGGTAATGTTAACCTAATTTCTGGTAACGTCACACTAAGTTCTGGTGACATCACGATAAATAATGGTGACGTCATGATAAGTTCTGGTGACGTCACGATAAGTTCTGGTGATGTCACGATAAGTTCTGGTGAAGTCACGATAAATACTGGTGACATCACGATAAGTACTGGTGACGTCACGATAAATAATGGTGACGTCACGATAAGTTGTGGTGACGTCACTCTAAGTTCAAAAAATGGTCTTAAAAATTTGGCTAATTATCTTAATGTTTATAAAACAGGCACATACCAACTCAATTTTAAATACTAATCAATTAAAAAATTAAAAATTATGAAAAGTCATGGAAGAATCCCAATGAAATTAGAAACCTTCATCACCTTTATAGTATTGGTCGATGAATATCTGCACACCATCTTTCCGGGTAGTACCGACCCCCGCGGCATTGAGCTGGGGATGACCACCGCAGAGCTGGCTATATTGAAAGACTGGGTGATAAAATTTGTCAGCGGCGACCCCGCCCATCCGGGTATTTGGGACCTGCATAAGAACAAGCAGAAAAAAACTCAAACCACCCGTCAGAATATGGTGGACAGCCAGAAACAATTCGCGGCGTTTTTCCGTCCGGTACTGACCCGCATGAGCGGCAGTGCGCTTATTACCAACGACGATCGCGATACGCTCAATATAGCGCATCCGGTTACCACGCATACCAGGCCTACCACACCCATCAAGGCTGAATGTATGATAGGCATCAGGATGCTGGGACAGGGTAAAGTACGGTTTGTGTGCAAAGCATCGGAAGATGAGGCCAGGGCCAGCAAGCCCGAGGGTGCCAATGCCGTTGAAATTGCTTTACTCAGCCGGCCGGTCATTACCACCGAACCCGATAAAGATAATATTTTAGTATCTAAAGTACGTCCAAAATCCATGCAGGGTCCCGGCGAAGCCAACTCAGTCAGAATTTTCACCAAGTCTATCTTCATCATACAGTTTCCCGATTCCGAACTGGGTAACGACCTGCAGTTGTTTGGCCGCTGGATCAATACCAATTATCCCGATCTGGCCGGGCCGTGGTCGGGTCTGCAGACTGTGCTCATCAGTTAGGAGAGGCTATTTGGCTTTAGGCTATTTGGCTTTTAGGAAAGAAAAAAAAAGGACTTCCGGGCTTATGTTGCCTGGGAGTTTTTTTATGATTAACACCCCTCAAAAACCTTTTTATTTTAGGGTGACTTTCCTACCATAAGCCAGAAAGTCTAAAGTCTAAAAGCCTGAAAAGGGCTTGGGGAGTTGTTTTTATACCTGTTTTAGCCCAAAAACCTTTATTTTCTTAATATTCCAAATTACCAGCAGCCTGAAGGTCTATTTTTGGCTTTGGGTGTATTGGTTTGTCAGAGATCCTAATTTGACTTTAAATAGTTTTCTTATTTTTAACCTTAATGATAAATATCATTATGTTAAGCTTTTATTATTTTTTTTAATTAGGTAACTTTGTACCTAATTAGTAAACTCATAAACTTGTATCCACAAAATTGTAACCAAATGAAAAATACTTATCTTTTTATTTCTTTTATACTATTATGCAATCTTTCCATTTACGCCCAAACTCCCCAGGCCATCAACTACCAGGGTGTGGCCCGCGATGGTAGCGGAAATGTATTAATCAATCAAAACATTGCCCTTCGCCTTAGTATTCTCAGTGGAAGCGCCAGTGGTACAGTAGCATATTCCGAAATCCACAACAAAACCACTGACAATTTCGGACTGTTTGATCTACGGATAGGACAAGGCACACCCATAAGCGGCAGCTTCAGCAGCATCGGTTGGGGTGCACATACCTATTATCTTAAAACAGAGATCGATCCCGCAGGCGGTACAGCCTGGCAGTTGGTGGGCACCAATCAGTTTGTTTCGGTGCCTTATGCGCTCTATGCCGAACAAAGCGGCACGCCGGGGCCTACAGGTCCTCAGGGCATTCAAGGCATACAAGGCCCCACAGGAGCACAGGGCCTGCAGGGTGTGGCAGGTACAACAGGTCCCACGGGTAATGCCAATATCAGCGGAACCGACAATTATTTGATAAAATTCACAACTGCAACCACTGGTGGCAACTCCCTCATGTATGATAACGGAAGCAATGTCGGCATCGGAACTTCATCGCCGGGAGCCAGATTTGATGTGGCTGGTGGCGACGCCCGAATCAATAATGTAAATTTTGGAAGAGGTGGGGGTAATATGCTTACCAATACCACAGCCGGATATTTGGCTTTGAATTCGAATACGGGCGGAGTTGGAAATTCTGCCTTTGGTTACCGCACACTTTATGCAAACACCGATGGTTATTTCAACACCGCCTTTGGCTATAACGCTTTGTATGCTAACACCACAGGCTATGGTAATACAGCCAGCGGTTATAATGCTCTTTACAGTAACGTGGCCAACAGCAGAATTACAGCCATTGGCTACAATGCCATGTTTTATGCTGATAACCGCACTACAGGTCTCGAAACATTTAACACTGCCGTTGGATATGAAGCATTAAAAGGCAGCACTATTGCAGCAAATAATCAAGGTAGGTGGAATACTGCAATAGGTGATCAAGCACTTTTTTCAAATACATTTGGTAGTTATAATACGGCTAATGGGTGTCAGGCACTATACAGCAATGCAGCCAACAGCCGAAGCACAGCCATCGGCCATAATGCAATGTTTTATGCTGATAACCGCACTACAGGTCGCGAAACATTTAACACAGCCATAGGCTATGAAGCATTAAAAGGCAGCGCTACAGCAGCAAACAACATAGGAAGATGGAATACTGCCATAGGTAATCAAGCCCTCTATTCAAATATAGCTGGTGATAAAAACACAGCTAATGGAAATTTTGCACTTTATGCTAATACCTATGGTATTTCTAATGCAGCCTTTGGAAATGAAGCACTTGTTGCCAATATTGATGGTGATTATAATACGGCCATAGGTGACCAAGCACTTCTATTGAACGCAACTGGTAATTATAATGTAGCCTGTGGCCTGGCAGCACTTCAAAGTAATGTAAGTGGCAGTAATAATACAGCTTGTGGGTATGGAGCATTTTATGGCGGAGCATCCTATACAAATTCAACGGCTATTGGAAATCAAGCAAATATAAGTGCTTCAAATCAAGTCAGATTAGGCAATTTAAATACAACCTCCATAGGTGGCTATGCCAACTGGACTAATGTTTCGGATATAAGATTTAAAAAGCAGGTACAGGATATGAATGTAGGTCTTGATTTCATTATGAAACTCCGCCCTGTCACCTACCACCTCGATATGGATGCCATTGCCTCATTTAATAAAATCCCGGATAGTTTAAGAATAAGGGAATCAGAACAACTAAAATCACAGGAATTACAGTCAGGTTTCATCGCCCAGGAAGTTGAGCAAGCCGCAAAGGAGTTGGGATACGATTTCAGCGGTGTGGATAAACCCAAAAACAATGACGATTCCTATGGTCTTCGTTATGCTGAATTTGTGGTGCCTCTGGTTAAGGGTATGCAGGAACAACAACAAATGATTGAAAGGCAGAATAAAACAATTGATGAAATGAAAATTATTATTGAAAAACAACAAAAACAAATTGATCAATTGCTCAGCAAATAAAAAAACAAAAAGATGAAAAGACAAATCCTAATACTCATTTTTCTCACCCTCTACATCTCATTGCAGGCCCAACAGGTTCAGCCCGATGTGATCAACAGCATGGGCGGCAGTACCACTTATAGTGGAGGCTACCTGGCCTTTAATGTAGGCGAACCCATCATAGGCACCCAGTCAGATATTAGTGTTACCTTATCTCAGGGATTTCTACAAACCTGGCAGGTGCTTGCCAAACAAATTGCCATTAAAATATTCCTCGAAGGCCTCTATGCCGGAAGTGGTATAATGAACCAGGCGCAGGGCACATCCGGGCCACAGTTCTCTGCAAGCATTGCCGATCAGGTAAGTGTCGAATTGCATAACAATACCATACCTTACGGAATATTCTTTGAGCAAGCTAACGTTGACCTGCATACCGATGGTAGGCTTCAAATAAATAACCTTCCATCCAATACATTCGGTTCGTATTATATTACCATCAGGCATAGGAATAGTATTGAAACCTGGAGCGCCCAGCCTTTTGATTTCAGTGGGGCAGGCCCTTTCAGCTACGATTTCAGTACGGCGGCTTCTCAGGCCTACGGTAACAATCAAAAGTTGATAGGTACCGTTTATGCCATCTGGGGCGGCGACCCAACGCAGGATGGCATAGTGGATGGTTCGGATATGTCGGTTATCGACAATGGAAGCCAACCCCCTATTCTCCAGGGATATTATGCTGAAGATGTGAACGGCGATGGTATAGTGGATGGTTCGGATATGTCGATGGTCGATAACAATTCGGCGCCTCCTCCGGTTAGTGTAAAGAGGCCGTAATAATAAGGATAGGCTATTTGCTTTGGCTATTAGTATCTAAACGATAATATTCGTGTATTTTTTGGCAAAATATTTTAAATAACAATGCTCAAATATCAAATAACAAATAAATTACAATGTCCAAATTTTAAAAATTTCAAACTGTTTGGAGGTTTCGGTTTCATTGTTTTTTTGAGATTTATTTGTTTTTTGTTTTTTGTTTTTTGAGATTTTTCCTTTTTGGTTCTGGCTTGTCCAGGTTAGGCTTTAGGCTATTTGGCTTTTAGGAAAGAAAAAAAAAGGACTTCCGGGCTTTAGACAGGGCCTTTTGTAACACTGATATCGTAAGTATTCGTCCACTCATCCGATGACTATCCAAAACGCGAACTCAGAGTCATCGGATGAGTTTCATTCGGAAAAACTCCCGCAGCCGTCGAAGGCAAAGGGAGTTTTTTTTATTTAGTGGCAGATAAATAAATGGTTATACGGCACAATTCTTCTTCCCCTGATACTGCAAGTAAGCAAGGGAAAAAAAATTTTTACAACTTTTGTTAAACCAAGGGTTATAATACTATCTTTACGGTGGTTTTCCTTTGTTTACAGGCCTTACAGACTGATTATGTTTATCTGTGGCATGCCATCAGGCATAAAATGGCTGATAAGACTCTAAATAAATGAAATAGCAGGGCATTGCCAAATTTAAATATTAAGTGATTGACATTCCAAAACCCTACCCATATGAAAAAGACCATTTTTACTTTTCTCATACTGTTAATTGCCTTAAGCAATATTTCCAAAGCTCAGATCAACTGCGAATGGGCCTTTAATCCTTTGGATAACGTTTATCCTACACCGGCTTACAATCAGTTAGGCAGCAGCATAGTAATCGACAATGCGGGCAATGAATACGTCACTGGGGCACTGGTTGGTTCCGTCGATTTTGATCCGGGTCCCGGCACAACCACGCTGACCTCTGCCGGAGCTGACGATATCTTTATTGCCAGGTACGATGCAGATGGAACCCTGGTATTTGCCAAAAGCATGGGAGGTACATCGGGTGACCAAGGAGCAGGCATTACCCTCGATGCGGCAGGCAATATTTACATTACAGGACTGTTTAACGGCACTGCCGACTTCGATCCGGGTCCGGGCTTTGCCTATTTGGTATGCAGCTCAGGGGCCGACGTTTTCTTTGCCAAATATGATGCCATGGGAAACTATATCTATGCGAAAGGCTTGCCGGGGTCTAATATCGATATGGGTATCAGCATAGCCGCCGATGCCGGTGGCAATGCTTATGTGGCCGGGTACTTCTGGGGAACTGTTGATTTTGATCCCGGAACAGGTACAGCCAATCTTACGGGTGCCGGACGAACCGATGCCTTTTTTGGCAAATACGATGCTAATGGAAACTACCTCTTGGCCAAAAAATTTGGCTCCACACTTAACGATTATGCTAGTGCAGTAGTTGTGGATGCTTCAGGAAATATATACCTGGTGGGCACCTTTCAGGGAACGGTTGACTTCGACCCCGGAGCAGCCACTGTCAATCTTACGTCGGCAGGTAATTCAGATTGCTTTATTGCCAAATACGACAATTCCATGAATTATATTTTTGCAAAAAAAGTAGGAGGCAGCTTAAATGATAATGTCAGTGCAGTAAAACTCGATGCATCCGGCAATATTTATGTAACCGGTTTTTTCAACGGAACTGCCGACTTCGATCCGGGTGCAGGGGTGGTCAATCTGGTCTCGGCCGGGGGTGATGATGTGTTTATTGCCTCGTATGATGCATCAGGCAACTATGTGTATGCAAAAAGCATGGGAGGTTCGGGCACTGATGATGGCAATTCACTGGATGTGGATGCCGATGGCAATATTGTAGTAACCGGTTTTTTTAATGGAACCGCCGATTTTGATCCCGGCGCAGTAACGGCCAATCTCACTTCCCAGGGTGGTAACGATATTTTTATTGCCAGGTACGATGCAGCCGGAAATTATGTATCTGCTAACAGCATTGGGGGCAGTGGCGACGACAGAGGATTATGCCTTGCCACCGATGCTTCAAAACATATTTATGCCACCGGTTATTTCAATACAACAGCCGATTTTGAACCCGGAACCGGGGTAAAAAACCTTACCTCCCTCAATTCCCAGGATATGTTCATAGCAAAATTCGGGGTCCCGGAGATCAATGTTCAGGGCAATGCCTTAAACATTGCCGATGGTGACGTATCCCCTGATGCCGCGGATGGCACTGATTTCGGAAGTACTTGCAATAGCGGAACATTTGTCAGCACCTTCACCATTCTTAACACGGGTAATATGACATTAGATATCACCTCCATCAATGTGGCAGGCACTGATGCTGCCCAATTCACTATATCGGGAGCGCCTTCTAATGTCATCGCAGGCAGCAGTGCCACCTTCGATGTGTATTTCTCCGCTGGAGCCGGCGGATGGGGAGTAAAAAATGCAAGCATACAGATCAATAGCAACGATTTTGATGAGGCCGCGTACGATTTTGCTTTAAAGGCAACGGTTGAAGATAATATTAATCCCACCTTCACCTGTCCTGCTGACCAGAACCTGTGTGAAGGGTATACTTCGCTGTATATTGCACCGGGCAACCTTGGGGATAATTGCTTTGAGCCTGTTACAGTTACTTATAAACTGCGCGGGGCAACTACCGGAACAGGTAGCGATGATGCCAGCAATGTTTCATGTAACTTAGGAACTACCATAGTCACTTATATTTTTGCTGACTCATACGGAAATAAAGACAGTTGTATGTTCAATGTAACTGTCAATCCTGTTTATCATTTCATCGAAAGTCAGGAAATTTGCAGTGCAAATCCCCTCACCTGGCATGGCAACACTTACAGCACTGCCGGAACCTACCACGATAATCATACTTCTAAGTATGGCTGCGATAGCAACTATACCATAAATCTTTCGGTAATTCAGGAGGTAGCTTATTATGCCGATAATGATCATGACGGCTATGGAGCCGGGCAAGCTATCTATGCCTGTTCGCAACCGGCCAGTACTTCATTGAATAATATCGATTGCGATGACACTAATCCTATCATATATCCGGGTGCTCCAGAGATTTGTGATGGGTTGGATAATGATTGTAGTGGCACGGCAGATGACAAAGACATGGATGCAGACGGTTATATTGATGCGGTTTGCGGAGGTAATGATTGTAATGACAATACTGCTTTCGCTCATCCAGGTTTAGCAGAAGTTTGCGGTGATGGTATTGATAATGATTGCAATGGGACAATTGATGATTTGGATGCGGATGCAGATGGATATATTTGTTTTGCTTGCGGCGGAGATGATTGCGACGACAATGATAATACTATATACCCCGGAGCACCTGAACTCTGTGACAATAAAGATAATGATTGTGACGGGCTGACCGATGAATGTTATACCCTTACCGTTAATAAAACCGGCGGACCCGGTGTGGGAGGTACAGTTACATCCATTCCTGCCGGAATCGACTGCGGCACCACCTGCTCTTATCTCTTCCCTGAAGGGACACTGGTTACGCTTTATGCCACGCCGCTAAACGGTGCCACATTTGCCGGATGGGCTGGGGCCTGTACGGGAAGCCCATGTACGGTTACAATGACATCCAATAAAGCCCTCAGTGCCCGCTTCACCTATACTGTTACGGTAACTAAATCGGGTAATGGTACGGGCAATGTAAGTTCGTCGCCATCTGGCATTAATTGTGGTGCTTCATGTAGTATGACGTTTGATGCCGGAAGCAATATTACCCTTACAGCAACACCGAATGCAGGGTCTGTTTTTGCAGGATGGTCGGGCATCGGATGTATTGGTACGGGCAATTGTAACCTTTGGATGAACGAAAACAAGTCGGGCGATGCACAGTTTACCTGCATCCTTCCTGAGATTGCTACCCCCATCAGCGGCCCCTCCACGGTTTGCCGTGATCAAAATATACAGACCTATTCTGTTTTACCGATACCGCTGGCTACTTCTTACCAATGGACATTGCCTGCCGGTTGTTCAGGCTTCAGCACTACCAATTCCATTCAGGTTACCTTTGGATCTAATTACACAACAGGAAATATCAGTGTGAGAGGCTTGAATGATTGTGGTCCAGGGCTCAGCTCATCTATCACTGTTGCGGCAACCAATCCTGAAGTTACAATTACCACTTCATCCAATCCGGCTTGTGCAAGCAGTCCGGTCATATTTTCAGCAGCAACCACCAATGGAGGTACCAACCCCGGATATCAATGGTTTGTGAACGATACCCTGAAGTTTACAAATATGGCAAGTAACAACAGGCTGATACTGCATAGCCCCTTCGATGGCAATGCTGACGACATTAGCGGGCAAGGACTCAACGGTACGGTGTATAATGCCAACCTGACCAACGACCGTCATGGAAATCCCAATAGAGCCTATTCATTTAATGGTACTGATGCCTATATTGATTATGGCGATCAGGATACCCTTAATCCGCATTTCAGCGATATCACCATCTCGGCCTGGGTAAAAAAGGACGCTTTATCCCAGCATTCCCGCATATATTCAAAAGGTACACATGGCGGTTATCAGGCCGGATACGATCTGATGTTCTACGGATGGGGCAGTCCATCGAAAGCCGCCTGTATTTTTGCCACCGGTGATCATGAGCATATAGCGTATTCCAACAACCCGGTCGAAGATCTTGATTGGCATCATTACGCAGCTAAAATAAGCAGACAGGGATATATATGCCTTTATGTGGATGGTGTAATTCAAAATGATTCGGTTTATATTGGAGATCATTCAAATACTGATATCGCCGATGGCACATTAAATGCTGCTGTGGGTGCATCCTATAGCTATTTTGGAGTTCCTAATGTTAATGAATATTTTTACGGAAGCATTGATGAAATAAAGGTTTTTAAAAGAGCCTTATCTCCCGCTGAGATTCAAAGTTTGTTCGTTTATAATAATACTTCAGGTTCAGAATTTTCTTATATCCCTAAGCAAAATGACCTTGTTAAGTGTGTGGTGGTTTCCGATCAAAGCTGTGTTTTCAGCACTACTGCTACCAGCAATATTATTCAGATGGGATTGGTGGCTCCTCCTATCATCACGCCTTCCGGCCCGGTGATACTGCAAACCAACGGTTCTGTGCAGCTTAGTGTTAGTAGCTCAGTTCCCAATCCTTACTACCAGTGGAGAAGAAACGGAGCAGTGATCAACGGGGCAAATTTAAACACCTATACGGCGGCCTCAGAAGGTTGGTATTCATGCAGCATTACCGGCACCAATTGCATAACCACCGACAGTGTTCATGTATTGATACCTCAGGTAGCAATCACAACCAACGACTCCGTTATTTGCCAGGGTCAATCGACGGTGCTTCGCATGGAAGTGAAAGGATCCGAAACCGGTATTTTATGCGGTATGTTTAATGAAAACGAATGGGTGAATTTAACAGCACCTGATAACAACATCTTTACATCCATAAACTTTGCAAGTTATGGCACACCTTTGGGCGATTGCGGCTCATTCTCCAATGGATTGTGTCATGCAACTTCATCAATGTATATAGCTCAAAATGCCTGTCTGGGTAGAAACAGTTGTTCGTTTGGTGCTGATAATGGTACTTTTGGCGATCCGTGTGAGGGTACATTTAAAAGGTTGTATGTGGAAGCTGAATATTCGGATATATCTGACATTAATATTGACTATCAATGGTCAACAGGCGATACATCAGCGGCAATAAATGTTGCTCCTCAACTTTCGGGCTGGGTGTATTGTACTGTAACCGTGGGATCAGAGGTGTTTAAGGACAGTGTTTATATAACGGTGACTACTTCCTACCCCGATGATGCCGGTGCCATATCGGGTTCGGATTATGTTACCCCCGGACAAACCGAAACCTATACGGTGCCACTTATAGCCAATGCTACAAGTTACTACTGGTTATTGAACGGACAGATGTGGGGCAGCAGTGTTACCAACAGCATTTCTATATACTTCGGTTATGATTACACTGGGGGCAGTATAACGGTTATGGGTGTGAATGACTGCGGAAATGGATACTATTCCAATTTGAATATTAATGCCAGGCCTCCTGAAAAGACTCTTTGGGTGCGCTTCTTCCTCGAAGGCCTGTATGCGGGTAACGCCACCATGAATCAGGCACAGGGCGCATCAGGCCCGCAGTATACCCCGGGGGTTGCCGATAGGGTAGGGATTGAGTTGCGTAACAGCACTGCCCCCTACGATGTAGTTTGGGCGCAGTATGATGCCGACCTGGGTACGGATGGCAACGTGCAACTCGCTCATATACCTGGTGTGCTCAACGAGGCATACTATATAGTGATACGCCACCGCAACAGCATTGAAACCTGGAGTGCACAGCCGCTTGACATCATCGGGACGGGCCCCTTCAGCTACGATTTCAGCACGGCGGCTTCGCAAGCCTATGGAAATAATCAGAAGCTAATGGGCGGTGTGTATGTGATTTGGGGAGGCGATGCCACACAGGATGGTATGGTGGACGGATCGGATATGTCGGTTATCGACAACGGAAGTCAACCACCTATTCTCCACGGCTATTATCCTGAAGATGTGAACGGAGATGGTATTGTGGATGGTTCGGATATGTCGATGGTAGATAACAACTCGGCGCCTCCTCCGGTTAGTGTGAAGAGACCCTAATAAAATAAATCTCATACTTCTATTGATATTCTCAGTTCATTTCAGCGCTAAAGAAGCCAAAATAGGGCACCCGCTGCTATGCCGACTGAGGACTGTCCTATAGGGACCCATTCGGGAAAATTGAGGATGGAAGATCTTTTTTCTGTTGATTTTTTAGTCACTCTAAAAGAATGCATATTCTATCAACTCGTAGGGCACATTTGCATCGTCGTATAATATTTCGTTAATAAGGTTGCCCATTTCATCGTAAGTATAAACGGTTTTTCCGTTGGCTTCGCCTTTTATTTTTGCCAACGTCTCAGTTTTTCGTCCCTGCTTGTCAAAAACATCTATAATAAATCCATTACTATAAATGATGGTATGTTCCGATACCTTACCGGGTGAGTGGTAGGTATAAATATCTTTTTTTGTGGTTTGTCCGGCCCCATTAATCTGTAGTTCCTGGATCAAATTCCCTGCGACATCGTAAGTATAAACAAACTTAAAACACAGAGTGCCATTGGCTTCGCATCTTTTCCTGACAACAAGCAAACCTTTTTCGTTATATTGATAAGATTCGAGGTCGCGCAAGACTCCCTTTCCATCCAGTCCCTTATGCTCGATAACCTCACCTTTTTTATTATATTTATACAGGTCCTTACCCACCAACTTATTTGCCCCGAAAAAATGCAACTCTTCCACCTTATAATTGCTGCTATCGTAGCGATAAATCTCCTTATTCATCACCACATCCTCACCTTCATACCAAACTATTTCTACAGTATTACCTTTCTCATCATACTTATAGGTGGTGCGGCCGCTAACTGCAGTATTTTTGAAATATTCAATCTGTTCGGTCAGTAAGCCCTTTGCATTATAAATAAAAACTTCCCGGTTGGGTTGTGATCCTGTGGTTGAATAGTAGATATTCTCTGTTTGACGGCCATATTCGTTAAATTTATACAGATCGTATCTTACTTTCGATTCGGGCTGTAATTTCCCGCTCTTATATGCGTATTTATAAACATTACAGCCGCTGTAGCCACCCTTAATTTTAGCAGGAAAAACGCCATCGGCCGGATCATTTCCTGAATTATTATGCGACCAGGCTGTGGTAGTCATTAGTATTATGCATGCAGCTATCAAACTGAAATGTTGGCAAATGAGTTTCATAAACCAGGTATTTAAGGGATACATTAATTATTCATTGCTGCTTTTTAAGTAAGTTTTTAAACGGATAATGTACTTTATGGTTACAAAAATAAACATAAAATTTGAAATAATTAAGATAAAATAGAAAAAAAATAGTACAAACAAGAAATTGATACACATAAATATTTTTATATCGAATTTGAATATAATATGTAAGTACCACCTTTTTCCTACAATAAAAAATTAGGCAGATTTCAAATAGCCTCGCTAATAGGTTGTATTTTATCAGGCTTATTACTAAAGAAGGCTGTATGGTTATGAAATTTGGGAAGGAATAAAAGTGACTTTAAAATGAAAGGCTTGAATGGAAAGGGCAAGATTTTTCTTTTGACTAATTTTGATACCAATAATCCAGTCTAAGAAAAGTAAAACAACAGTTCCGTAAGCCGGGTTCTGTTTTAGTCTGTCATTTATCTAGTTGCATCGTCGCCGATGCAATCCAACGATCTACCCCCCGGATTTGGGCGGGCAGCCCTCAAACTCCGGTATATTTGATCTTTCAACCCATAAGGTTTACCCTCCCGACATGTCGCCAGGTCGGGACGTGAGCTCTTACCTCACATTTTCACCCTTGACGCGGCACAAGTGCCCCGACGGTTATTTTCTGTGGCACTGTCTGTCTTCGCAGTTTCCTGCAAATCCTTCCCGTTAGGAAGTATGGCGCCCTGTGTTGCCCGGACTTTCCTCTCTCCTGATCACTCAGGACAGCGACAAACCGAACTGTTGTTTTACCGCTGCAAAGATACAGAAAAGGTCAGAAACAAATGGTTAAATTGTTGAATGGCTATATTGTTGGAAGACGGGAGTAGGAATTAAGTTTATTAAGTTGATTATGTAAGAGTAAAGCAGGATTTCTTTGTATTCCTTTGTGATAATCCCTTGCGCAAACTTTGTGGTTAATTTTTTTTGTTAAAATCTGCGTTTATCAGCGAGATCAGCGGGAAATTTCCTCCGTGCAACTTCGTGTCCGCCGCGGCGGAATCGTGCCTCCATGGTTCAAAATGGTTTCACATCACCGTTTCACCAAAAATACTTAATTTCGCATACACTTATTTAAAACAAACTGAATGAACCAAAGAGTCACTATAACAGGACTGGGAATGGTTTCAGCCATAGGCCTCAGCGTGAACGAATGCCTGCAATCACTCAAAATATCGCATCATGGTGTGGGTCCGCTTTCCTTGCTGGAAACCACCCTCAAATCCATCATACCCGCTGCTGAGATCAAAAAGACCAACTCAGAACTCAAGCAAATGCTCGGACTGCCTGCCAGTGAATCTATCACCCGCACCAGTCTCTTTGGCATGATAGCTGCCCGTGAAGCCCTGCAGCAAACCGGAATAGATGTAACTCAATATCGTTGCGGATTGGTTTCTGCCACTTCGGTAGGAGGCATGGACCTGAGCGAGCATTTCTACGATGATTTCAATGCCGATCATTCTCAGGGAGACCTGCAAAAAGTGAAGGGCCACGATTGCGCCGACAGCACCGAACGCATAGCCAACTTTCTGGGCATAAAAGACTACCTGGCCACCATCAGCACTGCTTGTTCCTCCTCTGCCAACTCCATTATGTTTGGTTCACGATTGATCAAGAATAATATTGTGGATGTGGTGGTTGCCGGCGGCACCGATTCGCTCACCCGCTTCACCATCAACGGATTCAACACCCTGATGATACTCGACAAAGAACATTGCAAACCTTTCGATGCCAAACGTGTCGGCCTCAACATGGGCGAAGGTGCCGGCTTTGTCGTGTTGGTTTCCGACAAGGTGCTGAAAGAGATATCGGGCAAGGCCCTGGCCGAAGTGAAAGGCTATGGTAATGCCAACGATGCCTATCATCAGACGGCTTCTTCCCCCGACGGGCAAGGAGCTTATCTGGCCATGACCACCGCCCTCAACATGAGCGGACTGAAACCCGAAGAAATAGACTATATCAATGTTCATGGAACAGGTACCAGCAACAACGATCTTTCCGAGGGAGTTGCCATGCAGCGCATCTTTGGCGATAAAGTTCCTCTGTTCAGTTCTACCAAACCCTTCACAGGACATACCTTGGGAGCCGCCGGTGGCATAGAAGCGGTTTTGTCTGTTCTTTCCATACAGCATGGATTGGTCTGGCCCAATCTCAATTTTTCCGAACGCATACCCGAACTGGAAATCTCTCCGGTAACCCAATTGATGGGAAACGTCAATGTCCGCAACGTGCTCTCCAATTCCTTTGGTTTCGGAGGAAACAATTCTACATTAATTTTATCTGCCTGTTAATCTATGAAAGCCTACATAAACTCCCTTTGTTCCATCAGTCCCTGCCAGGTATCTGCTGAAGGATTTCACATCACTGCCCCTGCAACTTACGAAAAAGAATACCTCACCTGCCTGGAACCCGATTATAAAGAGATCATCAATCCCAACCTCATCCGTCGCATGGGCCGTGTCATCAAGATGGGAGTGGCTGCCAGCATGAAATGCCTGAAAGATATAGGCCTCGAAAATCCCGATGCTATCATCACCGGCACCAGTTTGGGATGCATAGAAGATACCGAAAAGTTCCTCAACCAGATCGTTATTAATAAGGAACAGTTTCTGGCGCCTACCTCTTTTATACAGTCGACCCATAACACCATTGCCGGTCAGATTGCCCTGCTGCTGAAATGCAATGCCTACAATTATGCGTACGTACACCGCAATTTCTCTTTCGAGAATGCTTTGCTCGATACTCTGATGATGTTGGAAGAACAACCCGAACATAAAATACTGCTGGGTGGTGTGGACGAAATTACCAAAGTGTCTTACGATATCATGCAGCGACTGGGGATATACAAAAGTGCAATGGGTCTAACTCCTGCTGTATACCATAATCCGACCGAAGAAAGCATAGCAGGGGAGGGTTCAGCCTTTTTTGTGGTGTCCAACCAAAGTGAAAACGCTTTTGCTTCCGTGAATGGAGTGAAGATCTTCAGCAAACCTGCGGATGCTGCAGAAACTAAGAAACATATCCATGACTTTATTACAACACAGGGATTGACCCTTGCTGAAATAGATGCTGTGATCATGGGCTATAGCGGCGATATAAATTCCGATGGTGTTTATGATGAGGTTTCAGTAAGTTTATTTGAACACAATAATATATTGTACTACAAACATATCTGTGGTGAGTATTTCACTTCTTCATCATTTGCTATGTGGGCCGCGGCTAATATTCTTAAACATCAGAGGGTACCTGAGGCCATGAAATATCGTTTAATTGCTGACAAACCTTTGAAAAATGTACTTATCTACAATCAGTATAAAAATTCCGAGCACTCTTTAATCCACCTCTCGGCATGAACTTCAAGCGAACCAGCGTGATCTTCCTCATGCTGATACTCTTCCTGAATGTCTTTAACATACTGTTCCAAATTTCGGGATGGTGGTATCTTCTTCCGGGCATTGTTTTGTTTGGAATGACGGGTATTGGCTCCTTTCGTATTGGGATGTCCTTCTATTTTGAAGTGATCTGTCGCTTCAAAAGCAGCGATCAGGTAGTCCTCACCTTTGATGATGGCCCGCATGAATCGGTAACTCCTAAGGTATTAGATGTATTACAGAAGCATGGGGTTAAGGCCACTTTCTTTTGCATAGGAAGCAGGGCTGAGCAACATCCTTCGCTGGTACGAAGGGCTTATGCCGAAGGTCACATCATTGCCAATCACTCCTGGTGTCATAAAAACACTTTTGGCTTCTACTCCACAAAAAAGATAATTGCTGACCTCAGGCTATGCAACGAAGTGTTGCAGCAAATTATAGTTGTCAATCCAAGATTCTTTCGTCCGCCTTTCGGAGTCACAAATCCGAATATGAAAAGAGCTTTAAAAAAATACCCTCTTACTCCCGTGGGTTGGAGCTTACGTACGCTGGATACAGTAAAAAAAGACCCTGCGCAGATTATGCAACGATTGAAAAAGACCCGCCCCGGCGACATAGTTCTGTTTCACGACAGGATAGAGAATATTGAGAAGGTTTTGGACGAATATTTGTTATTTTGCAAAGAACAGCACTGGATTGTTGCTCCATTGGACGAAATGATCAAACTCCCTGCTTATGACTAAAAAACTGATTGGCATATTCTTTCTTACTTTCGTCTCCTTGACTTCACTGTGGGCTTCTCAGCCAGATACAACTTACAAAGCGCTTAAAGATACGGCCCTGTTGAGATCACGCATCACTACTTATTCCAGGAACCTATTCACTCTCGAAAGCAGTTTTGTACAATGGAAGTACTTGTCGGTATTGACCGAGCCCAGTAAATCTAACGGATATTTCTGTTTTAAAAATCCAGGAAAGGTGCGTTGGGAATATGTGGATCCATTCAAATATCTGGTGGTCATCAATAACGACAGGCTTTACCTGAAGGACGACAATAAAACCAGGTCCTTCGAAATGACATCCAGCAAGTCCTTCGTGGCTTTGAGTTCGGGATTGGGGAAATTGCTTCAGGGTGATATTTACGATATGAAAAGCGAATTCTCCTGCAAATATTTCGAAAACGATATGAGCTACAAAGTTGTTATGCTTCCGCTTACCAAAGAATTAAGGAAGGTATTCAAGGGCATACAATTGTATTTTGATAAAAAGTTATTTTCAGTTTCCAGGGTGGTTATGATTGAGTTATCGGGCGACAAGACCGAAATTGAATTCACCAGCCGCAGGATAAACGAAGGAGTTGACGACTCTAAGTTCAGTATCAAATAAATTATGACTATGTTATTAGACACTTTTTTTACTATAGACAACATTACCTCGAAGGAAGAAAAGACTCTGTTCGAAGTATCGATCAATAAAGATCATGCAGTTTTTGAAGGACATTTTCCGGACAACCCGGTTGTCCCCGGAGTTTTTCTAATACAGATGATACGCGAGGTGATAGAGCATTGGCAACAGAAGAAATTCAAAATCGAAGCGGCTGACGAGATCAAATTTATGAATATGGTCATTCCTCAGCAAAGTAGCCGATTGACACTGGAAATACAGAAAAGAGCAAAGTCTGAGAAGCCTTTTGCTTATAGCATTATGGTGAGCGATAATACTACTATTTTTATAAAAATGAAGCTCGATCTCGAAATTGATGGAAAAGAGTAAAGCAGAACTGCAAACGCTATTGTTGATATCCATCCAGGCTTCCATAGAAGCCGGATTTCAGATCATGGATATTTACAATACCAAAATTAAGGTTAGTATCAAGCGCAACCTGACCCCGGTGACCAATGCCGACAAACTGGCAAACGAAACTATCCTAAAAAGGTTGGAACATTTTGCTATTCCTGTAATAAGTGAAGAGTCATTCATTGCGCCATTCGAGGAAAGAATGCAATGGGATTATTGCTGGTTGATCGATCCCTTAGATGGAACAAAGGAGTTTATCTCTCACCATACTGAATTCACGGTTAATATTGCACTCATTTATAAGAGTATCCCTGTTATGGGAGTTATTTATGCCCCGGCATGGGATACCCTGTATTTTGCTGCTGAGGGAGTGGGCTCTTTCAGGTTGGATAAAGCATCTTCCCTTATTAGGGAGCATCTGACAATAGATGATATAATCAGTGCAAGTACCAGATTGCCAGATATTAAAACAGATACTTACACTTATGTGGTGAGCCGTTCCCACATCAATATGAAAACCCGCCGATACCTCAGGAAAAACAAGGAAGAAAAGGTTTTTATCAGTAAAGGCAGTTCGCTGAAACTATGTGCCATTGCAGAAGGTAGTGCACACGAGTATCCCCGTTTCGGTCGTACCATGGAATGGGACATAGCCGCAGGCGATGCAATATTAAGAAATGCAGGTGCTAAAGTCAGAATAGAAGGAAGTTTCGACCTACTGACTTATAATAAAGCCGATCTTGCTAACCCGGAATTTATTGCTTCCCGTTGATCCAGTTCAGTATCTTTTCTGAATCAGGTTTTTCAGATGGTTCAACCATACCCACCAAATTGCCTTTTTCGTCAATCATATACTTCTGGAAATTCCATTTTACCTTAGAATCCATCACTCCATTCTTAGCTTTTGATGTCAGCCATTCATAAATAGGGTCTATGTCATCGCCTTTGACAGATATCTTCGACATCATCGGAAAAGTAACTCCATAGTTTTTGGTACAGAATTCTTTTATGTCAGAATTACTGCCCGGTTCCTGACTTAAAAAGTTGTTTGCAGGAAAGCCTATGATTACAAAATTACCTGCCTTGTATTTCTGGTATAAGGCTTCCAGATCTTTGTATTGAGGGGTATTCCCACATTTGGAGGCTGTATTCACGATAAGTACTTTCTTGCCTTTTAAGGAAGAAAAAAGAAATGATTCTCCATCTATGGTTTTGCTTTTTAGATTATAAAATCCTGTGTTATTTTGTGCTGCCAGTATTCCTGAAAATAGCAAGATCAGCAGACTTGTCATTATAGTTTTCATAGTTTTATTTCCGAAAATGTATCAATAATCCTGCCACTATTTAGAAGAAATTTAAATAGCGAATGGCTGTATAGAAAGAATTAAAACGTAAGGATTATTTAATGAGTCGTTTAGTGGATCAGTCTCCTCAGTTTTGATTCTTTTTTGGTTTTCTTTCCAATCTGACATTTTGTGCTTTTTGGCTGTAATATGCTGCTTTGTCATTTTGTCCTCTGCTGGCATAAATCTGACTTAATGCCTTAAGAAATTTAGCATCAATATTTGATTTTTCAGCTGCTATATCAAAGTATTTCAGGCAAGATACTGTGTCAGAACTGTGAAGATAATAAGTTCCCATATTGATGTAGGGCATGGCATTATCAGGATCTGTTTCACTGAACTTTTTCGAAATTTCTATAGCCATACCCAAATCATGTTTATCGTTAAAGTAAATGTTAGAGAGGTTAATAAAGGCATTTTGATTTCCGGGATCAATTTTATTTACCTTTTTATAGTAAACTATGGCTGAATCAAAATCTTTATTGTTTTCATAAACCAGCGCCATATTGAAATTCCCCCTGCCATATTCAGGATCGAACTGAATAGACCTTTTGAAATAAGTAAGTGCTTTTTTATTGTCCCTCATCAAAACAAAGTAGATTAACCCCAGATTATTATTGGCCATGGAATTACTGCTGTCAATCTTAAGCGATTGCTCGAAATGTTTGATGCACAATTTGATCTTTGGCATGTTTTTGTTAAGATCTTTGGTCTTAAGCATGTCTTCATTCACCTGACGGGCCAGTTCCGAAGCATACAGTTCATTAGCTTTTGCAGATTTTTCCAGATACTTTATGTCATGAGCATACAAGGTATTGTAATCTTTCCAATCCGTATTTCTAGATATAGTCTTATAGGAGTAAGGAAGTATGATCAGAAAGACCAGCATGCCCAGTATAAGTTTCTTACTTATGCCGATCTCTTTAACGTGGGTGACTTTGAAGATGGCAAATAAAATACCGGCAATTACAATGCAGAAGCCTAGTACTGCGGAATAAGCATATCTTTCAGCCACAATTCCGGCTGCTGAGCGAACAATATTGGTAAACATTGATATGGCAACGAGATAGTATAAAATACCAAAACCAATTGGATGTTTTTTTCTGAACAAAAATACCGCCAAAATAAATAATGCCAGATGTATCAGAAGTATCAAAACGACCCATATGTTATTCCAGTTCGAAATGGGAATCATATTATAACCATAATAGAACAGCAAAGGGTGGGGGAAGATCAATATTTTAGCATAAAAGAGCAAAGTCATCATACCTGTAGCTGATCTGATGGCAAATGATCTATAGAAATAAAGAGGATTGTCCCAGAAGAACTTGTCTCTGATATTTTTACCAATTAACCCTTTTTCCATTAGCTTCAGCATTAAATAGCCTGCAACCAGTAGTGAAAACAAAATTAAAATCGTTTTTATACTGGTCTTTTTTGGTAGAAATAGCAAAACCATGGGACAAATGGCTGCATAGACCATGGCACTTTGTTTAGAAAGCAATGCAATCAGGAAGAATATTACAATAGGAAGAAAATACACTTTTTTTTCAGTTTCACCCAGTTTTATTGTGTAAACCAGCGTTATTAATGAGAAAATGAAACTTAAAATCTCATCACGATTTTTCAGGCTGGCAACTACTTCTGTATGAATGGGATGGGCTATAAATAAGGTTACTATGATTACTGAAAATAAAATGTGGGTATTGGAGAATATTTTTTGAAGAACAAAGAAAAGAAGAACTGAGGATAAGAAATACAAAACAATATTAAAGAAATGGCTAACTTCCGGATTGCTTCCAAAAATCTCATTTTCTATAGCATAAGTGAATTTTACAATAGGGCGGTACTCATATTTGAAATTGTCAAGGTTTTGGTAGAGAGTGGTAAAGATCTTTGGAATACCGGAAATCCCTTTTTTTACGATTTCATTGTTGGCTGTCACCAGATCATCATCCAGAGAAAATTTGTTTGGAATAGTATTGCCATATAAAATGAAACACACGATAAGAAAAAATAGAACAGACCAAAATCTGGTATCAGAAAGAATTGGTTTTTGCATTTTTTTTATCATGATGTGCTTATTACAAACTATTATTCAAAATTAACAATTTTCATGTTTATCGTTTAAATGATGATTTCAAATGTAGGTAATATTGGTAACAGGATTTACTGGAAAAATAATTGTGTCAGGATTTCATGTTTTACATTGTTGTTTATTAGTGTGTTAAAACATTGTTGCCAGATATAATTTATGTTCACTATTTTTTATTTATTAAGTACTGTTTTTGAAATTAATAATTATATTTGAAGAGTTTTTTTTTAACTTGATGAAGCGAACTCTACGATTACTAACAGCGAAGCGACTACGAGCTATTCTTGCCGTCTCATTATTATTTTTCACACATTTTAACATTCATGGTCAGACATACAATATGTCTAATGTCTCTGTTAATACATGTTCAGGAACCTTTTATGATAGTGGCGGAGCATCAGGATCATATCAAAATAGTGAGAACTATACCATGACATTTTGTTCATCTGTTCCAGGTAATAGAATATCCTTTAATTTCTCTACCTTTGATACTGAGAACTCTTATGAACATTTGATTATTTATGATGGACCAAATACCTCTTCTCCACAAATAGGAAATTATACTGGTACTACTAGTCCGGGAGTTGTGACATCCTCCGGCTCCTGTTTGACTTTTGTATTTACATCAGATGGCTCAATTACTTATACGGGTTGGTTAGCAACCATTAGTTGTCTGCCGCCGCCGGTTGGATACAATATGGGTAATTTAGGTACAATAAGTACCTGTTCCGGATATTTTTATGATAGCGGAGCCGCATCAGGGAATTATGGTAATAATGAATACTATACAGTTACTTTTTGTTCCTCTGTTTCCGGCCAACAAATTAAGTTTACTTTTTCGAGCTTTGCTACTGAAGCAGGAATAGATGTACTGACTGTTTATAATGGTCCAAATACAGGTTCTCCTTTATTGGGTACATTTTCAGGAACTGCCTTGCCTCCGGTTATCTCATCCACCAATGGGTGTTTGACATTTGTATTTACTTCTAACGGATCAAATACTTTGGCCGGATGGATGGCAACTATTTCCTGCACTACCCCTACACCTCCAACCTTTTGTAGTGGTGCAAATCCTTTTTGTACAGGTACAAATTATGTTTTCCCTGCTACTACTAACTTTCCAAGTTTGGGACAAGTCGGATGCCTCTATACTACTCCAAATCCTGCTTTTTACTGGATGCAGGTAAGTACTCCGGGGAATATTGATATTCATATCGCCAGCGGTGGTGATGTTGATTTTATTTGTTGGGGGCCTTTTACTTCTTTAGCTGCAGCCTGTGCCACGAATTTAATGGCAAATGCAGGTGTGGACTGCAGTTACTCTAGTGCTGCACAAGAGGATTGTAATATACCTAATGCTCAAACCGGTCAGGTTTATGTATTGCTTCTTACAAATTATGCAAACATGGTAACAAACATTACCTTTTCTCAAACAAGCGGTAGTGGTGCAACAAATTGTGGTATTATTGCCCCGCCTATTACTAATAATGGTCCTTTATGCATTGGCCAAACCTTACAATTGACTGTTACTAACCCAACTGCTGGTGCAACATATAACTGGACAGGGCCAAATGGTTTTTCATCAAATGTAATGAATCCGACAATTCCCAATGTTACAACAGCTAATGCCGGAGTATATTCAATGACAATTACAGTTGGAACCCAAACAAGTCCTCCGGTAACTACTACCGTTGTTATTAATCCCATTCCTGTTGTTTCCCTAACTACAACTCCGGCAGCCATATGTTTAGGGTCTTCTGCATCTTTAAGTGCCACAAGTAATGTAACTGGTACCAGTTTTAACTGGATGCCAGGTAGTTTAAGTGGTTCATCTGTAACAGTTACACCTGGTTCTAGTACTATATATACAGTGACTGGCATTGCTTCAGGTTGTAGTGGAACCAATACTGTGTCTGTTACTGTTAATCCTAACCCCATTGTAACTCCATCAGCTATGCCATCTGCCATCTGTGTTGGTGCAACTTCATCTTTATCTGCTACCAGCACTGTTCCCGGAACAGTTTATTCATGGATGCCTGGTAGTTTGATTGGTTCACCTGTAACAGGTTCTCCCATTTCAACTACTACTTATACGGTTACCGGAACAGCTGCGGGATGCACGGGAACTAACACCGTTATTGTAACTGTGAATCCTGTTCCCGCTGTAACCGCTGCTGCGAGCCCTACTGCCATTTGTAATGGTGCCTCAACTTCTTTGAGTGCAACCAGCACTTTGCCCGGATCAATGTTTTCATGGATTCCGGGTAGTTTTCCTGGTTCACCCGTAACAGTTAGCCCAAATTCTACGACAACATATACTGTTACAGCAACTGCTGCAGGCTGCACTGGTTCCAATAGTGTGGTGGTTACTGTGAACCCAAATCCTGTTTTAACACCTTCCGCAACTCCTGCTATTATTTGTGTAGGATCTACTTCTTCATTAGATGTGGTTAGTTCTGTTGCAGGAACAATATATACATGGAGTCCAGGACCTTTGGCCGGTACTCCAATTTCTGTATCACCTGTTACTACTACTATATATACAGTTACTGGTAGTGCTTTGGGTTGTACCGGTTCAAATTCAATTACTGTCACAGTAAATCCTAACCCAGTTGTGAGTCCACTTGCTTCTCCCTCAATTATTTGTGAAGGTAGTTCTTCGTCTTTAACTGCGAGTAGTAGTGTTTTGGGAACAACCTATTTATGGACTCCAGGCAATCTGCCTGGTTCTCCTGTGTCCGTTAACCCTGTAATGACAACAACATATAGTGTAACTGGTACTGCAAATGGGTGTACAGGTTCAAACACTATTGTTGTAACGGTTAATCCCAATCCTGTTCTGACAGTTACTGCCACACCAGTTACCATATGTGTGGGTTCTTCTTCATCATTAGATGTAGTCAGTTCAGTTCCAGGAACGACATACCTATGGATGCCAGGAAGTTTGGCTGGATCTCCGGTTTCAGTAAGTCCGGTTTCCAATACAACCTATACTGTTACCGGAACTGTTGCAGGTTGTACTGGGTCAAATACCTTAAATGTTATTGTCAATCCCAATCCGGTAATCTCTCCTGCTGCTAATCCTGCAACTATTTGCGTCGGAGCATCTGCTTCATTAACTGCTACTAGCACTGTTACCGGAACAAGTTTTGCCTGGTTCCCCGGAAGTTTAAACGGTTCACCTGTTTCTGTAAATCCTGTTACTTCAACCTCCTATACTGTAACCGGTACTGCTTCAGGATGTACTGGTTCAAGTATTGTAACTGTGACTGTCAATCCAAATCCTGTTATAAATCTTACGGCCACTCCATCAGTAATTTGTGCGGGAACTTCTTCTTCATTGAATGCTTCCAGCAGCGTTTCAGGTACTACCTATTTGTGGTTACCTGGTAATTTAAACGGGTCAAATATTACTGTCAGTCCTGCTACAACAACTATATATAGCGTGACTGGTGCAGCCTTGGGTTGCACTGGTTCAAATACAGTAATTTTGACCGTGAATCCTAATCCGGTGATATCTGCCCTCGCTACACCTTCTAATATATGTATGACTGCCACCTCCTCGTTAACTGCAAGTAGTTCTCTCCCTGGAACTACTTTTTCATGGTTGCCGGGTAGTCTAAATGGTACACCTGTTTCAGTTAGTCCGGGTGCAACCACCATATATACTGTTACAGGAACAACTTCCGGATGTACCGGAAGTACGACAGTAACTTTGACTGTGAATTCAAACCTTTCATTAACAGCTAATGCCTCTCCAACTTCTATTTGCAATGGAGAGTTTTCAATTCTGTCGTGTAATGGAGCAGACAATTACTCGTGGACACCCGGTGGATTGACCGGTAATTCAATAAGTGTTGCTCCCACTGCAACCACTATTTATACCATTAATGGTACTTCCATCGCCGGTTGTACAGGACAAACTACGATAACAGTTACTCTGAATCCTAATCCTGTGATTTCTGCTATTGCTGTTCCTTCCACGGTTTGCCAGGGTCAATCATCTGTTCTCTCAGGAAGTGGTGCTTCAAATTATAACTGGTTGCCAGTGGGGCTTTCCGGTTCTTCAATTACTGTTACTCCTATAGCTAATACCACATATTCTGTGACAGGTACAGATTTGAATGGCTGCTCAGGCACCACCACTGTATCTGTGAACTATATAGGAGTGCCTCAAATGCATATTATTCCTTCCCCACAGGAAGGTTGTAGCCCGCTTTCCGTTAATTTTACATACTCAACTTTGGCTCCACTTCTTGATTCTTCCTGGCAATGGAATTTTGGTGATATTGGA
This sequence comes from uncultured Bacteroidales bacterium, assembly GCA_964469155.1. Taxonomy (GTDB): domain Bacteria; phylum Bacteroidota; class Bacteroidia; order Bacteroidales; family CAIWKO01; genus CAIWKO01. Next base: position 36,504 of record CAYXXU010000004.1, read on the forward strand.
TCCATCGGAAATTTATCAAATGAAGAGGCTCCTTCACATGTTTATAATAATGGAGGAATATACATTGTTCAGTTAAATGCCCAAATGAATTCAGGTTGCCTGGTGAGTTCGATCGATACAGTTTTAGTTAGCAGCAAACCTGTTGCTGATTTTTATTTTGCTCCCGATTTTGCATATACCAATTATCCTTCGATTTATTTTAAAGACCAATCAGTTGGAGCAACAATTTGGAATTGGGATTTTGGTGATCCGATAGATCCAGTATTAAATATTTCTCATTTAGTAAATCCCGAACATATTTTTTCTGATTCAGGCAGTTTTAATGTCCAATTGATTGTTGAAAATAATGGCTGCCGTGATACTGTTATTAAGAATGTTAATATTTATCTTGATGCATTGGTATTTGTTCCCAATGCTTTTACACCAAATGGCGATGGCGTAAATGATATTTTTATTCCAGCCATATCAGGTATTGAAGAGGGTTCTTATTCACTTATGATTTTTGACAGGTGGGGTAAGGAAATTTTTAGCACTATTGATCTTGCTGAAGGATGGGATGGAAGAAAAAATGAAAAAGAAGTTGCTATAGGGGTGTATTCTTATGTTATAGATTACAAAGAGATACTGGGGGTAACACATAAACAAAAAGGAATTGTAACATTAATCCGTTAAAATGTTTGGCCTATGAAATGTATTTATTCGAAAATTTTTCTGTTTATATGCATTAATCTGTTAGGTTATTATTCTGTTATGGCCCAGGTCCCGACAAATCAGGATTGTTTAGGTGCTATTCCTGTATGTCAGACTACTTATTGGCAGGCAAATTCATACTCCGGTCAAGGAAATTATGATCCCGAAATTAATGGTTCAGGTGGTACTTGTTTGGCATCAGGTGAATTAAATGATGTATGGTATACTTTTACAGTTATCAGTAGTGGCCAGTTGAGTTTTGTAATTCAGCCAAATAATAATTCGGATGATTATGACTGGGCTCTTTTTAATTTGACAAATGCCAATTGTGGTGATATATATAATGATCCAGGGTTACAGGTATGCTGTAATTATTCGGCAACCGATGGCGCAACTGGTATGTACAGTCCTCCCAATGCGAGTTGCAATGCCAGTGCAAGTGACGGCACTATTAGTCCAACCGTAGGTGTTACCGCTGGGCAGACTTATGTATTGAATGTTAGTAATTTTTCAAGTTCGAACTTTGGTTATAATTTAAATTTCGGTGCCTCAACTGCTTCCATTTTTGATAATGTACCACCTGTTTTTCAGTCAGTAAATACAGCAGCTATTACCTGTGGAACTAATCAAATTACTTTTACTTTTTCTGAAAATGTGCTTTGCAGCACTGCAGCTGCCTGCGATTTTGTGTTAACCGGACCGGGTGGTCCGTATACTGTTACCGGTATTACAAGCGCGGCATGTGCTGTTGGTGCTCCTAATGATAACACCTTTACAATTACGGTTACTCCTGCTATTACTGCACCAGGGTCATATACTATTTCCTTGGTAAATACTTGTTCATCGGTAGCTGATAATTGTGGAAACTTAGCGGCACCCGCCAGTTTTAATTTTATTAATACTGCCCCAGGTGTTTCCATTACTCCAACGACTGACACACTGTGTGCAGGTGGCTGTACAAGCCTTACTGTCAGTGGAGCTACAAGTTATAGTTGGTCAAATGGTTTAGGTACTGCTGCGACTGTTAATCCTTGCCCTTTGGTGACGACTACTTATACTGTAACAGGAACTGCTACCGGTTGTACCAGTACTGCCGATGCGACTATTACAGTTGAGCCTATTCCAACTGTTACTGCCACTGCTGCTCCCGCATCGATTTGTACAGGTCAAAGTTCTACCTTAACGGCAAATGGTGCTACTACCTATAGTTGGCAACCCGGTGGTCTGTCTGGTTCATCAGTAAGTGTTAGCCCGGGAACGACCACCATTTATACAGTTACGGGTACTTCAGGCAATTGTTCATCGTCAGCAACTATTACCATTACTGTCAATCCAACTCCAGTTTTAAATATCACCCCGGCTAACCCCGCCATTTGTGATGGACAATCGGTGGGCCTTACTTTAAATAGTACCGTTGCTTTGTCAGGCTGTGTCTGGAATCCGACCAATGGATTGACTCCTTCAAATTCATGCAACCCAACAGCCAATCCTGCAGTAACTACGACATATAATGTGCAGGGACAGACTGCCCAGGGATGTACCAACACTGCAAGTGTTACCGTTACCGTTAATCCAAATCCAACTGTGACGGTTTCTTCCGCTGCTCCGAGCAATACAATTTGTGACGGACAATGTACTCAGTTGACTGCAACCAGTAATCCTGCAGCTAATACCTGGGCATGGTTACCTGCCACCGGCCTCAGTTCTACAGGCATCTATAACCCAAATGCATGTCCAACCACCACCACAATGTATACCGTTACATCACAAACTGTTGCTGGTTGTACCGGTTCGAATTCTATAAATATCATTGTAAATCCTGTTCCAATATTAACAGTGACGCCTCAACCAGCCAATATATGTGATGGGGGAAGCATTCAGCTTAATGTAACAGGAGTCCCCGCACTTTCAGGTTGTTCATGGACTCCTAATAATACTTTGACGCCTACCACCGGGTCTTGTTCCCCAACAGCAAATCCTACCGTCACTACTATTTATACTGTAACCGGCCAAAGTGCAGCAGGTTGCACTGGCAGCACTTCAGCAACTGTTACAGTCAATGCCAACCCTGCTATTACCATAACTCCGGCATCAGCCACTATTTGTGTCGATGGGTCTACAACTTTGCAGGCGAGTGATCTGCCTGTAGGACTAGTAGCCACATGGGCCTGGTTGCCCACAACAGGAATTAATCCGGCCAATAGTGCCAACCCAACCGTTAACCCGACTACCACAACAATTTATTCAGTTACCGGAACATCAGCCGCCAGTTGTTCTGGTTCAGCATCAATCACTGTTACAGTAAATCCATTACCTGTTCTGAGTTTTTCTGTTTTACCTACGTTGTGTGTCAGTTCTCCTGGTTTTATTCTGAGCCAGGCAAGTCCGGCTGGTGGCATTTATTTTGGACCCGGGGTTAACTCAGGGGTGTTTACACCCTCATCAGCGGGCACAGGAACTCATACAATCTTTTATAGTTATTCTGATCCGAATACAGGTTGTTCTGATACGATTTCCCAAACCATAACCATTAATTCGGGAATACCAGTTACTATTACACCGACTAATCCTTTTATTTGTCCGAATGGAAATGTTACTCTGACTGCTGGTGGTGCCGATAGTTACGTCTGGACACCACCTTTAGGATTAAATGTAACTACCGGCCCTGTAGTGATAGCGACACCTCCCTCAAGTATCATATATACAGTCACCGGTACCAATGCCGATGGTTGCAGCGGATCGAATACTACTACTATCAACTATTACAATACTTCACAGGTTGGAATTTTAGCCGTTCCGAACGATGGTTGCAATCCTGTGGAGGTGACACTAGATTTTACACCTGCTAATCTGATTGCCAATGGTACCTGGAACTGGCATTTTGGCGATTACTATAGCAATATTAATACTTCGACAGATTCTACCGGACATCACATTTACCAGCATGAAGGGAATTTTGTGGTTACATTTACAGGTTTAGATATCAACGGCTGTGTAATTTCTGCTCATACCAATGTTGATGTATATATTAAACCCAATGCTGATTTTTATAATAACCCTGAGGTAGCATATTCAGATAATCCTGCTATCACCTTTGTGGATCTTTCTTATGGTGCTAATTACTGGTTATGGGATTTTGGTGACCCGGGATCATATAATTTCAATTTTTCGTACGAAATGAATCCCATCCACGTGTTCAGCGATTCAGGAACGTATACTATTATGCTTGTAGTGATGAGCAGCCACAATTGCAGCGATACTGCCTATCATGATGTAATAATTTATCCAACACCTATTGTTTATATTCCAAATGCATTTACTCCGAACGGTGACAGATTGAATGATGTTTTTCGACCTGTTATTACCGGATTTGATAAATCAACCTATAAATTTTATATCTTTGACCGCTGGGGAAGAGAAGTTTTCTTTTCTAACGATGTATATACCGGATGGGATGGTAAAAATAAAGGGAAACCAATAGAAATTGGTGTTTTTAGCTATATTGTCTATTTTAACGAATACACCGGTAAAGAACATAAAATAATTGGAAGTGTAACTCTAATCAGATAATAACCAAACAAAAAAATCAAATTATGAAAAATTTTTTAAGTGCTTTCGTTGCAATTTTAATTTGCACGGGTTTCACCTTCGGGCAAACTGCTGACGATGTGGTTTTTTCTTTTGTAAAAAAAGATAAAGAAAAGATCTTTCAGAAAAAAGATGATGGTTCACGTTATGCAAATTTTGTGATCACCGGACTTAAATCTGATGAGCAGGCTGCTAATTTCGCTGCTGCTTTCAAAAAAAGCGATTATGTGGTTGATTTTACTGTTTCAGATGAATTCGCAGCCGGTCAGCGCAATGCTTATATTTGTGTCAGAAAAGAAGCCAAGTTTGAGCATTTACGTGACCTGTTAAAATTCAACGGTGTTGCTTATATAAAAATAAATGATAAAGCAACAGCAGTTTCGATGATGAAATCGAGATCTGAAAAGAGGGCTGAAAAGGGTAATGGTCCTGCCGGATCTACAACCCACTAAATAACTATTTGAAATATTTTTGAAAAGGATAATCCTGCCTCCATAGCGGGCTATCCTTTTTTTGTTATATTTACAGTAATATGAAAAGATTATGACCGATCAAAAAACCGAATTTAAGGTATCAGGCGAAGAATTGCTTGGTAAAATAAAAAAACTACTGCACGAAGGCAATATCAGGCGAATTATTATAAAAGACGAAAAGGGCAATATATTTATGGAGATTCCGGTAACGGTTGGAATTGTCGGTGCTGCTTTATTGCCGGTTTTTGCTGCAGTAGGAGCTTTGGCAGCTTTGGTGAGTAATTTTACCATAGAAGTTGTTAAAAAAGAAAGCGATGAAACCATGAATTAACCCTGACTATGCCTATTTATAAAACCAATAATACAATTGAGTTAAAGCAGATATCGCGACAAATACGAAAGGATATTCTGAATAGTATTTCAGAGGCAGGTTCAGGTCATACCGGTGGTTCGCTCGGATTGGCTGATTTGTTTGCCTGTCTGTATTTTTCCGTAATGCATCACGATCCCCAACATCCTGAATTGGAAGACAGGGACCGGTTGATACTTTCCATCGGGCACGTGGCTCCTGTTTTGTATGCAACACTGGCCCAGGCAGGATATTTTCCCCTGGAAGAATTACTTACCTTACGTAAACTTGGTTCCAGGTTGCAGGGACATCCGGGAAGGGATCATGGTTTGCCCGGAATAGAACTTTCGGCAGGTTCGCTGGGACAAGGATTATCCGTTTCGGTAGGAATGGCTTTGGCGGCCAAAATGGATCTGCGAGATCATTATATTTATTGTATCATGGGCGATGGTGAACTTCAGGAAGGCTCTGTGTGGGAGGCTGCCATGAGTGCCGGACATTATAAACTTGATAACCTGATAGCCATCGTCGACCGAAATAAACTTCAGATAGACGGGGCAAACTCAATTGTTATGGAGATTGAACCCCTGGCAGACAAGTGGAAGTCGTTCGGGTGGCATGTTTCTGGATGTGATGGGAACAATCATGCCGAACTGCTGGCTTGTTTTGCAAAATGTAAATTTCAAAAAGGCAAGCCCAATATTATTCTTGCCCATACCCTTATGGGAAAAGGGGTAAAAGCCATTGAAAATGATTATCTCTGGCATGGAAAAGCTCCTTCGAAAGAACAGCTTGTTGAGTTTCTTGCAATGTTAGAGTAAGATTCGTATGAATATTATTAAGAGTTCCACAAATGGTGAAAGATAATGCCACCAAGGCACAAAGACACAAAGATACACCAAATCGAAGCCAAGTGTATCCATGCTTAATATTACTAAGTCCAATCAATTATCATAAGTCCTCGTTTATTTATGAATCGTTATATAAATAGGGGTAACAAAGCTACCAAATCAGGGTTTGGGGAAGGGGTGAACCTGGCCGGAAGTTACCATGAGAATATTGTAGTGCTGGGTGCGGATATCACTGCATCGGTTGGGCTTGATCTGTTTGCAAAGAATTTTCCCCAACGTTTTTTTTCGATGGGCATTGCCGAGCAGAATTGTGTGGGTGTGGCTGCGGGTTTTGCTTTAAGCGGTAAGATCCCTGTTTTTTCGACTTATGGGGTGTTTGCCGCCCTACGAACTACGGATCAGATTAGGATATCGGTATGTTATAACAATCTTCATGTAATAATTGGTGGTGCACATGCAGGCATTTCGGTGGGGCCCGACGGCGCTACTCACCAGGCAATGGAAGATATTGCCATCATGAGGGTTCTTCCGAATATGACCGTGTTGTCGCCATGCGATGCTACTCAGACCAGATTATTGACAATGGCTGCTGTAGAAAAGCTTGATGGACCAGTGTATATACGCTTTGGCAGGAGTGAGGTTCCTGATTTTACCGATGAGAATGAATCCCTTGAAATTGGCAAGGGACAATTACTGACCAAAGGTAATGATATTACCCTTATTGCTACCGGGCATATGGTTTGGGAAGCTCTGCAATGTGCTGCACAACTTCACGAGAAGGGGATATTTGCCCGCGTAATCAATCTGCACACCATAAAACCCATAGATAAGGAATTAATTATTCAGGCAGCCCGCGAAACTAAAGGAATCATTACTATAGAAGAACACCAGGTGAATGGTGGATTGGGTGGTGCCGTTGCCGAAGTGGTTTCGCAGTATTATCCCGTTAAAATGAAAATGATAGGAATGAACGACCGGTTTGGTGAATCGGGACAACCCCGCGAACTGATGGAAAAATACCAATTGACGGCCCCTCAAATTTACGAACAGGTTTTACAGTTTATACATTATGACAGTATCAGTTGAAATGAAAAAGATAAAGCTCTCCACTGTTTTGATGGTTATTGTACTGTTGCTAATGATTGCATATTACCTGATCCAAAATAAGGAGAAATACCAACAGCAGCAAAATCAAGTGCTTACTTCGCATGCTGGACCTATAACCAGTGCAAAACCTAATACTTTTTTCGTTGTGGACACGAATGTCAGCGTTGAATTTCTGACCGGTAAGTTCAATCCCTCCAAAGAGGATGATTTTACTGAGGTTGATCCTGAATACGGTAACCGCAAAGGTTTGTACCTGTTAAAGGAATCTTATAAAGCTTTTATAAAAATGTATTATGCCGCTCAGCATGATGGTATTAAACTCTCGATTATTTCGGCCACCCGCAATTTTGCTTATCAGAAAGGGATATGGGAGGGGAAATGGAACGGGAGCAAACTGGTGGAAGGAAAGAACCTGGCCACCTCGGTGAAGGACCCATTGGAACGTGCCACCGTCATTCTGAAGTATAGTTCCATGCCGGGTACTTCGAGACATCACTGGGGAACCGATATTGACCTGAACAGCATGGATGTGAAATATTTCGAAACGACACCCGGCAACAAGGTGTATGAATGGCTGACAAAAAATGCCGGTAAATATGGCTTCTGCCAACCCTTCAATTCGAAAGAGACCCGCAAGAGCGGTTATGAGGAGGAAAAATGGCATTGGTCGTATATGCCACTTTCATCTTTGTTTCTGAATGCGTATCAAAAAAAGGTGGGTTATGCTCATATCAACGGGTTTTCAGGAAGCGAAACGGCTGCCAAACTTAATGTGATTCAAAATTATGTTTTGTCAGTGAATGGGGATTGCAAATAGGAAATTGTCTGAACTGCTGATAGGTCTGATTAACCTGTAGGAATAGGAGGAACTTTGGGCTTAAGATAAGCTGAAGGTTTTTTTGTTGGTTAAAATGATTTCCCATTCGCCAGGCCCGGTAATCAATACCTCCCGAACCGGATTTATATTTGATGTATTTTACCCAGATTCCGCATGCCCATTTGCTGCAGTTTTAAGGAAATTTTATTGTCGTCATTGGTTCTGGTTATATTATATTGGTCAAGGTCGCGGGCTATAAAAAACCTGTAGGGCTGAGGTGTGATCTTTTTGATGAATATATCGTTTTCCCAAATGCCATTTACTATACTATCGGCAGGTTTCCTTTTATACGTATATGTGCCTTCTCCGCATTTCATGCCATTTTTCCATAAACCCAAATAGGTGTCGCCATTCGACCCTATATATTTCCCCTTTCCGTTGGGATGACAGTTTATGAACCAGCGATGGATCTATTTGAACAGTTTCAGGCAGGTGTGTGAAGAAAAATTCCGGAATACCTTTTACTCAGGTGTCGTGGTCGGCGAATTAATAGATTCAGTATATTTGTAAACAGTTATTCTTTCGCTATGTCGAAACAAAAAAAGAAAAAGCAAAACAAGGAACAACTTGAAAAGATAGCAAAGGCTCAGGCAAAAAATGAATTTCTGCGACGCCTGAAAAGATTGCTGACGGTTATTGGTTGCGAAGCTGTGTTTGATATGATTCCTCAGCACATGATGGATAATTTGTTTTTATATCGCTGGCAATCGGTTAAAGTGGTTGGCGACACCGAAAATACTTTTCATACTGATGATCTGAAATGGTATAAAAAAGCTTTGGTTCACATGCTGAAGGATAAAATGATGGATCTGGATATGGGAGGGCCAGAAATTGACGTATATACTTACCAAACAGTAGGGTTGACCCTGAAAAATTTTTCACAACCCATTTGTGAGAAGTATCTTAAGAATTACCCGCAATATCATGATATCCTTAAACGCTACTACGATTCGGATGACCAGATCGACACAATGATTGAATATCTGATAAGCGCCAACGAGTACATTTGTTTCCTGATCTCAGATCTCAGAACATGTATTTACTGGACCAAACCTGATTCGAAGATACTTGATAACAGGCTTGCGGCAGGATTCACGGTTACTATACACAGCGCCGTACCCGAGAAAAAGAATTTTATTATAAACAGAGAATTGCATACCGCCCTTAGGGTGGGCTGGACCATTAAGTCATCTCCCGAATGGGTAAGTATCAGACCCGAAAGCATAGGGCTCAGACAGATTGGCAAAGATAACCTGATAGATGTTTACATACAGGACCATGCTCTCAGGAGAATGATTGAACGTAACGACTGTATTTATGTGCAGTATCTGTGGATGTACCTTAATGGCAGTGTGTACGATATGAAGTATCATTTGCACAAGGACAACGGAAAATACATGATAGAATTCAAAGTATTCGAAATCAAAACAGGTTATCTTGTGGCCCAGTTGATAGATACCCGCTTAGTAATACAAACCTTTCTGTTCCTAACCAACGACGGAACTCCTGAAGGGCTTAAACTGCGCGAGAACCTGGGGATTGAAAAGGCCGATAAGGAATACCTGAAGATTGACAAACTGAGCACCTTTATCGCGCCCGAGGTTCAAAGCAACGAAAAGATCAGGAAGGTGTTCCATGATGCCGGCTGCGAATCGCTTTTCAGGCTGAAAGCCGAACTGGAAAAAAGAGACATTCTGCTCAGAAAACCTGTAAGCGCCAGCCTGATTGAAGATTACCTTATGCTGAACGAGGAGAAAACAACGGGTTTTTATCCGGAGGAAGAGGAAGGCAACCATAATGAATAGGAGGGTGAGGTGAAACCATAGCGCAAAGGGGTGGGAGACCATTTTGTTAAATAATGAATAACGAATAATGAATCATGAATGATGAAGTGGGAGGGTAATACTTCGGACTTCGGTGTTTCTGGTTCGATATTCAATATTATCTTTGGAATTTTCTGATTTTTTTTGCGCCCATTACTCATCAGATGACTCCTTTTCGACTACTTCAAGTCATCAGATGAGTTTTGATTTTTTAATGTGCATTACTCATCAGATGACTCCTTTTTCGACTACTTCAAGTCATCGGATGAGTTTTGATTTTTTTATTATTGAGTTGATTAGGGAAGTGGGAAGCCCCAAGCCCCAGGGTAGGAAATGGCTGAATCATCTCGTCAATTTTTTTTCCTCTTATCCTGAAGGATGAAATTGACGATCTGATTCATCCTGAAAATTCTCCGTTTTCTTTTTCTTCCTTTAGGACGAGAGGCAAAGAAAAGGAAACGGAGAATTTTTTCCCGACCATAGCTCACGCACAAAAGCCATCATTTACGATGCTTTTTCAGGCTAAAGGCTATCAGACTTTTAGCTTTTTAGTGAAAAGGAGAAATATACCTATTCCACCAGGTCGAGCAGATCGCCCCAAAACATAAAGTGTCCCGGAGATATTTTGAGCTTTCTGAAAAGGAGCATCTGAGTTTCGAACCCAGCGTTCATTTTGCCTTTCTCAATCTGGTTTAATGTCGATCGGTTTATATTCGCCATCGAAGCAAGTTCTTTCTGGGTTAATCCTGCCAGACCCCTGAGTTGTTTTAATCTGCTTCCAAAAGCCAGGGATTGCTTAGGAAACAAAACGATTTTGTGGCGTCTTTCTATCATTTTTAATACTTTTTTTTTAAATGTTGTCTAAAGACAACATCGATTTTTAAATTAATATTAAAAATATGGTAAACTTTGCGTGGTGAAAGTGAATTGAGGATATTTTAGGATGAGGATATAAGGTTTTACTGTTCAATGTGGCTTTTAGTAAATTTCAAAATAGTGTTCTAAAATAAAGTATTCATTAAAAACAAAACATTATGCCACAACCAGATTTATTGTACGATGTGAGCGACGCCGATTTGGCCGACGTCATGGCGGCCTTACTGGTGATTCGCACCAAACTGCCTTTTCTGTTGAATTTATCGAAAAATGACCGGAAAAGGTTACGTAAAATGGGTATCAAATTCGAGGGCTATGTGAAAGAAAACCTTGAGGCTGCATCAAGTTTTCCGAACGCAATTCCCGATGCTTATCCCATTGATAACCAAAAAAAGAAGTATAAACTATTTGATGTACTGACTGTGATCGCTAACGAGCATAACTCAATAGGTGAAGCTCTTGCCGATACACGTTTGCTGCTGGGCAGTCAACTGATTACCACTTCGGATATTTATTACAGTTCGTTGAAAAATGCGGCCAAGGGCAATATAACGATGGAAGAGGCTTTGGCTAAGATTTCCAGCATCTTTAAAAGGAAACCTCCTGCAATGCCTAAGGAGTTCAACATTCCGCCCAGCGGAGTATTGAATATTGATAATGTTGCTACTGGCACCAAGCTGGTGGTTAGTGGCAATGGTATTGTCAGGTATAAGGCGGGCAATCAGCTTGCCAGTAAGGTTAGAGAACCTGCACGGGTGGTAAATCCCAGTAGTGCAGATACCATACCGTCAGGTTGGACCAGCATTGAAGTGGTGAACCTGAGCCAGACCGACGCAACCACTATTCTGGTAAGGGTAAGATAGGGCCGTCGCCGCCGCGGCGAAAGGCGGCACAAGGAAATTTACAAGAGGCACATAAAAATATCCGGTAGCGAATCACTGCCGGATATTTTTTTTGGTAAGTTTTTCCAGTCGTCTTCCACACGACTGTGCTATGTATTATTAAGGTAAGTTTTAATCCTGACAGCCGGCTCTGCCTGACCTAAATGGAGCAGTAATTCACTGCTGCGTTGAGCAAATTTACTGCTCAGTTGCAAGATTGTTCTGCTCAGTTGCAAGAATTTACTGCTGCGTTGCAAGATTGTTCTGCTCAGTTGTAAGAATTTACTGCTCAGTTGTAAGAATTTACTGCTCAGTTGTAAGAATTTACTGCTCAGTTGCAAGAATTTACTGCTCAGTTGTAAGAATTTACTGCTCAGTTGCAAGATTAAACTACTTCTTTTTGACTGACTTTTTCTTCTGTAAGGCACGTCAGTAAAGGAATACATTAGTTATGGCGTGTGTTTGCAGGATATAGTATTACCTTCAGGCATAAAAAAAGTCCGTCAGGTATGTTGACGGACTTTCTTTGAGATGATCAAACGGTTTTTCGATTTTCCATAGGCATTTGTATTAAATAAAACCCAATGATTTGAAAAAGCGAAACCCTCCAGCCTTATTTTTCTGATTCTGCCGGCAGGCCTGCTGCTATTCCACTTGCATTCGGCTGTTCCATGGGCGTTTTAATTTTCTTGTCGCGCATGATTACATACTTACTATCGTATGCGGCAGGGTCACGGTCATCTGTAATGTCTGAATTTCGTTGTGAAACAAATTCAGGCGTGGCAGCCACTTTATTATTCTTTACATAAGGCTGTAAAGTTTCTTTTTCGCATGAACTAAGCGTAAGGCCTGTTATGGCTGCGAAAGCCAGGCTTAAAAAAATGCTGTTCTTTTTCATGATTATAGTTTTTAAATGAATTATTAAATTTAACCTTACAAAGGTCGGAACTATTCATGCCTGAATTGTTGCACTTTTTTTGAAAAGAATTGCAAAATTTTGATATTTGGAAGATTACCTATTGAAAAACAGGTGTTTTGCACTATAATAACTCAGCCGGTGAGTTTATTCAGTTTTTCAATGTTTCTGGTAATTTCGGGCAGATCGTTATCGGAATATCCAAGATACTTAACACAGGCTTCAATGGTCGAAAAGGCTTCGATATCGATATGCATTTGTTGGGTGAAGAGCTGTTTCAGATATTCTACCACCACCACCTGGTGGGGTTTGGTGGTCAGGAAGGCTCCTTTATTTTGAACCTTAAGGGCTTTCAGATACTGAACAAAAGCTGTAATCGACTCGAAAGTGGTATTGTCAATAAAAGTCTCAAATTCCCTGAAATCGACAATTGCCTTGTAGGTGGGATCGTAAAGTGGATTGGATACCTCTGCCATTATCATCTGGGCTGCCTCATCGTCGGTAACATCACTTTTGAAACACTCAATGATTAACTTTAGATTGGGCAGTATCATGTAATTTACTTTCTTTTTCATAGTCTTTCACTTTGATGACATTTACGAAGGTAGTGATAATTTGTGAAAAAGCCAAGTAAATTGATATTTATCAATTCATAGAATCAAGAGGTAGCAATGTTTTTCAATCTGAATCAAGCCTGAATTATGGCGCCATACCTTTTAAGAAACCACTTTTTGTGGTATTTGGCATTTTTGTCGGTACACCCTTGCGGTAAGTTAAGCCTGGAAAAGTATTTCCTTTCTGTGGAAAACCCTGCCTTGAAATTATCGGCAATAGAACGGTGAAGATGAGGGAAATAATTTCTCACCACCGTGCCGCCAAAGCCGCCTCTATTGTATGGTTCCCTTAAAGGTTGCGGCAAACTTTTCGTAGGTCATTTTATCAAAGGCGCCTTCGGCTATATAGTGCAGTATGACTTCCATTTCTTTGGCCACTTTATAACCTTTCAGCATATTCAGTATCTCGAATTTTTCGTTCAGTATCACATACGATGGGTAAGACAGTTGACCCTGCAACAACGAAACGGCCAGCTGATGCGTGGAACGCGATTTATCGGGACTGGGATTTACATAAATGTTGCCATTGTACCTTACCGTATCTTTTCGTTCGGCATTCAGTTTCACAGGGTAAAAATTTCGGGCCATATAATCTCTGATAATACTGTCTTTAAAAGTAGAACTATCCATTTTAACACACCATCCGCACCAGTCGGTATAAATATCAATAAAGATCTTTTTGGGTTTTTTCTGGTTCAGGGCATAGGCTTCTTCAAAGGTGTACCATTTGAATTCAACTTTTTCCGGTTTTTTATCTGCTTTATTCTTGTTTTTCTGGGCAAAGGCAACAGAGGTGATAACCATAATTGCTGTAAGCAGAAGCAGTGACTTTTTCATAAAAAGAGTTTTTTCAAGCTTTCAATAATTTAATTATTTTTTGCCACAAAGGCTCAAAGGCACAAAGATTCACAAAGATATTTGCGTTAAAAATTGTTGTATTCTTAGTGTGTTCTTAGTGTTTTGGTGTCTTAGTGGCATGTTTTTATTTCTTTTCTTAAATAGACTTTATTCCACACAAAGATACTGCGAAATTTTGAAATAATTTTTATCGTTTATCAGCATCGACTTCTTAATATCGCTCAACTGAACGTAGTTGCCATGCTTAATGCGATAATTGATCAGCGACAAGGCAATGTTGTATCCTAAATAGGGATGCGCTTTCAACTGTTCGAAATCAGCCTGGTTGACGTTGATCTTACGCACGGCATTCGGATTAACATCGAGGTAGGGGATAAGCGGATTGAAGCGTGAAGTATCCATTTTATAGATATCAAGCAGTTGTTCAATGCTGTAATATCCGCCCAGTTTACTGCGATATTCTACAATCTGCCTGGCAAAGTAATCGCCTATACCCTTTATTTTCTTTAGTTCTTCCATACCTGCCGCATTTATGTCTGTTTTAATGATGCTGACTTCCTTTTTGGGATGCTCATTCTTTGGGTACTCCGGTTTGCTCAAATGAATTTCGATATAGGGTTCCAGAATGGCGTATTCCTCGGGGGAAATGCTGTACATTTTTTTGAAATCTTCTTTATCATAGAACTTTCCTCCTTTCGTGCGGTAATTCTCTATCACCTTAGCCTGCTTAACCGAAAGACCCAGCGCCAGCCATTGTTCCTGTGTAAGCGTATTGGGATCGAAAGGGAAGGGGGTGAGGGTGTGTTCGGCCACGGAATGTTTGACATCGAAAATGTCGAAGTCTGGTTTCTGAGAATAGACTTTGGGTTTGTTCACGATATCTTCCTGTGATTTCAGGTATGCTCTTACTTCCCGGTCGAAGGCTGTATAATCATAATGCTTATGCGAAAGAAAATAAGGATACAGGAAATAAAACAGCAGGAGCAGCATAATAAGAGAGATCAGAACCAATATGCCTCTTCGCTCACTTTTACTGAACGAAAGAAAATCCTTAGCTTCTTTGATAACTCTTTTCAAATTATTCTGTACTTTATGAGATAATTCAAAACCTGGTAATAATAAAGAATTATTGAAATCAATTTGTCAAAATTTGGTGTCCTGATGCTTTAGTGGCTAAAAATAAACTTGCCACCAATTCACCAATTCACAAAAATTCACAAAAAACAGTACAAAAAAACAGATCCATCATTTTAATGAATTATTATCCACCTGAATTCGATCTTTTAAATCCTATGCGGCCTGCCGATCCGGTCTGGTTGTCAGTTAAACGGAATTCTTCTACATCCTGTAAGGTCAGGGTTTCCATCATCTGTTTGTTCCTTTGCGGCGCTGGAGTGTCGGCCATGCGCAATTGCTGGTTCTTAACGGCCTCTTCAATAGTGTTTCTCACCGTGCGGGCATTGCCGAAGAATTTATCTTTGGCGGCAACCAACGAAGAAAAGTATTGTTTCAGATGTTCGCCTGCAGCATCATCGGGAGTCAGGTTGTCGTTCTGAAGCATTTGCAGACCGATCATATAAAGCTGTTCGGTAGTGAAATCATTAAATACAAAAGTTTTGTTGAACCTCGATTTCAGTCCGGGATTAGATTCGAGGAACAGTCGCATATTATCAGGATACCCTGCCACGATCACTGCCAGTTCGCCCCGCATATCTTCCATATTCTTTAAGATAACCTCAATAGCTTCCCTGCCAAAATCATTTCCACCTCCTTCAGCCAAAGCGTAAGCTTCGTCAATAAAAAGAACGCCGCCCTTTGCCTGGTCGATAAGTTCTTTGGTCTTGATGGCGGTTTGACCCACATAAGCAGCTACCATGCGTTCACGGTCGGCTTCTATCACATGACCCCTTTCGAGCAATCCCAGCGCTTTATATATGCGGCTCATGAGTCTGGCCAAAGTGGTTTTTCCGGTACCGGGATTCCCGATGAATACCGAATGCAGCGAAAAGCGGTTCAGGATATCCTTGCCCGATTCTCGATAGTATTTAACGAGTTTCACCAGTTCGTTCACCTCTTCCTTGCAACTCTCCATGCCGGTGAGTGCATTTAGTTCCTGAAGGCAATCGGCCAGCAGGCGTTCGTCGATCTTCAGGTCGAGACGTTTTACCTGCTGATTAAAGAACACATGTTGAATGTCCTCAAGAGAAATGGTAGAAAGTGCTTCAGGAGTCAGATCTTTGTAATCAGGCAGGTTCATCAGCCTCAATCCCAGGTGCATCTTGCCTTCATCAATTACTGAAATGGCATAACGTGCATTTCCGAACGATTTGTCGCGGTTGCGGTAGGCTTCCACCAATCTTTTCTGAATTTCCGCCTTCGCATCTTCTGCCAGGGCAACCTTTTTCTTTCCGCAAGCAAACTCAGCGATCTGCATCAGTTCTTCCGGCAAATAATCGTCGAAATGGAAATAATAACTGAACCTCGATTTCAGTCCGGGATTGGATTCCAGGAAATTGTTCATTTCGGCCGGATATCCAGCTACCATAATGGCAATGTCGCCTTTTCCGTCTGACATTTCTTTTATGATTACTTCAATCACTTCCTTACCGAAATCCTTATCATCATCACCTTTGCGGGCGAGCATATAAGCTTCATCAATAAACAGAATGCCTCCGCGGGCCGCATCAATCAGTTTCTTTACTTTGGGTGCTGTTTGCCCTATATATTCGCCCACCAATGCACTGCGGTCGGCTTCTATCACGTGGCCTTTCGATAAAAGCCCCATTTTCTGGTATATCTTGCCAAGCAGATTAACCACGGTGGTTTTGCCTGTACCGGGATTTCCTGTGAAAACACTGTGCAGGCTGATCTTTTCGCTCTCTTCGAAGCCTTTTTCTTTGCGAAGCTTCAGGAAATCGATGTATTTGATGTGCTCTTTGATCTTTTGCTTCACCGACGTCAATCCTATCAGTTCTTCTAAATTCTTGAGCACATTTTCCATGGTTTCTTCCTGAACGGCAGGGGTACCGGGTTGGCTGCTGAGATCGTGAAAAGGTGTTTTCTGAACTTCAAAGCTTCCTTCTATCTCTTCATCGCCCACCCCGAAAGAAACTGCTCCTATAAGGGTATCCATAAAAACAATTTCCACCGAATAGGCATCATCCTTCCACGATCCCGGTTTATCGGTTCCCCAGCCTTCGGTGATGGTAAATTCGGTTCCAATTGTATTTGGTGCAACGTAACCCGGCGATACTATTGAGGTTTTGGCCTGGCCCGAATCATCATAAATATTGAAAAAGAACTCGTAGAACCAATCGGAGTTGGTCTTGTTTCTCAATTTCAATTCTGTCCAGATGTAGGTAGCCTGGTCGCGTTTAAACTTCTTCAGGTATCTCCTTTCTGCTTCTTCTATGCGGTCGAAGGGCCCGGGATATACTTTTATTGAAATAAGTTCGAAATAGGGGTTGTCGGCAAAGCTTACTTTGCCCACATCTTCCACATGAAATTTGTTGGCGCCGACGAATTCGCCGTCAATATAGGCTTCCCAGACATAATCGCCCTTGAACCAGAAACTGCCTGCTTTCTCATTACCCCATCCATCGCGTATTATCACCACATTATCTTCCATTTTAATGACCTGGTCCGATTCGAGGCTGCAAAGTTCATCCCTTTTGGAACCTGTGAGGGCAAATGCTTTTAAACTCACTTTGGCAGTCCATTCTTCCTCATCGAAGAGTTTGTTATAGAACGAGAATTCGGTCCATATATAGGTGGTTTCAGCTCTGTCGAATACCGTGCGGTATTTTTTTGAGGAGTTTATCATCCATTCTTCAGACGAAAATACATTGAGGCTTTTGAATTTGTATTTGGTCATTCCTTCTTTCATAAATGTTCAGATTAAAAACTAATCACGGTTTGATAGTCTTGTGCTTCATTTCATAATTATAGATACGGGCAGCATTGATAGAATGGTTTCTTGAACCAATGTATAGCGGAATGGTAGCGCCTATCATTACGGCACCTCCTGCGGCAAAGTACCATTGAGGGTCGTCGCCTATCAGCCATTTGATACCGGTATAACCTATCAATCCGGCCCCCACTAAGGTAAGAATAATGGAGGGATTATTGTTGCGTTTGACCATCAGTATTTCTTCCATAGCATCGGGATAGGGTTGGCATACATCCTCCAGTTTTATCAGCGAAAGGTTCTTGCCTTTATAATTCATATCGGCCGACAGCATTTTCTTTTCAATGCTGATGGTGTCTGCGGCATTGCTTTGCGCCTTTGCACCGAAATGGAGTGACGGTAATAAAAGAAGGATTATGCTTAGGTATTTCATTATCTTAAGAATTGTCAGGTAAAATTACACAATTTCATAACCCAAAATCATCAATAGATAATTTTCTGCTCCGCAGCGATAAAGAGTTTGTATCATTTTCAGCTTAATATTCCTATAAGAAAGCCTAACAAACAGTAAATTGGAATTAACCCGGATACAACGTACATGTCGATGCGCTCATCATTTTTCAAACTGTGAATCCGGGTAAACATAAATACTTTGTTCTTATTCTCCTTTTAGCGATTTCCTTAATAATTTATAATTTTGCATCAAATCATAAACATGAATGGTGATCCGAAAGTATACCAGGTGCTGAATGAACTTAATATTGATTTTGAATATATTGAGCACCCTCCGGCTCCTACGATTGAAATTGCCCGCCAATACTGGAAAGGACATGATGCCCAACATTGCAAGAATATTTTTTTCCGTAACCACAAAGGTAACCGGCATTACCTGGTTATTATGGATTGTGAACAGAATCTGGCTATTCACGATATAGAAAAGCGCCTGAAACAGGGCAAACTGACCTTTGCTTCGGAGAAGAGAATGCAACTGTACCTGGGATTGATGCCCGGTTCGGTTTCGCCTTTCGGACTGATCTATGATACTGCCAAAAATGTGCATGTATTTCTGGATGTCAACCTGCAAAAGGCGCAGCGCATCAGTTTTCATCCCAACCAAAACACTGCCTCGCTGATTATTTTGTTTGCGGATTTCCTTCGGTATATGAATTTTACGGGCAATAGCTTTGAGTTTATTGAATTGTATTGAGCAAAACAATTTATTTTCCGGTAGTGACTTGTGGAATTTCATATCTTCGTACTAATTATTAACCATACATGGGCACCGACGAAAACAAATTACTGAAATCAAGGATAATTGAAGCATGTAAAAATCATCAGATGGATACCATTGCGAACCTGAAACGCGAAATGGACGAGCATCAGCAATTGGCCAACGATTATGGCCCACCTAAAGACCGTTATGATGCTTTTCGCTCGCAGATGCTTCGCCGCCGCGATATTTTTGCCGAACAATTGCAAAAGGCCACCGAAGAACTTTATACCCTAGATAAGATAAAGCCCGGCGAGCCGAGGAGCAAAGTGGAGTTCGGCGCTATTATTATCACTGATAAGCAGAAATTTTTTGTGGCAACCAGCATGGGAAAGATCGTTATCGATAAAGAAACATATTTTTGTATCTCACCTGCGGTGCCTGTTTATAAGGTGCTGGAAGGATTAAAGAAAGGCGATACAACCACCTTTAACAACAACCCTATTAAGATCGTTGATGTATTCTGAGCGAGTTAGCCGGAAACTACTCTTGCATTAACAAAAAAAATGTACTTTTGTGCCCGAAACAGGAGAGATGGGCCCGTAGGGCGCCCTATGGGCCAGAGCGGTCGAATGCAATGGCTATTCAAAAGAAATGTTCTATACATACATACTAAAAAGCTTAAAGGATGGCAGGTATTATTATGGCCATACTTCTGATATTGAAAAAAGAATATTAATGCATAATGGTGGTAAAGTAAAATCAACATCAAACAGAAGGCCATTCGTTGTTCATTATTTTGAAGAGTATTCAACGAAGGTTGAAGCAACCAGAAGGGAATATTTCTTTAAAACTATTGATGGTTATAATTATTTAAAGAGTAGAAACATTATTTAATATCAAATATTGATGTACTTTTGCAAACCGAAAACAGGAGAGATGGCAGAGCGGTCGAATGCGGCGGTCTCGAAAACCGTTGTCCGCCTTACGGCGGACCGGGGGTTCGAATCCCCCTCTCTCCGCCAAAGAAAACAAAAGTGCCCCGATAGGGGCACTTTTGTTTTCTCTGAAGCACCCTCTTTTAGAATCATGAGCATAGCGAGTAATCCCATGAATCCTCCCAACTGGTTTGAGCAGATTCTAGTATAGGGATAGATATCAGGTCTGTCAGATAAGAAAAGCCCCTGATTTGTTTTTCAGGGGCTTTTTGGAGCGGTATATGGGACTCGAACCCACGACCCTCAGCTTGGGAAGCTAATGCTCTACCAACTGAGCTAATACCGCGTTGGTAAAATCAGTTGCAAAAATATGAATTTTATTGTTTCTGACAAGGTGTTAAAAGTTGAGAAGGAGTTTTTTTCTTTTCTGTTCATATTCATCCTTTGAAATCACTTTTTCAGCATAAAGGTTTTCCAGTTTTTTGATTTTTATGACATTCATTTCCAGTTCTTCCAGTTTCTGATGAAATTCTGTTCCGAATTCTATATTCTCTTTGTAAGCATCGATGATCTTTTGGTTTTCTTCAAATTTCTGTTTCCAATGGTTGTCATCCGATGATGGTTGTTCACTTGTTTTTGCAGCCTGTCCGGATTGTATCTTTTTTATTTCTTCGTTGAGAATATTCACCTGTATCTGCAGTTCGTCTTTTTCTTTCAGAATAGCCTCTTTATCACGAATAATTTTTTTCATAAGGATATCTTTATCAACCAGGTTGCAATGGGCGGTTTCGAGCGATGCCCGGTTATTTTGATTGTTAATCTCAATTTCCTTGGTTTTAATAGAGATGATCCTCAATAAGGCCCGGTTTTTTCTAAATAGCAGCAGAACTCCTGCTAACAATATGATAATTAGCGTTGCAGAGCCTATGAGTGCGGCGGTCAGATATTGGGTGTGTTTTTTTATCTGTGCCTTTTCCGATAATGGTGTTGTGATGGTATCGGTTTTAGCTTGTGGATTTAATTGAGGGTAGGAGTTGGATATGAAAAACAAAGAAAGAAAAAGGATAATAATAAATCGTTTCATGAATGTTTGTTTGAAATGTAAAATTATAAAATTAAATTATTACTGAGTAGCATTATTTTGCTGTGATGTTATTGTCCCATGCATGGAATTCATTAATCAGCCTAAAGTTTTCTACTTTTGCAAAAAATAAGGACTATTGCAATTACCTTCACATAAAGAGATTTGGAGCCTGACTTTTCCTATCCTGCTGAGCATGGTAGCTGAGAATATTATCAACATTACCGATACTGTTTTTCTGGCACGTGTGGGCGAAGGAGAATTGGGCGCTTCGGCTATTGGGGGTACGTTTTATGTGATTCTTTTTATTATTGGCCTTGGATTCAGTATAGGAACCCAAATTATTATTTCGCGACGTCTGGGGGAGGGCAAACCACGCGAAGTAGGCAGTGTTTTCGAGATAAGCGTGTTTTTTTTAATGGTGGTGGCGGTGCTGTTGTTCGTGATGGTGCAATTGTTTTTCGCCCCGGTGTTCAATCATATTATGTCGTCGGCCGAGGTGTTTGATAAAACCGTGATCTATGTAAAATACCGCGTATGGGGTATCTTGTTTACCTTTATCGGATGTGCTTTCAGGGCCTTTTATACGGGAATATTTAAAACCAAGTTTCTGTTGATCAACTCCATTATATTGGCCCTGGTAAATGTGGTCTTTGCTTATGTACTTATCTTTGGTAAATTTGGTTTCCCTAAACTGGGTATTGAAGGTGCAGCCATTGCCACGGTTATTGCAGAGTTTGCTTCGGTGATGTTTTATGTTGTTGCGACCATCCGATGGGTTGATCTGAAGAAATACAATCTTTTTCAGCGGAAGAAATATGACCTGAAAATTATCTATACCATTTTGGATGTTTCAGGATTTATTATTTTGCAACATTTAATCTCACTGTGCTCGTGGTTTGCATTTTTTATGGTGATAGAACAGAGAGGCGAACATCCGCTGGCCATAACCAATATTGTACGTAGTATTTATATCTTCTTTATGATTCCGGGATGGGCGTTCAGTTCGGCCACCAGCACCCTGGTAAGCAATATTATCGGGAAGAAAAATATTGAAGGTGTGATTCCTTTAATAAAAAGAATTACCCGTATGGGATTTCTGACGACGACTCTTTTGACGGTGCCGGCATTGTTATTTCCCAGACAGTTGCTTTCGCTTTATTCGCCGGATGTTACGCTGATAAGCGATAGCCTGCCGTCGTTTTATGTGGTGATGCTGGCATTGTTTGTTTTTTCGCTGACCTTTAACCTCTTTAGCGGGGTAACAGGCACGGGCAATACGCGTATTTCGCTGCTGATTGAGGTAGTGGGTGTGGTGCTATACCTGGCAACGGTTTATGTGGTGGTGATTTTATTGAAATTGCCTCTTGCTGTGGCGTGGACAGCCGAAGTTGAATACTTTATCGTGATTTTTATTCTCTCCTATTTCTATCTGAAAAAGGGAAGTTGGAAAACGAAAGTGATTTGATCAGGTAACTTAATCACGAATTTGACGTAATCGTAAGTTAGTTTAATTAAGAAATGAAACTGCTCATTAAATATACTCTCTTTGCTATTGTATTTGGCTTTAGTCTTTTCGTTTTTACGAAAATTACGGCCGATCATCCTGTAAAGAATCCTACGGATGACGACCGACATCTGACCTTGCTTTTTATGGGCGATATCATGCAGCATCTGCCTCAAATTGAGGCTGCCTGGGACGATTCATTGAAAATCTATTCCTACGATTCTTGTTTTAAATACGTGGCTCCGCTCATTCGCAGCGCCGATATTGCTATGGCTAACCTGGAAGTTACACTGGCAGGCCGCCCTTACACAGGTTATCCGCAGTTTAGCGCCCCCGACCAATTGGTGGGGGCATTATTGTGGGCAGGCATCGATATTGTGGGTACGGCCAACAACCATTCGTGCGATAGGGGCGGTAAGGGCATTGAGCGTACCCTGCATATATTAGACAGCATGGGCATGCAGCATACAGGTACTTTCACTGATTCGGTTTCGCGCGTGCAAACTTACCCTATGATGGTTCATAAAAACGGTTTCAAACTGGCCCTGCTGAATTATACTTATGGAACCAATGGTCTGGAGGTTCCCCGGCCTTATGTGGTGAACCTGATCGATACCAATATTATGAAACTGGATCTGAAACGCGCAACAGATTCTGCCCCTGATAAGGTGATAGTGTTTATTCATTGGGGCGATGAGTATAAATTGTATCCCAATCAATACCAGAAGGATATTGCCCGCATTTGTTTTTCGAATGGCGCCGATATTATTATTGGTATGCATCCGCATGTGATCCAGAAAATTGAAAAATTTAATTTTCCTGACAGCAACGGGCGTGAGGTTTTCATTGCGTACTCATTGGGCAACTACATCTCGAACCAGCGCGACCGTTATAAAGATGGCGGACTGATGGTGAGTATCAACCTGATAAAGCGTAATAATAAGGTAAGCATTGATCAGGCAGACTGGCATCTGAGTTGGGTATATACTCCTGTGGAAAAGGGGCGCAAGAAATACTATATTCTGCCCGTCGCTGATTTTGAGCGGCAGCCCAGGCTCATTGATACGGTTTCGTTTCAGAAAATGATGCTCTTTGCCGCCGATTCGCGCGAATTGATGCAAAAAGAGAATAAAGGAGTATCAGAAGGGGTATTCGATTTAGAAACCAAATTTTGGCATACGAAATAAAAAAAGCTCTCAGGCAAATGCATGAGAGCTTATAATTTTTTCTATTGGGTCATCTGATTCCGGACTCCAAACTCCCTAATGTTTCACCACAAACTTACCCGAAGTCTTGCCTTGTTTCCCCATCAGGTTATAGAAATACATACCGTTGGGCAAATTGCCAACCGCAAACGTAATTTCGTTTCGATTGCCTATCATGGCACTACTCACTTCATTTCCCAAAACATCATAAACCATAGCTTCGCTATACCCAAGTGTTTTGGTAATCGTCACCATATCATGAGCCGGATTTGGATAAACGCCCGGGCTATTTTCATCAGCATTTTCGCTAATACCGGAGTAAACATCGCGCACCCAACTCACTCGGGTCACATAATTGCTCAGTTTATACATTTCCATAGTTACCGCCGGAATACCCAGGCCTTTCATCCACCAGTTGTAGGTAACCGCTGTATCCTTTCTGATGGTTATTCTATACCATCCCGAATAACTTTGTGCGGGCGGAGGCACATTGGCATAGCCATAAATACTATCAATCGAATAAACAATATTTTTTTGGCGCAAAGCCGGAAAAATATCGGTTGGAGTGGTCATCGTTCCCCAGGCATCAATTTCCGAATAATGAACGGCCTTATGCTTGATGCGCAGCGTATCAATAGGCACAGTCAGCGGAAACCCGTTGTATGATGTATCATATTGAAAAGTACATCTCGATTTGCTATCGCCCATCACCACCGAATTACAAATAGTCTGATAATTGGCAGGCAGCTTTAATGACGTATCGGGCGCACTGAACACCACTTTTATACTATCGCCCGTACCCAAAAAATCAGTAACCACACCATAATGCAACAGGCCTGCAGCAGAGCTGTTGTAATACGAATAATTTAACAGGTTATCGATATGATAGGCAACATTAGCATTGGGGAAAAAATTATGCATCACACCCACGTTGCTGTTCACCAGATCAATATGCATAGTGTCGAGCGTTGAATGTAGCGCCATAAAATTCCAGGTCTGGTTAGTTCCGGGGGCTCCGGGCACAATGCCAGTAACCACGGCCGTATCGACTCTCAGATCGTAACTTCTCACGGGCACGCCCAGGTCGCTGAAGTTAAGGTTGATTTGCGATTGAGCATTCTGCATAAACATACAAAACACGAACAAAATAAATAAAAGTTTTTTCATAGAGATTTAATTAAAATTTTTACCAAATTTAAAAGAAAAAAATGATATACATCAACTTCAGCTGATTTTTAATAAAAAAGATGTAAACAGGCAACGGTTAAAGTTTTACATTATCGTATCTTTGCAAACTTTTTACACACTATGAAAGACCTAACCATCGGAAAAGAAAGCAAAGTAATATTTATGTTTGCTTTGCCTATGGTTTTGGGCAATATTTTTCAGCAGATGTACAATATTGTCGATGGCATTATTGTTGGCAACTACATTGGCAAAGAAGCCCTGGCAGCGGTGGGAGCCTCATTTCCGGTAATATTTGTTTTGATCTCCCTGGTGATCGGTGTATCCATGGGTTCCACCATCATAATTTCGCAATATTTTGGGGCAAAAGACTTCGTGAATGTGAAAAAAGCCATCGACAGCCTGCTCATATTTCTGTTTTTTGCCGCCATCATCATTACCATTGTTGGATTAATTTTCTGTGAGTCCATCTTCCGGTTAATGAATCTTCCCGAAAATATCCTGCCCGACGCCGTAGCTTTTTTCGATATCATTCTGTACGGACTCATTCTGATGTTTGGTTTCAATGCCATCAGCTCTATACTGCGCGGACTGGGCGATTCAAAAACACCCCTGTATTTTCTCATCATCTCTACCATTCTCAACGTAATTCTGGTAATACTTTTCGTAAAAGTTTTTCACTGGGGCATTAAAGGCTCGGCTGTTGCTACTGTAATTGCCCAGGGCGTATCATTTTTTCTGGGTGTTATCTATCTGAACCGCTATCACGATATCATCCGGTTCTCTTTCACCGACATTAAGTTTCACAAACAAATTTTCATGCAGAGCCTTAAAATCGGCATCCCGTCAGGTCTTCAGCAAACATTTGTAGCCCTGGGCATGATGGCATTATTAAAATTTGTAAATAGTTTTGGAACTGATACTATTGCAGCTTATACCGTTGCCGGCCGAATAGATTCTTTTGCTATGCTGCCTGCCATGAATTTTTCCATGGCATTATCGACCTTTGTGGGTCAAAATCTCGGCGCCGGTAAAATCGACAGGGTAAAAAACGGATTCAGAGCAACCCTGTTAATGACCACAGCCATATCTTTGGCAGGAACCTTTGTAGCCATCTTCTTCGGATCGCAAATCATGTCGTTGTTCAACCAGGATCCTAATGTAATTCATATAGGCCATTCCTACCTCATCATTGTTTGTTCGTTCTACATAATGTTCTCTGTAATGTTCACCACCACCGGCGTTATACGCGGCGCCGGCGATACCCTCATCCCCATGTTCATCACCTTATTTTCTCTGTGGATACTCCGCATACCCATTTCGTATATACTCTCGCATGCCATAGGTTCCGATGGCATCTGGTGGAGCATACCTGTGGCCTGGGCTTTTGGAATGGTGGCTTCGGTGATATATTATTTTACAGGCAGATGGAAAAACAAAGTAGTGGCCCGACCTGTAAATACAACCATAGAAAACCTTCCTAAAGATTAAACCCGGATTTGTCATTAGGAATGGAATGAACTAATGGCAAGTGCGTAAGCCAGTGGGTTGAATCGGGGTTAATCCCGATTTAGTGTTTGTTAGATTTTCTTTCATGGCATGTGTGTAAAAATCCTACAAACACTTTGTCGCTTCGTAGAAGAAAATCGCCTATTGACGATTTTGGGTTAACCAGAAGTTTGCAATTCTCGCGGTTCAATGTGGATGTAAACCTCTATATGGTCAATTTCCGACATGATGTCATTTTCAATCCTGTCGCACAAATCATGCGACTCGGTCACGTTCAGCTTGCCCGGCAGCTCCAGATGCAGATCCACATGCCTCATATTTCCCGATCTTCTTGTTCTTAGCATGTGGTAATCCATTTCCGGTGTCAGATGTCTGCGGATAATATCTTCTATAATCTGAATTTCCTTATCGGGAATTTGCGTGTCTAACAGAGGTGAATAGGCTTTCTTTAGCAAGGTAAACGATTCATATAAAATAAGGCAGGCAACCAAAATAGCTACAATAGGGTCTAAAATAGCAAATCCTGTAGCCCATATCAGAATAAGACCCACACAAACCCCCAACGAAGTATACACATCGGTTTTCAGATGCAGTGCATCAGCTTCCAGCGCCACCGAATCTGTTTCTTTGGCTACTTTAAACAAGCGCCTCGACACAATATAATTAACCACCGCCGAAATAAACATTACTATGGTACCTATCACCATAAATTTTGTCGGTTCCGGCTGTATCAGCTTTTTCACGGCTTCATAAATAATCCATCCGGCAGCCACAAATATCAGCAAAGCTTCCACCACGCCCGATATGTTTTCGAACTTGCCATGACCATAAGGATGTTTTTTATCGGGAGGCAAGGCCGAAACCTTCACCGAGAAAAAGGCAATTACCGAGGCCATTAGGTCCATGGAAGAGTGAATGGCCTCCGAAATGATACTTACCGAACCCGATAATATACCGGCCACTAACTTCATAATGATCAGCAAGGTATTCGAGAAAATCGAAAGCCTCGCTGTATTAATTTTTTTACGTTGTAAAACTTTACTGATCATGTTATTATTTTACGGCAGAAATGGTGTAACCTTGTTTTCTTAACAGCGCCAGAACCCCGTCTTCGCCGGGTAAATGAGCGCCTCCCACAGCAATAAAACAACTGTATTCGTTAATTCTTTTTTCAATGATGGGTATCCATTTCTGGTTGCGTTTAACAATAAATTCCTGGTTGAATTCGCTGTCGGCAGTAGAATCGCTCACCACCATGGAATACAGTTGCTCAAGGTCTTGGGTTTTATACACCTCAACCATTTCATTGTAACCCGCTAAAGTTTCCTTGTATTTTTTCACCTCGCTCACCAATCCCCGGGCTTGTTCGCTGAGGGGGGTGGCATCCACCAGCGAAAACTGAAACTCAATGGTTTCAAGCCCGTCGGAAGGAATGCCCTTATTTTTGGCAATCTTATACAATTCGCGTTCGTAGGCTTTTATTTTCCCAATCACATGCTTTATCAGCAACGAACTGGTAAAAAATGGTTTAATTCGGACATACTTATTGAATTTTGAAGCGCTCAGCCCCATCGAATCAATAACTATCGATCTGAAGGTTTGAAAATCTTCCTGGCTAACATAATCCTGCAACGTCTTATTTTCCGGAAGATACATCTTTTGAGCCAGTTCTAATTGCTGCATCAGCGGAATGTTCATATCCACTTCCGTAATAAAAACCTGGCTTTGCTTTACTTTGTTCTTGATGGCATCGGTCAGAAAGAAATCATTTTTCCTGATGATATGGATGGTTCCGAAAATATACGAATTCTGTTTCAGTCCGTTTCCTGAAATTTCCCAAAGCAGCGATTTTTCCTGTTGTGCAGGAAGCTGCATGGCTGCAATGATCAGAAACAGAACTATTGAAAACTTTTTCAGCATAACTGGTTTTCTGCAAAAGTAGTAATTAGGTGACTACAAATTAAAACTCATGCTTTTTTAACAAAAAATTGTTTAAATATTTTGCTCCAATAATTATTATGCCGGATAAATAAGCATAAATTTGTTTTTTTAGAAATGAAATTCTGTATACTTCCTTTTCTTGCAATTTGTATATCATTCCTGCTTGCCGGTTGCCACAGGGCATCCAATAAAAGCGACGACAATCGTTCTGTATTCAGATACAACGAATCGGCCGGAATCACCACATTAGATCCCGCCTTTGCCAAAGACCAGGCACATATCTGGGCCTGCAACCAATTGTACAACGGACTGGTGCAGTTCGATGATTCTCTTTACATTCAACCCTGCATTGCCAAAGCATGGAATATCTCGGACGATGGTCTCACCTATACATTTACCCTCCGCAGCGACGTCTATTTTCATGATGATCCGCTTTTTCCGCAAGGTAGGGGTCGTAAGGTGGTGGCATCCGATTTTGTATATAGCTTTAACCGCATCTTAGACGCCAGGATCGCCTCGCCCGGCATCTGGATATTTAACGATGTGCAGATAGATTCTGTTGGTAAAGGATATTTTGTGGCTGCTAACGACTCTACCTTTATTATAAAGCTTCATCAGGTGTTTCCTCCTTTTCTCAGCCTGCTGGCTATGCAATATTGTTCGGTGGTTCCGGAGGAAGTGGTGGAACATTACGCGAAAGACTTCCGCACTCACCCCATTGGAACGGGTCCGTTTAAGTTAAAAATGTGGAAAGAAGGGCAGAAACTGGTGCTGGCAAAAAATGAGAATTACTTTGAAACAGAGAATAATGTGCGTTTGCCATATCTCGATGCCGTTTCCATCTCATTTATTGTCGACAAGCAATCTGTTTTTCTCGAATTCATTCGCGGGAACCTTGATTTTATGTCGGGAATTGCCCCCACTTACATCGACGAACTGATTACCAAAAAGGGCGTATTAAATCCCAAATACAACAACCGTATTCATCTTACCTTACAACCTTATCTTAATACCGAGTACCTAGGAATTCTGGTGGATGATAAACTGGCCGACAACAAAGGCAATCCTCTTCTCATCAAAGAAGTGCGCCAGGCCATCAATTATGGTTTCGACCGCCGCAAAATGATACGGTATTTGCGCAACAACATCGGAAGTCCGGGTGTTTATGGCATAGTGCCTGTGGGTATGCCCTGGTATGATACCACCCTCATGAAAGGCTACGATTACGATCCTGTCAAAGCGGCGGCCCTGCTAAAAAAAGCAGGCTTTCCCGGCGGAAAAGGTTTGCCCGAAATAGTATTGTCCACCACTGCTTCCTATCTCGATCTTTGCGAGTATATGCAGCATCAGTTAGGCGAAATTGGTTTAAAGATTAGGATAGATGTAAACCCGCCTGCCACCCTGCGCGAAATGATAGCCAAATCGAAACTCGGTTTTTTCCGTGCCTCCTGGATAGCTGATTATCCTGATATGGAAAACTATTTATCATTGTTCTATTCCGGGAATTTCTGTCCGCAGGGCCCCAACTACACCCATTTTTCCGATCCTGCTTTCGATAAACTCTTCGAAACATCGCGCACCATCACCAATGATAGTATGCGTTCGGGGCTCTATGCTGAAATGGATAACATTATTATGGAGCAGGCCCCTGTGGTGGTGTTGTATTACGATATGGTGCTGCGGTTCACCCAAAAGAACATCAGCGGTCTGGGCAGCAATCCTATGAATTTACTTACCTTAAAGAGGGTAAAAAAAATAGAATAATGTAGCAATTACTTATTTATCAAGGCTATTCAATAGAATTACTATATCACTTTTTTTTGTTTGGAGATCATAAACCTAAGTTTAGAATCTAAATTCCAAAGTTCGGAATCTACATTCCAAAGTTCGGATGCCATCATCGGAAGTTTCTACGACGTCATCGGAAGTTCGGATGCCGTCATCGGAAGTTTCTACGACGTCATCGGAAGTTCGGATGCCGTCATCGGAAGTTTCTACGACGTCATCGGAAGTTCGGATGCCGTCATAGAAAGTTTCCACGAGGTCATCCAAAGTTTGGATGCCATCATCCAAAGTTCAGAAATTGTCCCTTAAAATCCTGATAAAATCGACTGAGACTTGCAGAAACTACACCTCGTAAACTTCCCCAACCGAAGGTATCACAATATTCTCAAAGCGGTTTTCTTCCAGTATCTTTTTGTAATCTACAATCACGCTCTCTTCACCGTGAACCAAAAAGATTTTGCGCAACTGTTTCTTATCCTGGCAACTCAGATAAACAATCATTTCGCTATAGTCTCCGTGGGCACTGTAAGCTTCCAGCACTTCCACATCAGCTCTCACATCATACGTATTGCCAAAAATAGACACTTTTTTATCGCCGTTTTTAATTCTGGCCCCTAAGGTAGAAGGCTCGCAATATCCCACCACCAGAATGGTATTTTTCGGATTCGAAATATTATTGGCCAGATGATGTTTAATGCGGCCTGCCTCCATCATGCCTGAAGAAGATATGATGATACAGGGTTCTTTCGAATCGTTCAGATGTTTCGAATCTTCAACACTTTGAATATAATGCAGATCGTTGAACCCGAACGGATCGGGGTCTTTTTCCATGGTGTGCAATATTTCGCTGTTAAAACATTCGGGATGCATACGGTAAATATTCGTAGCATTGACCGACAAAGGACTGTCGACATAAGTTTTTACCTTGGGCAACCGACCGGCAGTTTCCAATTGATTCAGGGCATACACAATCTCCTGTGTACGACCTACACTGAACGAGGGGATAATCAGTTTCCCTTTTTTTTGAATGCAGGTTCTGGTCACAATATTCAAAAGTTTGTCCTGGGCTTCGCGGCGCAATTCGTGCAAACGGTTTCCGTAGGTCGATTCAGCTATCAGTATGTCGGCCTGCGGAAAAGGTTGGGGGTTGCGAAGAATTTCGTTCGAAAGTCGTCCGATATCTCCTGTGAAACAAAGATTCACCACCCTGCCATCTTCCTTTATCTTTAAATTGACTGCAGCGCTTCCCAAAATATGGCCTGTATCGGTAAAAGTCAGGGTTACATTGTCGGTTATTTTAAATTTCTGGTTATACGTGATACTGACAAAATGCTGAAGGCTCTGCAAGGCATCAGCAGCGGTATAAATAGGCTCAACAGGGGGCAATCCCTGGGCCAGCCGTTTTTTATTAAAGGTTTTGGTATCGTGTTCCTGAATTCTTCCGGAATCCAAAAGCATTATAGAACATAAATCGCGGGTAGCATGCGTGCAGATGATCATTCCATCGAATCCTTTTTTAACAAAATAGGGGATAAGCCCCGAATGGTCGATATGAGCATGCGAAAGCACCAGGTAATCAATTTCCGCAGGATTAAATTTGAAATCGCGGTTCATACTGTCGGTTTCAAGTCCTTTTCCCTGGAACATACCGCAATCTAATAAAATTTTCTTCCCGTCATGGGTGGTCAGCAGATGCTTGCTGCCGGTAACTTCTTTTACAGCGCCGAAAAATTGTAGTTTCATTTTGTCTGGGTAATTAAGTTTAGTAAGTTTATTATGTTTATTGTGTTTATTGAGTTAATCAAGTTAATTGGGTTTATTGTGTTAAGAATTTTTAGTTTAGTTGTTCTTCTTATTTCCATCAACCCAATCACCAAATAAATCCTGACCTAATCTACCTTAATTGACTTAATCAACTAATTCTGACTTCTGTCTTCTTCCATCAAAAGTACATAAAAAAACCCGATACTAAAAGCATCGGGTTTTTTAAATTAAGAGAAAAAGAAATTATTCAACAATAATCTTTTTGGTGATTCTTTCGTTTCCGGCCTGAACCGTAAAGAAATAAATACCTGAATTCAGTTGGCTGACAGCAATCGCCAGGTTGCGGTTTCCGCTGCTTAACTGGCCAAAGTTTTTCTGAATAACCTGTTGTCCGACAAGATTGGTAACGGTAACAGTTACATTCGAAGCTTTTGCAATGTTCAGATCTAAGTAAGTAAAATCTTTGCTCGGGTTAGGATAAATGTTCATGCTTAATGCATTTTCATTTTCTTTCATACCAATAGCCGTTCCCACTTCATTTTTAGGAACCCCAACATAATAAATGCTGTTATCGCCATAAGGAGTTGCATCACCTCTCACAGCCAAACCGGGGGTATCATCGGCCTGATAGACCATATGAATTTTGTCGTCAGAAGTATAAGACATGGATCCAAATACACACTCGTCGAAATCGTGAATAACGCTTCCTGTCAGGTCAGAAGGATCAGACCATGTGGAGGCTGTTAAGTCTTTTTTCATAATGTACAAATGTCTGTAAAGTTTCAAACCGGTAGCATCCGTTTTTCCTTCATGACAAGCAGAATACGAAACAAAAATGGTACCCATATCATCAATGATAATCTGAGGGAAACTTGCCAGTGAACCGTAATAAGTTCCGAAGGGCCATGTACCTGAAGGAACAACCGGGAAATCAATGGAGTCATTACCTGAATAGTCAAGCATACCAGCAATATATTGTCCGTTGGTAATTAATCCGGTTACGTCACCTAATTGGGTGGAATCCAATACCGGCATATTTTCGTTCCAGTAAATAAGTCCATCTGTGTAAGGATAATAGCTTGAAGAGTCGAGATTAGCTGTGTTTTTCGAAACAGCCATTCTTCCAAATGCAACATGAGCTTTTCCATCATTATCAATTGCAACCGCTAACGAACCGTCATTTGAAGGAACTCTTGGGGTTGGGAATGAAAAAATATCAGGGAAATCAAAAACAGGAACTTTTGTCCAGTTGTCGCCACCATCAAATGATTTCATCACAAAAACATCCTGCCAGCTATCGCCAACTACAAAAGCAATGGTATCGCCTTTGGGTGCGGCCCATGAGTATGAATCGCCCGAAAACCCTCGGCCAACATTATTTACAATAGAAGCAGAATCCATTCCCGGAAGAATCACCGGAGCATCCCAGGTGGTGCCACCATCAGTTGACCTGATATACACAACTGCCAATGCAAGTCCTTGATAATAATAGACGGCAGGTGAAGTCGCCTGGTCAGTGCATGCAATAATATGAATAGTGTTACCGGAAGTAATAGTGCGTGGCCATAAGAGCGCTGTAGTAGAGCCGGTAGTTGTCGGACCAACCAGGGTCGTTGTTGTCCAGGTTCCGGTTCCTTTGGTAGCGCGTTTTGAAACCAATAAACCGGTGCTGCCATTGTGCGCAACAACAAGTTCTCCGGTTCCTAATGGGCAGTATGATGGCCAGCCGCATCTTGCAGTTTCAACCCTGGCAGTAGGATTTGTTCCCCAATTGGTTCCATCATAATAATTGTAACCGGTACCTCTGTCAGCAAAAGCTGTTTCGGTCATACCGTAAATAAATGTACCGGCAATGGTTCCGTCAGGATAAAGATAAATTCTGTTCTGAACAGATTGGTTGGTTTGCAGATCGTAGCGTACGGTTCCGATAACATGTTCGTTAATGTTTTTTGAAGGCTGCGGCGCTACGCTCGGGTTACTCAGTGTGCTGAAGTTCATGGTTTCCTGAACTGCACCCTTTACTCGGGTGGCTTTTAAATTTTGGTACTGACTGGATATTTTTGCCGGTTTTAACTGGGCAAAAGCTGAAAATCCAATTACCAATGCGACTGCTAAAAATAAGATTTTTTTCATACGTGTTTTGGTTTGGTTAATAATTGTTATTAATTGGTTTGAATAATTTTGTCTGCCACAAATTTATACCTTTTTTTGATATTGTGAAGCTATCATGAATTTTTTATTAAATTTTTGTGAAATAATCATGACTTATTTTAGGTAATCTTGAATCTGGAATAAAATACTCCGATTAATTCCCTTGACAAAAGATACATCAGGACTTTTTATTATCTGAAAGCATGAAATTAATTTTATTATTTGATCGAATATGATATTTGTTAAAAATTTCACCTTTTTCCTTTTTTATGACTCTTTCATTTTTTTTAATGTAACTTTGCATACAATATTAATCCATAACCATTTCTTTTAGTGAAAGAAAATATTTACTCGGTGATTGCAGGCACCGGTAGTTTTATCCCTGAGAACATTGTTCCGAACCACGATTTTCTACAAAGTACCTTCTACGATCAGGAAAAAAATATTATTGAAACTCCGAATTTCGATCTGATTAGCAAATTTCAGAAAATTACCAATATTGAAGAAAGGCGATATGCCGACGATTCCATGGTTACTTCCGATATGGCATTTTTAGCAGCCGAAAATGCTCTGACATCATCAGGCATAGACCGCGAAACTTTAGATGGTATTATTGTAGCTCATAATTTTGGTGATGTCCGCAAATCCAATGTAAAATCCGATCTGGTGCCTAGCCTCGCATCCAGAGTAAAATATAAACTGAAGATAAATAATCCTAAAACTACTGCTTTTGATCTGATATTTGGTTGTCCCGGATGGTTACAGGGAATGATTCAGGCAAATTACCAGATAAAATCAGGTGATGCTAAACGCATCATGGTAGTTGGCGCAGAAATGCTTTCACGTGTTTCTGACCCCCACGATCGGGATAGTATGATCTATTCCGATGGCGCCGGTGCCTGCATTCTTGAAGCGAAAACCAGTAGTGATCCTATTGGAATTCTTTCTTATGCTGCCCGCACAGATGCTATCAATGAAGGACATTTGCTTGAAATGAAGGAATCGAATAATCCGTATTATTCCGGACATGAAATATACCTGAAAATGCAGGGTAGAAAACTTTATGAATATGCCTTAAGTTATGTCCCTCAATTAGTGAAAGATTGTATTGAAAAGGCAGATCTTACCTTAGACAATATCAGCAAAGTACTGATTCATCAGGCCAACGAAAAAATGGATGAAGCCATTTTACACAGGTTGTTTAAGCTTTATGGCAGCATTAAAATTCCCAAAGGTATCATGCCCATGACCATCAACAAGCTTGGAAATAGTTCTGTAGCTACATTACCAACGCTTCTTGATTTAATTTTAAAAGGCCATTTACCCGGGCAGCAGATCAACTCAAACCATAATGTTGTTTTTGCCTCGGTAGGGGCCGGTATGAATATTAATGCCTTTGCCTACAGGTTTTAAAGACTAATTTATTCCCTTTCAAATTTTTCATTAATTCAAAAGTATTGAATTGACATTTTGGATTTTTTCAAATTGCAACAATCGTTCTTTCAGCCATGCGCATGGCATGAAGCAGGAATTGTTTAACGGGAATTTTTTATACTGAAAATTTCATCTCTCTACTAAAATATCTTATATCCAATGTATTAACAAATGCATTGCCTAACTCCAAAACGAAAATAAAAATCTTAATTTTAAAATTAATCAATTTATACTTGCATTTCAGGTTTAAATGCATTACATTTGCAGTCTAAATTGCGCTTAAGTTATTTTAAATATAAAGGATTACATCATGAGGTGTTTATACATTTTTTTATTTGCGATCATTATTTCTAACTCTGTATTTTGTCAGGAAATAATTACACCAGGCAATATAAGCCCGAATATTTCAAAAATAGCGGCTAAAAAAGATTCTGCTTATAATAGAATTAATGGCAGAACAACAGAAAAACATGTAATTGATGTTAAAGGATTGAATCCTGCCCGGGTATCGGATATTTCAAAGAAAATAGAATTTCTGGAATCTCTTTTTAATGAAAGTAACATCTTTTTTGACGATAAAGGTCATAATGATGAAAATAGCATGAATGATTTTTTTGGAAAGATTCCTTCTTATGCTCCTCATTATCCTGTTGAACCGGCAAAGTCAAATTTATATTGCGAGGGTATGTACCATTGGATAGATTTATATCCTGGAGAATACATGTCTTTAATGAAACTTTTTAAAAGCAAAGACAATTTTTATTATTATGAAAATGAAAATTGACTATGAAAAGAAATCTTTACCTTTTAATTGCAGTTTTTATTTTTAGCATACCGCTTCAAAATGCGACTGCACAATGTATTGCTACTTCATTCTGGCAATCAGCTTCTGCACCCACAAACAATTCAACTGTGGAAGTTGCGGCATGCAACTACGCAGGTGAATATAATACCGTAATTAATATTGTGAGCGGCAAAACCTACCTTTTCACAAGTTCAATAAGTACAGACTGGCTTACTATCACAAACACAGCGAATACGGTTCTTGCACAGGGAACGACTCCTGTGACATGGCTGGCAAATATGAGTGGTACAGTCAGAGTTCATATTTTTACAAATTCTTCATGTGGAACCCAACCGGATTGCCGTAGTCAATATATTACTTGTACCAGTTGTCTTGGCGGTATGGGACCCGGTTATTTTGTTCATCCGACAACAGGATTGCAAAATGCTTATCTGGGAACATGTATGGTAAATCTCGACTGTGGTATAACTTCTTCATATTATGATGATGGCGGTCCATCAGGAAATTATAGTAATAATGTACACCAAATCTATCGAACATTTTGTCCTGGCTTACCGGGAAAATGTGTTAAGGCAACGGTGAATTCTATGAATATTGAGAATTATTATACCACCGATTGTTATGATTATCTGCTTATTGGAAATGGACCAACTCAAAACTCGCCATATTTGTGGGGAGGATGCAGAAGTAATACTACTCCAAACACATTGGTAGGTTCATGGAATGGTGGAACATGGACTTCGACAGATGCCAGCGGTTGTCTTGCTTTTACGTTTTATTCAGATGGTTATACAAACAAGGCAGGTTGGGATATCTCCCTGAGTTGCGTTAACTGTTCGCAGGCAAATTACCAGGTTTCCAGTGAATGCGAAAGCGCAATACCTTGTTGTGGTAATGTAAGTTTTGCAGGCGCCAGTACAGGCCCGGGTATAAAATCAACCTGTAGCGGATGTATTATCAGTGAACATTATACTACATGGTATTATTTCGAGATAGCACAGAGCGGAACTTTGGGCATGACTTTAACACCAAACAATCTCGGGAGCAATTCCCCCTGTGTTGATCCTGATGATTATGATTTTGCTTTATTTAGAACTGATAATTGCAGTAATCTGGGGGCGCCCATCAGATGTTCTTATGCCTGGAATGAGCGATGTTATGATAATACTGGCCCCTATACAGGAATGGTATCATATAATCCTTATGCAGGAGGCAGTGTTACGGATCAAACCGAGGATGTTTTAGGAGACGGATTCGTCACTCCGCTTAATGTCACCGCAGGGCAAACCTATTTTCTTATGGTTAACGGATGGTCTCCAAGTGATATGGGATATAATCTATCATTCGTTTTAACAAACGGAGCCTCATTTACAAATTGCACAAGTTTACCGCCATTACCAGTTGAAATGTTAAATTTCGATGTAAACTGCAAAAACGGTCATAATAACATTCAATGGTCGACAGCTTCTGAAACCAATAACGACTATTTTACAATACTGAAATCCTACAATGGTTTTATGTTTAAGAAAATCGGACAGGTAATGGGTCAGGGAAACAGCAACAATGTTCACTTCTATTCATTCGATGACGATGAAATTTCAAGCGGAACCGTTTATTATCAGCTTAAACAAACCGATTTTGATGGAAAGGTTACAGCATTTGACCCTGTGGCATTCAATTGTTCAGAAGAAAATTCTTATGATATTAACCTTTTCCCTAATCCTTTCACCAACCAGATTATTGTAAAGTATTCCAATCTGACTAATGGTAAAGGAAAAATTAAAGTTTACGATGTTTTAGGAAAAGTCATTATCGATAAGGATATCGATGTTTTCGAAGGCAACAGGAATTACAACCTTGATCTGGAAAACCTGTCGAAAGGATTATATAATGTTGAATTCTCGATGGGAGATATCAATTACCACAAAAAAATTATCAAGAAGTAAATTTTGCAATAAGGCAGTAATAATTCAATCGCACATCAGCCTGAAACAAGATTATCAGATACTATCTTCCGGATTGTACCGGTGAACCACTTTTCCGGTTTTCCACATTTTCTCAATATCATCCAGTTCTTTTTGATGGGCTTTGCTTATTTCTTTGTCTTCCAAGCGGCTCAGATCAGGCTGTCCGGCATTGACCCAAGATGTGAACCATGCACTGGCAACCGCCTTTACAGCAGTTTTAATACGTCTTTCAACCATGTTATTTGAGAGATTGTCAAATTCCAGAGCATATTCTTTCGTATACTGCTTTTTCATTAGGGTGCCTCTTTCCTCATAAACATATTTTTTATCTTCCGGAAAATTTGTGCTGAGATAAGCATCAATACTGAAAATAGTATCAACGGCTTCATGACTTTCCCTGATCAATTCCCAATACAATTGGTAAGGCTTTTCAATATATTCGGCCCTCCCGAGCATATAATTATATTTATCTGCTTCCAATTCTGGTATACGAGTTTCCCAGAATGCATGTATGCCTTTTTGTTCTGGTGTTTTTCCGTCATACCATTTTGTTGTATGCAGAGGGGTGCAGGCATCAGCGATGTAATGTCCCAGATTGGCTGAAATATATAATATATTATCAAGGTCTTCGTCTTTAAAGGCTTGTGTCAGCGAATAGAACATTTTATTTACCCACCAGGGATTTATTCCATATCGTTGCAGCGTATCTTCAGAAAATACGGCAACAGCATCTTTCCATACTAACGGAATGGTATCAAAAGGATGCTCTCCAAAATATTCTAAGTCAATATAATGTTTCTTATCCTCACCCTCAATAACTCTTGATCGCTTATCGGGGTCGATAGAATGTTCCGTTATAAATTCGATGTGCTTTTTGTAAAAGGAAAACATTTCCGGTGGAAGGGCAAATACAGCCATTCTGTTTATCTTGCGATGAGCAAAGAAACCAAACGGAAAAGAGTCATTGACAGCGATTAAATTGAGTAATCCTGTCAGAATCAGAACCAGAAATGTTCTTTTACGATCCACTGAATGCCACAATATTGTCTCCTTTCAGAACGGGGAGTTTATCAGTTTTATCAAATGTATGACAGTATTCCAGAACATCATCCAGTCCGAGTTTACGCAAACGCTGGCGATGGGCAGCTTTTTCAAGGTATTTCATTAGGTCTGGTTGAGCAATGTTCCAAAGATCTATGGACGCTAATGCAGAATCGCAAATAGTAGAGAAACTTCCCTGCTGCAAAAGTTTTTCAGTTAAAACCCCTGCAAATAAAGTATCTTCCAGATTGAAGCGGTTTTTCCATCCCGAGCAAAAAATCAGCAGATCATGAGGGTCATTCAATAAGAAAGTCTCTAATGTTGAAAAATTCAAATAAGAACCTATCAACAAGCAATGAGATTTGGCAGCTTTTTTAATGGCTTTGGTTCCATTGGTCGTACAGTAGGCTATGCTGGCATTTTGAATTTGTTCGTTCATAAAGTTGAAAGGAGAATTACCAAAATCGGCAAAATCAAGTACAATACCATCTTTCTCCCCGGCCACTATCATTCCTTTTTCTTTGCAACTCCTGGCTTCGTCAACAGTGCCAACCGGAATGATCTCTTTTACTCCCCAGGCAAAGGCGGTACAAATGGCTGAAGTGGCGCGGAGAATATCTACCAGTACCACGTTTTTATCTTTTATTTCGAACATATCGAGAAGGGCAGGAGTAAAGCAGACTTCAATGGTTTTTTTTCGCAGCATACAGCAGTATTTTTTTAGTAAGGCTCAAAATTAGTGAAATATACATTTGAACAGATAAATTCTTACTTTAAATTTCAGCTAATTTATTAATTTTGTGCTTGATTTTAGAACAGTCCAAAACCTAAAGTAATAAAGTTAATTAGGCCAGGCTGTCCGGATTATTCATAAAAACAAGGACCATGAAAACACCCAATTTTGGAGGAATCCCCAAAAAATACGACCATCGAGTGAATGCTAAAATTGTCATTCTTCCGGTTCCTTATGATGGTACGAGTACCTGGATAAAAGGGGCAGACAAAGGTCCGGCAGCAATTCTGAATGCTTCGGCCAATATGGAATTATACGATATCGAAACAGACAGTGAAGTTTATCTCAAGGGTATTTATACCGCCACTCCAGTAAAAGAAAATGCAAGCCCCGAAAAGATGACCGTGGAGGTGTATGAAACCGCCCTGAAATATGTTTGTGAGAAAAAGTTTCTGGTTACTTTGGGTGGCGAGCATTCAGTAAGTGTTGGTGCCATTCAGGCATATGCAGAGGAGTATGAGAATTTGACGGTTTTGCAATTGGATGCACATTCAGATATGCGCCCCGAATATGAAGGCAGCAGGTTTAATCACGCTTGTGCAATGTCGCGTGCAGTAGAATGTTGTCCTGTGGTTCATGTGGGTATCAGAAGTATGGATGTAGAAGAAAAGAAATATATTGAACCCCAAAGGATCTTCTATGCAGAAAAAAGATTGAACGACCCGGGCTGGAATGAAAAAGTACTGGACCTTTTATCGGAGAATGTTTACATTACCATCGACCTCGACGTTTTTGACCCTTCTATAATGCCATCGACAGGAACCCCTGAGCCAGGAGGATTATTCTGGTATGAAGTGCTCAGCCTGATACGCAAGGTTAATGAGAAATGTAATATTGTTGGTTTTGATGTGGTGGAACTTTGCCCTAACAAAATCGATAAAGCGCCTGATTTTATGGCTTCCAAGCTTATTTACAAGATACTGAGTTATAAATTCAATAATAAATAAAATCAATCACCATGAAACTGAAAAAGAAAGATCTGTTAAAAGAAACCATCAAACATTTCGATATCAAGAAAATTGATACAACACCTATTATCAATGCCATGCGCGATATGTCGTTTGCATCACGCGATACCGCCAATGCTGCCGATATATACGATCGCATGATAAAAAACAAGGATTGTACCATTATGCTTACCCTTGCCGGAAGCACCAGTGCCGGTGGTTGTATGCAGGTTTATGTAGATATGGTCAGGAACAAGATGATCGATGTGGTTATCGCAACCGGCGCATCCATTGTGGATATGGACTTTTTCGAAGCCTTAGGATATAAACATTATAAAGGAACTCCCTGGATTGATGACAGTATACTTCGGGACCTGTATATCGACCGCATTTATGATACTTTTATCGATGAGGAACAATTGCAGGAATGTGATAATACCATTTATAAGATCACCAATTCGCTGGAGCGCCGAGCTTATTCTTCGCGCGAATTTATCTGGGAGATGGGAAAATATCTCACAAAGCATGCAAAGAAGAAAGATTCCCTGGTGCAGGTTTGTTACGAAAATAATGTTCCTATCTTCTGCCCCGCTTTCAGTGATAGCAGCGCAGGTTTCGGCCTGGTAAAGCATCAATGGGAAAACCCTGATAAGCATGTTAGCATAGACTCTGTTAAAGATTTCCTCGAGCTTACCAAAATTAAAATGGCTGCCAAAACAAGCGGTTTGTTTATGATAGGAGGAGGAGTACCAAAGAATTTTACTCAGGATACCGTGGTTTGTGCTGAAGTTTTGGGTAAAAATGTACCCATGCATCAATATGCCATTCAGATCACGGTGGCTGATGTCCGCGATGGCGCTTGTTCCAGTTCTACCC
Organism: uncultured Bacteroidales bacterium; assembly: GCA_964469155.1. GTDB lineage: Bacteria > Bacteroidota > Bacteroidia > Bacteroidales > CAIWKO01 > CAIWKO01. Next base: position 78,453 of record CAYXXU010000004.1, read on the forward strand.
TGAAAGAGGCTTCCTCTTGGGGAAAAGTGGATACCTTGTACGAGCAGATGGTTTATGCCGAGGCTACTACGATTGTTCCCCTTATTGCAAGTTACCTGTATCACAAGGGTGATTGGCAACACAGAAGGAAGTTCGAATGGACCAAGTTGTTTGAAACAAAGAAAACTAATCCTGCAAAACCTGCAATTAAAGCAGTCGCAAAACCAAAAGTATTGAAAAAAACCACTCCTAAAACCGTCTCAAAAGAAGCAGTGAAGAAAACAAAGAAATAGACAGTGATATATTAATTAAGAAACTCCCTTTTCTCCTGCAGAGGGAGTTTTTTGTGTTAGTAGCTTCCTGCATTGAATAATAACTGTAATTCCAGGCCTGCATTTGGTAAGTGCCAAAGCCAGAAATAAAATTTTTTGGTGGGTATTTGCATCTAAAAAAAACTCAACAGTAAATAAAATTGTTTTTTTATTTATTTTTGATGCTTGTTCCTTAAAACTTTATGAATTTATCCTTATGAGGCTTAAATCATTTTTTTTATTATCACTCCAGATCGTCATATCCTTAATTGCAGTAGGTCAAAATACCATTACCACTAATTCTCCGGTTCAGACATCTTTTTGTGCCGGAGGGAATTTAATTGTTGAATATACTTCAACCGGTACATTTCCATTGGGATGTACTTTTTCTGCCGAGTTATCAGACGGTTCCGGTAGTTTTGCCAACCCCGTCACTATCGGGTCCATGCCCATTAATACAGGCATTATTGCCGGTACCATTCCCAGCAATACTCCGTTTGGATTTAATTACCGTGTCAGAGTGGTGGCAAACAATCCTTATACGGTTGGTACAACGAGTACTACCCCGATAATTATCACCAGCACAGCTGTAACTGCAACTATTATCGCAAATCCTTCTACTGAGGTTTGCCACGGTGATACTGTGTCGTTATGGGTAACCTTCAATGCATCCTATCACTGGTCGACAGGGGAAACATCCCAAACCATACATGTTACGAACGATGGCACTTATTATGTAACTGTGACCAATTATCTTACCGGTTGTGAAGTAACCTCCGATCCAATGCATATTACTGTTCATCCGACACCAGTAGTGAATTTTGGTGCAGATAAAGAAGTTTGTGCCGGTCAGAGTATTACCCTTAATGCAGGTTCAGGATACTCCACTTATCTTTGGAACGATAGTTCGGCTCTGCAGACCTTACTTGTTCAGCATAGCGGTAGTTATTCTGTGGCTGTGGTGGATAGTTTTGGCTGCAAGGGCGGAGATACTGTAAAAGTACTTTTTCATAACAATCCTGTAGTCGATCTTGGCCCGGATACCAGCTTATGCGGCAGTGCATTGCTGATCTCAGCCGGGACTGGATATGCTGGGTACAACTGGAACAATGGTTTATCTTTCAATCCGTCGTTACTGGTTGGGTCATCAGGAACCTATATGGTTTCTGTCCTGGATTCAAACGGTTGTTCTGACCGCGATACCATCGTAGTTACCATTCATCCGTTTCCAGATATTACCCTGGGAAATGATCTCTCTGCTTTCGGAAGCAGTATTACTTTGGATGCAGGCCCTGGATTTTCGTTGTATAACTGGAACAACGGACAAAGTTTCACCCGGTTTTTTACTGTTACCGGTTCAGGTACCTATTTTATTAAAATCACCGATCAATATGGCTGCTCTGGTTCTGATACTATTAAGGTAACTTTAGTGGCTCCTGGCTGGAATGATGAATTTGCATTATTTCCCAATCCTTTCCATGATGTTCTCAACATTGTTTCAGTTCTGGATCTGTCAGGTACGGTTCCTGTTTTGTACGACATGCTCGGGAAGTATTATTATCCGCAGTTTTCGGCTAACAGCGCAAATATGCAAATCAATGACGGATGTCTGGCCTGTGGTTGTTATATGCTTTTTCTGAAAAAAGATGATCAACTGCGTCAGGTGGGGAAGGTTGTATTTTACTAAAAATTTAGGGGGTGGGCTATTTGCTTAAAATAGTTTCAAAAGAGAGAAACCAAGAAAGGTAGCTACAATACCAAAAACCACGCTTAATAAGATATAAAAAAGCGCTATCCACCACTGTCCATCGCGGATCAGCGAAAAGGTTTCATTTGAGAATGCTGAGAATGTGGTAAAACCGCCTAAAATGCCGGTGATGAGAAATAATTGCCATTCGTGGCCAAAGCTAAGTTTTTCACTTAATCCGAAAGCCAACCCTATAAAGAAACATCCTAATATATTGACGCCTAATGTTCCAATTGGGAATTCAGAAGTGTACCGGCTGTGGATTATTTGCGAAAGCAGATAGCGTGATACGCCTCCGATAAAACTTCCCGAACCAATTACCAGTAATAATTTCATGTTGTCTAAGAAAAAGTTAGCAAAAATAATGAAAATTAATTTTGATGTTATAAAACTTATTACCTTTATCAAAAAAAAGGAGGACTTATGCCAATGTTAATTTTTTATATCGGAGTTCCGGTATTATTGCTTTTCTTCATGGGAATGAGGATAGTACGCCCCACTCATCGTGGATTGATCGAACGTCTTGGAAAATATAACCGCTTTGCTGATGCGGGTTTCCATTGGATCATCCCTTTTATTGAACGTATGTTCCTTGTTAATATCACTGAGCAAATGGTGGATGCAGAACCCCAGGAGATCATTACCAATGATAATCTGAATGCGCGTGTGGATGCCCAGGTGTATTTCAAGGTAAAAGATGACGAAGAAAGTGTAAAATATTCTCAATATAATGTAAACCGCTATCAATGGCAAATTGTGAATCTGGCACGTACCACGCTCAGAAATATTATTGGTACGCTTACGCTTAAATCGGCCAACAGTGAGAGAGGTAAAATTAACTCGGAACTGCATAAAACCTTGTGCGAGGAAACAAAAAGCTGGGGCATTGACATTGTGCGCACTGAGCTGAAAGAAATTGACCCCCCGAAAGATGTTCAGGAAACCATGAACAAGGTGGTGAAAGCCGAAAATGAGAAAATTGCTGCCATCGATTATGCTACGGCTGCCGAAACAGTGGCCGATGGTGTGAAACGTTCCAAGATAAAAGAAGCCGAAGGGGTGAAGCAAGCCAAGATATTGCATGCCGAGGGGGAAGCCGGCGCCATTAAATTGGTGAACGAAGCGGCCGATAAATATTTTACCGGTAATGCCCAATTGCTGCGCAAACTGGAAGCATTGGAAAAATCGCTCGAAAACAATGCAAAAATAGTGTTGCCCACCAACTCAGAACTGGTTAATATTATTGGTGATATGGCCGGAATTACTCCTTTACCCATTAAGAAGAGAGAGGAAGAGAAGTAGGGAAGAAGCCGGAAGTCAGAAGACCGGAGACGGGAGACCGAAGTCAGAAGAACGAAGACTTAAGAAATGAGTTGATTTAGTTTATTAGATTGATTAAGGTAGATCATGAACGGGAGTTGTAAGATAACTTTGTGCCCTGAGTGTATCCATAGTTCAATTCCTCACTTCAAACTCCCTTCTCCAAACTCCTATATCCCTTTTACTATGTGCACTTTTGTGTATTCTTGCCCTCTATGTTTCTATTTGCCTATGTGTTGAGTCATTGCTCCTCACTCCTAATTCTTCCGTTTGGTATTGATATGAAATCCCAATCCACCTGATATCATGATCTCATCGAGTTTAATGCTTCCCGAAGGGCTGCCCCGGTAGCGCGATATCATATAGTTGGCTGCAATAAAGAAATCAGCGTATTTCGAGAAGAACAGGGTATAACCCGCCGAAATGCTTAACACGGGCATCAACCGGCCAGGTAAAACCACATCTGCATTACCAGGGTTGTTTGGTTTAGTAAAAGAAATACCTGGCTGCAGGCCTGCATAAAAATCGCTTCGGCCCTTGGGCAAATGTATCAAAGCTCCAAACAATACTATGGCATTTTGTTTCAACACCGGGTTCTTCTGACGCGAATCAATATACCAAAAACAATCACCGCGCACGCTGATGATCTTTTCGGGAAAATACTCCAGGTTGCCGCTGACGTACAGATTGGTATTCTTGTGCTGAAGCATGAAACCCTGGTTTAGGGCCAGGTTGAACTTGATGGGTTTGTTGGATGTAAAATCCGGTTTTTGCTGGGCAAAGCTGAGCGAGGCCATCAGCAGGAGTGCTGCACTCCATAGTCTGGTTACCATAGGTCTGCAATTTTATAGTATAAACTCACATGAAGTAAAATATGGTCGTGTATGCCTGAACCCTTTTCTTTGGTAAAGGTGGTTCCCAATTCGTCATGGCTGGCAATGATCCTGGTGCCGAAGTGCACCATATATTGTGCGGTGGCCGAAATATCAAAGCGTTTGGTTATATTCAAATGGGTTCCCACGCCTCCCTGCACCGAAGCGCTCCATCGTTCGGCAAAATTGGAAGCAATGACATCATCAGTAAACTTAAGATATTCGAAACAATGCCCTGCCAGAATGTAAGGCTGCACAATAGGTTGGGGGTTTTTGGTAAGATAATACATCACGCTCCAGCCAATGTGAGTATCGGCTCTCCAGCCGAAGTCGGAAAGGTCGGCGGTGAGATGGTCGAGAAACCATTCGGTGTTGACACGGTCGGAGAACTGAAGCCTGAACTGTGCCCCGCTGCCAAAGGCAGGTTTTTGCCATTTGCCGTCGTTTACCAGGCCGTAGCTGGCCCTTGCTCCTAATGAAAATATCCCCGAGCGGGATTTTTTCATGCGTAGCTCCTGTGCATTGACAGGTAGAAGCATTGCTACCATAATGATCGTCAGTAAGGTTCGCATATCATTTAGGTGTTGGTTCGGCTTTATAACGTAAGAACTTTAAAAATATTGTGTCTATGTGAAAATTTTTATAAAAAAAATCACTGTTGTCCGGTAAAAGTTTAAAGGAAGCCGAAGCCTAAGCCCGGC
>CAYXXU010000005.1:0-79451 GCA_964469155.1 uncultured Bacteroidales bacterium
ACTGAGCTATTCCGGCAAGGCCAAACTGCTATTTTAAACTGTTAATCAAGCTAATATAAAAAAAAAGCAGTCCTTTTTCAAAAAAGGACTGCAAATTTATAAACATTTTTGTTATTAACAAAGATTTTTTTTACTTTTTTTACTTTTTATAGGCCTTTTACTTTTTCTTTATACTTTACCAATTGTTTTCTTAAAGCCTCTACTGCAACATCAGTAGACTGTTCAAAGGTTTTCGACTGTTTTTTGGCAAAAAGATCGTTGCCAGGAATCAAAAGACGTATTTCTGCAATTTTATTCCCTTCCTTTTCGTTTTTTTCAACCCGAAGGGTAACTTCGGTACTAATCAATCCATCATATAGCCCGGAAAGTTTCTCAACCTTTTCCTGGATATAATTTTCCAACTTCTTATCCGTTTTGAAATGCAATGCAGTAATGTTGATTTTCATTTTAACCTCCTTTTTTTAATTTTACGCTTTTGGATGCGCTTGTTTATACAATAATTTAAGTTTCTCAATGGAATTATGAGTATATATCTGTGTGGCTGCTAAATTTGCATGCCCGAGTAATTCTTTGATGGTGTTCAGATCGGCTCCATGATCAAGCATGTGAGTGGCGAAAGTATGGCGAAGCACATGCGGACTCTTTTTATCCTGAGTGGTAATTAAGTTCAGGTAATAATTAACGATACGATAAACGAGTTTCTGATACACTTTTTTACCTGATGTTGTCACAAAAAACCACAATCTGCTTTCTTCTGAGTCTGTCAAGGTATTTTTTAACAATAAATACGCTGAAATAATTTCTTTTAAATGATTGTTAAACGGAATAATTCTTTCCTTATTCCTTTTACCCATTACCTTTATGGTTAAATCATACAGGCTGATATCTGTTTCTTTCAGATTAACCAATTCTGATAAACGCATGCCTGTAGAGTAAAACATTTCTATGACAAGCCTGTCTCTTAGCAAAGTAAACTCATCTTTTCCTTCATGAGCAAAATTATCAAGTAGATTTATTAACTTTTCTTCATTAATAATTACCGGCAAATGTTTGGATGTTTTCAGCGATAACACCGATGACATCGGGTTTTCAATTACAGCACCCTGCTTTTGCAGGAATTTAAAGAAGGTTGACAGGGCCGTTTTTTTGCGGTTAACTGAACGGGGCGACATTTTACTGTCCATCAGGTAAACAAACCACGATCTTATCATTACCGGGGTTGCATCCGAAATTTCAGAAGTATTATAAAAGTTCTGCAGGTAGGTGGTGAAATCTCTCAAATCGGTTCGATAGCTGATAACCGTGTGATGAGAATATCTTTTTTCGTATTGGAGGTAATGTAAAAAACGTTCGAACATCAAATAAAAAGTATAAAACCTGTTATAAAAACGAACGTAAAGGTATTACAATTATTTTATAAAAACAAGTATTATGCTTAAAGAAAAAATAAAAAAAAGACTACTTGTTATTACTTTCGTCGGTCAGCTTCTGAATATAAACAGCTTTTAAAACTTCTTCCCTGCGTTTAACAGAGGGTTTGGTAAATTTTTGCCTGACACGAAGTTCTTTAACAACACCAGTTTTTTCGAATTTTCTTTTGTATTTCTTTAAAGCTTTATCGATGCTTTCGCCTTCTTTTACCGGTACAATGATCATAAATTTTCTCTCTTTCTTTTAATTTGTAATAATGTCAACTAAAATAATTTAGGGCTGCAAAGGTAAAAAAATATTTTTTAAACAAAATGTTTTTATAAAATTATTTTTTTAGCAGGAAATCATATATTTGCAGAACAGCAGCAAATGTATGCATTTAATTGAACCTTATTATAACTGGCTTCCTTTTTATAATACCGAAGAAGATGAATATTCACCTTTTTTCGAAAAGGTTCACAGTGAATTTGAATACTCTAACTCCGTTTACAACTATTTTATCCATCCTCAATGGGAGGAATTTGGTTCGGCAACCTTGTACCTTAAATTATTAATGGTCGACTATGCATGCCATTACGCTATTATTGAATTGCTGGGCGAATGGAACGATTGCCTCTATAATGATATTAAGTTCTTAAAAGAAAATGTGATCGACATTCTGGTGGATAACAATATCAAAGAGTTTATTTTAATTGGCGAAAACGTTTTGAATTTTCATTATTCTGACGATTCATATTACCAGGAGTGGTTTGACAATATCGATGACGGATGGATAGCCTGTGTAAATTTCAGGAAACACATAGTTGAAGAATTCGAAAAGGCAAATATTGATTATTACCTAGCTTTTGGGGATAATCTTAATCAGTTGTTCTGGCGAAAAGCTACTCCTTTGCAACTTCACGAAATTGTTTCCGGAACTTTAACCAAAAGATTAAATCCATAAATAATGATTCATGTAAATATTACCATTATGGGTAAGGTTCAGAAAATAGGGTTTCGCTTTTCTTCTATGCAGGAAGCTGTGAGGCTGGGTGTATGCGGATTTGTGATGAATGTGGACCAAGATAAAGTGTATATTGAAGCGGAAGGCGAGGAAAAGACTGTGGAAAAATTTATCGATTGGTGCCGCAAAGGACCTTCCTGGGCCAGAGTGAAACAGATTTCGATAGAAAAAAGTGAATTAAAGAATTTTTCATCGTTCGAGATATTGCACCGATGATTTTTCGGCCCTGATAAATTCGCGTTTGCCTTTGGGCCCGGGAAGTTTTTCAAGGGTAAACCCGCTTTCCTTCAAAGCTCTTTTTACATCTCCCTTGCAGGAATAGGTTACCAGTATACCACCGAGCTGCATGGCGCGGTGAAGCTTTTCAAAAATATTTTTTTGCCACAATTCGGGCTGTACCCGAGGGGCAAAGGCATCGAAATATACCAGGTCGAAATAGTTTTCGGGGAGGGTGGCTTCCTGAATGGGTTGCCGGGTTTTTACCAGGGTGAATTGGGGCGTTATCAGGGATTCTTTTACCCATTCGGTAGCGTGAATTTTTCTGAAACAGGCATCATGTTCTTTATAGCCGCTTATTTCCGGGTAGTTTAATGCCTTGATCTCCGTTTCAATAAGCGGATACGGTTCCAGTCCTATATAATATAAGGTATGGTTACTGCCCATGCAATGCATTGCCGACAAGAAAGCATTCAGGCCGGTGCCAAAGCCAACTTCCAACAGACGGATTTGGGTTTGCCGCGATAAAACGTATTTCAACCCGGCTTCAATAAATATATGGTTTGATTCGCTGACGGCTCCATGGGTGGAATGATAACATTCATCCCATTCAGGGAGGGAAATTGTGGTGGAACCGTCATCGGTTAGTATGATCTCGCGTTTCAAGAGCTTCAATCTTTATTGTAAACGGGAAGTATGTTAATTATTGTATCGGGAACCGCCACAGTTGCTTCGGGATTATTATGGGGAAAAACAAATTTTTTGACGGTATGGTAGTCTTCGGAAAGATAGTAATTATTATTTACTTCATCGTAAATCAGGTGGTTGATGTTGATACCGTAGTTTAGCGGCAGCGAACTTATATCCGGATAATTGTAGTTAAATAAAGCATTGCCCGCGATATAAGCGTATTCATTCTGGTAAATATGGGCAACTGATTTTATGGGATAATCGTAAGTGGTGCCTATATCGGTAAGGGTTTGGGAGGCAATATCCACTATTTTAAAGGTGACATAGTTTACATGGTTGCAGAATAAGAGTCCCTGCTGGTTGTTGAGGTTTTGAATGTTTTGTACTTCGTAGTTGAGGATGAATTTTTGCCAGATGGCATAGGAGGGGGTGTTATAAATTACGAGGTTTTTGGACATGGCGGAGGGGTTGCGCTGGTAGGTGATCAGGTAGTTGCCCACGGGGGTGAAGCGGGTGGCGTATTGGCCATTGTCGACGTTGCGCAGGGCGCGGATGCTGCCGTTGGCATTGTAAACTTCGAATTTGCCGCTATGATAGGATACGTAGAGCATTTTTTTGTGTACATCGATGGCTTCGAAATAGGGAATGGATGGACTTGCTGCGCAGGGGATGATCCATTGCAGTTGCCAGTCGACGGTGCTGAAGACCTGCACATCGCCGGTGGAGCGCCCGGCTATGTAGAATTGCTGGGCATCGCTGCTTACGGCCGAGCCGCAATAGTCGGTGGTGAGGGTTTTGAGGGGGGTGAGGGTGTTGGTGGAGTCGATTTTGCCGATTTTTATCTGGCCGGCGTTTTTGCTGACGACGATGAGGTATTTGAGTTTTTTGGGCAGGGTGGTGATGTATATTTTGAGGAATTTTTTTGTTTCCTGCAGGCCATCGGAGGCGCGTATGAGCAGGTAATAGATGCCCGTAGGCAGATGAATGTCGGTGATGGGCATGGCCAGGTTTACATCGTAGCAGTTGTTTTCGGGGAAAATGGTGGATGCGGTCATCACGGTGATGAATTCTTCGTTGGTTATGCTGATGTCGATGCTGGCGAGTTTGCGGTCGTCGCAGATGTTGGCGGTTATGGTGATGTCGTCGTAGATGTTGAATTGCTGGTTTTCGAAAGGTTTGGTGATGGTGATCTGAGGGCCGAAGGTGTCGGACTGTTTGCGGCAGGAGGCGAAAACTAAAACCACGATACTGATGAAAAGGGATAGTCGCTTTATTTTTTTCATAATCATCGGAGTGTTGGAAAGAACAAATATAGAAAGAATTTGCGGATGGTGGTAAAGAATATGAGAAAATAAGGGCAGTTGGGAGTTTAGGGTTCTGAGAATAAGATTCACCTCGGAGGCTCCCGACCTGCAGTACGGGAAAGGCCAGAGGACGCAGAGGAGGAAAAACCACTATGAAGATTATGAGACTGTGAGGCTATGAGGTTGTAAAATGTGACAGGGTGTTTCCGGATGGTGACAGGGTGTTTTTGGATGGTGACAGGGTGTTTTTTGATTTGGCAGGGTGTTTTTGAATTTGGCTGAGTGTTTCTTTATTGTTACAAGGTGTTTTTGGATAGTGACAGTGCGTTTTCAGAAGATGACTGTATGTTGGTTGAAAATGACTGTGTGTTTCTGAGATGTTGCATAGTGTTTTTGGATTATCAGCGTATGTGGATGTGATGTGGCTGTGCGTTTTTAGATATTTACCTAGTGTTTTTTGATTATGAAAGGATGTTTTAAAGGTGTGAGGGTTTGTTTTTATATAGTTAGCGTTTGTTGGCAGATTATGATGTTGTGTTTTGGTGGCTGGATTAGCTGTTTTTTTCGAAATTCAGTATGAGGAGCGGTAAGGACGGGCTGTTTTTATAAAGTATATAGGTGTGGAATTGGGGTAGTTATGTGTTTTTTGGGTTGTTTTCGGGTGTTTTACATGCATTATTACTGGTTTTGAAAGGCAGGCTATTTGCGGGTTTTATAAATCGTTGAAAAAGAGGGTACGAATGAGGAGAAATGATGGACACAAAATTAATTTATAAGGATATACAAAGGTGGTTAGTCCTTGACATGGAAGGTTTTATTTATTATTTTTACGGTAAATTTTAAATCCTAATTATCATGAACAGAAGAAAAGAAAACAAACTGAGTATGTATCTGGCGATTCTGAAATGGTATGAATTGAACCAGACAACTGCCGATGCACTTCCGAAAGTTACGGCTTTGATGGTGCTTTTGAAACAAAATGTGCTGAGTATTGAACAGATCAATGAATTGCTGCAGGCTGACCCTACCGGCACTGCCAAACTGAAAGCCGAGACGCGTGATTTGCTGGAGGTTGCAGCTATGGATGTGGTGGTGAAGCTGGTGGCTTATTTTATTGATGAAGGAGATACAGAAGCTTTGGAGGCTATCAATTTTGGCATGAGAGATTTCAGAAATGCCGCCGATACTGTTTTGAAAGACAGGTGTGCATTAGTGTATACGGTGGGTTCGGAAAACCTGGCCGATATGGATGCCGGGTATGATTTGATTCAAGATAACCTGGATAATCTGCAGATGCTGAATAAAAAATATTTTGATCTGATACCGATGCCGCGGTTGAAAATTGCTGAGCGTAAGGTGAAAAAAGAAGAGATGGATGCATTGTTCCGTGAGGTGGATAAGGAAATTGTGACTCTGACTGCCAAAGTGAGCATCAAGAGGTTTTCGATGCCTGAGTTTTACAGTTCGTATTTGGGGGCCAAGATGATTGTGGATTATAAGGGAAAATCGAATGATCCGGAAGTGAAAACAGGTACAGAGGGGGTTATTACGGATTTTGAGACAGAACAGCCTATAGCTAATGTGAAGATTACGGCCGATACGACGGATAAGGTGACTACGAGCGATGAGGAGGGTTACTACAAACTGCCATTGAAAGCGGGCATTAATAAGGTTACGTATGAGGCGCCCGGGTATCAGACGTATACAGAGGAAATTGAGGTGGAAGAAGGACTTTTGTTTGATAATGATATTGAGATGGAGAAGCCGGAGGAGCCGGGGTGAGGAAGAGGGGGTGAGGCTGTGAGACTGTGAGGCTGTGAGGCTATGAGGCTGTGAGACTGTGAGACTGAAGAATAGGACTGGTGGGGCTTTTGGGACCTATGTCTGAATGGTGATGGATCCCTATACTGTGTTTAAGGGGCTGGTTAGATGATTAGGATGATGGATGTTCAACCCCTAACGGAGTTGGAAGGTGGTGGGTAGATATTTTAATACCGTTGGCTGAAGCCAACGGCAATGAAATACGGGGCTGAAGCCAACGGCAATGAATAGGTTTTTTTATCCTCCGTAAGAAGGTGCTTCATGCTTCTCCACACAAACCTTGGCTTTCATAAACTGACGGTTCATGCGTGCGATGTTGGTGACTTTGATCTCTTTGGGACATTCGGCTTCGCAGGCGTAGGTGTTGCTGCAATTGCCAAAGCCAAGGCGGTCCATTTCGGCTACCATGTTTTGCACGCGTTGGGCAGCCTCTATTTTGCCCTGGGGTAAGAGGGCCAACTGGGACACCTTGGCACCGAGGAACAACATGGCCGATGCATTGGCACAGGCAGCCACGCAGGCTCCGCAGCCTATGCAGGCAGCGGCATCCATTGCGAGGTCGGAGTTTTGCTTGGGTATGGGTATGGCGTTTCCATCGGGGACACCGCCTGTGTTGACCGATACATATCCGCCGGCCTGTATGATGAGATCGAGGGCACTGCGATCGACTATGAGGTCTTTGATTAAGGGGAAGGGTTTGGCCCGCCAAGGCTCGATGACTATGGTTTCGCCATCGGTGAAGCTGCGCATGTGGAGCTGGCAGGTGGTGATGCCACGTTTGGGCCCGTGAGGACGGCCATTGATATAAAGACTACAGGTTCCGCAGATGCCTTCGCGGCAATCGTGATCGAAGGCTACGGGGTCGTTGCCCGATTCGATGATCTGCTGATTGAGGGTATCGAGCATTTCGAAAAAAGAACTGTCAGGCGAAACACCGGTGACTTTGTAGGTTTCGAATTTTCCTTTGGCTGAAGCGCTTTTCTGACGCCAGATTTTTAAGGTTAAGTCCATATCTTTAGGGATTTTTCGATTTATTATTTGTATGACCTTTGCGATGGTTTGGCCACTTCGAATTCGAGTTGTTCTTTGTGAAGTTCGGGCTGGTTGCCTTCGCCTTTAAATTCCCAGGCTGAAACGAATGCAAAATTCTCATCGTCGCGCCGGGCTTCGCCATCATCGGTTTGCATTTCTTCGCGGAAATGACCTCCGCAGGATTCGCGGCGCTGGAGTGCGTCGAGCATCATGAGTTCGCCGAGTTCGATGAAATCGATAAGGCGGCCTGCTTTTTCGATTTCAGGGTTGAATTCGTTGAGATCGCCGGGGATGAGAAGATCGGTCCAGAATTCTTTCTTGAGTTCGGGGATGAGTGAGAGTCCTTTTTTGAGCCCTTCTTCGGTACGTCCCATGCCGCAATATTCCCACATGATTTTTCCGAGTTTCTTATGAATGCTGTCGACCGATTGTTTTCCTTTTATGTTTTTGAGTTTTTGGACGAAGTCGGTTACTTCTTTTTCGGCCTGAACGAACTCGGGAGCATCGGTAGGTATGGGTTTGGTGTGAATTTCGGACGAGAGGTAATTGCCGATGGTGTAAGGCAAGACAAAATATCCGTCGGCGAGTCCCTGCATGAGGGCCGAAGCGCCGAGGCGGTTGGCGCCGTGATCGGAGAAATTACATTCGCCCATGGCAAACAAACCGGGAATGCTGGTTTGCAGTTCGTAGTCGACCCAAATGCCGCCCATGGTGTAGTGCACGGCAGGATAGATCATCATAGGGGTTTCGTAAGGATTTTCGTTGATGATCTGTTCGTACATTTGAATGAGGTTTCCGTAGCGTTCTTCGATGACGCTTTTGCCGAGACGTTTGATGGAATCTTTGAAATCGAGAAATACGGCCAATCCGGAATGGCTGACACCGTAGCCGGCATCGCAACGCTCCTTGGCAGCACGTGAAGCCACATCGCGGGGCACCAGGTTTCCGAAAGCCGGATAGCGGCGCTCGAGATAGTAATCGCGGTCTTCTTCAGGAATATCAACGGGTTTAATTTCGCGTTTGCGCAGTTTGGCAACATCTTCGAGTTTTTTTGGCACCCAAATACGTCCGTCGTTGCGGAGGCTTTCGCTCATCAAGGTGAGTTTTGACTGGAAATCGCCGTGAACGGGAATACAGGTGGGGTGAATCTGGGTGTAGCAGGGATTGCTGAAATAAGCCCCTTTTTTGTAAGCACGCCAGATAGGAGTTACGTTGGAGCCCATGGCATTGGTGGAGAGGAAATATACGTTTCCGTAGCCACCGGTAGCCAGCACGACGGCATGGCCAAAATATTTTTCGATTTGTCCGGTAACCAGGTTGCGAACCACGATTCCGCGTGCTTTGCCATCGATTACCACTACATCGAGCATATCGCGGCGGTTGTAAAGCGTTACGCTTCCTTTTTTGATCTGGCGGCTGAGGGCACTGTAAGCACCCAACAGAAGTTGCTGACCTGTTTGACCACGGGCATAGAAAGTACGGGAAACCTGAGCTCCACCGAAAGAACGGTTGTCGAGCAATCCGCCATAGTCGCGGGCAAAGGGAACGCCTTGGGCGACGCACTGGTCGATGATGCCATTGCTGACCTCGGCCAGACGATAGACGTTGGCTTCGCGGGCACGATAGTCGCCGCCTTTGATGGTGTCATAGAACAAACGATAGACACTGTCGCCGTCGTTCTGATAATTTTTAGCAGCATTGATACCTCCCTGCGCAGCAATACTATGAGCGCGGCGGGGGCTGTCCTGATAGCAGAACACTTTTACGTTGTAGCCGAGTTCGCCGAGGGTGGCGGCGGCAGAAGCTCCGGCCAGACCGGTACCTACGATAAGGATATCGAGTTTGCGTTTGTTGGAAGGATTCACCAGCTTGCAGGTTGCTTTGTATATACTCCATTTTTCGGTCAAAGGCCCTTGCGGAATTTTTGAATTTATCTTTGTCATTGCTGCTTGTTATTTTTGAATTAATGAATAAAGATCTTGTTGGTCAGTGGATCAAAAGAAAAACATGAAATAAACGGGAACAATCGTGAAACCTATGGTAACTACCAGTGCATAAATGGTGCAGACAGCTTTTATGGTGGCATTGTATTTATTGTGGTTCAAGCCCAGGGTCTGGAAGCCCGATTGAATGGCATGGTTGAGATGGAAGCCGAGAAAGAGGAAAAATGCGATGTATATCAAGGAATAGATCTTGTTGGAGAACAGCATCACGGCCATGGCGTAGAAATCATGTTTATCCACACCGGCCGGAGGCGTAACCCAACCCAATTTTACAAAGAAGAAATGCATGAAATGCAGCAGCAGGAATACAAATACAATAGCTCCGGTATAGATCATGTATTTGGAGAAAAACGAAGTGGTGGATTTATTGGGGGTGAAATAGCGTACGGGACGGGAGGCCCAGTTTTTTAATGTTACTATTATTCCAAAAAGTATGTGGATGAAGAATCCTCCGAACAGCACATATTCGAATACTTTGATAAAAATATTGGTCTTCATGAATTCGGAGGCTGCCATGAATAATTTTCCATCGTCGCCGCAAAGCAACAAAAGGTTAATGGTGAGATGCACCAATAAAAACAAGGCCAGAAACAAGCCAAAGGCTCCCATGATAATTTTTTTGGTAATCGAGGAATAATTAAACAGGTTGTTCATATGATCAGGTTTTGGGAAATAAAAAAATACTTTTGAGGTAGGTTTTAAAAATTAATTTTTATATTAGCGAAACAAAGGTAAATTTTAATTTAATTTTACCAAAAAAAATTCTGCCATTTAATTAATATCAATTATGCGTTATACAAATATCAATTCAGACCTTTTTGTCCGCAACCGTAAGAAGCTTGTTAGCAGGCTTAAACCAGGTTCCGTAGCCATAGTTTTATCGAATGATGAATACCAAAGGAACGGCGATCAGTTCCATCCTTACCGCCAGAGTTCCGATATGTTTTATCTGACCGGCCTCGATCAGGAAAAATGCATTCTATGCCTATGCCCCCATCATCCCACCGAAGCCCTGCGCGAAATAGTTTTTACGGTTCAGACCAACGACAGCATGGTTACGTGGTATGGTCATAAGTACAGTCTAGAAGAAGCTTCGAAGGTTTCGGGAGTGAAAGCCGTAAAATGGCTGGACAGTTTTGAAGATACTATGAAAGACCTGGTGCTTCGCTCGGAATATATTTACCTGAACCTTCACGAAGACGCGCGTTTCACCACCGAAGTGCCTTCAAAGGAACTGCGCTTTGCACAAAGAATGAAGAACGAATACCCCACGCATAAATGTGAAAGATTGAACCCGATGATCACCGAATTCCGCATGTGCAAGGAAGCTGAAGAAATCAAGATGATGCAGCAGGCATGCGATATCACGGAAAAAGCCTTTAGGCGCTTGCTGAAAAGTGTGCGTCCGGGGATGATGGAATATGAAGTGGAAGCCGAGATCACCCATGAGTTTATCAGCAACGGGGCAGGCGGACACGCCTATTATCCCATTGTGGCTTCAGGTGTGAATGCCTGTGTGCTGCATTATGTGAAAAACGATCAGAGATTGAAGAATGGAGACTTGATATTACTTGACTTTGGAGCAGAATACGGCAATTACGCCGCAGACCTTACCAGAACCATCCCCATAAACGGGAAATTCAACAAGCGTCAGAAAGATTGTTACAATGCTGTGCTTCAGGTGATGAAAAAAGCGACACAGCTCATCGTTCCGGGTGCTACCATAGAACAGATCAATAAAGATGTCACGAAATTGATGGAAGCCGAAATGATTGGATTGGGATTGTTCACGGCAAAAGATGTAAAGAACCAAAACCCTGACAGCCCCATGTACTTTAAATACTATATGCATGGCAATTCGCATTTCATTGGACTGGATGTGCATGATGTGGGTACAAGGCAGATGGTGCTGAAACCCGGCATGGTGCTTAGTTGCGAGCCCGGCCTTTATATTAAGGAAGAAGAGATAGGGATCAGGATTGAAAATGATATTCTGGTCAATAAAAAAGGGCCTATCGACCTGATGAAAAACATCCCCAGAGAAGTAGAAGAAATAGAAGCCCTGATGAAAGTGAAGAAGTAGAGGAGGTTGGAAGAGCGGAGACCGAAGTCGGAAAACGAAAACAGGTTAAATTGTCATATTGTTAAATGGTTGGAAAACGAGAAATTTTAGACAGAATACCAAAGAGAATTTGCAGTTAATCGATTTCTAAATGAAAAATAAATAATCACTAAAAAATAAAACCATGTTTGCAGCAAATGTTTATATAGAAAGAAGAAAAAAATTAAAAGAACTGGTAAAAAGCGGAGTGTTGATCTTTGTAGGGAATACAGAACTTCCGATGAATTATCCACAGAATATTTACCATTTCCGGCAGGATAGCTCCTTCCTGTATTTTTTTGGTATCGATGAGCCAGGATTGGCGGCAGTGATTGATATTGATAAGGGTAGAGAGATTATTTTTGGCAATGATGTCGACATAGAAGATGTTATCTGGACCGGCCCCCTACCCTTGTTAAAAGACAAGGTGAAAAACGTTGGGATCACCTCCTCAGCATCATTCTCAGGGTTTGATGCTTATGTAAAAGAAGCAGCAAGGCAAAACCGTAAGATACATTACTTACCTCCTTACAATCCTAACACCAAAATTTCCTTATCAAGGCTATTGGGCATAGAAATAGACCAACTCAAGGACCATGCTTCTATGGAGCTTATGCTGGCTGTTATCGGTCTGCGTTCGGTAAAATCACCTGAAGAAGTTGCTGAGATAGAAAAAGGTATTGAAACCGCTTACGAAATGTTTAGCAAAGGCATGAAACTGGTAAAGCCGGGGAAATACGAATATGAAGTGGCTGGCGCTATGGAAGGCATTGCTTTGGCGAAAAACGGAGTATTGTCATTCCCGACTATACTTTCGGTGAGAGGTGAGATTCTCCACGGACATGCTCATAATAATCTGATGAAAGATGGTGATATGCTGGTAATAGATGCAGGCTTTGAAACCCCTGTGCACTATGCAACCGATCATACCCGCACGGTTCCGGTGAATGGTAAATTCAGTCAAAAACAAAAGGAAATTTACCAAATCGTACTCGACTCTCAAATGGCAGCCATTGATGCTATCAAACCGGGAGTGAAATATCAGGATGTTCACTTGCTTTCCTGTAAAGTGATAACCGAAGGACTGAAGAAACTCGGACTTATGAAAGGCGACACCGACATAGCCGCGAAACAAGGTGCCCACGCGTTGTTCTTTCCTCATGGATTAGGCCATATGATGGGTATGGATGTTCACGATATGGAGGATATTGGCCAGATTTATGTTGGCTACGATGCCGAATTAAGACCCATTGACCAGTTTGGAACGGCATACTTACGTCTGGGAAGAAGATTGCAGCCGGGTTTTGTGCTTACCGTAGAACCGGGCATTTATTTTATTCCTGAATTATATACGCTGTGGAAATCGGAGAACAAATTCACCGAATTCATTAATTACGACAAGGTGGCTGAGTATCTCGGCTTCGGAGGCATCCGCATTGAAGATGATGTACTGGTGACCGAAACTGGTCATAGAGTGCTAGGCAGAGCTATTCCCAAAACGGTGGAGGAAATTGAGGCGCTGATGGGGTAAGAAGGTATTTAGTATATAGTATTTAGTATTTAGTAGCTTATATTTGGAACCCTCCGAATTTTACTCTTCTAGCATCTTCTTTAGGGCAGAGAGGTGAATGGCATCGAAGATTTTACCGATAAGCTCCTCGTCAACATTTTTCGATTTGGCGATTTTCTTTCTGGATTGTAATATTTCCAGCCAACGCCCGGCTTCGAATAATGGCATTTCATGTTCAGATTTGAAAGCACCCATTTCGCTTACAATTTGCAGCCTCTTTGCCAAGGTTTCAATAAGTTGATTATCCAGGGCGTCTATCTGGGTGCGCCATGATTCAATTAGTTTTGGATCTGAACTGGGATTCGTTTTGAATATGGGTGTTTTATTTGTAAAATAGGTTCGAACTATCTCAAGATTATTTTTATCATACAATAACATTAGAGTTTCGATACCCAGTTTTGCCATTATGCTAAAGTGCTCGGGCAAAATTTCTTCATCCTTCCGGTTTATTTCCAAAATTGTTTCACGTGTAGGGAAAGATCCCCTAACCAAAAAATAATTCGATATATCTGACAACAAATTACTAACATCTACCTCCTTCTTTTTAGGAATGTGAATCCTATAACATGGAGTATAATTTTGGTTATATTCGAGGAACTTCAGTCCAAGTGTATCAAGAGAGACTATCTTTTTTTGAATAAAAACGGGGATTTTTTTATGTAAAACATCTCTGTCGGAAATAAAAAATGCAATGGGAATTTTTAAGATGGAATTGATTTCCTGTAAACTCTTTGCGTCATTTAAAATGAAACCATAATGGCTCAATGCCAGACCAAAATTACCGCCTACACTACCGTAAAATTCTTTGAGGCTATTCATGTCGATGAATCTGTTGACCCGGAACCATACAAAATGTTTTTCTCTCATATTCTTGCCATATTCCGATTAGCCCTGGTCTATTTTTTCTTATGAGCGATTTTCCTGGACTTTTCCTTCTTTTCCATCACGCCGGCACTGGTAATATTATTGCCGGAATTATTTATGGCTGCTGCTTGTGAATAATTTGCAGCTCTGGGAATTTTAGTATTTATTTCCTGATTGGCATTGACAACACTGCTGCTATCTTTTCTTTGAGCAATCGTTAAAACCGGTTCATCCGAATTATTCTGAGCCTTGACAGAATAAATAGACAAAGGGATCATGACCGAAATAAGGAAAAGAATTTTCTTCATCAGACTATTGAACTACTGAAAGAGACATGTGATGTCCGTCCAAAGCTGGATCAACAATGGCATTATAAGTTCCTAAAATTCCGCCTACCTTTCCCTGCACCTGAAGAGAGTAATTTGCTCCAACGGTTAATCCTGTCAGCAATCTTACGTAGGAGCAACTCCAGGGAGTTATGGTTCCTGTCATATCATCATAATTCTGTATCTTTTCATTAGTACCTCCAATGGCAACACCATTATTTAACACTCTGAATTGAACGTAGGACATTGAATTGGTATAACCATAACCGGAAACCGAGAAAACAACAAGTGCACTGGTATTTTGAGCAGCAAAACTTAGAAGCATGGGGGTAACATTTGCCCAGGCAGCGGTACTAACAGTCCATGCTGTACTCAAATAAACCCCGGTTTTAAATGTTACACCGGTTGGACCTGTAATACCCGTGACTCCGGTGGCACCGTTGATACCATTAGTTCCATTAATTCCTGCCGTACCTGTTGGGCCTTGTACTCCTTGAATACCTTGTGGTCCGGTGGGTCCGATATCCCCGGTAATCCCCTGAATGCCCTGGGGGCCGGTAGGACCAATATCACCCGTAATCCCCTGGATACCTTGAGGGCCAGTGACACCTTGAATCCCTTGAGCACCAGTTATTCCAGGATCACCTTGTATTCCCTGCGCTCCCTGTGGCCCTGTAGGCCCAATATTCCCTGTAACTCCCTGCATTCCCTGAGCACCGGTTACTCCCTGTATTCCGGTTGGACCAGTAATTCCTGGCGGTCCGGTGATTCCCTGAAGACCCTGAGGTCCGGTTGTACCTTGCAGTCCTGTCATTCCCTGAATACCCTGTGCCCCGGTAGCACCTTGAATACCCTGTAATCCCTGTAATCCAGTTGCACCTGTTATACCTTGTAACCCTGTTGGACCTGTATGCCCAATAGGCCCTGTAACGCCTTGGATTCCTTGAGGTCCGGTAATACCTTGTACTCCTTGGGGGCCTGTCACTCCCTGAAGTCCCTGAATACCAATAGACCCTTGAGGTCCAGTAGGTCCGGTATGACCTGTTATACCAATAGTGCCACCACCATTACATAAAGAGACCCAGGATACAGCAACTATGTCATAAAAGAATACGCATTTATAATCAATATCATAAACCAACAATCCATTAGCCGGATTAATGATTGCTAATCTCTGAACAGTTGTAAGTCGAGGAATCAAAACACCTTTATCATTTGCATCCACATCCAGAGCAGCAGAAGGATGAGGATTTGCACCGGTAGCATTTATTCCGACATTATTTTGAGCTAAGCTTAATTTTGAAATACATAAAAATACAATCAAAAAAATTAAAAACTTAGTTTTATTAGATTTTGCAAAGACATCTTTCATAATACTTTTTTACTAATTTACCAGAGTAACAATACCTTTATATATATGCTCCTGCCCCAATTTTTCTTTTAAAAATAATATCCAGGTGTACACTCCCGGTTGACAAACATTTTTTGATGAACCAGCATATCCATCCCAGGGCTTGTTTATATCATCCATAGTATAAACTATTCCGCCCCAACGATTATAAATATACATTTTAAGTTCCAACTTATCCAGATTATATCCGATGGCTGAAAAATAATCATTATCACCATCTCCATTCGGAGTAAAAGCATTAGGGAAAAAAATCTCCCAATCCAACACATCACTGACCAAACACCATGGGGCATAGAAATCATTTGAAGACACATTATCAATAACAAATGATTTCTGACCAGGAAATGATGAACCCAAAGGCTGAATATCAGTCCAGGAATGTACAAGGGTATTATATCGGATCGCTTTCATTTCGGGTTCAACTAATCCATTATTACAGGGTTGATTAATATCCTGTGAACGATAATGAAACTGCAGACCCACATCAGGTTTAGTATCATAGATGGGATCTATATTCCAAAAACGATCTGCTATATATTCATAACTCCTGTCAAGTTCGATAACATCTGGAGGAACAGGAAAATTCTGGCAACCGGTTGGATAGGTGGCAAATCTGATCGAACCAGTGGAAGGAGACCCAGCAGTTTTTGTTTCCAATAATACCTGTAAGTCAGAACCTAAATCGTAACCGCTTCCGAAGGGAACTTTGTATAGATTAAGTTGAGACCCAATATTCCACTCAATCTCGCCTAAACCTTCAAATGTGGTAGTTTCACTAAGTATATACCCACTAAAATAATTGATACCTACAGGATTGCTATTTAATATCTTGAGTCGATGAGCATTTAAATTCAAAATAGCATCGACATGCAAGGTATCATTTACCTTGCAATCATTAACATTCAATACTTTTTTGGAATTTGTAATTAACAAATTTTCGAATAAACTGGAATGTGTACCATCAATATACTGCTTTAAGGAACCATCCATGATAAGATTTCCGACTGGACCGGTGCCAACAGAAACCATAACTTCATTATTTGAATTATTAATCCAATTCCTTCTTAAAAAAATATTTCCATCCAGATTGATTTCTCCATCGGCAAGGCCATCATTTCTATTGATATAATTACCTCCGATAACTAAATTGGCACCATCCTTAACCACAATTTTTGCCCCATTATTTACTACATTTTGTCCCAAAAGAAAAGGAAAAGGAAACAAAAGAAATATAGAAAAAAGTAAAAAGCTTTTATGAGGCGTATGTTTTTTCATAAAAAAGTTGAAGTGTACTTAATATATACGCAAATTTATAAAAAGTATGAGAAAGGATCAAGAAAAAAATTAATGATTTAAAGATTTTTTCAGGTCATCAATGGCTGATATAATATCAGTGTTTCCAAAAACTGAATTCCCTGCAACAATAATTTCAGCACCTGCATTAACTATCTTTTCAATATTATCCAAACCAATTCCGCCATCGACCTCAATTTTTGCTTTTGAATGAACCCTATTTATCAATTCATTGGTTTTCCTAATCTTTTTTATAGAATCTGAAATAAATTTCTGTCCTCCAAATCCCGGATTTACCGACATGATCAATATTAAATCGGCAATAGAAATAATTTCCTCGATATGGCCAACCGGAGTATGAGGATTAAGTGCCACTCCTGCTTTACTATTATATGATTTAATTAAATTGAGTGTTCTGTTCAAATGAGGGCATGTTTCATAATGCACAGTAAGGTATTCAGGGCTGAATTCAGAGAATCTTTCAATAAACCTGTCTGGATCAACAATCATCAAATGAATATCGAGAGGTTTCTTTGCATATTTTGATATCGCTTTTATTATTGGGAACCCAAATGAAATATTTGGAACAAAGACACCATCCATTACATCAATATGGATGAAATCAGCGCTGCTCAGGTTAATAATTTCAACCTGTTCCTTGAGTATACCGAAATCGGCTGATAATATAGAGGGAGCCAAAAAATGATTCATAGGATGCAATTTGATACAAACCTACAAAATTTTTCTAACCTAAATATGATTTTAAGTTTTTACTTCGATACGAATTTTTCAAACGGCGAATCGCTTTATCTTTCACTTGTCGAACCCTTTCGCGGGTTAAATCGAATTTTGTAGCAATCTCATCAAGAGTATGAGGTTTAAGTCCGTTTAAGCCAAAATAATTACGCAATATTTCTGCTTCCCTGGGAATTAATGTGGATATAGATCTTTCTATCTCAAATTTCAAAGATTCTTTCAATAATTCTGTTTCCGGGGCCTGAATCTCATCGTTTTGTAATAAATCTAACATGGTGGTTTCCTCTTCCGGACCTACGGGGGCATCCATAGATACATGTTTCCCAGAATTCTTAATTGACTGCGTAATTTCGTTCAATGAAACACCTAATATTTCAGCAATCTCATCAGGATTAGGCTCCCTTTGATTTAACTGTTCAAAAGCGCTGTAGGTTTTATTAATGCGGTTTATTGTACCGATTTTATTCAAAGGCAAACGAACGATGCGGGCATGTTCTGCAATAGCCTGAAGAATGGATTGACGAATCCACCAAACGGCATAAGAAATAAATTTAAAACCCTTGGTTTCATCAAACCTTTGTGCCGCTTTAATTAATCCCAGATTTCCCTCATTGATCAGATCGGGAAGATGTAAACCCTGATTCTGATATTGTTTAGCAACCGAAACGACAAACCTTAGGTTTGCCAGAGTTAATTTATATAAGGCTGATTGGTCGCC
This sequence comes from uncultured Bacteroidales bacterium, assembly GCA_964469155.1. Taxonomy (GTDB): domain Bacteria; phylum Bacteroidota; class Bacteroidia; order Bacteroidales; family CAIWKO01; genus CAIWKO01. The sequence goes on from CAYXXU010000005.1 coordinate 18,540, forward strand.
CTGACGAATCCTTTGTGCCAATACAACTTCTTCTTCCGGACTGATCAAATCAACTTTTGCAATCTCCTGAAGATATTTATCAAGGGATTCTGTTTCGCGATTTGTTACCTGTTTGGCAATCTTCAACTGTCTCATTATACAACATTTTTCAATGTCATTATACCACTATAGATATAATCATTCCTTAAAAAACAGGATAAAAAAAGTGTCTTAGAAAGAACTACTACTAAGACACATTTTAAATAAGAAAGGTTGCCTGCCAATAAAATTATTCCTGCCTTTTTTCAGGACGGGGGAGCAACACTTTGCGTGAAAGCTTTAGTTTGCCTGTTTTACTATCGATATCAATCAGTTTAACTTCCACTTCATCACCCACCTTCAAAACATCTTCTACATTGGCAACGCGATCCCAGTTAATCTCAGAAATATGCAACAAGCCATCTTTACCCGGCAGCACTTCGATAAAAGCACCAAAGGATTGAATGTTCTTAACAACGCCCTTATAAATCTCTCCTACTTCAGGAACAGCAACAATTTGCCTGATCTTTTTTATGGCAGCATCAATAGATTCTTTATTGACAGCAAAAATATCAATATGGCCAAATTCACCTACTTCTTCAATAATGATAGTTGAATTGGTTTGTTTCTGCATTTCCTGAATAATCTTACCGCCCGGTCCGATAACCGCACCAATGAATTCTTTCGGAATGATCATTTTTTCAATCCTGGGTACAAATGGTTTGTATTCGGCACGCGGTTCCTTAATTGTTTTTTCAATTTCGCTGAGAATATGCATACGGCCTTCTTTTGCCTGCATAAGAGCTCCGATCAATATTTCATAAGAAAGGCCATCCACTTTAATATCCATCTGACAGGCAGTGATACCATCACGTGTGCCGGTAACTTTAAAATCCATATCACCTAAATGATCTTCGTCGCCAAGTATGTCGGATAGCACAGCATATTTTTTTGTTGCATTATCAGTAATAAGTCCCATTGCAATACCGGAAACAGGCTTCTTGAGTTTTACACCTGCATCCATCAATGCCATGGTTCCGGCACAAACGGTAGCCATTGAGGAAGAACCGTTCGATTCAAGTATGTCGGAAACGATACGAACAGTATAAGGGTTTTCTTCTCCCCAGGGAATCATATTTTTAAGTGCGCGATGAGCCAGATTGCCGTGACCAATTTCGCGGCGGCCTGTACCACGCATCATTTTAACTTCACCTGTTGAAAAAGGCGGGAAATTATAATGCAATAAGAATTTGTTTTTCCCTTCGAAAATAACTCCATCAATAATCTGGTCGTCGAGTTTGCTTCCTAAAGTGACAGTGGTGAGCGATTGGGTTTCTCCACGAGTGAAAATAGCGGAACCGTGAGCTGCCGGTAAGTAATTCACTTCGCTCCAGATAGGCCTGATCTCATCCAGCTTACGTCCGTCGAGACGAATCCTTTCGTTAAGGATTACAGTTCTGATGGCTTCTTTTTCGACCTGGAAGAAATAACGGTTGATCATTGGTTTTTTCTCAGCCTGTTCTTCTTCAGGAAAGGTGGCAATAAATTCTGCTTTTATTGCTTCGAGGGCTTCCATGCGGGCATGTTTTGTGGAAGCAGCCATAGCAATGTCGTAAATCTTCTGATAGGCAAAAGCTCTCAGATTTTCTTTTATTGTGTCATCGTTCTTTTCGTGACAATATTCGCGTTTTACTTTTGATTTTTCAACCATTTCGGCCAGTTCGAGCTGGGCACGACACTGAATTTTTATCGTTTCGTGTGCAAATTTTAAGGCATCGGCCAGATCGTTCTCCGACACTTCTTTCATTTCGCCTTCCACCATCATGATGTTTTCCATGGAAGCGGCAACGATAATGTCAATATCGCAATTTTCGATATCAGAAATATTGGGATTAATAACGAATTTTCCGTCCAAACGTCCGACTCTTACTTCGGAAATAGGACCATTGAAGGGAATATCAGAAACCGTTAATGCGGCAGAAGCAGCTAAACCGGCCAGTGCATCGGGCATAGTTTCTTTATCACCCGAGATCAGAGTTACCAAAACCTGTGTTTCGGCATGATAATTATCAGGAAACAACGGACGCAAGGCCCTGTCGATTAAACGAGATATTAATATTTCGTATTCTGAAGGGCGGGCTTCACGTTTGAAGAAGCCTCCCGGGAAACGTCCCAAAGCAGCATATTTTTCCTGGTAATCAACTGATAAAGGCATAAAATCTACATTTTCCCCCGCCTCTTTTTTCGATACCACTGTTGCCAACAGCATAGTGTCGCCCATTTTTACTACTACAGAGCCGTCGGCTTGTTTAGCCAGTTTGCCTGTTTCTAATTCAATAATTCTTCCATCCCCGATGTCAAATGTTTTTTTAATACCTTCCATAATGTTTTTTTTGTTTTTTTTAGACCTCTTTATTAACTGCATTTTTAAACAAAAAAAGGCAATGAAAATTGCCTTTTTTTAGTATTTTGATTTACTTTATTTTCTAAGATTAAGTTTCTTTATAATATCGCGATATCTTTCAATATCCGTTTCTTTCAAATAATCGAGCAATCTTCTTCTTTTACCAACAAGGCGAACCAATGAACGACGGGTAAAATTATCTTTCTTATTTGCTTTCAGATGCTCGGTTAAATGCAGGATACGGAAGGTAAATAAGGCAACCTGTCCTTCTGATGAACCCGTATCGAATTCTGATTTTCCGTAAGTTTTAAACAGATCTTTCTTCGTTTCGCTTGTTAAATACATGATTAAATCGATATTAAATTGGAGTGCAAAAGTACAATTATTATTTTTACAAATACAAATTTTTAAAAAAAAGTTTTATATCCGGCTTATTTAAACCCAAGTTGAGAGGTATATTCTCCATTCAGAAGCTTGTCAACAGAATATTGTGATAATTTGAAGGAGTACTTTTTTGTGTAGCGGCACGAAAAAATACCTATGCCATTGGTAACATTGGTGTAGGCCGGACGCTCCTGGATGATAGATGTGGAGGGCTTGTTCAGATCGATATAAATGCTCAGGTCGTCGCCACCCACGGTGACCACAAAATCGACCATACCGATAACGCGGTCGACACCCGGATTAACAGGTACCTTGGCCTGAATGTTTTTATAAAAACTTTCGCTGTTGTAGCCCACTATAATTTCTTCAGTGCCATCGAGCTTTTCAGACTTCACAGAACTCAGCAGCCAGTCGACTTGTTTTGGGACCGTATCGAGGGTTACTTTATCAACTTCTTTGTAATGAAAACGGAAATAAGGTTCATATACCCGGCCATTTTTTGCTGACCGCCATTTTGCTTCATATTCGCCATAGGCGCCAGCCTGGTTTACAAAACCAATGGAGGGAGAACCCAGGGGCGGACTTATAATCGAAAAATCCTTGATCATGGTGGTAGTGGCAGTGGTTTTCTTGCCTGTTACTGTATTGGTAATATCGATTTTATAAGTAGCTGTGCCACTGAGCAAGGGAATGGGATTGAATTTATAGACCTCTTGATTTGGCGCGTAAAATATTCCTGTGTCTTTATTGCTGATTACGGTTTTCTGAAGATTAAAAGTGCGGCTTATATTACCGTTGACAATCTCGGAAACGGTAACGCTGAGATCGTCGCCATAAGAACTCAGGGAAGGATCCTGCGCCAGTTCATAGGCGCTTTGATCGCCCAGAAAGGCTTTGGTGATCTTTACGTATTGTGTGGAATCGTTCTGGCTCAACAGTCCATATACTACAGTAATATCCTGCTTTTCGGCGTTGATATCGAATTCGGTAGAGCAACCAAAAAAAGAAAAAACTGAAAAAATACCTAACAGACCCAGTAGAAACCTCATACCATCAAAAATTTCAGCAAAGGTACTCATTTTACGATTGGCTGATATTTCTGAGCAAATTTATTTGGGTTACGAACCGAATTGATACCTTTGCAGTAAATAAAACCAATAAATTATGTCGCCGGAATCAACAAAAATATCGAAGATTACTACTCACGTGCTGCAGGAGATGAAAACCAGGGGGAGAAAAATCGCCATGCTGACCGCTTACGATTATTCGTTTGCAAAAATACTGGATGCCGCCGAAATTGATGTGATATTGGTGGGCGACTCGGCCTCGAACGTGATGGCCGGACATTCGTCGACCCTGCCTATTACGCTGGAGGAAATGATTTACCACGCTTCGTCGGTGGTGCGCGGTGTGAGTCGTGCGCTGGTGGTGGTGGACCTGCCGTTTGGCACTTACCAGGGCAATTCGAAAAATGCATTGATGACGGCTATCCGTATAATGAAAGAAGCCGGCGCCGATGCTGTGAAACTGGAAGGCGGAGTGGAAGTGATTGAATCGGTGGACAGGATATTGTCGGCAGGCATACCGGTGATGGGGCACCTGGGACTGACCCCCCAATCGATACATAAATTCGGGACCTACGTGGTTCGCGCCACCGACGAAAAAGAAGCACAGAAACTGCGCGAAGATGCCAAACTGCTCGATAATGCAGGCTGTTTCGGAATTGTGCTGGAGAAGATACCGGCCAAACTGGCCACCGAAGTTACCCAGCAAGTGAAATGCCCTACCATTGGCATAGGAGCCGGCGCCGGAACCGACGGACAGGTGCTGGTGCTGCATGATATGCTGGGGATCAACACCGATTTCTCGCCCAGGTTTCTGCGCAGGTATCACAACCTGAACGAGGAGATCAGGGGAGCGGTGACGGCCTATATACACGATGTGAAAGACTGTAAGTTTCCCAACGAAAAAGAACAATACTAAGGATGGGATTTGATATTGAAGCCCAACTGCTGTTCGAAGACAATCACCTGATCGTTGTAAACAAATTGCCCGGCCAACTGGTGCAACCTGATAAGTCGGGCGACGATTCGCTGGAGGAACAGATTAAACTTTACCTGAAATTCCGTTACAATAAGCCGGGCGATGCTTTCCTGGGCGTGGCCCACCGTATTGACCGGCCCGTGAGCGGCGCCGTGGTGTTTGCCAAAACCAGCAAGGCCTTGGTGCGACTGAACGAGATGCTGAAAAAACATGAGCTGAAAAAGACCTATTGGGCGGTGGTGAAAAACCAACCTCCGCAGGAAAAGGCTTTTCTGACGAACTACCTGTTGCGCAACGGCAAGCAAAACAAAACCCAGGTGTATACTATGCCGGTTGACGATGCGCAATTGGCCGAGCTCAGCTATAAAACAATTGCCCACAGCGATAAATATTTCCTGCTGGAAATAGACCTGCACACGGGCCGCCACCACCAGATACGTGCCCAACTGGCCCACATGGGCTGCCCTATTAAGGGCGATGTGAAATACGGCGACCAGCGCACCCTGCCCGATGGCTCTATTTGCCTTCATGCCCGGCGGGTGGAGTTTATGCATCCGGTGGGCAAGGCGGCGATGAATTTAACGGCGCCTTTGCCGGAGGGGAGTTTCTGGAGGATGTTTAAGGAAATAAGTTTATGAAGTCGGAAGAACGGAGTAAGGCTGTGAGGGCAGGAAAAACCTGAGCATTGAGCATTTTTTGCAGAGCGTTGAACATTTTTTTTGTCATTCATAGTCATTAATGGTCATTCATGGTCATTAGTTGTCTGGAGGAAGTGACTTAAGCATTGAACATTGTTTGTTGAATATTTTTTAACCCTCAAATATTCAATTCTCAATAATCAATTTTCAAGTTGAAGATGCACCGCAGAAGCGCGGAGGACGCTTAGAAAAACTGTTACACGAAGATCCTCGAAGAAGACACCGAGTTACACGAAGAAACCGGCAATCGCCAATTTGCAGATTGAGGATTGAGGACTTTTTACACCCGCTACACTTCAATATCGATCGAAATGCTGCCTTCGTCGGTGCCTTTGTTGGCTATGTAAAAATAGCGGTTGCCGGCCGCGCCCAGGGTGTACATTTCGATGACTTCTTCGGCCTCGGGTATCAGTTGGTAAGCTGCGTCGGGCACGGTGCCGGGGTCTTTCACGGATGTGGTATACAGATACAAGATTTCGGTGCCTGAGTTGTAGGCCCTGATTTTAGTGGTGTCTTCGAAGGTGATGCCAGCTTCGAGCGACTGTCCGCCGGCTATGGTGAGCAGCACTTCGGTGCTTTCGCCACCTTCGTCTTTGGGCGTGGATTTCACTATCTCGTCGACCAGGAAGTAATTTTCTATCTTTTCGGGAGTTTCGGCAAACATTACGATCAGCGAGCCCAGCACCTTGAACATGGCCGTGGCGCAGGCTTTGTTGTTGATCTTCACTTCGTCCGAGAGGTCTTTTACCTTCAGTTTGTTGGCAGCATGCACCTGGTAGGCTGCGCCGTAATCCGTGAGGAAACTCCCCACCAGCGTGGCCGTGGCAGCCATAGCCGGGTCGGCATCCAACAGGCTTTTGAATGATTCTATGTTGGAGATGCGTTCCTGGTAAGGACCGACGCGGAATATCTCATGACCCTTGGGAAACAGCGCCTTATGTGGGTCGGAGCCTTTTTCGTAAACCCCTTTCACCGAAGTGTCCCATTTATCGATGAGCTTTGATGACACCTCTTTCCAGAAACCCTCAATGACCGCAGTGCTGCCATGCCATTCAGAGATGGCGGTTTTGTAGTCGACATACGATTTGTGAAATGTCTGGTAAACCGGATGATAGGCGTTATAAATGGGCGTAAACAACGGATCGGACGATTTGGCCAGCAGCTTCGCATCCAGATCGGTAGATATGGCATCCATTTTACGGTTGTTGCGCTTGGTGCAACTGATGAAGGGGTTTCTTGAGGCGGACCAGATTAAATTTCCCATGGCTACATGTATTTACTAATTAATAGAGCAAAGATACGAAACTAATCATAAAAAGTCAAGTATTTTTTTAACTATTTTACTCATTTCAATAAAATTTTCCGGATATAGCCCCATTGTTTATTTTCATCTAAGATTGGGTCAATTTCCCGCCGACCTGCGGCGAAACATGTTTATCAACTGACGGGTTAACCCGTCAGTTACCATGGATACCCCGATGCTCTGCGGCGGGGTAGTTCATCAGCCTACTTTTAATGGCTTTCAGTGTTATAACCCCAGGTTTTTTACAAAAAGTGAGCATTATGCCCAAATGGTTGTTTTATACGAAAAAAATCAGTTAATTTTGAGATCAAATTTTTTCAATCGAATAAGCTTTGCTCAGTTTAGATTTCAAAATCAAATTACAGCCAGGAAATCGCTTGGTTTAGAAACCAAAATTGTGCGACGGCGTAATATCCATAGGGTTTTCAGTTCAAAACCGTAGGACCGCAAAAATGTTGATAGGGATATAGGGTAAGTGGGGGGAAATGGAGACAGGAGACAGGAGTCAGGAGACAGGAGACCGAAGATATGATGGAACTTGGGGCTTGAGACTTGGGTCTTGGAATTTGGTACTTATTAATATCGAATATCGAACAAGGAATACCGAATGATGAAGTGTAATCCCTCAAACCGAATGTTCATCCGGAAGCGGAAGTTTTTCCTGTTTACAAATTTCTTTCAGTCCATTGATCGACCATGGGGAACCATAATCATAAAAATATCCGAAAGGTCGTTTTAGCATATCTATTAAATATTGCGTATCCGGGTCACAATCTTTGCCAAACACTTTGGTAAGGGAATCCCAACCTTTAAAAACAAGTTTCAGCGTCATGAACACTTTGGGTTCAATGTTCGAAAGATTGATGCCACTGATCCCTTCTTTCAGAATTTTCTTTCTGGCCCGGTTAATATGCCTTTCGCCCAGGTCGTTTAATACCTGTATATACTTTTCGAACAAAATGTATTCGTTCAGCAGAAACATCACTTCTTCGGCATTCATTTTTTTCCAGAACGCAACGGGATGTTGCAGACAGATAAACCTGCCCAGCATGAACGAACCTGCGGTATACCCATAAATGCCGCGCGTTTTGCACACCGCAATGATCTTTTTAAAAAAAACGGCCTTCCTTTTGGTAGTAAACAGGCTGTAAATCATATTTTGATCCTGGTGTGCGCCCAGTTCACTCTTCAATATTTGCTCGATATAGAGGGAGGTATTCGAATCCAGCCAGTGGCATACCAGCGATGCAGCCTTTGCATCATTCTCGTGCAGATCGTTACGGATAATTTTGATCAGATCGTTCAGTGTGGCAATATCATGATAATTGAGCTTCTTAATAATGTTTTGATAAGTGTAAAAGGCCTCTTTCATATTCTCAAAAACCGGTTCCTCCTTGGGAAGCAGACTCAGTTTTTCGCCTTCAATATATCTTTTAAACCTTGCCACTGCATAACTGGCTTTCCCGAGAAGAATCATCCGGTGCTTACTCGAAAGCGTTATCCAATCGCCTTCTTTCAATTCGAGCCCGTCTTTATTTTTCAAAGCATTTCTGGTAATTTTCACTTCGTAGCGACTCAGGTTTATGAATGCCGGAATACCAAATCCCAGGCAGGAAGTAACCACATGAACCGCAACCGGGGTCAAACTTATTATAGCATCGAGCTCGCTCAGTATAATGGTATCTGAGGGAATATAGGTTTCCTTGCACAGGCACACTTTTTCGCCTTTTCGTTTTGCATCTAAGGCCTTTGAAGCCGAAAAAAATATTCTTGCCGTAACAGCCGAGCGGGGAAGCACCGAAATGCCGCGGCAAAAAAAGGTTAGTTCGCGGAATGATTTATCATCGATGCGTTCCGAAAATATCTGTTTCAGGTGATACGGTTGAACCAGTTTCACAACCCTCTCACCCGAAATCACTCCTTTATTAAACATGTCTATGGCCGATAAAAGAATGGATCGCCCGGTCAGTTCAGCCGTATTTAATTGCAGAATGGCAAAAAGATAAGTATCGTTATAAGTTTCTGCCGCAAATTCAATAGTTACCGGCGATTCAAGCATGGCTTCGAGTTTCGGCAAACAGGGGGCAAACTGATACACAGCCGGATACGAATTTTTTATTTCCTCGTTATTAAAAAATTCAATATCGGTTCGGTCAATATGTCCGGTCATGATATCGTCGCCAAACATATTCCTTACACTTTCAATCTGCCTTCCTAATCCTGTGCGCGAATGGCGGCTATACAGAACCCCCGGATAACAATCATCATTTCGTATGGTCCAAACCATCTTTTGTATGATAATAGAGGGATACGAAATATCCCCTTTTTTCAGCGTATAGATCAGGTCCTGATTCTTAATAAAAAAATCGTTGGTCTGGCTCGCAAAGAATAATACTTGCCTGAAAACATCCGTAAGTATTTCCTGGTCTTGCTTTTTAATTTCGTCCCTGAGAATATTTATGTACTTTTCAATTTCAGTAATAGAAAAATACGAAGTTACAGGACGGCATATTTCATCGTTTGCCTTATGCGGGAATAAAGACCTGTAAATGGTTTGCAAATTATTGATGTAGATTTTGCCGGCAATCACTATCCCGTATTTATTTTTTAGCGCTTCAAAAACGGTTTCATTGATACCTACATTCAGATAAGTAGGCAAAAAACCGGGAATATAAAATGAAGTCGCCGACCGCATGGCAAATATCAAAGGATTGGTTTTATCCCCAAGCCGCGAACCTGTCATCTTTTCCAGATTCGCAATAGCATCCATCAGATGTTTTTGCCTTTCAGATCCTTCAGAAAAAAAAGTCCTGGCGGTAAGTACACTAAAATCAGGAACAGGATATAATCTTTGTATCAGGTCAAGCAAAATGGAACCTTTCTGACTGATTTCATCCTCGTTATATTTCCTGTCAGTGGAAGATGGCACCACAAACTCATTTTCGATAAAACGAATGTTTTTAAACTGTTTCTGCTTTTCCTTTACATACTCCGATCTTGATTTTTCAATAATTTCTTTCGATTTCACAATTCCATTTTCAGCCCGTAAAAAATTCTGAAGATATTCCCTGGCAACTTCTTTATCTTTATGGCATAAAAAAGGGATATCCAAAAAATGGGCTTTAACTATTTTGGGAAGAGGATCTTTACCTATTAAATATTCTACTTCAGGTTGCAGGAAATTACTTGCTATTTCAGGGTCAGGGGGCACTGCGTTCAGTACAAAAAACTTGATGGCATTGAAATTAGAGTAATTTGCCCTTACCTTAAAATCGAATATTGTATAATCGTTCATTTCAAAATCAAAATCGGATATTCCATTATTTCGAAAAATTTAAACAAATTAAAGTATCAATATCTCATTCCCCACGGAAATTCCTCCGCCTTGCGTTTATCGTCCAGAAACTTTTTGATGACGGCCAGGTAGGCTGCCTGGTTCACCTGTTTCCCCTTGAGTTTTTTGGGCAGGTCGAATTCGGTGGTCAGCGCTTTGAAATCTATTTTATCGGCCGTCATGATTTTGGCGCCGTTGTTAATATTCACCTCCAGAATCAGCCCGGGCAAACCCCAGAAACGGTCGGGCCCGGCCGGAACCAGAATATCCAGTGCAAACCATACCACTATCTTTTGGTTTCGCAGGGTATCATACAGCGAAGCATTCATACACACATGTCCGGCCACTTCTTTCAGGTCGTTCAGTATCTTCCAGTCGGGCGTCTTCAGCGAATCAGTCACCAGGTAAACCTTACCCAGCATTTCGATAGCATCGAAAAAAGTACTCTTTTCGTAGTTGCGTGTCATAAAAAAGGTTTCCTTGCGCCAGGCATAACCATTATCATCATCCCCTTCGTTTTTGGCCTTTTCTTCCGATTCCTCAAACATCGACCTTGCCGCCGAAAAATACAAATTGTTATACATTTTCCATTCCGAGCGGTGGCCCCACATATAGGCAGCGCGCTCTTTCTGCGATTTATCGAGATAATCGCACTGGTTGATCATTTTCACCCAGTCGAATGTGGTAAGGTATCTTACCGCACCTTCGGTTTGCTGTGCATTCAGGCGGATTATCCCTCCGCAAAAAGCAATCAACAGTATCGTCAATAAAAATCGTTTGTTCATGGTATTAAAAATTTTTTTCACTATTCGTTATTCACTATTCACTATCAACTATCACCAATTCCTGTTCTTCTTGATCTTATTCTCGTATCCTTTAATATTATAGCTGAAGCTAAGCATAAAATAGCGCGCCAGGGTTTCGGCTGTAGTACGCGAATAATAGTTAAGCCCGGCATATTGTTGAATATACTGACGCTGGTTCAGTATATCAAAAGCGGCCAGCCGTATCTCGAAATGGTTTTTCTTTCCCAGCAATTGCCTGACCGAAGCATTGAAAACCGGGAAATTCAAATCATAATTGTAAAGTGAATTATGATTAAACTGATAGTCGAAATTGCTTTCGAAGAAAGATTTTTTTGCAAATTGCCATTTCACCGACGTCCCTGCGGTGTATTCCTGGATCAACTGGTTCCGGTCTGTATTCAGAGAAAATTTCATTTGGGTCAAGGAGGCGCTTCCATAGACCGAAATCACCAGCTTTTGCCCGGGTGTGATATTGAATGCAGTATTTATGTCGTAACGGTAGCGGTTGGTTTTATTAAAAATATCATTAATATGGGCTCCCGAATTGTTGTAATTAAAACCCAGGTTCCAGTCGTTGGTAAATTTGGTTTTTATAATGGGATATCCGGCCCAAAACCACGAGTCGATTGAATTCGATTTCGAATTGTTCTCAGGTATCGAAATGGTGACGATTCCTACCGAATCAACCATCTCCAGGTTTTGGTTGTAGGTAATATTATTGGCGCAATAATTATAATTTACATACACACCTGCGTTCGAAAAGGAAGCCGGGTTATAATAATTATAGTTAAGGCTCATATTGTGGGTGCGTTCGGGTTTCAGATCAATATTCCCCAGGGTTTTATACAATGGATTGGTTACATTCGGAACGGGTTGCAGGAATTCGAATGAAGGTTCAGAAACGTCGTAACCATATTCAACGCTCAGCCACATATTGTTGGGGAATTCGTAGGACAAGGTGGCTTTCGGACTCAAACTCCAATAAGTTTTATCGATCGGATTGGTGATCAGTGGCAAACCTTTATCCACCGAATACCTCCCTTGCAGCAACAAATATTGTGCAGCCACACCCATCATAATATTCAGGCCGTTGAAGGAATAGCGCACATCGGTTCCCAACCGGTTAATCGTCACCTTGTTCGTATAATAAACGCTCAGACTGTCAATTCTGATGTCGCTATGCAATACATCGGTTATTTGGCGGTTGACTTCATTGTTTGAAGTATTGAAATTATTAAACACTTCCAGGAAAAACTTTTTCGATAGAGGCTCGGTATATAGCACACTCGATTTGATCTGTTGTTTATCGATATTCTGAGCCGATCTCCGTTGAATCAATTCGGGCAAAGTCAGAGTATAAACACTGTTACTGGAATTCAGACCGTCATCTTCGCTTCCGGGATTTCGGTTATAGGCCGCACTTATCGCAAACGAACGCCCCTTCTTTTTGAATTTATGACGATAAATGGCTGCACTGGTGAGCTTCCAGGCATTTTTATCAATAGAATTATTGGTAAACAAATTGTTTAAGATTTTATCGGCATTTACAGTATAGAGGCTATTGGCAAGAGTAGCTGAATTGATGATGCTATACCTGAAATTACCTTTCACAATAATAATATTGTTCGAATCGATGTTCTGCTCAAGTCGTGCAGCAATAGTGTGGCTTTGCCTGGTGTCAGAATATTTTGTTGTGTCATGATTTAAAAAAGTACTGTCGCCATAAAATGTTTGCTTGAAACCAAACTGGTCATATTTCTGCTGATTATTTTTATAAAAGTAAGAGCTGTTGAACTTGGTCTTTTTATTATCGAAATTATAGTTGATACCTCCTCCATAATTTTTGCTGAAACCCCTGCCGTCAAAATAGCTCATGGGTGTATCTGAATCGTAATTATAATAATAACCACCTCTGCCCGAACTGAACCCAAAATCGCCGTTATCGTATTCGTCGAAGGTAGATTGTCCTTTAAACTCCTGATAATCCTCCCAATTCACACCGGTTTCATTTATATTATTTCCGTATGCAATAAAAGAAAGTTGAGATGTTTTATTGAAACGATTGAAACTCCCGCGACCGGCCCAGCGACCTATTCCTTTTTCGTTAGTTCCCCCGGCAGCCGTCAATTTCCCGAACGAGCCTTTTTTGAATTCTTCTTTCAATTCAAGGTTCATGGCTTTTTCTTTCACACCATCATCCACACCGGTTAGTTTCGACTGCTCAGATTTTTCGTCGAACACTTGCACCTTCGAAACGGCATTGGCATCCAGATTCTTGGTAGCGCCTTTCGGATCATCTCCAAAAAAGGTTTTCCCGTCGACATAAACTCGTTTCACATCTTTGCCCTGTGTTTTCAGGTTGCCCGAGGCATCCACCTCAATACCCGGCAGGCGGCGCAGCAGATCTTCCACCGTTGAACCCGGAGGAGCTTTAAACGTGGTGGCATCATATTCTATCGTATCGCCGCGAATGGTTAGCGGGGCCTTGGCCTCCCTTATTACCACTTCAAAAAGCTCCTTGGCTATGGGCTTTATGGCAATCGTACCCAGGTCGTTTATGGCCGTTTCATTGGCAGAAATCATTAATTGTAGAGGTAAAAAACTGATGTGCGAAATCTTCAGAATGTAGTTGATATTTTTCACGTTATTAAACACAAAGGCGCCATGCTCGTTGCTCTGCGTAAAGTTTTGCAGGGTTGAATCCTTTGGGTTTAATAACATAACAGTGGCAAATGCCGCTTCATTATTGTCACCGTCTTTAATAACTCCTTTGATACTCACCCTGGAGGGTTGTTGCGAATAGGCAATACCTGTAAAGAAAGTAACAAGTAATACCGTAATTGCTAATGCTTTGTTCATAATATTGATTGTTTTTCGCCCTAGTTAAAAAAACAAGTAACGAAAGTAATCAATATTTATTGTTCAAATCTAAATGTTCTTTAAAAAAAAATCCCGGTTTGTAAAAAAAACCGGGATTCAAATGTAAACTGAATTTATTCTATTTCTCTATAATAATCCTTTGCGAAGCATTGATCGAATTTCCAAAGACCCTCAGAATATACATGCCATTAGCGAACTCATCATCGTTCAGTAAAATTTGATGTAAAGAACTGGTTACTTGTTTAGAATACAAACAGGCGCCTTGAATTGAGAATATTTCTACCGTCAAATTCTCAGAAGTCTCGGGTAAGATCACATTTACAAAACTGCTGGCCGGATTGGGATATATCTGTATATTCTTTTCAAAATCAGTACTTGTCTGAATTCCTGCAGTTGGATTGGTATGTTTGCGCAAGAAAAGCCATAACTCATAAATTTCAGAAATATCGTTGGCAGGCTGGAATAAAACACTATGACCGAAACCATTCAACCTGAAAAACCATACATCCTGGTCAGGACTGGTTCCAGCATATTTAAAACGATCAATAGTAACACTGTCGCCTGCAACCGTATTGGCATAGGTGAATGAATCCGCTACCGGATTGCAGCCATTATTCAAGACCCAAAAACTAACTAAAGAATCAGCATCGATACCATATAGATTACCCGTATAATACACTGTTGAATCTTTAGTACCGTGGAAATGCGCAATAGGGACATGCCTGCCTGGCGCATAAGAAGTAATTCCCGAACCAAATGTTCCCGACATGGAGCCAAAGGCAGCTATCTGTGTATTTGATTGCAGTGCCATACGTTCAGTCATAAATCCACCCATTGAGAACCCACACATGTAAACCCGGGCAGGATTAATAGCATAATTTGCTTTAACGGTATCAATCAGCGCGTTTAAAAAACCTTTATCATTAATAGTCGAATTGGGATAATACCCCATAACTCCAGCTCCTGAATTCCAAGCTGTGCCTGCAAAAGCATCGGTCATCGCTTGTGGGCAGACTACGATAATATTAGCCGTATCGGCGATCAAATTGAACCCTATGGTACTGAAATTTGTCATGTTATCACCCAAACCATGCAATGTCACTACCATAGAGGCAGGATTGGCCGCATTGTAGTTGGTTGAAACATAAATGCGATATTGCCTGAGATTGCCCTCATAAACAAATGATTTGTTGGTCCAGCCGGCCATTGCGATATTGGTAACCAGAATACCTAAAACTAAAATTAGTAATGATTTTTTCATTTTATTAAAAATTAATGGTTTAATGAGCAAATGTAATTAATTTTGCATCCAGACAATATTTTTTAAAAAAAAAAGTTATCACTCCCAAAATAAATTTCAATAAGTACATTTTTAGTTCCGTTTTTATAAAAATGATCTTTAAGGAAATTAACATTTTTTAACATAATTTTGTTTTTTTTGAAAAAAAATCATTTATTAATTTTGCACCCTTAAAAAAATTAAACAATATGCAGGAACAAATTGATATCAGAGAATTAAACGACAGGATTCAACGCGAGAGCGCTTTTGTCGATATGATCAGCCTCGAAATGGGCAAAGTAATCATCGGGCAAAAACACATGATCGAACGCTTGCTGATCGGGCTTTTGTCAAACGGACATATCCTATTGGAAGGGGTTCCGGGATTGGCAAAAACACTTGCCATAAAATCATTGGCGGGCATCATCGATGCTAAGTTCAACCGTATTCAGTTCACTCCCGACCTGCTGCCGGCCGATCTTATTGGGACCATGGTTTACAGTCAGAAGAGTGAAGAATTCAATGTAAAGAAAGGGCCCATTTTCTCAAACTTTATCCTGGCCGATGAGATCAACCGTTCGCCGGCAAAAGTGCAGAGTGCCTTACTGGAAGCCATGCAGGAACGTCAGGTTACCATTGGCGATAAAACATTTCCCTTGCCTGAACCTTTTTTGGTATTAGCCACCCAAAACCCCATTGAGCAAGAAGGAACCTATCCCTTACCCGAAGCCCAGGTCGACCGTTTTATGCTGAAAGTGGTTATTGGCTATCCCAGTAAAGAGGAAGAAAAACTGATCATGCGTCAGAATGTAGGGAATCAGCTTTATGCAACCCAAACCTTAATCAAACCGGAGGATATCACCCGCGCTCGCAACCTGGTCAGGGAAGTTTATATTGACGAGAAGATCGAAAACTACATTACTGATATTGTTTTTGCCACACGATATCCGGCAAAATACAATCTGAAAAAATTTGAAGGATTGATCAGCTACGGAGCTTCTCCCCGTGCCAGTATATTTCTGGCTTTGGCTTCAAAAGCCTATGCCTTTATAAAACGCAAAGGGTATGTTTATCCTGAAGACATCAGGGCCGTTTGTCATGATGTGTTGCGCCACCGTATCGGATTGACTTACGAAGCTGAGGCAGAAAACATCACCACGGAAGAGATCATCAACGAAATTTTGAATAGTGTTGAAGTTCCTTAGGAATTCAGAGTTCAGAATTAGGAAGTCAGAATTTTTAGGTTATCAATGATCAAAAACAATTGATGTGGAAACAGCGGAGTTATTGAAACGGGTTCGTAAAATAGAGATAAAATCGAGGGGGCTGACCAACCAGATATTTTCAGGTCAGTATCACAGTGCTTTTAAGGGTCGCGGGATGGCTTTCAGTGAAGTGCGCGAATACCAGTTCGGCGATGATATCCGTTCCATCGACTGGAATGTGACCGCCCGCTTCAACCATCCATACGTCAAAATATTTGAAGAGGAACGCGAACTTACGGTAATGATTCTGATCGATGTAAGCGGGTCAAATAGTTTTGGCACAAGAGAACAATTGAAATCCGGCAAAATCACAGAAATCGCTGCTGTTTTGGCCTTCTCAGCCATTCAAAACAATGATAAAGTTGGGGTGATATTTTTCAGCGATAAAATAGAAAAGTTCATTCCTCCTAAAAAAGGAACCTCCCATATTTTAAGGATCATACGCGAGTTGGTGGATTTCAAGCCTGAAAGCCAAACCACAAAAATATCGGAACCTTTGAAGTTCCTGACCAACGCCATAAAAAAGCGGTGTACCGCCTTTTTGATCAGCGATTTTATTGATGATAATTTTACGGATGCCATAAAAATAGCATCCCGCAAACACGACCTGGTAGGAGTGCGTATTGTTGATTTCCGCGAAACCGAAATACCGGATATCGGATTGGTAAAATTCCGCGATTTTGAAACAGGCCAACTCTATTGGGCAGATACATCGAGCAAAGAACTGCGAAACACCCTTAACTACAAATGGCAAAAGCATGATAAACAACTGCAGGAAGTATTTCTGAAAAGCAGAATTGATGTGGCTACCATACACACTGACGAAGATTATATCAAACCACTAATGACCTTATTCAAAAAACGAAGTTCCAGATAAACCGCATGAAATTTGAATTGAACATACAAAAACTACTTTTCACTCTGTTGATACTGCTGGCTCCGGCATGGGTTTCGGCTCAGAATGCAAGTGCATCGGCCACTATCGATACCAATAATGTGTTGATTGGCGATCATATCAATTATTCCTACAAAGCTTCATTCCCCTCCAAAGCCCTCGTGATTTTCCCGCTTATTGGCGACACTTTAAGCAAGCAGGTGGATGTGATCTCTCTGTCGAAGATAGACACGGTTCTTTCTGCAGATAAGAAAATGATATCTTATTCCCAAACCCTTAATATCACTTCTTTCGATTCAGGAAGTATTGTGGTTCCCCCTTTGGTTTTCACCTATTCCATGCCGGGCGACACCACAAAATTTACTGTCAACACCTTGCCGGTAATACTCAATATTAATACTGTGCCGGTGGATACCACTCAGGCCATTAAAGACATCAAGGCCCCTTTGAAAGAACCTATAACCCTGAGAGAGATTCTTATCTGGGGCTCGATAATTTTAGGCTCATTACTTTTGATCGCTTTGATCATATTCATTATCCGGAAGCTGAGAAGAAAAGAAGCTATCATTAATATTTCCTTAAAACCAAAGATCCCTGCCCATGAAAAGGCATTGAAAGAACTTGAAAAGCTGCGGTCGGAAAAATTATGGCAGAGCGGAAAGATCAAAGAATTTCATTCCATATTGACTGATATCCTGAGGGCTTACATCGAAGAACGTTTTGAAACCATTGCGCTGGAGATGACGACTTACGAGATTATCACCTCGCTAAAGCTCAAAATGACCGAAGCGGAAGAACTGAGAAAACTGGAGCAGATACTTACCCTGGCAGATATGGTGAAATTTGCCAAATACAATCCGCTGCCTGATGAACATGACAGCAGCCTGAACAAAGCTGTCGGTTTTGTGGAAAATACAAAGCTGCTGAAAGCCGATGATATAAAGGAAGAGGTTATGACCGAAGAAACTGAAATTAATAACGAATCAAAAACCGAATAGAACATGCCATTAACGATACTGTTCATTACTCTGGCAAAGCCCTGGTTCCTGTTGTTGCTGGTTTTTGTTCCGGCAATGGTGGTATGGTACATTTTAAAAAGGAATACCACAACTACTTCCATTGGCTATTCGGATATTTCTGGCATGCAAAACGTGCGTCCCACTTTTCGTCAGCGTATGATGCATGTGCCGTTTATTTTACGCATGCTGATCGTTTGTCTGTCGGTCTTTATCCTGGCAAGGCCCCAAAAAAGTTTCGATAAAAGCGACATCAAGGTCGAAGGCATTGATATCCTGATGGCGCTTGATATTTCTGGAAGTATGCTGGCCGAAGATTTCAAGCCCAATCGTCTGGATGCTTCCAAAGAGGTGGCAATGCAATTCATCGATGGCAGGCCCAACGATCGTATCGGCCTGGTAATTTTTAGTGCGGAAGCCTTCATGCAATGTCCGCTCACTGTCGATCATAAGGTACTGAAATCATTTTTTTCCGAAGTGCAAAGCGGCATGATAACCGACGGAACTGCCATTGGCGATGGTCTGGGTCTTTCGGTAGCGCATATTAAAAAAAGTACCGCCATCAGTAAGGTCATCATTTTGCTGACCGATGGGATCAACAACACAGGTTCTCTCGATCCCCTCACCGCCGCTGAAATTGCAAAGAAATTCGGCATCAGGGTTTATACCATTGGTGTAGGAACCATGGGCAAGGCCCCCTACCCTTTCCAGACCGCTTTCGGCATACAATACCAGAATATCGATGTTCAGATCGATGAAGCTTTATTGCAGCAGGTGGCTGAAGCCACCGGAGGAAAATATTTCCGCGCCACCAACAAACAGAAACTGCAGGAAATTTATAGTCAGATAGATAAAATGGAGAAGTCGAAGATTGATGTTACCAAATATAACAACCGCCACGACGAATATTTTCTTTTTATGCTGATAGCTCTCGGCTTATTGTTGATCGAAATTCTTTTACGTTACACGGTTTTCAAAAAAATACCCTAAAAGGAGAGAGATATGGTTGAGTTTGATCATTTGATATTTTTAAGCGGGCTGGCAGCTATTCCTTTGCTGGTTCTGGTGTTTTTATGGATGTTGCGGAGCCGGAAGAAAGCCATTCAGAAATTCGGCAACACCAGCCTGGTTCAGCAACTGATATCTGATTTGTCGACTGGCAGGCCCGTACTGAAATTTGTTTTGTTATCAGTGGCTTTCATGCTATTGATTTTCGCCGTTGTCAACCTTAAAATTGGTTCAAAACTTGACAAGACCAAACGCAAAGGGGTTGATATCATCATTGCCCTAGATGTTTCTAACAGTATGCTGGCTCAGGATATTAAACCCAGCCGCATCCAAAGGGCGCAAATGGCCATATCGAAACTGATTGACAAATTTGAGGAGGATCAGATAGGCATTGTGGTGTTTGCCGGAAAAGCACAGGTGTTGTTACCCATAACCACCGATTATGCTACAGCAAAAACGATGACCATGAGCGCCAACCCGGATATTATTCCCACACAGGGTACCGCCATTGGTGAGGCCATCAATACAGCCACCGTTTCTTTCGACAAGAACAGTAAAAACAAAAAGGCCATTATCCTGATCACTGATGGAGAAAATCATGAAGACGAAGCCTTGCCGGCCGTTCAAAATGCGGTGAAAGACGGATTGATAGTGCACACCATCGGTATGGGTTCGGAATATGGAGGCCCAATACCTATTGGCATGAAGGGTTTCAACATCGAATACAAGAAAGACAGGGAAGGCAATACCGTGGTTACGAAACTGAACGAACCTATGTTGAAACAAATTGCTGCGGCTGGCAAAGGCATCTATGTCAGGGCTTCTACCAACGATGCCGGGCTGAACGCTGTATTCAATGAGATCAATAAAATGGAAAAGAAGGAATTCGAAGCCAAAACCTTCTCCGATTATACCAACACTTATCCTTATTTTGTAGGGTTGGGTTTGCTGCTGCTGGTGCTGGAGTTTTTTATTTTTGAAAGAAAAACCCGCCTCACCCGCAACCTCGACTTCTTTGGTAAAAAACGCATCTTAAAGTAATGATATGAAAATGCGAAAAAACAGTTGTCAAAATATATCAGCAAAGCTCCGGGGAATCATGTTTGCGTTAGTGCTTTTGGTTTTTTACTTTTCATATGCCCCGGTTTTCGGACAAAAAGCCGTGAAAGAACTACGTGCCGGAAACAGCCTGTACGAAAAGGGCGATTATAAAGCAGCCGAAATCAGCTACCGCAAGTCGCTCGAAAATCAGAACGATTATAACAAGGCCCTGTTTAACCTCGGCGATGCCATGTATAAACAGCAGAAATACGATGAATCCACCAAAATATTCCAGAGCCTGACCGAAGCCAACATTTCGAAAGATATGGCCGCCAAAGCTTATCACAACATGGGTAATAGCCTGCTGCAGCAGAAAAAATACCAGGAAAGCATTGATGCCTATAAAAATGCCCTGAAACAAAAACCCAACGATGTTGAAACCAAATACAATCTCGAATACGCCAAAAAGAAGATGATCCAGCAGCAACAGCAGCAACAGCAACAAAATAATAAAGATCAGCAGAAACAGGACCAGCAGAAGCAGCAACAACAAAAACAGGATCAAAAGAAAGACGACAAGAACCAGCAGAACAAACAAAACCAGATTTCAAAACAGGATGCCGAACGTATGCTGAACGCCCTGCAGAACAAAGAAAAGAACCTGCTCGAAAAACAAAAGAAAGAAGACCAAAACAACGGCAATAGTTCCATTGAGAAAGACTGGTAAAATCTATAAGGTATAAACGATATGAAAAGAACCCTATACTTCGCTTTGTTTTTTCTGGCGGTGCTCTTTACGGCACATCCGTTTTTTTCATACGCGCAGAAACTAACAGCAACCGCCAATTCCACCAGCATCGGCCTCAACAATTCCGTTCAGGTTACTTATTCCCTTTCGGGCGGGACCAGCGAAAGTTTTCAGCAACCTTCCTTCACGGGCTTTACGGTAGTCGGGACCTCCAGAACTTCGGGCGGCGGAATGACCATGATCATTAACGGACAGGTGGTTCAGGGAGGAGGCGGAAGCGAAAACTGGATTTACACCCTGGTGCCAGCCAAAACCGGCAAATTTACCATCGAAGCCGCCAAAGTGAAAGTAAAAGGACAATGGATAGCATCCAATACGGTAACCATTGATGTAACTGCCTCCGCCGCGGCAAACAATAAGCAACAACAAAATCAGCAAGCCCAACAGACTCAGAAAGCCGATGCTTCGGCCACTGATCTTTTTGTAAAGGCCGTGGCCGATAAGACCAATATTCTGCAGGGCGAGCAGGTAACCGTGACCTATAAGATCTATACCAAGGTACCCCTTTCGCAGATCATGATCAAGAAACTGCCTTCGTTTGCCGGATTCTGGTCGACCGAACTGGTGAAACTCGACGATAAGACCAAACAATATAACGAGGTGATCAACGGTCAGAAATACGTGGTGGCCGACCTCCGCAAGATTGCCCTCTTCCCTCAGAAATCAGGCAAACTCAGTGTCGACCCCCTGGAAGTGGAATGTATAGCCCAGATTCAGGTAAAGAGCAAGGCCAACAACCCTTTCGGCAATTTTTTCAACGATCCCTTCTTTAACGATCCGTTTTTCCAAAACCAGTTCAGCATAGGGTACCAGGAAGTTAAAAAGAACCTTAAATCGGGCGGCCTGAACTTTACCGTGGCCGAACTACCTGCCAAAAACAAACCCGACGATTTCAGCGGCTTCGTGGGTTCTCTGGCTTTGGATACCAAAGTGGATAAGCACGAAGTGAAGGCCAACGAAGCCATCAACCTTACTTTTACCCTCAGCGGCAAAGGCAACCTGAGCCTGCTCGATAAAATGAACATCGAATTTCCTCCCGATTTCGAAGTGTACGACCCCCAGATCGACGAAAAAATATCAACCGCCGGAGGCGAAATATCCGGAAGCAAAACCTTCAATTATCTGATTATTCCGCGCACTCAGGGCAACTTCACCCTGAAACCTGTTACCCTGAGCTATTACGATAAAAATAAAAGGACCTACATAACCCTTTCCTCTGGCGACATCGCCATCAAGGTGGGTAAGGGCGATGGCAGCGCCGCCACCGTGACCGGAGGCAGCAACAAGGAAGATATCAAATACATCAACAGCGACATCAAGTTTATCGACAACAAACTGTTTGAGGTGTATCCCAAAGGGCGTTTCTTTTTTGCCTCGCTGTGGTATTTCATACTGATATTATTGCCGGTGGCCCTCTTTGTTGCTTTTATCGTGCTGATGCGCCGCCGTATCAAACTTCACAGCAACGCCACCCTGCTGAAACACAAACGGGCCACCAAAATTGCCCTCAAAAGGCTGAAACAGGCCAACACATTTATGAAAGCCAACGACAAGAACAACTTCTATGTGGAACTTTCCCGGGCTTTGTGGGGCTACATCAGCGATAAGTTTTCCATTCCGCTGGCCAACCTCTCGCTCGATTCGGCCCAGCATACCCTGGCTGAAAAGAATGTTTCGGAAAACATCCGCAACAAATTCATTGAGATACTCAACAACTGCGAGTTTGCCCGTTTTGCACCCGCCGAAGCCAGTGTAACCATGGAATCCATTTACAACGACGCCGTGGCCATCATCAGTCAAACCGAACAAGAACTAAAATAGGAGGAAAAGAGGTAGCCACAGATTCGCAGATTAGAATTGAAAAGGAAATATAACGCAGATTGGTTTTGATGCAGATTTGCATCAAAACATCTGAAAAACATCAACAAAGATATGAAGTATTCTGAACAGGATTTTCCCTTGCAAGCTGAAAGCTACCAGATCATTGGCATTTGCATGGAAGTTCATCGTATCTTGGGAAAGGGTTTATTAGAGGTAGTTTACAAGGATGCCTTGGAATATGAATTTCAGAAAAATAATATTCCATATGCTCGTGAAAAGAAGTATGAAGTCTCCTATAAAGGGACTATTCTTCCACATCATTATTTTGCTGACTTTGTGGTGTTCGATAAAATAATACTGGAAGTGAAATCGCAAAAGAAAATTGTTGATGAACATTACAGTTGGGTAATTAACTATTTAGGAATATCCGGATGCCCACTGGGATTGATCATTAACTTTGGTGAAAATTCATTAATATCAAAAAGAGTAGTATCTACAAAATAAAAATAGCCATAGATTAATAAAAATAGCCGCAGATTCGCAGATTAATTATTAAAAGAAAAAATGACTTGGAAAGAAATAGGCAATTGGTTATTGGAAAAAGTAATTGAAGATTTCAATTACTTTTTCAATCTGCGAAATTTTTCAGAAAAGAAATCTGCGAATCTGCGGCAAAAAAAATTAAGAATCTGTGGCTTAAAATCAGTAATCCAATGAAAAACATTATCTTTCTTCTTCTCATATTCTTTAGTGGCTTTTACTCATCCGCTTCGGTCAACAGCGATCTTATTTCTCAGGCTAACGATGCCTATACCCAGAACAAGTTCAACCAGGCCATTGAATTGTACCAAAAGGTAGTGGCCAGCGGTTTCGAATCCCCCTCCCTCTACTACAACCTCGGCAACGCCTATTTCAAGACCCGCAACTATGCCTCCGCCGTTTTGTATTACGAGAAAGCCAAAAAGCTCGACCCCTCCAACGAAAAAATAGCTTTCAACATACAGGTCTGCAACGCAAAGATCATAGATAAAATTGAAGAACTGCCCCGCCCCTTCTATAAACGCTGGATAGAAGATTTTCGCTTTTGGTTCTCTATCGATGTGTGGGCCGTCGGCAGCGTGGTGTTCCTTTTCGGGTTCTTCTTCCTGATGGCCGTTTACCTCATGGCCAATGCTATAGGCAGGCGTAAAATAAGTTTCTGGGCCGCTTTGCTGTTTTTTGGGATTTCACTGGTTTCGGGGGCCAATGCCTACAGCCAGTATCGCGGCATTCACAATTCGAATCAGGGCATAGTGTTCGAGCCTACGGTGAATGTGAAAAGCTCGCCCGATGCCGCCAGCCAGGACCTTTTTGTGATACACGAAGGCACCAAAGTAACCATCACCGATAAGGTTGGCACCTGGATAGAAGTACGTATAGCCAACGGCAGCGACGGCTGGGTGGCGGAAACGGCGGTGGAGAGGATTTAAGAAATTCCTGTAGGGGCGATTCACGAATCGCCCTCCCATAATATTCATTCTTCAAACTCCAGAGGGGTTTAATATTGGTAGCCACGGGCAGCGCCCGTGGTTTATAATCTAACCACGAACCAGAAGCCCCAGTGGGGCGATATTAAAAAATTGCCACAGATTCACAGATTTCAAATTTAGGAAGAAATATTTTACATATCCGTTAGCAGACGGATTACGCTGCGCTAAATCCACGCGATTGGCGGGGAGTGGTTATTCTAATTTTAATAATTTTTTTAAATTCGTTCTCTTAGCTCCCGTATTTCGCTTTTTAAAATAGTCAAGTATTTGATTATTGTTTAAATTATGAGTCATTTTCAAACCATCACAAATTAAACTCAAATACTCATTCATGGGCTCATTTTTCTGAAGAATTTCTTTATTGGTAAAAGTCAAAATTGGGAACCCTTTGTAATTGATATCTAATTGAATTATTCTGTTGTAAAAATTATAGTTGAAATCGAGCACATTTTTATTTTTAAAGTGTTCAAAATTGATGTTAGTTCTACCTTTTGAATTTTCTTGTGCAAATAAATGCGAAAACTGGACCTTACTAATCAAATATAGCTTGGCATATGTACAACTTTTAATATTACGTTTTGTTGAAATAAATCCAACACCGTGTAGATTCCAAGTTTTTGATTGTTTTGCGAAGTAAAACCTCCTATCAATTTTATATGGTTCAAATTGTCTGGGTGGTTCTGTATCTGTCGGGCAAGCATCATACTTTTTTGTTACCCCATTCACAATCATTTCACCTCCTCGAATGTATTTCAAGAATCTGTTTAAATCCATATTAGATCCATAACAAGCATACCAAATCATATTTTTATCATTTAAAATAACCGATAACTCATGTAAACCGTAATACTTACAATACAAAGCAATCTATTCTTGAGTATAAATTTGCGTTTTCATCCTTTTCATCACTTTCTATTTTTCATTTCAATTTGCCATTCGATTGCAAATCAGAGCGAATGCGGAGTAATCATTAATTGAAAAATTCCGAAATTGTTTTATAAGCATCTTGATACCCAAGTTCACCTGCTTTGTTTAAATCACTTAATGAAGCTTCTATATCACCAAGTAAATAATATGCAATACCTCTGTTGTGATAAGCAAAAGTATTAATAGGATCGATTTCAATTGACATTGAATTATCGGAAATTGCACCAATATAATCTCCAAGTAATTGTTTTACAATAGCCCTACTATTATAAGCTGAAGTATTCATCGGATCAAGTTCAATCGCTTTAGTATAATCAGTAATTGCTTCATCATAATTTAATAAATCATGGTAACAGAGTCCTCTATTATAATAAGCACATGCAGCTTTAGGGTTTATCTTAATTGAAAATGTATAATCAGCAATTGCTCCGTCATAATCTTGGATATCTGATTTCTCAACTCCACTGTAATAATAATCTTGTGCCTTTTTTAATTCAATGGAAGATAAATTAAGATAATTAGAATTTAAATTATTACTCGTACTTATATTCTGTTTGACAATTTCTCTAAAATTAATAGCATCAACATGACTAGGGCTAATTTCTAAAACCTTATTAAAATCATCCAAAGCGCCGAAGAAATCATTTAAATAAAATTTTGCTACTCCTTTGCCATAGTAAGCCTCAAAAAACATTGAATCAAGTTCAATTGCCTTTTCGTAATCGATTATTGCTTCTTGATAATCACCCATTGAATACTTTGCATCTCCTCTGTCGAAATAAGCATGTTCATAATCAGGAGCTAACTCAATAACTTTCGAATAATCTTGGATTGATCCTTCATAATCTGATAAAAATAATTTAGCTAATGCTCTCCTTTCATAGATTTCAAAATTTTTTGGCGAAATTTCTATAGCCTTTGTAAAATCTATTATAGCATCATTGTAATAATTGAGGGACAAATTTGCAAATCCTCTGCTATTATATACATCAGCACCAGCATCAATATTATCAATTTTTATAACCTCACTAAAATCACAGATAGCCTCAAAGTAATCATTAAAAATGTTAAACGAAATTTCCCCTCTTCTATAATAAGCCGCTGCGCATTTAGGTTGAAATTCTATGCATTTAGTATACGCTGTAATTGCATTTTTATAATTTCCGGTAGCTTCTAATATACATCCCCTTATGTAATATGAATCTGAATTCTCCGGTTCCATCTCTAAACACATAGCAATATCCATAAGGGCCTCTTCAAATTCCCCTCTTTCGCAATTAGCAATTGCGCTATTATTCAAAGCCAATCCGTTCATTATTATTTAGTACTTATTTTTTCTGTGGGCTCTGTATTTTCAAATTGCTTCCCCTTTCATTTATTAATGTTTCCCTGTATTGATTATAATTTATTTTGAAATTGTTCCATGAGCTTTATTGCTTGACATTTATATTAGCCTGTACTTTTATTAAATAATAATGTCGAAAATCATTTTTTTCAATAGAAAATATTTCTCAAGTTTCGATATCTTTTCCCAATATTTCATGCATTTCAGGATCAATAGTATCTCGAATATCTTCAGTCCAAATACTCACCACATTTCCATCTTCAGTTTTAAATCTAACTATTCCAAAATGCTCTATTCCAAGCTCGATATTTTTTTCAATTATTTCTATTTCATCAGATTTCAATTCTGGCATCCCTATTAAAGATTCTCCAAATTTTTTATAAGA
This sequence comes from uncultured Bacteroidales bacterium, assembly GCA_964469155.1. Taxonomy (GTDB): domain Bacteria; phylum Bacteroidota; class Bacteroidia; order Bacteroidales; family CAIWKO01; genus CAIWKO01. Next base: position 45,729 of record CAYXXU010000005.1, read on the forward strand.
TGTACTATTTTCCTCGAAAAATAAAATAACACCTTTATCGTAGCGTTTATTAAAATATGGATGGTTGCAAGCAAAGTCCTCTACAGAAAAATATGAGTTATCATGTTGGTATGATTCAAATGAAATAAAATAATCCTCAGGAGGCCCATCAGCTTTATTTAAATATGCTTCTATTGCTGTGTTGAAAGATGAAATGAAATTTAAACATCCTAACAAAATAATATTTAAACGAGAATCGTCGTTTTGAATATTTTTATCATTGTAACGTTTTGCCAAAACTTCATACTGCCATTGCTCTAGTTTATAAGGAGGCTCCTTACGTTTAGCATTTTCTTTATCCAAAAATATATTCCCTAATCCATCTTTACACTGGTTTACTATTGATATAATTTGATTTAGTTTAAAAATTCCTAATACTTTTCTAGTAGAGACTCTTTTTGAATTTTTATTTATATATACATCAATATTGAACTGTGAATAACTTAGCCTGTCTTCCGTATTATGTCTTAAAATATTGGAATACATTAAAAAAGTATTCCCTCTATTCCTATCTAATCCCAAAGTAATTGTATTCATGAAATTTTCAACACTTTCGAATATTATGTGATGTGATCCTCTTTTCATTTTATTATAGATTTATTGTACTCAACAGAAACCTGGTTATATTACAATAATCAAATTCAAGTAAAATCGTTACAAAATTCGATTACCAATAAATTTTAATTCTTATTTGACTATTAATTGTTTTCATTGTTTTGTTTTAATATCACCATGTTTCACATTTTCAAATCGTTTAAAAACACCATTAGTATCTAATTCTCTTATCAAATAATCAAATCCTGGACTTACGAAGGTAGGTTGATTAAAAGGTGAAGCACCTAGCCCTTTATAGGGATTTTCTTTGTCTCCAATAATTTCAAAAGTTTTGTCAGGATACAAATTCCATATTACAATTGTTCCAATTTCGAATGTTACCATTTTTTTAATTTTATACTATTTCTAATTTTTATTTTCATTATCCTCTCGATCGTAAATGGGAGCGAGATGATTATTTTAATTCTGCTAATAATTTTGTAAAGAATTTCTCGGTATCAATTATTAATTTGTCATTGAGATCTTTCTTCGTTATAATAATATTATAATATTTTGTCAGTTCAAGTTTATTGTCAGGCATTAACTCTACCAATTCTATGAAATCGTTATTACTAATATTAGCAATTGCACTATTATTAAAAGCCAATCCGTTCATTATAATTAATTCCTAACTTTTGTTTTCCTTTTTCCAAACAAGGATATCATTTATTAATGTAATTACTAAAAACACTGCCCAAATTACATCAACTACGTTCCAAATTGTTCTCCCAAGCGGTATTTTTATTAGAGGATTGATTAAGATTGCCGAGCAAATCCAAATTATCATTAAAACTTTATTTTCTTTTTTACTATCAAAGTATGCCAGTATAATAAAACCTGTTAACCCAAGAACCCGAATAAATTGATAATAGCCATATGGCATATCAAGCAAACAACATAAAAATAATATTGAAAGTAATAGCTTAGTTGCTATTTTAATATAGTTAAACTGCAATTCATCTGTCATAATTTATTTTTCTCCTTTCAATTAGTCGCTCAATTATTATTTAATCGTTTTTTAATTTCGTATTTCAAAAAATAGAAGATCAATAAAATAATTATGGGTGAAAAAGAATAAACAAAAAATTCTAAGCTTCCATAATCTTCAATATCATCAGTTTCAAATGGCCAGAAATATGAAGAAGAATAATAATCATTATTCCTTCTTAATAAAAAAATAAAATTTAGTAAAATCCAGATAAAAACAATAATTATTGAAATATTATATTTTCTAACAAACCACTTAAAATTAACAGAAATACTGTCTCTTAATAAATAATAAATGAAAAATAATAAAATTGGAATAATTGTATAAAAGAAAAACTCCTTAATATCATAATCACCAAGATCAGATTTTTGATCAAAAGGCCAGAATTTATTAGTTTCATATCCCCCGTTTGTAAAAAACAACACAAAATGAAGTAAAAACCAAATAAGATATATTCCAATAGGAACTTTATTCTTTTCGATAAAATCTTTGAATTTATTTTTAGTGTTTTCCATAATTATAAAATGTATTTTATTTATTTTCTTCCGTAATATCTAGAGAATAATCAATTAATTTCCCCTTAAACACTGTAAGCATTTTATCTTCATCAAAACTGAGAAATGTATAAGCAAATGCGTCACCGTCTTCAATATCAGCATCATAAATAATTTGAGGAATCGAAGTTGTTACTTTGATTATTTGAATTATAAAGGCTCCTGTTCTTGATTTATAACTCTTAAAAAAATTTGCGGTGGATTTCTTTGTAAACATTATATAGCCAATATATTTTTTCTGCCCTTCTTCTCTTTCTCTATCATCTATTACTTTAATTAAATAATTACTATCTTCTTTTGCAATATCGCATATTCTTCCTTTAAAGAGCATTAATCTTTTATCGTTAATAAACATTTCTTCATAGTCAAAAGAATATTTATCCGTTAAGTCCCAATCTGAGACTGCATTATATTTCAGTGCAATTTCATTTGCAGATTTCTCATTTATCTTATCAAATTCCTTTTGAATTTTTTCATTTTTCGATTCACATGAAATTAGAAGAACTGATAAACCAATTACCGCTGCCAATTTTGATAAAATATTCATTTATAAATATTTATTTAAGGTTTTAAATTTATTCAGTGTCAATTATGTTTTCCATTTTTACTTTCTTGAAAACCCTCGTAAATCCAAAAAACAACAAAAACGGCAAGCCAATAACAAAATATTGATATCGCTACATAAATAAAGAACAACAACCAGTCAAATTTGTATTCTTCCCTTTCAATTAAAAAAGAGACGATAAATGGTATTAATAAACTTCCAGTAATTAATATTCTCAAAACACCCTTATGCAAATTCCTTAATTGATTAATACGATTATAAAAAAATGGCATTTTAGTTTTTTTAATGCCTTTCTTTAATGTAAAAGAATGTTTTTTTTCTATAACTGGTTTTGCAATTTCTTTCGATGACTTTTCAACTAAATAATGGGGGCCAGCGGGCATATTTACTACCATTGTATTTGATATTGTATCGTGCCAACCCAGGGGTTTATTTGCAAAAAAAGTCAAAGGATCAAATGGGATTAATCTTAAAAATGTTCTCCCAATTATTTGTCCAAAAGTGGGTTTTGTAAAGGCTCTGCCGTTGATTATAAATGTACCCATTACAAATTTACCTATAGTTCTATTGAAAATACCTTCCAATAAAATATAATAACCTAAAAAGATGTACCAAAATATAGGCGTGTTAGGATTATAATCATTACTAATTACCAGAATTAAAGCTACTGTAGACACTAATATTACTGTATCAATAAAAGTCCCTAAAAGTCTCCTCCACCATACTGCAAGTGTGAATGGATTATAATCGATTTCATTACGGTCTTCCATAAATTTTAAAAGTTATTGATTATAAAAATAACCTTGCTTTGGATATTGGTTTCTATTTTCTTTATTTTTTTCACTAATCCCAATGTCGCGGAGAATTGCAATCCCTATTTTTTCAATTCCTTACAATATCTTCTTAATCATTTCCATAAGCGGTTCAGTCAATTTCCCTTCAAAAATAACATATTCCCACTTCAATCAAAAAAAATTAACATAAAAAAAACTCCCGCCGCTTTTTCCAGCTACGGGAGTCTTCCATTTTCAAATTATATCATTAAATAATTTTCAAATTTCCTCAAATTATCTCATCTATCGCAATCTCTCCATCCACCGCATTACTTTCATTAGCCACAAACAAATAAACTTGATCAGGGTAACCAAGTTCAGCCGAATTGCGGGTAGCCTCATCCCCTGCAATAATATTCCATTTTTCATCCGGAATTGTCTCCGGAACATCGGGAGTAGCTTGTGTCCAATAAACCAAATCACCGTCTCCCAGATTGGTAAACAAATAAATTTTTCCTTCCAAAATTTTAAAAGGAATCGGCACTATTTTCAATGCAGGAATTTTAATATCAAATTCTCCGGGGGTTCCTCCGCCTTCAGTGTCACTGCTTTTTCTGTGGCCTTGCATATGCAGCTTGCGGCATTTCCGATATAACGTAAAGAAATAAGGATTCTTTTTCTTAAAAGGTTTGGCAGCCAAATCCAGTTTATTCTTCATAAAATCAACCAGCTCATGATATTTCTTATCCCTGAAGATAGTGTCAGCATCAGTTATTTTTATTTGCTCTTCAGGCTTATTCATTTCAGCGGTAAATTTGCTAAGTGTATCCTGCAAATTTGTCAGGTCGGCGGGCAAATAACCATGGTCAGCAAGGTTAACAATATCTATTTCACCAATCGCTGAAACCAGATTCTCACCAACCAGAATCAATTCCTTCCCACCCATATTTGACAAATCGGTAGGTGTATAATGCGCCATATCAATCACCAGGTTGCTGCGGTCTTCTGCCCCCCACGACCTGACGGCATCATATCCCAATTCAATTTCAACCGTAACTAAATTTCTGGCAACCTGTTTGTCTTTTGCCAGTCCGGTCGTTTTCGTAAGCACCTTTTTATTGGCCTGCAGCAGGTCTTTTAGAATCAACTTACCTTGTGCAACACGGGTTACAAAAATAGGAACCACGGTTAATGAAGCGGCATTGGCATCACATGCACTAAACACAACTTCACATGATCTGATGTAAATTTTCTGAGTATCGTTCATGACTTTTTTTGTATTAAATGATTAATAAATTAGGAATAACTAAAACTTATCTCATTTCAGAGACATCAAAGATATAACAACTAATTTTCAAAAAACAAAATATTGGATGTGTATTTTTCAACATTTATGTTAATAACTCATTACTTATTAACACTCTTCATCCGGAATCCCACATCAAATAAATAAAACCAGTTTCTTGATTTGTTAATAAAATATATTGCGATCAATAAAGTTAGAAATAAGAAAATTAGTAAATGTAAAACTTATCCCCTGCCTGGCAATCGCATTCCATATTATTACAAGATTCTTATCATCCTATTCATTCAATCAACTCCATTACCTTTCCTGTATTTCTATTCCTCAGTATCGGGAACGGTTCAGACATTTCCTCAAACTGCCATTTTGTCACAAATACTCCCATAAAATTAAAAATACACCCTCCCTGATCAATTCAGAGGACTCATTTCCTTATCAAATAATTTATAATACTGTATTATAGTTCATTACAGTAAATCTTAAAGCTTTTTAAAGTAATCACGGACACAAATAAAGCAATCTGGGAAGCTGCTAAAGTGTTATTGTACCCTTTTAAAGTAAAAAGGGAAGCGATTTAAAGTAAAAAAGCAGCCAAAAAAGCGATCTGGAACGAGATAATAGTAAAATGGAATGTATATAAAGTAAAAAAGTAAGGTTTTAAAGTAAAAAGGCAAGCCAAAAAAGTGTTTTTGCTAGGTCATATGTATCCTTGTAAAGTACAAAAGTATTCTGGCAGGGTGCTAAAGTAAAAAGGTAAGGTGCTAAAGTAAAAAGGCAAGGTTTTCATGTTTGCTGGAAAGGTGGTTAGGTAACACGAATGCTGCCATTATGTCAGAGGCAACCCAAAAAAGTAAAAATGCAACCCCAAATAGTAATCCCGAATGTATAATTACAAAAATGCGAAACCACCTATCTCTTCTTAAATCCGTAGTACGGCTTAAAGCCGTGCTACGGTTAAAAACAATTCCTCTGTGCATCTCCTCGTTACCTCTGTGAACTTCCGTGTTCCAACTCCTCCTCTCCGTACATCTGTGAAATCTGCTGGAAACTCCTCAACAATTTAACAATAGAACAATTTAACCATCTTCATCTTTTATGTCGAGCATAGTCGAGACACCCACCTTCCTTCTTCTATGTGCCCTTATGCATTCTTAGTTTTCTATGTTTCTATGTGCCTATGTGTTTAATCCTATCTTCTAACTTTTTCCCTCCCGTCTTCAAAAAAAGTAGTAACTTTACACTATATTTTATGGCAGGATACATGCAGCGTTTGCTCAGACCGGTTTTATTTGTTTTTACTATCATTTTCCTTATGCCCATGGTCGGGCGCGGACAGTTTTACAATGGTTCGCAGCTTACTTTCGGTAAAAACCGCGTGCAATTTTCCGACAGGTTTTGGTCGTATATGCGTTTCGAGCGCTTCGACACCTACTTCTATGTGAACGGAAAAGAACTGGCCGTCTACACCGCCCGCTATGCCAACAAAAGCCTCAAAGAAATTGAGAAAAAACTCGACTATACCCTCGAAGATAAAATACAATTCGTCATTTTCAACCGCTTCTCCGAACTGCAGGAAAGCAACATTGGCCTCATAAGCGATGTCAACTACAACACCGGCGGGGTCACTCACATAGTAGGTTCCAAGGTGTTTATCTATTACAACGGCAGCCACACCGATTTCGAAAAGCAGATACGCGCCGGCATAGCCCGGGTGATCGTCGACGAGATGATGTACGGTGGCCGCATAGGCTCGAACATCAAGAACTCGGCCCTGCTCAATTTGCCTCCCTGGTATACCGAGGGCCTGGTTTCTTACATTTCGGAAGACTGGAACGCCACTATAGACAATCATGTGAAAGACGGCGTGCTGCGCGGCAATTATAAAAAGTACGGCAACCTGGCGGGCGATGAGGCTGTGTATGCGGGCCACTCCATCTGGCGATTCATTGCCGACAAATATGGTCCGGCGGCCATATCCAACATAGTTTACCTCACCAAGATCAGCCGCAGCGTTGAAAGCGGTTTTCTGTATGTGCTGGGCGTAAAGTTCAAGACCCTGGCCATCGACTGGCTGGCTTATTACGAGCAGCAATACAGCGAAAAGGAGGCTACCCGCCAAATCATTGAGGACAAACCCCTTCAGAAAAAGGTAAAGAAAAATACGGTGTATGCGCAGTTGAAGATAAGCCCCGACGGCAAATATGCCGCCTACACCTCGAACATCATGGGACAATACCGCGTGTTGCTGCGCGATCTGGAAACCGGAAAGACCAAACTCCTGATGAAACGCGAACACAAGCTCGACGAAAAGGTTGATTACTCCTATCCCCTGCTCGCCTGGCATCCTTCGGGCAAACTGCTGGCCATCATCACCGAGACCAAGGGTAAGAACATGATGTATTCGTACATGATAGACGAAAAACGTTTTGAAAAAGAGCAGTTGTTCGTACTTGAAAAGATATTAGATCTTTCGTATTCGCAGAATGGTAAGATGATAGTGTTTTCGGGCGTGGTGCAGGGACAAACCGACATTTATGTGTTTAACATTGCCGCCCACACCTTCGAACCCATCACCAAAGATATTTACGACGACCTGAATCCTCATTTCATCAATAACTCCAGAGAAATCATCTTCAGTTCGAACCGCCCCGACGATACTATTCGCTTTGATGTGCTCACCTACCTCGAATCCGCCAAAGACTCTATCGTTCAGCTATCGCCTCAGACCGATATTTTCATTTACAACTACATCGCCAAAAATCCTTTGCTGCGCCGTGTTACCAATACGCCCTACACAACCGAAACCCAGCCCATGCAATACGACAACCGGCACTTTACTTACCTGAGCGACGAGAATGGCATCATCAACCGCTATGTGGCCCGCGTGGACAGCGGCATCAGTTTTGTGGATACCACCACCCATTACCGTTATTATACCACGTCATACCCCGTCACCGATTACAACCGCAATATACTGGAACAGGATTTTGCGCCCAAAGCGGGTAAATATGGCGAGGTGGTTTTCAGTAAGGGCCTCTACAACCTCTATCTGAACGAACTGATATCAGCCAAAAAGATACAAAAGACACATCCCGCCAATACATACTATCGCGAACAATTCCTGAAAACGCTGGATACCGCCTCGGTTTTGGAAACGGTTCCCATCAACACCGAAGAGATAGAGATGATAAAGAGCCGAAAAAGCAAGCCCAAAAAGATTAACAATGTGCTGATCAACGAAATTGAGGTGCTGAACGACACTTCGGCGGTAGATATCAACCACTATAATTTCGCCGGTGCCAAAAAAGATTCCACGGCCAAGGCTGATTCGCTTCTGAAAAAGAAAAACACTTTCCAGATACCCCGTCAGGGAAACTACGATGTGGAATACTCCATCAACCAACTGGTGGGACAGGTCGATTTCAATTTTCTGAATGCCTCTTACCAGCAATACGCCGGAGGCAGTTCGCCCATTTACATGAACCCCGGCCTGAACCTCAACTTTCAACTGGGCATCATCGACCTGCTGGAGGATTACCGTATTTCGGGCGGCGCACGTGTTTCGCTGAGCTTCGACGACTACGAGTTCTTCATTGGTTATGAGAACCTGAAGAAACGCCTCGACCGCGGCATATTCTTCTACCGGCAATCGAACGTCAGTTCCAATAATGTTTCTATCATAAAACTGCGTTCCAACTCATTGTTCTATACTTTGAAATGGCCCTTCAGCAAGGTGCTGGCGCTGAAAGGATCGGCTTCGGTGCGCTACGATAAAAAAATATACGCCGCGACCGATATCAACAATCTGAAACAGCCGAGCCTCACCGAGTATTGGGCCGGCATAAAAGGCGAACTTACGTTTGATAATACCCAGCCCAAGGCGTTAAACATTAATTATGGCTGGCGCTGGAAGCTGTTCGGAGAATATTATCAGAAGATAGCCGATCAGTTCAACAATCTTATCGTTTTGGGAATAGACATCAGGCACTACCAGAAGATACACCGCACCTTTATCTGGGCCAACCGGCTGGCGGCAAGCACATCGTTCGGCAACAGCAAGCTGGTTTATTATATGGGAGGTGTCGACAACTGGATCATACCCACCTTCAACAACGACAACGCTGTATCGCAAACTCAGAATTACAACTACCAGACACTGGCTACCAATATGCGGGGATTCTCGCAGAATGTGCGCAACGGGCCCAGTTTCTTTGTGCTGAACAGCGAACTCAGGTTTCCCATAGTGCGTTATTTCTCGAAAAAGCCTTTGAAGAACAACTTTATTACCAACCTGCAGATAGTCGGATTCGGCGATATAGGTACTGCCTGGATGGGATGGAACCCTTATTCGGAAGAAAATACTTTAACGAAAACCTATGTTCAGCGCGGACCCATGTTCATTACGGTCATCAAAAAACGTGATCCTTTGGTGGGCGGTTTTGGTGTGGGTTTGCGGACCAAATTGCTGGGGTATTTTATACGCGCCGATTACGCCTGGGGGGTTGAAAACGCTGTAATTCAAAAACCTGTATTCTATATTTCGCTGGGGTTGGATTTTTAATTTCTTTTCAAACTTATGAAGAGGTATTTATTCTTACTGCTTTGGGTGTTTCAATTTCAAATTTCGCCTGCACAAACTGTGGATGAAACACAGGCCCGCAAAGCCGCGGCTCAGTTCATCATGGCTCAGAACCAGGATGGGAAGTATGCGGTAGCTTCCGGACAACAAATTCTTTCTGATGAAGGTGGGTTGCTTGGCTATCTTTTTTCTTTGAGCCCACTGGGATATGTGGCAGTGAGTTCCGACCAATGCTTTCATCCTATAATAGCCTATTCATTCGAGGCAGATAATCTGATCCCGGAAACCGAAAACCCATTGCTGCAATTGATCAAATCCGATTATTGCAGCAGGATGAAGAACAAAGGCAAACTTCCGGAAAGTGTCGTACAGAAAAACCACGCGGCATGGATAAGCCTTTGCAACAATCTTACCCCGGCCAAGGACACCGCTTTCCAGCAATGGCCCGAGGCGGGAAGCACTTCCACCGGAGGATGGGTGATCACCCAATGGAACCAGTCGTCACCTTATAACAATATGTGCCCTTTGGATATTGCTTCGGGAGGCCGCAGTTATACCGGCTGTCCGGCCACCGCCATGGCCCAGATCATCAATTATCACCGTACGCTCAACGGAACCCGTTTTTCGGATGCTGACGATTATTACCACAATTACGGCGGCAACCAGTTCTACATCGACGACGACTATGCAACCTATGGCTTCCCCTCCTTTTCGCAACTGAATTTATACCTGGATACTCTGGAAAATAAATATCTTTCGAAAGCCTCCCTTACAATCAACGACATGGCCTCCTTAAGTTTTGCCTGCGGGGTGGCCACCCATACCGTTTATAATGCGGCGGGTTCTGGCACTTTTGGGGTAGACCAGGCCTACGATGGATTTATTCGCATGGGGTTCACCTCATCGCAATTGCTCGACACTTCAGTGGCCGATCCTTTGCCGCAGGTGATATCCAACATCAAAGATTCATTGCCTGCCCTGCTGGCAGTGGTCGATCCGGCATGGAATTCAGGACATAATCTTGTGATAGACGGATACAATACCGACGAATTTTACCACCTGAACTTCGGTTGGGGAGGTTCTTATGACGGATGGTATAATATTCCCTCGGGATTGCCTTATAACCTGACGGTGTTCGAAGGAATAGTAGTTAATATCAAACCACCTGATGCTTCGGGTATAAGAGATAGAAAAGGAAATGAAGCTGCTTTCAGCATTTTCCCAAACCCGGCCGCGGACTATGTACAATGTTCGTTCAGGCCCTCCCATTCAGGCATGTTCTGCATTGTTCTCTATGATGCACTGGGCAGACCGGTTTTTGAACAAAAGATACAGGCTGATGCCACGAACATCGATCAGGTTAAAATTACGCTGGAAAATATCATGCAGGGAATTTATTCAATCAAAGTGACAGGAGCTTATGAATCCTGGTCAGGAAAACTAATAAAGTTATAGCTTATGGAGATCATTAAAAATAAGATACAGCAATTATCAAACGAATACCTGGAGGAAATCATAAAAATACGGCGGCATTTGCATGCTCACCCCGAACTGGCATTCAACGAAATGGTCACCGGCGATATCATTTGTGCTGAGCTTGATAAAATGCACATTCCTTATAAAAGAGGTATGGCAAAAACCGGAATCGTGGCATTGATCGAAGGTAAAAACCCCGCGAAAAAGACCATAGGTTTGCGCGCCGACATGGATGCTTTGCAGATAAACGAAAAGAACCATGTGGATTATTGCTCGAAGAACGAAGGAAAGATGCATGCCTGCGGACATGACGTTCATATGGCATCGCTATTGGGTGCCGCCCGTATACTGAACTCCATAAAAGATTCCTTTGAAGGAACCATCAAGCTTATATTTCAACCTTCCGAAGAAAAATACCCGGGGGGAGCCATCCTTATGATAAAAGAGGGAGTTTTGCAAAACCCACTGGTTTCGTCCATGATAGGGCAACATGTACATCCGTCGATCAGTGCCGGAAAGATGGGTTTCAAACCCGGAAAATCCATGGCCTCGACCGATGAAATATTTATCACCGTAAAAGGTAAAGGCGGACACGCAGCCACTCCTGAACTTGTCATTGATCCCATCGTAATTGCCTCTCATATCATCATCGGGTTGCAACAGTTGGTCAGCCGCATAGCCATTCCTACCATTCCGACGGTACTCTCATTCGGAAAGATCGTAGGTAACGGCAAAACCAATGTAATTCCCGATGAGGTTTTTATGGAAGGCACCCTGCGCACCGTGGATGAGATATGGCGCAAAGAGGCCCACGAACATATCAGAGACATAGCAAAGAACATCGCAAAAGCCTTTAATGCCAGTTGCGAGGTATTTATCGACAGTGGTTATCCTTACCTGCTGAACGAAGAAAAACTTACCGCCCGCATACGCAATTATGCTGTAGAATATCTTGGCGAAGAAAATGTGATTGATATTGACCTGCGCATGACTGCCGAAGATTTTGCCTATTTCTCCCACAGCCTTCCCTCCTGCTTTTACCGGCTTGGGGTAAAAGATCCTGACTCAAATGAGATAATTAATTTGCACAGCGCCAATTTCGATGTGGATGAAAACTGCCTGGCAACCGGTATGGGTTTTATGGCCTGGGTGGCAATTAATGAACTGAATTGACCACTGCTTTCTAAATAAAAAATAAAGCCACCCCGCCAACGCTGATGGTAGCGCCTATAATTTCTTTCAAGGTAACTTTCTTATGCAGGAACATAACTGATGCTGGAATAATAAGAATGGGCACGATGGCCATAATGGTGGATGCGATGCCGGCATTGGCATGCTGAACCGCATACAAAGAAAAAGAAACTCCCAGAAAAGGCCCGAAAACGGAGCCAAGGCCAATTCGTTTCAGTGCAGAAATATTTTTTACGGCAATTCCCACATTACTCCATTTCTTCCAGACGGTTATCACCAGAGCGAAACCAATAATGCCGGTGATAATTCGTATTTGTGTGGCTGCAAATGCGCTGTAGGTTCCCATCCCTACCTTGCTGAACACAAGGCCTACAGCCTGTCCCACGGCTCCAATGAAAGCAAATAGAATTCCCTTGAGTGAATGGGTAAAAGAGAGCATTTTTGAACCGGTTCCTTTATCAACGATCACAATGGCAATTCCACCCAGCGTTAAAAACATTCCCAGGAAATTGAAAAAAGTCATCGTTTCACCAAGCATTAGCCAACTTACAAATGCAGCCATAGGTGGTACCAGGGTCATGATCAGCATAGAGATCCCCGAACCGATGATGGTATAGGATTCAAAAAGAAAAAGATCGCCGATTACGAATCCTATCAAACCGGAAATAGAAAGCCATATCCAGGTATGAGCAGAGGCATCCCAGGGGAAAAACTGCCCCCGCACGAAATAAGAGAAAATACTTAAAAACACCAGTGCCAACAGCAGGCGTATCAGGTTGACAGCGATGGAACCTACCTTATTGCTTGCGGATTCAAAAGCAAGTGCAGTTACTGTCCAGCAACAGGCGGTGAACAAAGCGGCAAATTCTCCGATATGGTTAGTGAACATGATGGGTATTGGGTTGGCCGGTCATTTTTTGCAAAGGTATTTTAATTTGTGGTGACTGTATTTATGACTGTCAGAATTTAATCAAAATCGCTACCATATTATGTAATGCAACGCGACGACTAATTGCTTGTATAATTTTCAACAGACCGAAAATTATACGCGACCCAGTCCCTGATCTGGGAAAATTCTAAGTTGCAAAATGGTTATTCAGTCTTGCCTAATGATTATTCATTCCTGAACAGAGATAATTCAAGCTTGCACAGAAGTTATTCACGCTTGTACAAGAAAAATTCAAGCCTGAACAGGCGCAATTCAATTTTGTATAAGAGCAATTCAGTCTTGCATAGGAGCTATTCACACTTGCATAAGAGCTATTCAAGTGTGCACAGAGGTTATTCAAGTGCCTAAAAACGTCATGAAATTACGCCTAAAGCTTGTATTACAGCATGTAATAAAATTTTGCAAAAAAAAGGGCAGCCATGGCTACCCTTTTTCCTGTCAAATGACATTATTATTTTATCATACCCAATTCTTTTCCCACTTTGGTGAAAGCAGCAATGGCTTTTTCCAGATGTTCCTGCGAATGTCCTGCAGAAACCTGAACGCGGATACGATCCTTGCCTTTGGCAACTACCGGGAATGAGAATGCAATAACATAGATGCCTTCTTCCAGCATTTTGTTTGCAAAATCGACAGCCAGTTTGGAACAATCAGGATATTTACCAAACATGATGGCTACGATTGGATGATCGCCCGGAATGATATCAAAACCTGCGGCCGTCATTTTCTCGCGGAAGTATTTGGTATTGCGTTCCAGTTTGTCGCGTAGTTCGGTTGAGGCCATCAGGATATCCATAACCTTCAGCGTACCGCCCACCACTGCAGGAGCCACTGTGTTTGAGAATAAATAAGGACGAGCCTTGTTGCGCATCCAGTTGATGATCTCTTTGCTTGAAGAAATACATCCGCCGGAAGCTCCGCCTAAAGCTTTTCCGAAAGTAGTGGTGATAATATCAACACGACCCATAACGCCACGATATTCGTGAGTTCCACGTCCTGTTTTGCCCAAGAAACCAGTTGAGTGGCTGTCGTCGACCATAACCATGGCTTCGTATTTTTCAGCAAGGTCGCAGATCTGATCGAGTTTTGCAATATCGCCGTCCATTGAGAATGAACCATCAGTAGCCACCATAATGAAACGGCAACCTGCAGCTTTGGCTTCTTTCAGGCAGCGCTCCAACCCTTTTGCCATTTTATCGTTGGCAGGATCGATCTCTTCCACATCGCGCATGTCGCCATGTTTGTATATCCAGCGTTGTGCTTTGCACAGACGGATACCATCGATTATGGAAGCATGGTTCAATGCATCTGTGATGATAGCATCATTTTCGCCCAACAATGGTTCGAAAACAGCACCATTGGCATCGAAACAGGAGGAGAACAAAATAGTATCTTCCATACCCAGGAATTCAGATACTTTTTTCTCAAGTTCTTTGTGAATATCCTGTGTTCCGCAGATAAAACGAACCGATGACAAACCGTAACCGCGACGATCAATTTCTTCGTGAGAAGCTTTGATCAGGTCGGGGTGGGAAGAAAGTCCCAGGTAGTTGTTGGCACAAAAGTTCAGACACTTTTTGCCTTTCACGATAATCTCAGCACCCTGTGGGCTTTCGATGATACGTTCGTTCTTGAATAATTTCTGATCAGTAAGTTTTTGAAGCTCTTCTGCCAGATAAGCATTAATTTTCTTTTGCATGTTAAAATCTCCTTGTAATATTAAATATTAGATTAAACCTTTTTTATGTTTTTCGCCAATCACTTTCAGCATATCCTGAGTCATAGCATCCAGGTCGAAACTTGGTTTCCAACCCCATTCTTCGCGGGCAGCGGTATCGTCAACTGCATCGGGCCAGCTGTCGGCAATTGCCTGACGGAAATCGGGTTTATACTCAATGGTAAAGTTTGGCATATACTTTTTAATGCTGTCAGCGAGATCTTTCACTGAGAAACTCATGGCTCCCACGTTGAAATCGCTGTGATGTTTCAGTTTTTTGAAATCGGCCTGCATGAGGTCAACCGTAGCTTTCAGACAGTCGGGCATATACATCATAGGCAGACGGGTGTCTTCGCGAACGAAACAGGTATACTTTCCATATTTCACTGCATCGTAATAAATAGCCACAGCGTAATCAGTAGTTCCACCACCGGGCAGGGTTTCGTTGCTGATGATTCCGGGATAGCGCAAACCGCGCACATCCAAACCATATTTGGCAACATAATAATCCGCTACCAGTTCGCCAGCAACCTTGGTGACACCATACATGGTAGTTGGTTTCAGAACTGTTTCCTGCGGAGCGCAATCGAGCGGAGTGCCGGGGCCAAACACGGCGATAGAACTCGGAACCAACACCTGTTTCATTTTCATTTCGCGGGCCACTTCCAACACATTGATAAGACCGTTCATGTTGATATCCCAGGCAAGCATGGGGTTTGCTTCACCAACGGCCGACAGAATTGCAGCCATGTTGATGATACAATCCACACCGTATTTTTTGCAAACATCTTCCAGTGCCTGTTTGTTAACTACATCGAAATATTCGAAAGGACCTGATTTGGCAACGGTTTCGGAAGGAGGTGATTTGCGGGTACTGGCAATAACATTGTCGTTACCATAAATTCTGCGGAGTTCCATGGTAAGTTCAGAACCGATCTGACCAACTGCTCCAACGATAAGTATTTTTTTCATATTAATAGATTGATTTGTAAATTGATTTATATCATCGTTTTTTATCGCGGCAAAATTATATCTTTTAAGTTCAAAACCAAAAGAAGTTTGTAAGTTTTTTACTGATTTTATTACAAATAAATAATAGGTGGGTATTTTTGGTGCAATTGTTGTAATTGCGGGCATTGTTTTATATTCCCCCGACCTGCCATTCTCAATAATTTTATTTATTTTTGAACCTAAAACACCCCACCTCAATCATGAAAAAGATCTTCATTTCTGCTGTTGTTATGCTTTCAGTAGTTTCAACACTGGTTTTCGGACAAAAAGAAAACCTGGTCAAAATGAGCCCCCCGGTAAATGATGTTATCGTTTATCTGAGCGGTGCACAAATCCGCTACAAATTAAATGTGAACCTGACAGCCGGACGCAATATACTGGTACTCGAGAATTTCTCCCCTAAATTAAACCCGGGCAGCATAAGGATCACTTCCGACGAAGCCACCACAGTATTGTCAGTGAAACAAAAAATAACATCGACACCTGTAGAAGCCGAGATGCTGAAATATAATCAGCTGAACGATTCAATAAAACTGATCACGAAAAAACTGAGCGCTGTAGCCGACGAAACCAATGCGCTTACTATACAAAAAGATATGCTTATGAAAAATCAATCGCTGGGCGGACAGAATACCGGTGTAAATGTACTGGAATTGCAGAAAGCTGCCGATTTTTTTCAGTCGCGGGTGTTGGAGATCAACAAACGAATTACCGAACTGGCTTATGATTCGGAAACTTATACAACCATGCTTGGCAAACTCCAGGAAAAGCTCCTTAAGCTTTCGAATAAAAACAACGACCGTTCGGAGGTTTCGGTGCTGCTGATTGCACCCAAAACACAACAATCGACCATAGAAATATCATACGTAGTAAGAGAAGCCGGCTGGATGCCTTATTACGACCTGAAGTGCGAGGATATCAGCAAACCCATCCTGCTGAACTATCGCGCCAAGGCATACAACAATTGCGGCATCGACTGGAACGATGTGGCTATGACCCTATCGACCGCCGATCCGCTGAAAAGCATTACCGTGCCCGATCTGCCTACCTGGTATATTTCGGACTACAGCAACCTTACGAATTATGGCAAATCAGGGTACTTTCAACAATACCCATTAAATAATGCCGATGCAAACCAGGAAGTTGCAAACGGTCTTTATAGCTGGGAGGTAAATAAGCTGGAAGACAAACAAATCAGTGGAAAAGAATATGCACATAAAGGGGTTCAGATGAAACAGATCAGTGTTCCCGAACTGGCTTTCGATTTCCAGTTAAAGAATAAATATACCCTGCCTTCGGATGCCCAGCCTTATATACTGGATGTGCAGGAAACTTCGCTGAAGGCCGATTACCGTTACATTGCGGTTCCGGTTATCGAGAAAAGCGCTTTCCTGATAGCCTGCATTAGCGACTGGGAAGAGCTGAACCTGGTGGAAGGCAATGCCAATGTGTATCTGAACGGCACCTACGTGGGACAATCGTACATCAATCCCAACGAAATTTCGGATACCCTTCAGATTTCCATGGGCCGCGACAGCCGCATACAGGTCGACCGCAACAAGCTGAAAGACTATAGCAGCAAACAATTGATAGGCAGCAAACGCAAGGCCACTTATGTTTACGAGATCACCGTCAAGAACAACCGTTCCCTGCCCATCAGCATACAGATTCAGGATCAGTTGCCCGTGAGCAATAACCAGGAAATTGAAGTTACAGCCGACGAACTTTCGAACGCCGTGCATAATGTTCTTTCTGGCCTGTTGGAATGGAGTTTTACCATCGATCCCGGCAAGGTGCAAACCATCAAACTGGGCTATAATGTCAAATATCCCAAAAATGTTAAGCTGCAGTTCAAACAGATGAAAGCCATGGAATGTCCCAGTTTCTAAAATAACCCACTTATGTTCACTATAAAAACCTTCGAATTTAACGATTTCGGGGTAAACACTTATGTGCTTTCCTCCGACAACAAAGAATGTATTATCATCGACCCCGGTTGCTATACACAGGATGAAAAAAGGATGCTCGACAATTATATCTCGGAAAACGACCTGAAGGTGGTTAAATTGTTGATCACCCATTGCCATATCGACCACATACTGGGAATTTCGCATATCGAAGATGTGTACCATCTGGGGGCTACCATTCATCATAAAGGGGCCGATATTTTAAGGGCATCAGTGGGTTATGGCTCAGTGTTCGGCTTCGAGGTTGACAGAGTGGTAAAGGCTGCCGATTTTATAATTGAGGGAGACAAGATTTGCCTTGGAGATAACAAGTTGAGCGTGCTGTATACACCCGGACATGCAGAAGGGAGTATTTGCCTGGTGTGCCACAAGGATAAATTTGTCATTACAGGCGATGTGCTGTTCAACGGCAGCATCGGACGCACCGATTTGCCAGGGGGCGACTATAATGTGCTGATGAACAGCATCAAAACCAAACTTTTCACCCTGGACGATGACTATACCGTTTACCCAGGCCACGGTCCCACCACCACCATAGGTTATGAGAAGGTGAACAATCCGTTTATTGATTGAAAGGGAAATTGAATGTTTGCAAACCAAAATGTGACGATATCGTCATAACCTGATTGTCAGTAGAAAAATAGTTTTATTGAATTTTTCCTAATAATTCTAAGGATTATGTTACTTGGCTTTTTTGGTAGTTTTTGGCATTTTGGGTAGAGTAAAGTAAAATGTAGAACCTTTTCCATATTCGCTTTCGGCCCATATACGCCCATTATGTCTAGCAATAAAATCTTTGCATAAAAGTAAACCAAGCCCTGTTCCTTTTTCATTGGCGGTTCCAGTTGTGGTATGCTGAATTTCACTTTTAAATAGTTTTTTCAAGTCTTCCTGATTTATACCGGTTCCGTTATCGGTGATTGAAAACATGAATTCGTTGTTAGATTCATTCACAAATATTTCGATTTTACCATTTTCATGAGTGTATTTGATGGCATTTGATATCAAATTGCGAATAATAATCCCTAACATATTTTTATCAGCATAAACCTCTAATCCGGGCTCAATTGATTTCGCAAGAGTAATTTTTTTGTCTATGCAATTGTTATTAAGCACCTTGATGGTTTCATTTATAAAAGCTTCTATTAAAAACAGTTCAGGATTAAATTTCATTACTCCACGCTCAGAACTTGACCATTCCAAAAGGTTAATCAATAAATTGTACGCTTGTTTTGAAGAAGTGTGAATATAACTTGCGTATTTTTTCAGATTATCCAGATTATTATTGCCATTGCTATTCATCATTAATTCACTGAATCCGATAATCACATTGAATGGGTTTTTGAGGTCATGGGCAATGATAGAGAAAAATCTATCTTTTGTAGATATCAAATCATGAAGTTCATCATTTTTCATTCTGAGTAATTCTTCAAGATTACGCCTTTGCAATACTTTCCATACTCCATCCATCAGAATTGATAAATGAATAATATCTGCTTCCGAATAGTCCGAATTCTTGTTTGCAACACCAATAATTGCTTCAATTTTATTATTAATAATAACGGGTATAGACAAAAACCTGTTGAGTTTGACATGTCCTTCAGGATACCCCTTTTTAAGTGGATTTGGGGCATGGAAATCATTAACCATTATTGGCTTTCGTTGGCGGACTACTTCTCCCCAGAGTCCAGTTTTTTCAAGTTTATGTATTATCTGAGGTTCAGGAACTGTGCATTCTTTCATTGTTTCTTCCGACCATGAAATCAGAGTGAATTCTTTGATTTCCTCGTTATAATAATAGAAAAAACCAATTTTACTTGATGTCAATTTTATTGCTTCATGGAGGGAAAAATTAAGCAAGGCTTCGTTCGAATCAAAAATGTTTTGTGATATTCGTAATAAACTCGCCAGACGAAGTTCATTTAGCTTAATGGCCTCCTGAATAATTTTACGTTCGTGAATATTACGGTTTACACAGATCATTTCATTAATTTCTCCTTTTTCATCAAGATTGATAGAGGTAGAAAGTTCAGTCCATAATAACGTTTTGTCTTGACAAATAACCTGAAGTTCATAACTTCTTGATTTAGCAGAGGTATCGCCCCTTTTAAGATTTACATTTCGTTTCGCTAAATCGGTTAATAAATATTTTAGAAATTCAGTAGGAAGAATATCATTTAGTTTTATCTGCAGGAATTCGTCGACAGTATACCCCATTAAATTTTGCACGGATGGACTCACATAGGTAAACCTGCGAGTAGGAATATGGAAAACCATGATTACATCGTTTGCATTTTCGGCAATGAGACGATATTTTTCTTCACTTTGCCGGAAAAGTTCCTCAATCTCTTTTCGTTCGGTTATATCACGCGAAATACTTAACAGATGAGGTACTCCTTGCAATTGAATAATTTCAGCAGACATAATTATTGTGCGCCTGGATCCGTTTTTATTTCTTACGACAAGTTCTAAGTTCTGGCAAAATCCATTTTCCTGCATGGCCTGCATAAGTTTATCACGATCAGAAGGATTGTCCCAGATATTAATATCTAAGGTTGATTTTCCTTTTAAATCTTCGCGTGTGTAGCCAGTGTATTTTGTGAAAGTTTCGTTCGAATCTATGTAAAATCCATCGTGAATTCTTGTAATAAGGATTGCATCCGGACTAGTCTGGAATATTAGTTCGAATCTTTCCTTGGCATCTTTAAGTTCTTTCTCGATTTCCATCCGATGACTGATATCCCTGAAAATACTTAACAGAAATCGTTTGCCTTTTATTTTTACAAAAGAAGAATTTATATCAGCATAAAAAACTATAGAGTCTTTTCTTTTTACTTTACTATTAATTAATACACGGATGTCTTTACTAGTAACCTTTTCCTTTAAATTAAGAGAATTAATAATATCGGTTTCAGGGAAAATATCATCGAGACCAATGTCTGTAATTTCAGAGATTTCATAGCCAAGCATCTTACAGATCATTTTATTTGCTGAAATAAATTTCTTTGAATCAATATCTGTTATTAAAATTCCATCCAAAGCCTCTTCGAAAATTGTTTTGAATTTTTCTTCAGATTCTTTTAAAGCTTCGCCAACTCTCATACGTTCAGACACATCGCTCATAATATACACTGCGCCAATCAAACTGCAATTATCATTCATTAACGGATCAACAATAATTTCCATCGACCTGTCGTTATATTGAATTATTAAAGTTTCACGTTGCTTTGAAGATTTTGCTTTTTGAAACGGGCAATTTTCAATGGGTTCAGGCAAAGAAAGTATTACACTGTGATAAATTTGCCCAATTAATTCCGATTCCGTTTTACCGAGAATTTCCCTGGTTTTTTTATTAGCCTGAAGAATTTTCCCATCAATATCCAATAAGGATACAGAATCACCAATTCCATCAAATATTCTTTGCCATTGAAGAATAGAATCCTTCAGAGCAGTTTCAGTCCGTTTTCTTTCATTCTCAATACTGATAATTGCGTTGCAACATTTCAATCCATCGTTTTTTCGAATTACTACCAGCTTGATATGTGTCCAGAATATTTCGTTATTATTATTTATGATACGAAGGTCAAACTTTTGTTGTTCTTCAGTATCAAAAACCAGTTTCAAATTCAATCGGAAAATACCCTGATCCTCCTCTAAAATAAAAGAGGTTATTGATTGATTAACTAATAACTTGTCATTTTTACCCAAATATTTTGCTGCAGTGACATTTATATCAGTAATAATTGCCAGATCGTTTAATGTAACAAAGCCCAGAGGCGCATTGTTGATAAAATTTAAATATTGTTCACGGGCATATTCAAAATCCTGATGTTTTTTGTGGAGTTCATCATTATGCTTTTGTAATTCGATCTGATGCTTTTGCATTTCAATAAAGATTTGCTTAGCATCTTTAAGGGTTAAATCATCAAAATTGAGATTCGTGACCTTATATTTTTCATCAAAATACTCTAAATGATTATCTGACATATTACTATTTGCCTGTTTCATCTTTGCTTAGTTTACAAAAATAATATAATCACATTTTAAAACAAATTTATTTTTATATTGAAGTTGTTCGACATAATTGTTCATTGAAATTGAACCAATATTATTGCTCAATTCAAGTTTTACGTTAAAATAACAAACAGGTTTCTATAAATAGAAAATAAATTATAATGACCAATTAACACAATACGACTACAAAAATAATAATAAATATGACCTAAGGCTTGCTAACTATATTTATTTTACCCCTTTCTTA
The DNA here is from genome assembly GCA_964469155.1 of uncultured Bacteroidales bacterium. Classification (GTDB taxonomy): domain Bacteria; phylum Bacteroidota; class Bacteroidia; order Bacteroidales; family CAIWKO01; genus CAIWKO01. The sequence continues at coordinate 67,696 of CAYXXU010000005.1, forward strand.
CAGTAATTTGAATTGACAAAATACCGGCTATAACCTCAATATGGATTTACAATAAGGTTATTGAATAACAATATAATTTTAATAAAAAGTTTTTGGATTTTTTTTTACTATTTTTGTTGATATTCTTCGTAAAAAATTACTGATTCAGAACCATTAAATTAAAACAATTTAAATAAGAATGAAAGTCCTTGCAATTGATGATATTAATGAAAATCTGATTTTACTAAAGGAAATTCTGTCATTTTCGTTTCCAAAAGCAAAACTAATTACTGCAAATAGTGGTATTAAAGGAATTGAATTATGTAAAGAAGAAATGCCTGATATTATCATATTAGATGTAATGATGCCTGTGATGGATGGTTTCGAAGCCTGCCGAATTCTCAAATCAAACAAGAACCTTCGACACATACCGATTCTTATCATGACAGCTGCCCATTCAGATAAAGATATCAGGATTAAAGCGCTTGATGCGGGTGCAGATGCCTTTTTGGCCAAACCTCTAGATGAAAGTGAGTTTACTGCCCAGATCCGGTCGATGATGAGGATAAAAATATCTGAAGATAGAAAAAAAACAGAAAAGCAAAGACTTGAATTGCAGGTAGAAAGAAGAACTGAAGCATTGATAAAAGAACTTGCTGAAAGAAAAGTTGCTGAATCGAAATTAAAACTATCCAACGAAAAACTCGAAAGAAGCCAAAAAACAACCCTGAGTTTAATGCAAAAACTAAGGATTGAAATTAAAGAGAGAATGCAGGCTGAACAAAAGGTAAAGGCGCATTTAAATGAGCAGATGCTTCTCTCGGAATTTTCAAGAAATTTGGTCAGCTTGCACAAACTAGATGAGGTTTATAATTATATCGGTCAGAAAATTTTTGAAATAGCACCGAGTACCTATGTTATAGTAAGCACCTATAATCAAGCAAATAAGTCTATACAGAAAAAACATTTGTATGGATTTAATGAATTTTTAAATGATTTAATTACGCTTTTTAATTCAAATCCTTTTTCTTCTGAATTAATGGTGTCAGATATTACTCTATCTGAACTAAATAACTTAAAGAAAAGACAACTATTTGCATTACCAAAGGGTAGTAAATATTTACTGTTTGACCGTATTTTTAATTTTGAGAGATGGGCCAAGGTAGAAACACTTCTGCAGGTAAAATCTATTTTTACAATGGGATTTACCTGGGAAGATAGGTTGTATGGAGGTGTAAGTATTTTGGTAAAAGAGCACCTTTCATTCGAGCAATTAAAATTGATTGAAACAATAGTAAATCAAACTTCAGTTGTAATTCAGAGATTATTTACTGAAGAGAAACTTGAACAAAACGAAAAACTTTATCGATCATTGGTTGAGACTTCACCAGATGGCATTTCCATGTGGGATTTAAAAGGCAATATTATTGCCCTGAACCAAAAAATGGTAAGTTTATTTCGGTATGAAAATGAAAATGACATACGATCATCAGGAAAAACAATATTTGATTTTATTAGTTTGTCAGACAGAGAAAGGGCATTTGATGATTTTTCGGGGAAACAGTCCTGGGATAAATTATCAAATCAAGAATACCAAGCAATCAGGAAAGATGATAGTGTTTTTTCAATTGAGATTAATTCATCACTTATTTCAGATATTTATAATAAACCTTATGGATTTATCAGTATAATCAGAGACATAACCTCTCGTAAACAGGTTGAAAATGCCTTAAGAGAGAACAGAGAATTATACAAATTGCTTGCTGATAAAATGACCGATGTAGTATGGCTTATGGATTTGAAGGGAAAAAGTATTTTCGTATCTCCATCCATAACGAAATTTACAGGTTTTTCTGTAGAAGAATATTTAAACCAGACTATTGGTGAGAGATTTGTTCCGGAATCAGCTGATTATGCAACAAAAATGTTTGCAAAGGAACTTAATCGTTTTTCAAAAATTAAACAATTACCCGAAGATTATGTTATTACCATTCAATTGGAATATTATTGCCGCAATGGAGGCACTAAATGGGGAGAGTTGGTAATTACACCCTTTTATAATGAGAAAAGTGAATTATTAGGAATTCACGGTGTAACCAGAGATATTGATGAGAGAAAGCTTGTTGAAAAATCACTATTGGAGAGCGAGGAAAAATATCGTTTATTAACCAGTAATATGGTTGACATTTTATCATTATTTGACACTTCCGGTAGAATTCTCTACATAAATAACTCTGTTTATAAACTTCTTGGCTTTTCTCCTGATTCATTGACAGGGAAATCTGCACGTAACTTGTTTTTAAAAAAAGATTATCAAATAGTAAAAAGTTTTCTTAGAAAAGGAGTTTTCTCTAATATTTCTGATAAAGGTTTAATTTCAAAGATCAAAAAAAAGGATGGTGAGTTTATATGGTTTGAAACCAACGTTTTACCATTAAAAAATAAAGATGGTATTATTGATCGTTTTCAATGCGTTTCACGTAATATTACTGATAAAATTGAAAATGAACTTAAACTGGAAGAAGAAAGGCAAAATGTTTTGACAGCATTGATTGATGGACAGGAAATTGAGCGTCAAAGAATTTCGATGGAACTTCATGATGGATTAGGTCAAAGGTTAGCCGGAATTAAAATGAAACTTGAAAATTCTGCAACACTTGATCTTGAAAAAACAAGGCAAACCGTAAATGAAGTTAAAACTGATTTTTGGAAAATGATCGATGAAATCCGAATGATATCAAACAATGTTAGTCCAACAATTTTATCACAATGGGGTTTGATCCCTTCTTTATCTGAACTCTGTAAACAATTTAAAATAAATACAGGCATAAATTCTGACTTTAGTGTGATGGGGAATTTTGAAAAAATATCTGAAAAAATCGCATTCTATATTTACAGGATTGTACAGGAAGGATTGACAAATGTAGCGAAACATTCTGGTGCCGCATCTGTAAAACTTGCATTGATCGAAAAAGAAAACTATTTATTGGTTCTAATCGAGGATGACGGAAAAGGAATTATATTTGAAAAAAATGCTATTTTGAGAGGGAATGGATTAAAAAATATGAAACAAAGAGCTATCCTCTTGAAAGGAGATTTCAATATTGAATCTGAAAAGGGATCAGGTACAATAATTTGTGTTAGAATTCCAAAACAATAAATTATGGATATTATAAAAGTATTATTAGTTGATGACCATCAGATTATATTAGATGGAGTTAAAACAATGATTTTAAATGAACCAAATATTTCAATATGCGGAGCATACATATCGGGGAAAGAGGCTTTGGAAAATGCCATTAAACACAAGCCGGATGTTATTATTACTGATATCATGATGCCTGACATGAGCGGACTTGAGTTTATCAAAAATGTTAAGTCACATAACTTACACTCAAAAATATTAATCCTGTCAATGTTCCTATCTATTGATTACATTCAAAATGCTGCTGAAGTCGGAGTAAATGGGTTTCTGATGAAACAAAATGCAACAAGAGATGAATTAATGACTGCTATTAATTTATTAATGGATGGGAAAAATTATTTTAATACCGAAGTAGCCAATACAATTGTAAGTGGCATAAAATCTGAATCTGGTGATAAAATTTCCGGAAATGAAAAACATGATCTGAGTATTTTATCGAAACGCGAGATCGAAGTGCTGAAATTATTTGCAAACGGATATTCTAATAAAGAAATTTCAGATAAATTATTTATTAGTTTGCGAACTGTTGAAACACATAAGACTAATATGATTTCAAAGCTCAACTTAAAATCGTATGTAGATTTAATAAAAATTGCAATTAAATACAATCTCTCTGAACTATAATTATTCCTTAATGCACAGTACTGAATAGTTGTTCTTAAACATTTTAACAAATTATCTTATTATAAACCAAATATTTAATCTTCACTATTTGTCATCAATTTATGAATCTTCATCTAATGATGGCAAATTATGAAACAATAAATTTTTGTGTAATCTTATTGATTAATCTTTCAAGCATAAGATTTTCTTAGTGAAACACGTATTGTCATTTTAGTGAATCACTATATATTTTCGAGTGAAACACTAAATCACCTTAAGCCTTATTACCATAGCTTTGTACCGTAAAGAATTAGTTCATGAATGCGGTCAAAATAATAGTTGTGGATGATCATCAAATAATACTTGATGGTATAAAAACCATGCTGTCCAAGGATAACCATATTGAAATTTGTGGCGCATACTTAACAGGGATTGAAGCATTAAAAAATGTCTTGGTGCAACAACCCGATGTTATTATTATCGACATGATGATGCCAGACCTGAATGGATTGGATTTTATTAAAAAAATTAAGTCATATAATATTAAATCGAAAATTCTGGTACTGACAATGTGCATGTCCTACAACATCATATATAATGCCATGGAGGCTGGGGCTAATGGTTTTATGATGAAACAAAATACATCACGCGATGAATTATTGAAAGCAATTGACTTATTGATTAAAGGGGAAGAGTGTTATACTACAGATAACAAAACACTTATACAATGTAATACTAAAATCGGCAATATTCTTGAGGATGTTAGCTTTGATAATTTGGATATAAGCGTTTTATCAAAAAATGAAATACAAATACTACAGTTATTCGCAGATGGGTTTGCAAATAAAGAAATATCACATAAATTGAGAATGAAAGTTGAGTCGATAGAAAAGCACAAATCGAATATTATGATAAAATTGAATCTGAAATCTAATGTTGATTTGATAAAGTTTGCAATTAAGAATAATGTTTGTTATGTATAATTACTTTAACAAGAAGTGATGAAGAATTTACGATGTAATAATTGAACGAATTATTTTTCCTCCCAAGGTTGTCAAAAACACACATTAGATACCAATAAAATGTCGACTTATTCATCAAACCCCATTAAAGTCAGAATTGAATAACCCTTGTTGAGTTTTATCATTTCACCATACGATCTTTCTCACGCTCTTTTTCTTCATCCATCCTTTCAGCAGCATTTCAAAATCGGGATAATACACATCATTCGAAATGCAGTCGCGCAATTCGGCAGGCTGTTTGATCTGCGTCGACGAATCGATATAACCATAACCAACGTAACGGTGGTTTTGAACCATCACCATCGAATGTTCTTCAACACATCGGCCCTTGTCAAGAATGATGAAATTTTCATCCCATTTGGGAAACTGGTCGATAATCTGTTTCACTCGCTGATTATAAACAGCCACATCTTCCTTTCCGGCACATATTCCGTTACACTTTTTGATCTGATGATTGAAGCAGATGGAAGGTTGCTCCATAAGTCCGCAATAATTGATACATAAGGTGTACTCGTCTATCCATTTATCAAGCAATTCACGGGCAGTTACCAACGAATTACACGAGATAAGACTATTGCCCGATTCCTGAAAAGGTACAATGGAAAGATTAATGACTCCTGAATCGCCGTAAAACCAGATAATGCTGTGCGAATATTTTTCAATCAGGCGCTGACGGTTATACCGGGGTTTGTGCTTTTTTATTTCGGCCGATTCCAGCAGCAAAGCAATGATTTCGCTGCCGGTCAGCACAAAATCTACATTATACAACTCGTTCAGCATTCTTTTCCCTTTATTATCTGGAGAGTTGAAATGGCTTTGAGCGCGGTTAAACATGTTGACGCTTTTGCCCACATAAATTATATTATGATCTTTATCAAGGAAATAATACACACCGCATTCGTCTGGCAATTTATTGAGAATATATTTTTTGATATTGTCTATTCTGCGTGTCATGATTTTTTCAACACCCATATTCCTGAACTGAGGGTCATTATCTTTCAGTTGAAGCAACAATTCAAACAATTTGGTGGTAGCCACGGCATCGCCTTCAGCCCTGTGTCGGGCTTCGTTCTCAATTCCCAGCGAAGCACAAAGATTTCCCAGGCTGTATGAAATTCTTCCCGGCAGGAGTTTTCTCGAAAGATTCACTGTGCAAAGTTTTTCTCTTTTGAATTTATATCCCAACGAGGCGAATTCATCCCTGATAAAATTATAGTCGAAACTTACGTTGTGGGCTACAAATATCCTTCCTTCGGTAAGTTCGATGATCTTCCTGGCAACTTCATGAAATTTGGGCGCATCGGCAACCATAGCATCGGTAATATGGGTAAGATTGGAATAGAAATGGCTGATATGACATTCCGGATTGATCAGGGTAGCGAATTTTTCCACCACCTGCAAACCATCGTGCACCACTATACAAATTTCAGTGATCCTTCCTTTACGGAATTCAAATTTCCCCCCGCAGGTTTCAATATCTACAATAGCAAACATCAGGATTTTTTTAATTGTTCAATATCCACTTTCAGGCTTCTCAGCAGATCCATCATATTTTCCAAATTGATCTCATCATCTTTTTTATCTGATGTTTTCAGGCAGCAAACAAACTCCCATATCTCCAGTATACTTTTGGCTTCTATGTTGTAGGGCGGATATGATCTGTTATCCGAATGCAATTCAAAGGTAGTTTTATTTTTTCGGTACAGTCTTTTGTAAACTATGCCTTCTTCTTTAGAGAGTAAAATATACGTTTTACCATCAGCCACTTCGCTAAGTTTTTCGATATATTTACCCACAATATAATCTCCTTTGGTTACAGGAGGCATGGAATCGCCTGTAATGGGAAAAGCGCGATGTTTCCCCGAAAAAACAAATGGCAGGTTCATTGCCGGAAGTTTTTCCATATACTCCGGGTCGGAATAGCCATTGAGATAGCCTGCAGAAGCTTTTTCAGTGATTACTTCTATCACATCCCTGTTCTCCTGATCTATCACCATAGGAAACAGTACCCGGTTGTTCCCTAACTTCACCAACGAAGCCAGGTCGGTTTTACGCAGGTCGGCTTTTACAAGAATATCTATTGATACATGAAAATACTCTGAAATGCGTATCAACATTTCAATAGGCGGTTCATTCCGGGCTTCTTCCCAGCCACCCAGCCGGGCACGGGTTATGTTCAGTTCGTCGGCCAGGCTTTCCTGTGAGAGTTTTTTTAATTCCCTTAAATGCCGGATGTTAAAAGATATTTTACTCATTACTACAATTTGTAGCACAAATATACTACATTAGGTAGTAACTTTGTAAAAAAGATGAAAAAATATTTTTTGTACTGTGGAAAGGCGTATCATTCATTTGGATCTGGACACTTTTTTTGTATCGGTTGAGCGGCTGAAAGATAGCAGCCTGGTTGGGAAACCGGTTATTATTGGTGGTGTTGCTGAAAGGGGTGTCGTGGCATCGTGCAGCTACGAAGCTCGAAAATTCGGAGTGCATTCTGCTATGCCCGGAAAATTTGCAAAACAAATTTGTCCGCAAGCGGTTTTCATTCGCGGCGATATGGATATGTACTCAAAGTATTCCAACATGATTACCGATATTATTAAAGAAAGATCACCTCTGGTTGAAAAAGCCTCTATCGACGAACATTATGTGGATGTAACCGGCATGGACCGTTTTATTAAGAACAGTATGGTATGGACACACGAACTCAGGCAACATATTATCGATCAAACGGGGCTTCCGATATCGTTTGGTTTATCGGTCAATAAAACCGTTTCGAAAGTTGCTACCGGCGAAGCAAAACCTAATGGAGAGAAAAATGTGAATCCCGGTATTGAAAAACTTTTTCTGGCTCCACTATCCATCAAAAAGATCCCCGGTATTGGCGGAAAAACGTATACCATTTTGCGTAACATGGGTATTGAAAAAGTGGAAACCATTCAGCAAATGCCCCTGCCCCTGATGCAAAAAGTGATGGGTGAAAACGGACTGATGATCTGGAAAAAAGCGAACGGAATTGACAACAGCCCGGTGATTCCTTATTCGGAGCAAAAAAGTATGAGCAGCGAAACCACATTCGATAAAGACACTACCGATATAGATCTGCTGAAAAGAAAACTGATCAAAATGGTTGAGAAGTTGGCCTTCGAATTGCGAAAATCAGGAAAAGTAACCGGCTGTGTTACGCTCAAGCTCAGGTATACCGACTTTCAGACTCATACGTTTCAGAGCCGCATCGGATATACCGCTTCCGACCATGTTTTATTGACCCGGGTATTGGAACTCTTTAAGAAAAATTATTCACGCAGGGTGCTCATCAGGTTGATAGGCATAAAATTCAGCGACCTGGTTTCGGGCTTTACACAGATCAATTTGTATGAAGATACCGAAGAAATGATAAACCTTTACCAGGCTATGGACAGGATACGCAAACGCTATGGTTTCAAAGCTATCATGCGAAGCATAAATTTAAAAACAGCCACATGATCCTGAATGCCCATTCATATTACAGCCTCCGCTACGGAGTGATCGCGGTAGAAGAACTGGTGAAGTCGGCTTTGGAGCACGGCTACGGGGCCATAGCGCTTACCGATATCAATAATTCGTCGGGTGTGCTGGAATTTGTAAAGGTCTGTATGGAGAACGGTATCAAACCCATGGCAGGAATGGAGTTCAGAAACAAAAACGAATGCCTGTTCATAGCCATTGCCCGCAACAACGAAGGCTTCCGCGAGATAAATGAATTGATGACCGCCGGCAGCCTCTATCAGGCAAAACTTCCTGCCCGGCCCGATCTCAATCAGAGTTATGTGATCTATCCTTATGGGGCTCAGGATCCGGCGAAACTCAGAGATAACGAATTCGTAGGCATCAGACCATCGCAGGTTAAAAAACTGATACACGAAAAAAATGATGCGATTGCAAAATTCGTCATACTGCATACCTGCACCTATAAAGACTTTGCCGGTTTCGAAACCCATAAAAAACTCAGGGCCGTTGATCACAACATTTTGCTTTCGCAACTCGAATCAGGCCAGATTGCCGGTACCGACGAATGTATGCTGCCCGTAAAGCAGCTATACCAGGTATTTGCCGAATACCCCCGCATCATCAAAAACACCGAAAACATTATTGCCGATTGCCATTTTACTTTTGATTTTACCTCGGTAAAAAATAAAAGGATCTTTACCAACAGTGCCTACGACGATAAACTTCTGCTCGAAAAGATCACCTATGATGGTATGAAATATCGTTACGGCCTGCACCACAAAGTTGCCAGGGAGCGTATACGCAATGAGCTTGATATAATCGATAAGCTGGGGTTTTCGTCGTATTTTTTAATTGCTGCCGACATCATCCGCTATTCAATGCATTGCGGATTTTATCATGTAGGCAGGGGGAGCGGCGCCAACAGTGTGGTGGCTTATTGCCTCCGCATCACCGATGTTTGCCCCATCGAATTGGATCTGTATTTTGAGAGGTTCCTGAATCCCAAACGCAAATCGCCTCCCGATTTCGACATCGATTATAGTTGGAAAGAGCGCGATCAGGTAATAGAGTATATTTTTAAACGATATGGCCACAAGCATACCGCATTGCTGGGAGCCATGTCTACTTTTAAGGATCGTTCCATTATACGCGAAATGGGGAAGGTGTATGGTTTGCCCAAGGAAGATATCGACCGCCTGATAAAATTTCCCAACTCGCCCCTGAATGAGAACGAGATTTGCCGCGATATCATGGCACATTACGGGGCCATAGAAGATTTTCCCAACCTCCGCACCATTCATGCAGGCGGCATTCTGATCTCGGAAGAACCCATCACTTGCTATACGGCATTAGATATGCCTCCCAAGGGATTTCCCACCACCCAGTTCGATATGTACCTGGCCGAGGATATAGGCTTCGAAAAACTGGATATATTGAGCCAGCGGGGCATAGGGCATATTAAAGATGCGGCACAAATTATTTACAAAAACAGGGGTATAAAGGTCGATGTGCACGAAGTTCAGAAATTTAAAACCGACCGAACCGTGCAACAACAACTCCGGTCGGGCGACACCATAGGGTGCTTCTATATAGAAAGTCCTGCTATGAGGGGTTTGCTGAAAAAGCTGCACTGCGATAATTATATCACCCTGGTGGCTGCCAGTTCCATCATCCGTCCGGGGGTGGCGCGCAGCGGCATGATGAAGGAATTTGTTCACCGCTATCATCATCCCAACGATTTCAAATATCTGCATCCCATTATGGAAGCGCAGTTGAAAGAAACCTACGGCGTGATGGTGTATCAGGAAGACGTATTGAAAGTAGGGCATCATTTCGGCGGCCTCGACCTGGCCGATGCCGATGTGCTGCGCCGCATGATGAGCGGAAAAACACGCAATAAAAAGCATCTGGAAGAGATTTCCGAAAAATATTATGCCCATTGCCGCGCCATGAACTATCCCGATGCTTTGAGCCGTGAAGTGTGGCGGCAAATTGAATCGTTTGCCGGCTACAGTTTCAGCAAGGCCCATTCGGCAAGCTATGCCGTGGAAAGTTTTCAGAGTTTGTTTCTGAAAACCTATTATCCATTGGAGTTTATGGTGGCCGTGATCAACAATTTCGGTGGATTTTATTCCACCAGGGTTTATGTGAACGAGGCACGCAAAGCCGGAGGCACCATTCACCTGCCCTGTGTGAACAAAAGTACGGTGCTGACTACCCTTTACGGAACGGATGTGTACCTGGGGTTTATCCATATCAAATCGCTCGACAGCCAGGTGGCCGAAACCATTGTGGACGAACGCGACCACCGGGGCGATTATCTCAGCCTCGAGGATTTTATTCAACGCACACACATTGGCCTCGAAGCCTTAATAATACTGATACGCATCAATGCGCTCCGTTTTACCGGGGCCGATAAGCGACATCTGTTGTGGCAGGCGCATATGCTTTTCGATAAGGACAGGGGGAAGCAACCCGATATCAATACCCGGCTGTTCACTGTGGCGCTTCCGCCCTGGGAAATTCCGAAACTGGCACACAGCGAGGTGGAAGATGTGTACGACGAACTGGAATTCCTGGAATTTACGGTTACGCATACGCCTTTCGAACTGCTGAAAACAAAGCAACGCTGCGCATGCAAAGCTTCTGGCATGCTGGAGCATTTGGGGGAAAAAGTGCGCATGATGGGCAATTATGTTACTTACAAATGGGTGCGTACCGTAAAAGGCGACACCATGGCTTTCGGCACTTTCCTGGACGAAGAGGGCAATTTTTTCGATACCGTTCATTTTCCGCCATGCCTTAAAGCCTATCCTTTTGCCGGGGGCGGGGTGTACCTGTTGCTGGGTAAGATAGTGGAAGATTTTGGTTTCCCCAGTATGGAGGTAGAGAAAATGGCCAAACTGCCTGTACATGCCGATCCGAGGGTGGGGTAAAAAAAGAGATGCCTGCATCCGCAACGAAAAAAAATAGAAATGCCACAAAGACACCAAGATTCACCAAGAATCCCAATCAATGGTCGCATCCGTCACAATGGTCCCATTTTCTCATTGCCGTTGGCTTCAGCCAACGGACTTAAATGTCATCTTTCGTCTATCTTTCAAGCCCCATCGGGGCGGCATATTGGTAGCCCAGGCTATTTTGTCCGACCGGAAATTTGATAAATTGTAGGATAAAGCCTGTTATATAAATTTGTAAATACATCAGTATAATTGTCACTCCCAACTATAAACCCGTATATTTTTTCCTTCTTTTTTGCTACAGGATATCTAAAATCAACTGTCATTGCCCGAACTGCCTTATTACAAAATTCTCTTTCTTTATTCGATAAATCAATTTTTGCAAGTGAAGCAAGGTTAATTAAATCATGATTAGCTATTTCCTTAGATAAAATACCATTTGAAATTAAACTACTTTCGGCTATAAGACCGAAAGATTTATTAATGTCAGCTTAAGCC
>CAYXXU010000006.1:0-79325 GCA_964469155.1 uncultured Bacteroidales bacterium
AGAGATATCGCTGGTAATGATGTCGGCTAACCCGGGAGGTGATCCCGATGAGACTTCCATGAATACAGATCATTTTAACCTGAATCCGTTTAAGATGTTTAAACTGTGAAATTCGGCGTAATATTTAGAACCAAAAGGCTTTCATTGATGAAATGAAAGCCTTTTGGTTTTTGAACAATTTATTTTACTGGGGGGGCACACCTTTTCAAATGGGTGAGAAAGCATATCAACTATGTCCGAAGTCTTCTATACTGTTGTATTTATGCAGTAATTAAGATAATTATTACTGTGCAGACAGGTTAGAATTAAAGGGTTGAAGAAATATTCATTTTGATAATTGTATTATAGAATTTGAAATTTATTTTTCATTTTTTTGTGTTTTGTTGTTCCTTAAGTTGAGTCGGGATTAATTAGTACCATAGTATGAAGCTGTAATTCATTGAATATTAATTTACTTTCCAATTTCTTTGAAAAAAGATAAGAAATTACTTGCTTTTTTTGTTTTTTTTCCTTATCTTTACGGCTGACAAATTATTCATTCTCAAAATGTTAAATGCTATGAGAAAGTATATTTTCATTTCAATTACCGCTGTCATGACAATGGTAATTTTTTCATCCATGTTCTCTTCAACCGGTCTAAAAACCGCAACACAAACCCCAAAAGAACCCGCTTATATAGTGATCGGATGGAACGATCTGGGAATGCACTGTGCCAACCGTTATTTCGGGAATTTCTGCATTTTACCGCCTTACAACAATCAGTATGCCCAACTGATCAAAACAGGCGATAATGAGCATATGCCCCAGATTCTGACCAATGGTTATAAAGTGACCTACGAAATTCCAGGAAACACTTATTCTGTTGGGAAAACTGATTTCTGGACCTGGGTAAATTCACTTTTCGGCATGACCCTTACGGATAATATAGGTTTGACCGGGGTGGGACTATCGGGGAGCATGAAAAAAACAGGAAATGCCTTCTATATAGATGGGATTCCGCTTACACCCTACCCCGATAACGACCTGCTTGCCGAACATACTTATCAGCTCGCCCTGCTAAAGGTCTTTGATAGTACCAACGCCCTCCTTACCTCTACCCTTTCGGTGATTCCTGTATCAAACGAAATAAGCTGTGTCAGCGGAGGCTGCCATACCAGTGAATCACAGATACTTTCGAGCCACGATATGGTAGCGGGCTATAATCCCACAATAACTCCTATGTTATGCTCCAATTGTCATAAGGATAACGCACTGTTAAAACCCGGAACAACCGGCATATCTTCTTTGTCAGAAGTAATACATGGATCACATGCCAACAAAACCAATAATTGCTATAAATGCCATCCGGGACCAAATACTCAATGTTTTCGTGATGTGATGAGCCATATAGGCATTGTTTGCCAGGATTGTCATGGCACCATGGAACATATTGCCGGTACCATTAACCTCGGCCGCGAAGCCTGGCTGGAAGAACCTGATTGCGGCATTTCAATTTGCCACGGACCTGCCTATGCTTCTGATACAAGTCAGTTGTTCAGGAATTCGAAGGGACATGGAGGTCTTTATTGTAGCGCCTGTCATGGTTCCCCTCATGCTATTTTGCCTACTCTGCAAGCCAATGACAACATTCAGAATACTATGCTGCAGGGATATCCCGGCACTTTAAATAAATGTTCCGTTTGTCATGGAGTAACACCCTTTGGAGCAGGACCTCACGGAATCAATGCATCGGAAACCGAATATGATGCCTCCTCACACCTGGCAACCCAACTTGACGATATATTTCCCAACCCTGCGGTAAATTCAGCTACCATCAGCTTTATGTTGGATAAGGAGGCACGCATAATGCTGCAGGTGCTTAACAGCAGCGGAAAAACCGAAAAGCTGCTTATCAACAAACCCATGGATCCCGGCAGCTATAAGGTCAGTTTTGATATACAGAATCTGGCTTCCGGTACCTATTTCTGTTTGCTGAAAGCAGGGAACACTTCTTTTACCAAAAAGGTGCTTGTCATAAAATAAGACAGGAAGAGAAATATTGTATTAAGCATCAGCAGGCCATATCCCCTGCATTCTTCATAGCTGAAAGCAAATTATAAGCTCCTTTAATAACAATACGACTTTTCTGCAGATCAAAACCATTGGGCAAGATCACTTCGGTGAAACCATCCGCCGAGACCCCTTTACCCACTTCTATCAGTTTATACAGGGTCACCATCTTGTCGCCCTCTTTTTTTGTTTCGAAGAAGATAAAAATGTAGTTCTTATCCTCAAACGAAAGCACTGCCTCGTTGGGCAGCACCATAGCCGAATCATTGGCCTTGCTGATGGTTGCATTAACAAACATACCGGGCAAGAGGTTGTTTTTATCGTTATCGATGGTGGCATATACCTTTATGGTTTTATCGTTGTTGATCGATTTGCCGACCTGGTAAACTTTAGCATGGAGAACATTATCAGGAATATCGGGCACCGTAAAACTGATCTGCTGACCAATGGAAACCTTATTGATATCTTTTTCAAAAACCGTCAGTTCCAGCGTCATGTTTTGGGTGTTGATGATCTCTACGATCACATCCGTGGGATTCACGTATTTGCCGATGTTCACATTAACCGTCTTCACATAGCCGCTGATGGGCGAAACTATGGAAATACTGCCCGATATCTTCTCATATTGCAGGTTTCCGGCATTGATACCGATCAGTTTCAGTTTCTGCTCCAAAGCAAATACTTTCGATTGCAAGCCTTTGTATTCCGACATGGCCAGCTGATAGGTCTTGGCTGAATTCACATTTTCTTTGAACAGTTCCTTCTGTCGGTTGTATTCCGTTTCGGCATACTCCAGTTTGCTTTTGCTTTCCAGGTAGTTTTGCTGCAGTTCGATAAATTCAGGATTTTCCAGCACAGCAATCAGTTGTCCTTTGGCAATGGGGCTGCCCTGTACCAGTCCGAAACTCTTGATGTAGCCACCCATAATGGCTGAAACCGACACCAGGTTTTGAGGGGTAACATTCACCAGCCCGTTTACCTTCAGTTCCGTATTCAGCATTCTGCGGTCAATGCTGCCAAGGGTAATACCTGCCGTTTTGATCTGGACATCATTCATTTCAACGGTATTTTCAGGTAACACTTCGTGTTCGCTGCTTTCTTCCGTTGCTTTGTTCTTATTGCCGCAACCCGCTGCGATAAAAACCGGGACAAAGAGTAGTAAAAACAATTTGGTTTTCATTTTATTTTGATTTAAAAAGTTCATAATGATGTGTTTTAAATTACTTCGTTTTACCTACAATTTTATCGATAGCGATGATCGACTGATTGTAATCGTTCAAAGTCAGCAAGTAGTTCGATTTGATCTCCAGCGCCTTATCGAGGTTCAGACTGTACTCAAAATAATCAATATCGCCGGCCATATAGCTTTTGCCCGATTGTTTTATAATGAGATCGGCCTGTGGCAATGCAGTGTTTTCGTAATAATCGATATTGGTTTTGAATTGAAGGTATTGCTGCAAAAGGGTTTGCAATTCGCCGTTCACCACCGAGTGATAATATTCGAGGTTGCTTTGGGCGATCTGCTCATTGATCCTGGAAGCTTTTATCTTTGCTGCCTGCGAACCAAACAGCAGGGGAATGGAAATACCCGCCTGTACACCCGAAAAACGATACGAATTGTCAAGTTCCTTGTTCGACTGATTAAAATATCCTATGGAAATGTCGGGCATCAGTTGAAGCCTTTCCACCAGGGTTTCTCTCCGGCTGATCTCTACCTGTTGTTTCATCATGGCCAGGGAAGGATTGGCCGAAATGGCAGCCGTGTCGGGGATAAAAGTAAAATCGATCTTATACAACAACGTATCGGCAATAGACAGGGGGCTCTTTTCCCCTATCAGTACCTGCAGTTGCTGTTTGTAGATCACAATATCCGATCTGACGTGGTTGATCAGGGTTTTTATTTCAACGGCATGAGCCTGAACCGCCACCTTTTCGAGTAAAGGACTTTCACCTTTTTCCGATTTAAGCTCAGCAGCCCTGAGAAAATTGGTGTTAAGAGAATCGTGATACAAAAGCAAACGCAGATGTGAATGACTATAAGCAAGCTGATAATATACCGATTTTACATTGCTGATAATTTCGGCTTTAGAAAGCGAAAGTCCGTATTCGGCATTCTTAACATAGGCGCCGGCCAGTTTCAGCCGACCTATGTTTTGAAACACCGAAGGGAAGGATTGCGAAATGGTAATGCCATTATCTTTTGCAAACGAATTGGTCTGAGCGTAGGAATATTCCACAGAGGTTTTATCGAACTCCCACCCGGCCGTTTTCAACTTCTTTTGATAATCAACCTGCAAAGCTGCCGAACGTATATTGCCGTTGTTTGCCAGCGCCTGATCCTTGGCCTGTTGTAAGGTGTAGATTTTAGGCATTTGGTTTTGGGCATTAGCCGGAACTGATAAACCGAAGATGGAGAGTAAACCGAGAATAAAAGCCATTATTGTAGCTATGGGAACCACAGACTTTTCTTTCTTTCTTCTAGCGGAAAACAGTATGTAAAGCACAGGCAAAACAATCAGGGTGAGAAGTGTGGCCGAAATTAATCCGCCAATGACCACTGTTGCCAAAGGTTTCTGTACTTCAGCTCCCGCGGAAGAAGAAAGTGCCATAGGCAGAAAACCCAGGGAAGCAACAGCAGCAGTTATTATGATAGGCCTCAATCGGGTATGGATACCTTTTTTCACGCGTTCGTAAATATCGGTAATGCCTTCTTCTGTTTCCAGCCGGTTGAACTCAGCTATCAATACTATTCCGTTAAGTACGGCGACACCAAACAAAGCAATGAAACCCACACCGGCCGAGATACTGAAATTCATATCCCGTAAAAATAAGGCAACCACTCCTCCCATCAGGGCCAGTGGAACCGCTGAATAAATCAGCAGGGTTTGTTTTAAGGATTTAAAGGTGAAGAAGAGCAAAATAAAGATCAACAGCAAAGCCACAGGAACGGCAATGGCCAATCTTTCTTTGGCTGCCACCAGGTTTTGAAACTGACCTCCATAGGTAATATAATAGCCGGGAGGTCTTTTGATCTTTTTGTCAATCATAGGGCTTATCTGCTCAATAATAGATTGCACATCGCGGTTACGCACATTAAAACTTACTGAAATACGGCGTTTGGTACTTTCGCGCGACACCTGAGCCGTACCGGTTTTAATATCCACCGAAGCAAGCTGATCTAAGGTGATATGATTGCCATTGGGCAAAGGCACCGAGAGGCTTTTTATGAAATTGATATCATTACGGTAATCTTTATCAAAACGAACCACGAGGTCGAAGCGTCTTTCTTCATCGTACACCACTCCTGCCACACTGCCGGCAAAAGCCGTTTTCAAAAGATTATTGATATCGTTAATATTCACACCATATTGTGCAATTTTCTTCCTGTCGTAGATCACCTGAACCTGACCTGACCCTGTGACTTTTTCAACATTGATTTCTTCCACTCCTTCTATTGGACTGACCAGTTTCTCAATTTGATTTCCTATTGAAGCCAGAGTATCAAGGTTATCGCCGAATATCTTTATGGCTACATCCTGCTTTGAACCCGTCATCAGTTCGTTAAATCGCATTTGGATGGGTTGTTGCAGGGTGAAAACCACTCCTTTGAGATCGGATAGAGCCAACTGCATTTTTTCCATCATTTCTTCACGGGTCTTCGCACTGGTCCATTCCTTTTTGTCTTTCATCACAATGATGTAATCGCCCGTTTCCATGGGAGTGGGATCGGTGGGAATTTCTCCCGTTCCTATCTTGCAAACCACATGTTTCACTTCAGGAAATTCTGACATCAGTATTTTATTGGCCTTCTCAACAGCTTCCATGGTATTGGTCAAAGAGCCTCCCTGCAGGGTCATAACACCCGCAGCCAGATCGCCTTCCTCCAATTGAGGAATAAACTCACCGCCAAGCGAATTGAATAAAAACAAACTGCCAACGAACACCACCACCGATATTATTACCACAGAAATTTTGTGTTTCAAAGAGAAATTCAAAAGCGGGTTGAGCGCTTTTTGCATACGGTTGAGCAATTTATCGGAGATATTCTTTTTATGAACGGTTTTGCGGCTCAGAAACAAAGCCGAAGCAACGGGAACATAAGTAAGCGATAGTATCATGGCTCCTAAAATGGCAAAGGTTACGGTTTCAGCCATAGGGCGGAACATTTTACCTTCAATACCCACCAAAGCCAATATGGGCAAATAAACTATCAAAATTATGATCTGGCCAAAAGTAGCAGAATTCATCATTCTTTTTGTGGAACTAAGCACTTCATGATCCATCTGCTTTGCCGATAGCCTGGCAATGCCCATATGATGCGTCTTGCTTTGTGTGATGCGGTGCACCACACTTTCCACGATGATCACGGCACCATCAACAATGAGTCCGAAATCTATTGCTCCCAAACTCATCAGGTTACCGGATACTCCAAAAAGATTCATGAGCGAGATAGCAAAGAGCATGGACAAAGGAATTACCGAGGCAATTATCAAACCTGCCCGGAAATTGCCCAGGAACATAACCAAAACAAATATTACGATGAGGCCACCGAGTATAAGGTTCTCTGAAACAGTTCCCACAGCGCGGTCAACCAGATCGGTCCTGTCATAAAAAGGCGCGATCTCAACTCCTTCGGGTAAAGACTTCTCTATGATCTTTATCTTTTCTTTAACCCCGTCAATCACCTCCGAAGCATTTTTCCCTTTGAGCATCATTACCACTCCCCCAACTCCTTCACCGGTGGTATCGACCATGAAAGCGCCATAACGGGGAGCGCTTCCAAACTGCACATTTGCAACATCTCTGATCAATACCGGCAAACCCTCCGCAGTTGTTTTAACCACGATATTATTGATATCCTCTATAGAGGTAATCAATCCTATGCCCCTGATAAAGTAGGCCTGTGGCTTTTTGTCAATATAGGCACTGCCGGTGTTTTGATTGTTGTTTTGTAAAGCTGTGAATATTTCTGTAAGCGTAATATTCATTGCTCTTAACCTTTCGGGATTCACCGAAACTTCATACTGTTTCAGAAATCCGCCATAGCTATTTACATCAGCTACACCCGGAGTGCCCAGCATTTCTCGCCTCACTATCCAATCCTGAATGGTACGGAGATCCATCACATTATATTTGTTCTCATAGCCGGGTTTGACATTGAGAGTGTATTGGTATATCTCGCTTAATCCAGTGGAGATTGGAGCCAATTCGGGTGTGGTAACCCCTTCCGGGATCAATTCTACCGCTTCTTTCAGTTTTTCCGAGATCTGCTGTCTGGCCCAGTACATATCCACATGGTCTTTAAAAACCACAGTAACAACTGACAAACCAAGCCTCGATATAGACCGGAGTTCAACCTGGTCAGGGATATTCGCCACTGAAATTTCAATGGGGGCAGTTATGTATTGTTCAACTTCGTTGGCCGCCAGGGTAGGTGCTACAGAAATGATCTGCACCTGGTTATTGGTAATATCCGGCACGGCATCGATGGGCAATTGTTTCAGGGAGAAGGCTCCCCATACAATCAATGCCAGGACAAAAATGCCGATGATAATTTTATTGTTGATCGAAAAGTTTATAATTTTTTCTATCATAACCTGAAAATTAATAATTTAATAAGGAAAATAGTAAAGGGGATCAGGTTGCTGAGAATGGAATATTAATATCCGGATTACGCTAAGTAATCTACGAACAAAGCAATGACACAACCTGGAAGCTTATGATTGAATTTTAGGCGGTTGCCAGATCATTACTGCAACTTCAGGCATTTTAGATTCAATGTAGGCAGTGAAACGAACATAAGGAATGGTTATGATGGACTGCAAATATAGTGGCAATGATACCACTGTGTTTACCTGGCAGCAATTACAGAAACAAAAGGGGGAACATTTATGGCAGCAATCAGAATCATGATGCCCATCACACGTTCTTTCAGCATGAACAGAAGTTATCGAAAATTCGGAATGCTCTCCGTTATCCTGGCAAGGAAAGGCACAAAGACTAATAATGTAAAGGGCAAGAATGCAACTGAACCATTTCATTGCTACAAAATTAAATAAAAATCTGAATTGAGTACCATGTAATTTGAAATTACAGGAAAACGAAAGTAAAAAAGATCAATAAAAAAGGTAAAAAACTTTTTCAGATGTACCTAGTGCTTATGGAATAGTGATTCCTCCTACCAGGGAAGCGAACATGCCTTTAAGGGAAGTCACCACTCCTTTAATAGTAGTCGCCACTCCTTTAGGGGAAGTCGCCACTCCTGTATGAGTAGTCACCACTCCTTTAAGAGTAGTCACCACTCCTTTAAAGGAAGTCACCATTCCTTTAGGGGAAGTCACCACACCTTTAAGGGAAGTCACCACTCCTTTAAGGGAAGTCACCACTCCTTTAAGAGTAGTCACCACTCCTTTAAGAGTAGTCACTAATCCTTTAAGGGAAGTCACCATTCCTTTAAGGGAAGTCACCACTCCTTTATGGGAAGTCACCATCCCGATCAGAACAACAAGTAAATGTTCATTGATTGCTATAAGAAACAGTAAAACTGCAATACACTCCTTCCTATCCTTTTTTGCAGTTATTTTGCATAGTGAATGATAAATGTCAGAAAATGATTGACCTTGTGGCAGAGTTTTTGACATGACTTACGTGCTAAAATCAAATGAATTAAATGAACACTTATATTTTTAAAACCAGTATCAATTGCAACAGTTGTCTTTCCCGTGTGAAACCTATTCTTGATCAGGAAAAAAGAATTACTTCATGGGAAGTTGATCTGGATAATCCTGACAAGATTTTGAAAGTGGTTGCAGAAGATATTAAATCTTCTGAAATTATTGACATTGTTGACAACACAGGATTCGAAATTGAATTAATTTAATAATCAAAAAATAAAAACTAAAATTATGAAAACAAAAAATCTATTGACCTTTTCTCTGATGATGACCATATTAATGATGGTCTCAGCCTGCGGTTTTTCACAAAAGAACACCAAAGAAATAAAGATACAAACCTCAGCCCAGTGCGGGATGTGTAAAGACAGGATAGAAGGAGCTTTTGCCTATGAAGCCGGTGTAAAAAAATCGACACTTGATCTGCAAACCAAAGTTCTAACTGTGGTATATAACCCGTCGAAAACCGACGAAAATAAGATTCGTACAATCATTAACAATCTGGGTTATGATGCTGATGATACGAAAGCAAATATGGCTGCTTATGAAAAACTTCCGGCTTGCTGCAAGAAGCAAGAAGGTGATCACAGTAATTGCAAGCATTAATCCTGTATTAGTTTTAAGACTGGGGAAACCCTACAAGTAAAAGCTGACACTCTGACTATACAATTCTATAGCAATTTACCCCCTTTTATTTAATCTTAAACCTCAATCCGGCATATATCAATCGTCCTGTAGTTGGCCCCCAGGTCATACCGGTATCGAAATGGGTATGATAGGGCAAAAAGGCTTCGGTGATAGGGTCTTTTTGTCTGAAGTTGAGCAGGTTTTCCACACCCAGGTAGCAATCGATTTCGTGCTTGAACCTTTTAGTGATCTGGGCGTTGAATATTGTATAAACAGGTGAATGGGTATAATCACGTTTCACTATACCAGGCATTTTAGTTTGATCACTAATGCGCGAGGGTCCATTCAGTTGCACCGTTAAGTCGAATTTCCACTTCTCGAACCGCGTGGCATAGCTCATCGAAAGCAACCCCTTGTATTTAGGTGTAAATGCTTTGGTCTGTAATATACCCTGGGTGGTCTGCCTAACATCGTTTACTCTGAAAGCTGTCAGAATCGTGAAACTCTTCACGGGCTCGAAAGAAAATTGAATTTGGTAGCTGTTCGAGAACGACTTGCCGGCGCTATCATTCAGGTTATAGAAATTAGCAATGGCAGGATCCGTATCAAGATCCACCACTATCTGATTAAAGAAATCGGTACGATAAACATCGATATCTATCTCGGCCTTTCTTTTTGCGATCTGAAATTCCTTCACCAGGTTCATACCATAATTAGCCGCCATTTCTTGATGGAGTGGACCTTGAATCTGTATTACCTTTTGTGAGGCGAGTATAGATAAATTTTCAGAGATGATATTGGCAGAGCGATAACCCAGTCCTGCCGAGGCGCGCAGGGTAAGATTCTTTACGATCTGCCATTTTATATTGGTACGAGGAGTGAAAAATAAACCATAGCGGTTGCTGTAATCCGCCCTTAGACCCAATATCAAGGAAAACTTATCGACATGGCTGTAAGTATATTCAAAAAATGCACCTGCCACAGCTTCTGACCGGTTTAGTGAATAGATGACAGGATCTAACCTGGTGGAAGGCGACAAAGTAACTACATCGTGCATGCTCACAGGGCTGCCTTGAGCTAACGTCTGGTAGATATAAGTGAATTGTATCTGCTTATAGTTCTCAATAAAGTCATCGTATAGGAAACTGGCCCCTGTAGAGAACTTATGGTTGGTGTTTCCGAAAATTGACGCATAAATAATATTACCATACAGGCTTTTTTCTATGCCCAGATAATGGTTCACTCCAAAATAACCTTTTTGGTCATGGTATATTCCTGATAATATCACGCCCACACTCTTCCAGGGTTTACCGGGAAACATAAATCCGTTCTTCGAGAAAACTTCGGCACGGCTTGTCTTCATACCAAATCCATAAGGGAAGGTCATGCTGTTGATGGCGGCTGTATCCAGGTTAAAGGTTTTCTTGTCGAAATCAGTCGTTCCACCGTTTCTGTTCTCATACAAATATTTGATACCCATTTGCAAACAAAGTTTATTAGGGACAGAATAATCCCAACGATTAAAAACATTGATGGTGGATAATTTGGGAATATCCAGAAAATTATCGGGTTTCTTCGAATAAACCTGATTCCCTTCACTGTCTTTGACCAGGCTCATATCATCCACATTCACTGCATTGATGGTCGTTGAATCAATTTTATTGATTTCCTTATTGAAATAATCGCCATGAAGCATTATCATGGTTGTGAGGCGTTCGCTCAGGTGAAAAGAAGCATTCAGGTTGGCCTCAATACGGGTTTTATCATTTCCGTAAATATTCACAAAGAACTTTTCAGAATGGGCAGGTTTTTTATATTCGATATTGATCTGTCCGGTCACTGATTCATAACCGTTGATCACCGAGGATGTCCCTTTGGATATCTGAATAGACTGCATCCATGAACCGGGAATATAATTCAGGCCATAGGATGAAGCCAATCCGCGTATCAGCGGAATATTTTCGGTTTGAATCTGGCTGTAGATCCCGGATAAACCCAAGAGTTGAATTTGTTTGGCCCCGGTGATGGCATCGCTGTATGATACATCGACCGAAGCATTAGTCTCGAAGCTCTCCGAGAGATTGCAACAGGCGGCTTTGTATAATTCGGTGGTAGTTACTATTTGTGTCTTGCGCGGATCCATCTTCGATATATAGGTTCCATCCAGCTTATCATTTATTTCTACCTGTGACAGTTGCAGATTGCTTTGGGTCATTTCGTGAGTGATCTTCGATTCTAAGGTAGAAACCGGCAGTGTATCTGTCTTATAACCGAGCATGCTAAAGATGAGACGGTAATCGGTGATACCCTGCCAACTGATCTTAAATTTTCCGGATGCATCCGTCGAGGTGGCTTTGGAGGTGCCGTGCCAATATATGGTCACACCCGGTATTGGTTTTTTATCTTTGCTATCATAAATCACACCTGAAATGGATTGTGAAAAAGCTGCGGCAGTATTGATTAATATTAGAATAGCTGCAATTATTATCTTGTTTTTCATTTTTTGCCTTATTGGTTAAATGTTAGTTGACAGATTCCTTAATGGGATCTGTAAAATTTAAAAAGTAACAGTTATGCTAAACCCTTTTAAAAAGAGTTAATAAGGCAAGGCAATTTTTATATTTTGAAAGAAATGAAGCAGTTTTGTGCCGAATAAAATAAGGGGAGGGGGCTGATAGTCGGTCAAAACCTTTATCTGTGTGATTTCAACCAGCTTTGTTTGAATCCATTGAGCGCCCGGAAGGCAATATAATACTTTGATAATGATGTTAGTTCTGAAGGTCTGACTGAAAAAAGTGGTGATGCGAGAATAAGTGAAATCATTTTTGCAGCATGGTATTTTGTCGATGGAATGCGAATCAGGCAAGGACGCAGGATGGAATGAAAGGCAGCATGATTCCACATTTCCAAACAGTTCAGGGTATAAGGCCACTTTAGTGGTGCCCGACATGCGGCATGAATGTCTCTGAAAAGATATGCCTGTAGTGCTGATGGCAAAAGCTATCAAACAAATTATAACAAGCGATTTCTTAACCAGGTTCATTTTTCTCTATTTAATTGCAAAGATACAATGATTTTCCGGAATTTCACTCTTTAAGATATCAAACTATATCTTCTAATGCCTTATAAAGGTAGAATGTTTTATAGATGAAGAAGTATTGTAAATACTGTAAGGAGATTGTTTTGAGAAAGTTTCTTGCTATGTCAGGAAAAAGAAAATTAGGTTATTGGATGTCCTTTGCCACATCGGGGACAATAAGCCATATCCGCTGTAAAATCGGCAGGTATCTTAATTTTCATACCACAAGTGCAATTAATAAAAGTATAGTTATCGACCCTCATCATAATATCATTCATATCGCGGGTAGTGGTTTTATTATCCATAACTTCGGCCGCAATTCCCATTCTCATTCCAATATCCTCATTCTTGCTCAGTTCGCCTTGAGGAATCACATTCTTTTTGCCGGTTATCTTGCTGAAAGCGTTTTGATAGTTAACCAAACCAGCCCCTCCTGACATTTCGCGCAGTATGCGGATACGTTCGGATATTGGGGGATGCGTGCTACTCAGATCAGACACCTTCATTCCCTTTTTCTTCAAAGGATTGCAGATATACATAGGAGCGGTTACCTTATTAGCCATAGGCATATCAATAGTTGAACCGGAAATCTTCTCTAAAGCAGAAGCCAGTCCTTCGGGATATCTGGTCAGGCGAACTGCTGAAGCATCGGCCAGGTATTCGCGTTTGCGCGAAATAGAGAAGTATAACAACTGGGCCAGAATCGGGGCCAGAATGGCAAACACCAAAGCGATCACCATGATGATGATCTGAGCCTGTCCACCCTCTTTTTTACCACCTCCTACTCCTCTAAAAAGCAAACTTCGCAAAAATATTTCCGAAATAATTACGATAGCTCCCAGCATCACACCGGCAAGGGTCATGAAACGCACGTCACGATTAATCACATGCGACATTTCGTGAGCCATCACACCCTGTAATTCGTCGCGGTTGAGTTTGGCAAGCAATCCGGCCGTAACGGCCACAGCAGCTTTATCCGGACTCATACCTGTTGCAAAAGCATTGGGGGCATCGGTATTGATGATATACACCTTCGGCATTTTGTTCATGCCTGCCGCTATGCGCATTTCGTCGACCACGTTGAACAACTGAGGATGCACATCGGGAGTGACCTCCTTGGCATTGCTGGCAGCCAGCATGATAGAACTTCCTGCTGTCACGGCCACCAACGACATTATAAACCAAACTGCCAATGCTATGATTATGCCGAAAATGGCTCCACTCCCATTACCTTCAGGATCGAATCCAAGTCCGATAACAAAACCCAGCGCAATCAGTATGATTCCCATGATGACAAACAGGAAGACCGATTTGCGTTGATTGGCTTTAATGAGTTCCCACATATTCCAAAGGGTTCTAACTTATTGAAAACTTACTTTTGGAACTGCTTTTTCGGCCTGATCCTGTATTTCAAAGAATACTTCATCCTGGAAATTGAACATTCCGGCTATCATATTCGAGGGGAACACCTGTTTCTTGTTATTATAGAAAAGAACCGAATCGTTGTATGCCTGACGTGAATACGAAATTTTGTTTTCGGTTGAGGTCAGCTCTTCCTGCAAAGCCAGAAAATTCTGGTTGGCTTTCAGTTCAGGATAGGCTTCCACAGCCACCTGCAAGCGGCCCATCAAACCACCTAATACACCTTCGGCTTTTACTTTATCGGCAATGGTGGTGGCACTCATAGCATTGCTGCGAGCCTGTGTGATGGCTTCAAAAGTACCGCGTTCGTGTGTCATATAACCTTTTACGGTTTCGATCAGATTGGGTATCAGATCATGACGACGTTTCAATTGCACATCAATTTGTGCCCATGCATTTTTTACCTGATTTCTTAACTGAATCAGCGAATTGTAAATTCCGATAACCATAAATACCAGAATTACAATAATTCCAAGAACAATCCATAAAGCAATCATAATTTTTCCTCCTGTTTTTTATTAGTTTTTTAATTTATATTCGAACATATCGTTCAATAATTGAACTACTTTATTATTTTTATCCATGCTCCCCAACGCAACCACCTGGTGAAGTTCACCTTGATCGAACCAGATGCCGTGGTCTTTACGGCATTTATCAACCAACACCTTTTTACCTTCACCCACAAATACTTTGTTCATTTTTTTGGTGCATTTGGGACAACGATATTTCTTTTCAGGGTTATTGGCATCGACATGGAATGAATCGAGCAGTTTCTTCTTTTCTTGATTATCATCTAATAACAACTCCAGTTCACCTCCATCAAGCCATATTCCGCTGCACTGCTGACAATAATCTATCTCGATTTGCTGCAGTTCCAGCACCAGCATTGATTTTTTACATACCGGACAATCCATAGTGTTTCGTTTGTGTTAAACTGTTGATTGAAATTAATTTAGTCAAAAGTAATCATTTTATGTTTTGATAGCAAACTGTTCACAAAAATTAATTTTCAGAACCGGATTTTATCAG
This sequence comes from uncultured Bacteroidales bacterium, assembly GCA_964469155.1. Lineage (GTDB taxonomy): Bacteria > Bacteroidota > Bacteroidia > Bacteroidales > CAIWKO01 > CAIWKO01. The sequence continues at coordinate 14,878 of CAYXXU010000006.1, forward strand.
CTTTACAACCCTGCAATTTTGATGCTTTTATGAAAATACTGACAAAAAGTCCGAATTAAGGCTTGTCCCTGTTTATTCTGCCATAATTGCCTAATCAGGAATTGACCATTCCCATTCTGTATTTTCGAGCCTGAAATATCCCGAAAGCAGTTAAATTTTCTTTTTGATTATTTACACTCAATTTTTTATTCGTATTTTTATGAAAAATTTACCAATTAATAACAAAGCTATGAAAATTGCAGCCTGGATATCAGCAGCTATTGCCGCTCTTATGATCATTTTGGGAGTAATTAATTTTTCCCTGATCAATCCTTTGTTTGGGGTGACACATTCGTATAAGTTCTTTTACGTGGCCTCCACTTTTTTTCTGTCAGGAATTTTCTTCCTTCTGATGGAAGGAAATTGCTGCGAAAAAGATACGAAGAAATAATTCTGCAAGAGTCCTTTAAATTGTTACCATCACCAACATTAGCTGTTGTTGTATAAAGACAGCAGGGATGGATGCTTTATCATAGACCAACAAAAACTCAATATTCTCAACATGTTTACCTCGACCGACCTCAAAGAAATTCAAAAGCGGGAGATCCCCCTCAGCCTCATCGAACAGCAGATCGCAAATTTCAAAGCGGGTTTCCCTTATATCAACCTGGATGCACCCGCCACCCTGACTAACGGGATGAAAAGATATAGCCCTGAAGCGATTCAGGAATTGGCCTCATTTTATAAGGACAATCTGCCTCATATTTCCACCCTGAAATTTGTTCCTGCTTCAGGAGCCGCCACGCGTATGTTCAGCCATTTGTTCGCTTTTCGCAGTGAATATAAGGCCACGCCGGAGCAAATTCAGCAGATACAGGAAGAGAACGGGTTCAATTCGGTGGCTTATTTTTTTAAGAATTTAACCCGGTTTGCTTTTTATGCCGACCTGAAAGCCGTGATGGAACAAAACGGAAAAAGCCCGGAAGCTTCTCTCGAACAACATGATTATAACACCATTCTCGATTTTTTGTTGTACGAGCCCGGCCTTAATTATTCTGCTTTGCCCAAAGCCCTAATAAAATTTCACAAATATGACGACGATTCACGCACTGCCATAGAAGAACACCTGGTGGAAGCCGGCAACTACAGTTTTGGCAACGACCGCTCCGCCCATATTCATTTCACCCTTTCGCCCGAACATATTCAGAAGTTCAGGGACCTGCTGACCCAAAGACAGCCAATGTATGAGGAGAAATTTAAAATTACCTATCGCATCACCCATTCCATTCAGAAACCCTCGACCGATACCCTGGCGGTGGATGAGAACAATGAGCCTTTCCGCAATGCCGACGGTTCGCTGCTGTTTCGTCCGGGAGGGCATGGGGCGCTGATCAACAACCTGAACGAGATCGAAGCCGACGTGGTTTTCATCAAGAATATCGACAATATTGTGCCCGACCGCCTGAGACCCGAAACCAATCTTTATAAAATGGCTTTGGCGGGTTGCCTTTTGAAACTCAGGAGCAGCATCAATGAATTTCTGAAACTACTGGAAACTGGGAATCTGGCCGATAAGATCATCAACATTATCATCACTTTTGCCAAAACAGAAATGTCTCACAACTTCACCGATGCCTTTTATGGTGCAGGTCGCGAAGAAAAGATCATTTATCTTTTTAAGCTTCTGAACCGCCCTATTCGCGTTTGCGGCATGGTGAAGAACGAAGGCGAGCCCGGCGGAGGACCTTTCATAGTGCGCGATGCCGATGGCAGCCTCAGCCTGCAGATCATTGAATCGTCGCAGATTGATATGAACCATCCCAACCAAAAGAGCATTGCTGCCAAAGCAACTCATTTCAACCCGGTGGACCTGGTGTGCAGTGTTAAGGATTACCAAGGAAATAAATTCGACCTCACCGATTTTGTGGACCCATCCACAGGATTTATTTCGCTGAAGACCAAAGACGGCAAGCCGCTGAAGGCCCAGGAACTGCCCGGGCTTTGGAACGGAGCCATGGCCAAATGGAACACGGTGTTTGTGGAAGTGCCCATCATCACCTTCAACCCGGTGAAAACCGTTAATGATTTGCTACGGCCTGAGCATTTGTAATTAATAAAGGTCTGATTTCTTTGTGAATCTTTGTGCTTTTGTGTTTTGGTGGCAAAAAAAGAAACGCCACAAAGGCTCCAAGACTCAAAGAACACTCTAAGTATCATTAAAGCTTAATAATTTTCTTAACTATCCTATCATCCCTGCGTATCATCACCATGAAATAATTGCCTGTAGCATATTCTTTCAGGTCGAGGGAAAACTTATTGCGCCCGGACTGCAGTTGTTCGGTTCTTTCGAGCAATATCTTGTAGGTATCGTCGTAAAGTTGCAAACGAATCTCTTCCGCCAGCTTTACATCCATTACTATTTCTACCAGACCATTGGTGGGGTTGGGATAGACTTCTGTCAGGGTCCACTCGTCCGTGGGATACTGAGCATCCACTTCTGCAGGGCTCAACAGCAGGGTATCATTGGGCAGCAGTATGGGATTGGGGCTGATCTCGTTGCTATCTGCAGGCGGCTGCAACGGTGGATCTACCTTATCAGCAACTACTGCTGCTTTCGGCAATTTCAGATTCACCTGATAGCGACAGGTTTTTTCCACCTGCCATTGGCCACGGGGATCGCCACGCTGAAAATCTTCGTAGGCCAGCCGCAGGGAAGTATCTTTAGGAAGGTAGTCACCTCCCCCTGCCCTACCATCCATATCTTCCGCAGTAAAATAATACGTATTGTCAATGGTCCATCGGTTCATCTCAAATTCGAAATGCCCCAGGCTGTCGCTTTGGGTGGTGACTTTAGGATTGTCATGACTTTTCATGGAAACTTTAATGTTTTCAATGGGCACCTTACTCAGCAAGTCGTTGATGTTTCCGTTGATCTTATAAATGGTCTCAACAACGCCGTATTGTGCGGCCACTGTAGCCGAAAAACCAAAGATCATGGCCAGCAGCGAGGCCAATGCTTTCAGCAGGTAGTATTTTTTAGTCATGTTTTTTGGGGTTGTTATGGGATTTAGATGGTTTGAAGGGGGAAAGGTTTAATTTGGATTGGAATATTATGTCGGAAGACTTAAGAAGACCGAAGTTCGAAAACTATCAGCTTTGAGGAAAAAGCCGGATAGGCCTGGTTTGAAAAATAAATTATACACCTGTCGGTTTGTTTTTGTTTGAAAAAAATAATTTCTTACATTTGCTACATTAAATACCCCCCAAAAATTAATGTCATGGCTCCATTAGATTCAGATTTGAAGTACCGTGCATTGGTTGTAATTGGAATGCCCAAAAAAGTGAACGACTATATTCCCTGGGCAATAGCCACGCACGACAAAATGAAGGCAAACCCGCGTTTTGCAGCTTTACTGCCCAAGCTGGCCACCTTTGAAACGGATACAAAGAACCTGCGCGATGCACAAAATGGCTGTACTTCAAAGCCTCCTACCGTAAGCACCGAAACCCGAAACTATTATTGGAGATTAAGCAAAACCGATATCAGGATTCTGAAAGTCAATGTACAGGAAATGGCCGACCTTGACCCACGAAATGCTTCGGTTATAATTACAGATGCCGGTTTTGAAGTCAAACAGGTGGCTATACGTCATAAGCAAAAAAACATGGCGGTTGATGGAGCCGAGGAAGGCGAAGTGAAATTGATTGCCGCAGGTCGTGGTCCTCACAACTGGCGCGTGAGCTATGACCAGGAAAACTGGACCGTACTATTAGCCAGCAAAACCAGTTTAAAAATATCCAAAGGCAATACGCCCGGCGAGGTGCTGTATTTTCAGAACAGCTTGCTGGTTGATGAAAGCAAATCGCCTGAATGGAGCCCAAGCATCAGGGTCGTAGTTAAAAAACATTAATTGGTTTTACGGTAAGATTTTAGTCTCAGATTGTTCATGAGAGTGCAGACAAATCCAATGCCTGCTTGCTGATTTTTTATTGTAACAACCTACTTTCAAATTACCGAACCATCATTTCAATTCACCGAAGGATCGTTTCAAATCATCGAGTGGTCGTTTTAAATTACCAAAGGGTTGTTTTAAATCATCGAGCAGTCGTTTTAAATTACCGAACGATCATTTCAAATCACCGAACGCTCGTTTCAAATCATCGAGTGGTCGTTTCAAATTTCCTAAGGGTTGTTTACAATTTCCGAACGATCGTTTTAAATCACCGAACCTAAAAATGAAATCACCGAGCCTTAATTTAAAATTTAGTAGCGATGATGTAAAACTAAGGCATTGGGATGCATTGGGAGGCATGATGAGCAGAAGGGTGAAAAGAAGTTAAATAAAATCCACTTTGAATGATTTGTTGAAATGTTTTTCTTCTTTTGAGGTATATATTTTGTCGATGAAGTTTGTCAAAGAATAGGAGGAAGTGAGTAGTTGATAACGAATAGTTAATAGTTTAAAAAGGCTTGTTCCGAACAGGGCAGGCCTCTTACTCCGATCGGGGAAATGCTTTCCCCGTGTTCTCTTAACAGAAAAGGCTTGTCAGCAAAGGGCAGGCCTTTAACTTTTAGGCATTCAGCTACAAATCCAAAAGATATTTTCCCTCCCCTTTTGCCAATCGGCCAATAATCATTAATTTTGAAGAAGATTATTCAAACAGCAAAACATGAAACTATCCGATATCGACAGCGCTATTCTGGCAAAGGCCCAACTCTGGACGGGCGAAAACTTCGACGCCGAAACCCGCCAACAGGTCAGGCAACTGATGGACGAAAACCCCGCCGAACTTTTTGAATCCTTCTATACTGACCTCGAATTCGGTACAGGCGGTCTGCGCGGCATCATGGGCGTGGGAAGCAACCGCATGAATAAATATACCGTGGGCATGGCTACACAGGGGCTGGCCCACTATGTGAATAAGATGTTCGCCGGCAAAACACAGAATAAAATTGCCATCGCTTACGATTCCCGCAACAATAGCAAATACTTTGCACAAATTGCCGCTGAAATCCTATCGGCCAACGATTGTAAGGTATACCTGTTCTCAAACCTCCGTCCTACGCCTGAACTATCGTTTGCCATTCGTTATCTGGGCTGCCAGAGCGGTATAGTCATCACGGCTTCTCACAATCCCAAAGAGTACAACGGTTATAAAGTGTATTGGGACGATGGCGGGCAGTTGGTCAATCCTCACGACAAAAATGTGATAGAAGAAGTGCGTAAAATCACCTCTCCCGAACTGGTTAAGTTCACGGCAAAACCCGAAAATATTGAACTGATAGGAGCAGCGGTTGATACCGCTTATCTTTCAAGAGTAAAAAAACTGTCGTTCATCCCCGAACTGATCAAAAAGAACCATGATTTCAGCATAGTTTACACTGCCCTGCATGGCACCGGAATTACTTTGGTTCCCCAGGCACTGAAGGAATATGGCTTTGGGAACATTACTCTGGTGGAAGAGCAGGCCATACCCGACGGCAACTTCCCTACTTTACAATCGCCCAATCCCGAAGAAAAAGCAGCCCTGTCTATGGCTATGGAAAAAGCCGTAAAAATCAACGCCGACCTGGTGCTGGCCACCGACCCCGATGCCGACCGCGTGGGCATTGCTGTGAAAAACGACAAAGGTGAATTTGTGCTGCTGAATGGTAATCAAACCGCATCTTTGCTGATCTATTACCTGCTTACACAGTGGAAAAGAGAGGGTAAACTGCAGGGCAAGGAATTCATAGTTAAGACCATAGTCACCAGCGAACTGCTGGCAGAGATGGCTAAGAAATTCGGGGTGGAGTATTTTGATGTGCTGACGGGATTCAAATATATTGCCGGGATCATTCAGAATTTGCAGGGAATCAAAACTTTTATTGGCGGAGGCGAAGAAAGTTATGGCTATCTGGTGAGCGATTTTGTGCGCGATAAGGATGCGGTTATTTCATGCTGCATGATAGCCGAAACGGCCGTGTTTGCCAAAGAGCGGGGCATGTCACTATACTCTTTGCTGCTTGAGATATATAAGGAGTATGGCATGTATTACGAAAGCCTGTTGTCAATCACCAAAAAAGGCAAATCCGGTGCTGACGAAATAAAACAAATGATGGCTGATTTCCGCAGCAAGCCGCCGAAAACCATAAACCAATCGAAAGTGGTCATGATAAAAGATTATCAACTGCAAAAAGAGATGAACATGGTTGATCAATCTGTCAAGGCCATTGAAATGCCCAAATCGGATGTGTTGCAGTTCTTCACAGAAGATGGCAGTAAGATCACGGTGCGTCCTTCAGGCACCGAGCCCAAGATCAAATTCTATTTTGGCATCAAAGCCAAACTGAAAAATATTGCAGATTTCGAAATAACCGAAGCGAAATGTAGGGATAAAATCGAAAAAATCAAGTTGGATCTATCCTTATAGACCCTGATATTCCTGCTATATCCCTTGTATATTTCGATCAATCAGGTCATCATCCTGGTCATTGGACAAGATGCGGCTCGAGGCATCCACTGTTTTTCTGGATTCCATAACTATCCACAAAACCGTGATACTTGCAATGGCCCCGAAAAAACACCAGACGGATATCACCTGTCCGAAGAAGAAGATACGCGAGAACATGTATGAACCTATATTGATAATCCCCAGCACCCACATACGTTTCACACTCGAAACCATCATGGAGACAACTGTGGGTATCAGATACAGCAAACCGAAAAACCATGCAAACGGAGGTTTATAATCATACGTATAATTCACGTGATATTTCGCTATCGAAGCATCTACATTGTGAAACAGCATCACATAAATAAAGCCGCCTGCCATGAAAATGCCAATGGCCTGAAATACCAAAAGTATTTTTTTTCTGGTCTTGTTCTTCTCCTGCAAATACATACTTAATGGAATGAACAGGGGCCAGACAAGCCAGGCAAAAATCAAAAAACCTATGGTCAGGGGATATTTCCACGAAACATAGGCACCGTTTCTCAGCACCACCCAGAGGAAACCTTCAATGAATTGTTGCAATGCAAAGAACAAAGGAATAAGTGCAAATACTTTTTGAGGCAGGGTTACTGATTTTCTATAGGCAACCAAGCCCACCATGGATATAACCGCACTGGCACCAAAACTCGCTTCTGCTGAAAAACACATAATTTCTTTTTTATGCAAATTAATAAAAAAAATACCATTCCCAAAAATACTATTTATCACAATGGTCTATTTGAATAATAATATTTGATGTATCGAAAAATTAAAGTCATTAAATACAAGGATTTACTCAATATTAATGATTACCTTTGCATCGATTTAATAATTTAAGTGATTTCAGGGAAGCCATTCAGCTTCATATTCCGTCTGTATTCAGACCTATCTAAAGGGAACATCAGCAAATCAAGCCCCGAAGCACAAAACCTTTCATAAAAAAAATGACAACATTCGAAGAATTAGGAATTGAACCAAAAATTCAACGGGCAATACTTGAACTTGGATTTGAGCATCCTATGCCCGTCCAGGAACAAGTAATTCCATTAATGCTCAACAAACGTAACGATATCATTGCTATGGCACAAACGGGCACCGGCAAAACGGCAGCTTTCGGTCTGCCATTGATTCAGGAAGCCATTCCAGGCACTAAATACCCTCATGCACTCGTATTGTGTCCCACCCGCGAACTCTGCATGCAGATAGCCGGCGACCTCAACGATTATGCTTTACACATCAACGACCTTAAGGTGCTTCCCGTTTACGGAGGTTCCAGTATCGAAACCCAGATCACTGCACTGAAAAAAGGGGTGCAGATCATAGTAGCCACCCCGGGTCGATTGTTAGACCTTATCGAACGCAGGGTGGTAAAACTTTCTGAAGTTACGCGAGTAGTGCTCGACGAGGCCGACGAAATGCTCAATATGGGCTTTCTCGATAGTATTGATGCTATCCTGGCTCAGGTTCCGGACGGCCGCAACACCTTACTGTTCTCTGCTACCATGCCACAGGAGATAGTCACTATCTCGAAAAAATACATGTCGAATCCTATCGAAGTTACCATTGGAAAACGCAATGCAGGCGCCGAAAACATCAAGCATATCTGCTATACCGTTCACGCCAGGGATAAATACCTGCTGTTGAAACGTATTGCCGATTACAACCCCGATATTTATGGTATTGTTTTTTGCCGTACCCGTAAAGAAACCCAGGAAGTGGCCGATAAACTGATACAGGATGGTTATAATGCTGATTCACTGCATGGCGACCTGTCGCAACCCATGCGCGATATGGTGATGCAGAAGTTCCGCCTGCGTAATATCCGTTTGCTGGTGGCTACCGATGTGGCTGCCCGCGGCCTGGATGTTGACGATCTGACACACGTTATCAATTTTCAGCTACCTGACGATCCGGAAGTATATACCCATCGCAGCGGACGAACCGGTCGTGCCGGAAAAACAGGTATTTCAATTGCCATTGTGAATCTGAAAGAGAAATTTCTGATACGCCAAATTGAGAAAAAAATTAATAAAACATTTATTAATAGTAAAATTCCCAGTGGACGCGAAATTTGTGAAAAACAATTGTTCTCCCTTATCGACAAAATGGAAAAGGTCGAGATCGATCATTCCGAGATCGACACCTACCTTCCTGTGATCTTTCGAAAACTGGAGTGGCTGGATAAAGAGGAAGTGATCAAAAGATTTGTTTCGCTACAGTTTAATAAATTCCTGGACTATTACCGGACCGCCGCTGAGATCAAGGTTCCTGAAGACCATGGCAGAAACAGCCAGGATGCAGGCGATCGCGACGGGCGTCGCAGAAACAGAAAAGACCGCGACGATTCCGGTTCCAGAGAAAGATCTTTCGATAGAGGCTCTGACAGAGGATTTGACAGGTCCTCAGACAGAGGATTTGACAGATCCTCTGAAAAATCTTCTGATTTCTCAAAGATGTTTATCAATATCGGAAAGATGGATGGTATTAATCCCCGCCAGATCATCGACCTGATCAATTTCAACACTCCGGGCAAAAAGGTAGGCATAGGCCGTATCGATCTGATGAAGACCTTTTCGTTCTTCGAAATTGAAAACTCCTATGCACACGAAATTATCCGCTTACTGAAAAATAAAAAGCATAACGACCGTAAACTAAATATAGGATTTGCCAACGAAAAAGATTTTGGAGACTCATCCTCAAAACCAAAAAGATACTCCCGCGACAAAAGAAGGGAAAGATAAAATATGGCAAAAAAAAAGCCCGTCGTTTTGCGACGGGCTTTTTACATTTTGCAAAATGTGTAGATTTCTAGTCTCTTTTAACATTTACAGCGTTCAGTCCTTTTTTGCCTTCCTGCAATTCAAAACTTACGATATCGCCTTCTTTGATCTTGTCGATCAGGCCTGATGCATGTACAAAATATTCTTTATCGGATTCGTCGTCTTTGATAAATCCAAAACCTTTTAATTCATTGAAGAATTTTACTGTTCCTTTTTTCATTGTGATGTTAAATTGTAATTAAATTATTTGCAAAGATATACAAATAAAACTTCACAACAACAAAAAAATAAATAAAATCTTACAAAAAAAATAAAGGCTTTAAAAAAAGAAGGTTTTAACCCTGGGATATTCGGAAACTTTACAACAATTATCCGCCATATCATGCTCATTCCACCACAGTCAAAATTCCTCTCAAGCGGATATCTTTGCACGAAGCACCTATCATGATGCGGAAGTCACCGGTCTCCACTGTCTTTTTCATATTGAGGTCCCACATGGAGAGTAGTTCAGGAGTAATCATAAAACTCACGGTCTTGCTTTCGCCGGGTTTCAGATGTATGCGCTGAAAGCCCTTAAGCTCGGTTATGGGCCGGGCCACCGAGGCCAGTTCGTCCCTAAGGTACAGCTGAACTACTTCGTCTCCTTCTGTTTTGCCGGTATTGGTCACCGTGCATTTTACCAGGGTGGAGTCGTTGGAAGCTATCTTATTCTTCACTATTTGCAGTCCTGAATATTCAAAGCTGGTATAGCTCATCCCATAGCCGAAAGGAAAAAGAGGCTGGCCTGTGAGATCATCATAATCATCTCCCCTGCCGGTTGGCTTGTGATTGTAAACCAAAGGAAGCTGTCCTTCCGTAAGCGGAAAAGTGATTGGTAAGCGTCCAGAGGGATTATAATCACCAAACAATACCTCCGCCACGGCATCACCTCCTTCTTCACCGGAATACCAGACATCTATAAGAGCAGGGATATTGTTCAACCAGTTGTTCATGGTGATGGCGCTGCCTCCGACCAAAACTACTACCAGGGGTTTACCATTTTGCGAAAGTTTGTTGATGAGTTCTTCCTGCCGACCCGGAAGACCCAACAGTGCCCTGTCGCGAAACTCTCCTTCTTCAATGCCCACCACCACTATGGTCGCATCGCTTTTAGCCGCGAGAGCTGTGGCTTTGTCAATTTCCTGTGACTGATCGTCTGTGATGCCAAAGTTCCAAACCAAAGCCAAACGGGCATTACCGGTAGGTTCAAAATACTCTATGCGCAGGTTATATTCTTTGTCCTTTACGAAGGTAAAATCTTTGACCAGGGTTTGCTTGCTCACCTTTTTCCAGTCGTCTATCAGCAAAGTGTCGTTCACGTAAAGGCGATAACCGTCGTTGCCATCAATGCCAATCTTGTATGTACCCGAGGCAGGGGCTTTTAGTTTTCCTGTCCAGCGGACCGAATAGAAGTCATAGGTTAGCTTGTCGGGATCAGGGGAAAAGAGGGTCCACTGGAATTGAATCTGAGCATCGGTTCGGGTGAAAGCCGGGTTGCCGCTGAGGGTGATGTTGCTGAAATATTCGCCAAACAAACCCTTCTGTGTTTTGCCGTCGACACTGCATGACAGAAAATCAGAAGATACGGTTTGGTATTCTTTTAATACCCTGTCGCAGCCTTTGGCATAGGCTACTTCCACTTGCTTTCCCGCACGATTCTTTATGCCTTCCAGAATACTTACGGGTTGATTGCCCGGACCGCTGTAACCGCCCAGACGGGCTTCCGTGGCATCGGTCCCAACGACAGCTATGCTGCGTATGTTCCCCGCAAGAGGAAGGGTGTTGTTCTCATTTTTCAATAAAACAATAGATTCCAGGGCAGCCTTTTTGGCCAGAAGACGGTGGGCGCTGACATCAGTGTTGTTGTCTGCTTTTTTGGTATCCACATAAGGATGATCGAAAAGCCCCAGCCGGAACTTGATGCGCAACACACGGGCCACGGCACTGTCGATGGTGTTTTGTGATATTCTTCCATCCTGAAAAGGAGGAAAAAAAAGCTTTTCGTGATCGATGGAGGTCTGAAAGATCACATCCAGGCCGGCATTTATGGATCTGACAGTAGATGAGGGATAATCGGCGGCTGTGAAATGCAGTACATTGGCTCCTCCGGTAGCTCCGGCATCGGAGATCACAAAACCTTTGAATCCCCATTCCTTTTTCAGCAGTTGGTTGAGCAGCCAGTCGCTGGCGGTGCAGGGACTTCCGTCGAGGGAATTGTAGGCCGTCATCACCGAAAGGGAACCACCTCTTTTGATACAGGCTTCAAAAGGAGGCAAATAAATTTCGCGGAGCATGCGCTCGTTCCAATGAATGGGGTAAGAGTCGCGGCCGCCATCACCTACGTTGGCTACGAAATGTTTGGGAGTGGTGATGATTCCCCTATTTTCGAATTCCGAAACAAAAGCCACAGCCATCTCCGAAACCAGGAAGGGATCCTCCCCATAAGTCTCTTCGGTCCGTCCCCAACGGACATCGGTGGCCACGTTGACCACGGGCGAAAGCACCATGCGTATGCCACGAACCTTACATTCCGAAGCTATGGCAGCGGACACCTGATGCATGAGGGGAACATCCCAGGTTGCCGCCAACCCAATGGACTGAGGAAAGGCCGTTGCCCCACGGCGAACCAGTCCGTGAAGGGCCTCATCGAAGAGGATGATGGGAATACCCAGACGGGTTTGGTGAGTGAACCAGCGCTGCATTTCGTTGACCGCATCGGCCGTTTTCAGGGCGGAAGTACCGGGATTGGTATTGATGAGTTGTTGGGTGGCATCCTCATTCTGGACTATTTGAGTGATCTCGAAACCAAACAAACCTTCCTTATAAATGGCTTTGTCTTTGCCCAGATCGCCTGGGATCATAAAGAGCTGGCGGAACTTTTCTTTGGGCGTCATTCGCGAAAGAAGATCGTTGACCCTAACCTCTACCGTGGTCGTTGAATCTTTGTAAAGCTGGGACTTAGCCTGAAAACCAATGAATGCAAAAAGCAATACAGGGAATATCTTTTTCATGGTCAGGTTGTTTTTGAGAGGGTTTGGGAGGGCGAAGATAAGGAAAAATGAGCCACTGGCCATGAGCCAATAGCTAATAGCCATGAGCCAATAGCCACAAGCCATGAGCCACTTGCCACGAGCCATAAGCCATGAGACAATAGCCACATTAGAGTGAGTGTGCGATTGCGCACAAGGCATCGACAATTGCGCACAGGGGTTGTACGGTCGCGCACAAGGGTGGTGCAGTTGCGCATGACGGTGATGCAGACGCGCACAAGAGTGATGCAGCGGCGCACAGAGGTGATGCAGTGGCGCACGAGGTATCGACATGACACTTTGTCATAGTTGCAGGAAACTTTGTCATAGATGCAGTCGCGCACAAAGGTGATGCAGTCGCGCACACGACCGATGCGGTTGCGCACAGGGGTGATGCAGTCGCGCACAAGACCCGTGCAGTCGCGCGGAGCTAACTACAAGGATTGAGTTAATTATTAGTGATTTATGATTTTGGGTTTTTATTGAAAAATGCAGTTTGAATGGGAAATTGATAAAATTTGAAGAAAAATGTCTGAACCCTGCCTAAAGGGCGGCAGGCAGGCGCTGATTAAAATGATTTGAATGATTAAGATGATTCAGGCGGAGCCTGAAAGAATAGAACGACGGCGGTGGAACCGCCGCCGAACCGGGCAACATCAACACTTTCGGGGTTAGTACCACAAAATGCTATAGAATCAAATTATATTGATTTTTTTACAGTTTATATTCATTTAAAAGACAATACCTATTCAGTCGCTGATTCGATCCTTCTGAAAACTTTAGCTGAAGGCTGCCCTGTTAGAGATGGCATGTCAGTACGCAAAGCTAGAACGCTTTATAGTGCTATTTATAAAGATTTTAGCTTATATTCAGATAATTGCACAGATAATAATTCAAATAAAAAGCAAAGTAATGAATCTTCAGAAAAAACAACGACACAAAACTTATCTTTAGAAGTTTATCCAAATCCTAATAATGGTACTTTTATGATTAGCTTGAATAGCAAAAATACAATATCAGGATTGGCGGAGGTAAGAATAACCGATGTCCTTGGAAATCAAATCAGCAAAATAAATTTGAATTTTCAAAATAATATTGCTATATTTGATGCTCGTTTAAAGAATGGAGTATATTTCATTTCCATAAAAGATGCAAATAGTAATACTTATAATCCTAAGAAAATAATTGTAATTGAATAATGAAATTTTTAATAAACATAGCATTATGCGTTATTTTTTTGATAGCGTATAATGCTATTTCTTCTGCTCAATTGAATCTTGTGCATAATCCAAGCTTTGAAGATATAAGTTCGTGTCCTAGTAGTTACGGCCAAATTTTTTTAGCTGTTGGATGGAACACACCGATAAATGGAGGTGGTGGTAATCCCGAATTATTTCATGTTTGTTGTAGTCAACCATATATGTGCGGAGTTCCCTTGAATTCTTCTAATAGTACTTTTCAATATCCTCATACAGGAAATGCTTATACCGGATTAGATGTAGCATTTAGTGCCTTTCTGGATAATTCACGAGAATATATTCAAAGTAAATTAATAAGGAAACTTTCGACTGGACATTCTTATTGTGTTGTTTTTTACGCAAGTCTATCTGACCAAAGTTTAGCCTATATTAGACCATTGGGTGCATATTTTGACAATGGTAGTGTGTCTGCTATTGCCCCACATGGCTTGGCAGCCGTAACACCTCAAGTGTATAATATATCCCAACCACTAATGGATACAATAAATTGGATGAAAATTGAAGGCTCTTTTATTGCTAATGGTAACGAAGAATATATTACTATTGGTAATTTTTTTACAGATGCTTCTTCAATTGTTGGTTATTTTGGTACTCCAACAGGTTGGGGTTCCTATTATTACATTGATGATGTTTCGGTTATTGATGCTGATTTGCCAGCATATGCAGGTAAAGACAGCACAGTTCATAATCCGGGTGATAGTGTTTTTATTGGTCGCCCTTCAGAGGTTGGATTAGATGAAGATTGCATTTGGTTTGTAAATGGAGTGCCTATAGATACCATTGCCGGCATGTGGGTGAAACCAGATAGCACCACCACTTATGTGGTGCAACAAACCATTTGCGGGAATGTAAAGTATGATACGTTAATAATAACTGTTTCGGGAGTTGGGATGGGAGAATATGGATGGGGAGGAAAGGTAAAGGTATATCCAAATCCCGCCAATGAAATACTTACTATTGATGGCTTTGATGGAGAGACAACGGCAGATATTTATAGTATCAACGGGCAATTGTTATCAACCCTGGCAGTTAAAGAACAGCAATTGGATATCAACTTTCTGGCTAATGGCATGTATTTTATCAAACTAAGCACAAAGGAAGGGAGTGTAGTGAGTAAGTTTGTGAAGGAATAGTATTTTGTTGTAATCCATTAAACAGGCAGAGAGATTGTTGGGCGATGTGCTGTTAATGAAATGGAAGGCTGTTTGCCCCCAGCGCCAAGGATGGTAGTGAAAAGCCCGGAATGGAGCGCAGCGGAATGAGGACTTGTAACGGACAGCCTGACCCGAAGGGGGGCGCCCACATCTCGACTTCGCTCGATGAACCCTTTCGACTATCCTTCGACTTCGCTCAGGACAGGCGGCACGATAAATCACTTCGCTCAGTAGGAATAAATATTATTCGAACTTAATTACCCAGGCATAATCCGAAGGAGGATGGTTGCGGAGGGCAGCCGGGATGCTGATCTCGGTGTTTCCTTTGTTGCTTTTCCAGGTAAGGGTCTTGTTGCTACCCATCAATATGGCTTTGCTGCCCTTAGTCGGTGTCCAGTTGTTGATCTTAATTATGGCAGGCAGTGTCTTTTCGTTTTCGGCTGCCAGATAAATGGCATACACCGCTTTGCCCACAGTGGTGAACACCACATTACCCGACTGATAAGGTGCTACAGGTTTGCTGCCGTAAATGGCGGCGCTGTTCACGTCCATCCACTTCCCTATTTCCTCCAGACGCTGATATGCTACAGGATCGAAATCGCCATCGGGGCCGGGACCAATATTCAGCAGCAGATTGCCTCCGCGGGAAACTATGGTGCACAAGGTATGTATCAGTTGGCGGGTGGGTTTGTAGGTGTCGTTGGGGACATAGCTCCAACTGGTGGCCATGGTCATACAGGTTTCCCAGGGATAGGACAAGGGTTTATCAGGAACCTGTTGTTCGGGGGTGAGGTAGTTTTGATTGGGACCTTCTACGGCACGGTCCACAACCAGCAGATCTGGCTGCTTCAGCCTTGCCTTTGCGACAATAGCATCCATGTCGATATCCTGGTTTTGCGGATTGCGTGCCCAGCGCGATCCCTCATAGGTTTCCAGCAGATAATTTTTCACTTCTTCGTCGGTGGTTTTTCTCACCCATCCGCCATCGAGCCACAATATGTCGATCTTGCCGTAATCAGTCATGAGTTCGTCTATCTGATGGTAGGTAAACTCCGTGAATTTTTTCCATTCCTCAGGATGCTTGGCTATGGAATAGTTGCAATTGCGGTCGACTGCCGGAAATTTCTTCCACCAATAATATTCGGTATGCCAATCGGGTTTGGAGAAATAAGCACCTGTCCATAAATTTTCTTTTCTGAAGGCCGCAAAGATCTCTTTGGCAATATTGCTGCGGGGGTTGGCCGAAAAGGGTGTTTTGGGGTCGGTAATTTTATAATCGGTATATTTCGAGTCGAACATGCAAAAGCCATCATGATGCTTGGTGGTAAATATCACATACTTCATACCAGCTCTTTTTGCGGCAGCGGCCCATTTCTCAGGGTTGAATTTAACCGGGTTGAAAGTGGTTTGCAGGGCTTCGTATTCTTTCACATAGTCGTTATAGTTTTCGCTTTTTCCCATTTTTCTGCCTCCTGTGGCCCAACTCAGGTCTTCGGGGCAAATACTCCAGCTTTCTACTATGCCCCATTGCGAATAGGTGCCCCAATGCATGAGGAGGCCGAATTTCAGGTCCTGCCATTGAGAGAGTTTTCGGATGAGGAGGGAATCCGTGGGAGGAAAATATTTCTGCTGTTCCTGCTGGGCACATAGCTTAACACTTGCTGCAAACAACAAAACCCCGAAAAGGAAGCCAATTTTTTTCATGATCATATTTTTTAATTGATTTCTATCTCGTCAATAAATACCCAGGTATCCCCGTCGACCACTCCTGTCCATTTAGGCATCTTGCCCTGGTTTTTGCAAAACACCCTGATATATTTGGCTACCACACCCTTTCCTTTGTTCAGAGGAATGGTAAAAGGGATGGACTGCTTTTCGAGCTTTTGGCCGGCTTTGGGATTCTTCACCTCCCCTATCTGTTTGAACTCTTTGCCATCGGTGGAAAAGCTGACGATGATATCCGAAGGAGCCAGAATCCACGACTGGGAATTGTCCAGGCAATTCAAACGGACCTCCTTCACCTTTTGGGTTTCTTTCAGCTCGAGGGTGGCTTCCACATCCTTACCCCACCATCCCAGCCAAAGGGCAAAGTAATTGTTGGTGCCAAGCACCCCATCGATAAGGGTGTTGGGACCATCGGCGGCATAGGAAGGAGAATAAGGCGTGGCATAGGTGATGCTCTTCACTTTGGTGCCGCTTGAGGATACGCCGCGGTCGAAATAGGCCTGCATGTTCTTTTCGTATTCCGCGGGAGGTATGCCCATTTCGTGGAAAATGCCGGGACCGTACTTTTTGGCATGAGCCACCAGTTGGTTCAGTATGGTTTGTGCCTCGGGCTTCACCTGATAACTGCCGTCGGGTTTTTGTTCGAATATCCAGTAAGGAGTGTGGGGCATCATCTGTCGAACTTCCAGCCAGGCATAGCGAAGACCCTGACGTACGTTTTCCAGTCGAATTTGAATCACCGAATCGTTTCCAACGGCAGCCGACGCTTTGTCTAATAACATAAAATATTGGGAAACCATCTGAGGTGATAAGTAACCCTCCTTATGCGCCGATGCCGGCTCGTAGAGCGTGAGTTGCTTTTTCGAATTCCGGAGTTCATCGACCATATAATTGATATAGGTTCTGAGGTAGGGAGCCGCTGCCCCGTAATATCCCTGCAGAAAATCCATCATCAGGCTGTCGGTGTTCTGGTTCACATTCCACATGAGCTTGGCCAGCAGATAACCGCGGAGGTCGGTGAGGTCGGTGTTTTCGGTGGTGAAACCCTGCTCGAACATCATGGTGGCATGGTTGTCTTTGAAGAACTTCAGGTTGGCCTGCAAGACAGGGAAATTGGGAAAAGGAAGCAGGGAATTGGAGAAATTGACCACATAATCCCACACCAGTATATTGTCGGTGATCTTTGCCCATCCTTTTATATCTGAAGCAAAACCGCCAGCCGAAGTGTCGGACTCTATGGGTTTGCTGCGGTCGCATTCAATGGTGCAGAGCATGATGTTGACATTGGAAGCCGGACGGGTTATTAAAGGTGGTTTTCGGCTGTACTGATAGGCCAAAGTGGAAATGATCTTGTCGGGAAAAGCCGCAGCCACCTGATTCACAAAACGAAGTATGCTTCCGGAAGGAGAACCTTCCAGGCTGTCGATGGCACGGCATTGAGCGCACTGGCAATAGCCGAAGTTGTCCATCTGGCTCACCGACCAGTATTTTGCCATGGGATGCTCCGCCATCTTTTTCTGCAAAGAAACAATGACGAGCTTCAGTACCTCGGGATTGCTGAGGCAAAGCTGAGCCGGATTGCGGACTCCCGAACGCAAAGCATAATATTCGGGATGGGCGGCGAAATATTCCGAAGGGGGCAGCAGGGTGTGAAGCGTATGCACCCACAAACCCCAATCGTCGGAAATGTGCCAGTCCTTTTCGTTGCCGGTACGCAGGGCATTGTCAAGCTTCTGCCAGGACTTGAAAGGCTCGTAAAAAGCATTGTTGTTATAGGAAACCCTGAACAGGAAGGAGGGATTTTCACAAAGGTTGATCTGAGGTATCTCCAAGCGCTGATGTTTGGGAACGACAAGCACGTTTTTCGTATAGCAACGGCAATTCAGATATTTTTCCAGAAAGGTATAAACCGCATATTCCAGCCCCCGGTTGTTGAGTGCATAAAAACACAGATCGGTGGGGGTGGTATTGATGAGGTAGCCGTCGCCGCTCAGTTGTTTCCGCTCGCTGTCGGTATTGGTGAGCAGATAGAAGAGCACGCTATGTTCGGAAGCGGTATGTTGGTTCCAAACGGGAAGTGTGACTCCTGCCGATTGTTTGAAATAGCCGGCAAAGACCCCTGCCACCCTTTCGGTAGCGGTATCGCCTTTGACGATGATCTGAAACTGAGTGTGCCCATTTTCGGCCAACAGCAAAGATTGCGCCTTAGCGCTGAAAGCGGAAGCCAACAGAAGGGTTATCAAAAGCAATGGTGTCGTGATTCTTACAGGCATAAGCGGGGTATGTCTTATCAACATGGTTTATAATCCTCCTTTTTCGGCATAGAGCCTGATGGGTTTCTTCAGTTCAACTTTCACCACCGTCATGTAAGTATCGTTGACCGCAGCCGGCACATGAATGTAGACCAGGCCGGGAACCTTGCTCCAGGATATCTTGCCGACTATCTTCCACGTAAGCGGGGTATTGCTGCCTACCACACTGATGTTTTTGATGTCGGTGTCCAGTCCTTTGATGGTGATGTCGCCGCTGGTATGGGCGGGAAGGAAGAGATAGAGCGCAGTGGAATCTTTGGAAAGGGTGGTAGGGCCATAGAAATGACCGTGTGGCATGCCAGCCACCGTGCCGAAGATGGCTTCGCTGTGTTTGCTGGTCCATTTGCCCAGCTCCTGAAGTATATTGACCTGTTGGGGAGGGATGGTCCCGTCCTGCATGGGCCCAATATCCAACAGCAGATTGCCGCCCATGCTGATGGCATCGGCAAAGATGGAAATGATCTCGTAAGGGGTCTTGTAGTTGGTGTCTTCGTCGGCGGCATAACCCCATGAATCGTTGGTGGTCATGCAGAGTTCCCAGTTGGCAGAATTGGGACGCGAGATGGGGAAGTTCTGTTCGGGAGTGTCGTAATCGCCATAGCCCTGCAGGCGGCTGTTGATGATGGTGTTGGCATTGGACTTCAGAATGAGGCTGCGGATATAGTCGGCTCGCCATTCGCCGGCGCTGTGTTCCCAATCCCCATCGAACCACATCAGATCAGGGTTGTATTGCGCAAGCAGTTCTTTGATCTGACCATGGCAGAACTTCAGAAAACGGCCCCAACGTATGGGATCTTCGGCGGCATCGTAGCGGTTGGAATCTTTCAGGAAACCCGGATAATCGGGATAACTCCAGTCGATGAGGGAATAGTAGAGACCTACCTTGAGGTTGTTTTCGCGCAAAGCGCTGACAAAAGGTGTGAGCACATCACGGTGTGCGGGCGATTTTTTTGGAATACTGAGGTCGTTCATCCTGGTATCCCAAAGGGCCACACCGTCGTGATGTTTGGAGGTGATGACGCAATAGCGCGCCCCGCTGGATTTGATGAGGGAGGCCCAGTCCTGAGGTTTGTAGTTCTTCGCAGTGAAGCCGTTGATCTGTTTCATGTAGTCGGCATGAGAGATGTGTTCGTTGTGAAAGGCCCAGGATTCGGAAGTGGGGTTTACGGCATAGATGCCCCAATGTATGAAGATGCCCAGTTTGGCATCGGAAAACCATTGCATGCGGGCGGCTTCTTCTTTGGTTTTGTTTTGAGCAAAGGCGTAGTTGACCGCAAAGGCAGAGCACATCAGCAGGCTAAGGAGTATTGTTTTCATGGGTTTTGTTTTCATGAGGTCAGGGGGGTGAGGGTTTTGGGGGACGCAAATCAGTACAAAGAAATAAAATTAGTCATTACTAATGAAAAAAGAGGGTGAAAAAAAGGAGAGGGAAGACAGAAGACCGAAGTCAGGAGACTGGAGAAAGAAGAGTAGATGCGGATTCATTATTAGGATAATGATTTTGCGTGGATGATTTATTATGATGAAGGGATGGTATAACATTGGGATATTTTGTAATTTTATAAAAATTTTAGTTTCATGAAAAACAAATTGTTTATCGCTTTTGAAGGTATAGATGGAAGTGGAAAAAGCACACAGGTTAAATTACTTACCGAAAATTTGAAAAAAGCCGGTCACAAAGTATTTTTCACTTTTGAACCCACGGATAGCCCAATTGGTTCAGTGATTAGAAATATTTTAAATCACAGAATTGAAGCTGATCATAAAACCATTGCCGGATTGTTTGTTGCTGATAGATTAGACCATTTGCTTAACAAGACTTGTGGAATTTTGAAAAAACTAGATGAAGGATATACGGTTATTACTGACCGTTACTATTTTTCTTCGTATGCATACCATGGCACCCATATGCCTCTGGATTGGGTTATAGAAGCCAATTCGCTAAGTGCTGGACTGCTGAGGCCGGATATTAATATTTATCTGGATATCACAGCCGAAAGAGGCATCAACCGGCTTAACGAGGGAAGAAACGCTGTTGACTTGTTCGAGAATATCGAAAACCTGAAGAAAGTAAGAAACACCTATTTTGAAGCCTTCGAAAAACTGAAAGATAAAGAAAAGGTTTTCATCATTGATGCTGACCGGTCGCCCGAAATAATAGCCCATGAAATATGGCAGGAAGTTTCACATATCATGTCCATGGTAACACTACACTAATACACTCACTCGAACAGGTTTGTGATTTTTTAGTGTAATAAAAACTAAAACAGGAAAAGGTTACAGGGCAAAAAAGAAAAAGCCTTGATTTCTCAAGGCTTTTACAATGTATTTGTAGCGAGGACGAGAGTTGAACTCGTGACCTTCGGGTTATGAATCCGACGCTCTAACCGCCTGAGCTACCTCGCCAACAAATTAGATCTGCTTTAGGACTATTTTTTAGGATGTTATATCCCCTG
This sequence comes from uncultured Bacteroidales bacterium, assembly GCA_964469155.1. Lineage (GTDB taxonomy): Bacteria > Bacteroidota > Bacteroidia > Bacteroidales > CAIWKO01 > CAIWKO01. Next base: position 36,085 of record CAYXXU010000006.1, read on the forward strand.
ATCCTGTGTCTCCAAATTCTGTGATCCCGATTGGATTCGAACCAATGGCCCACAGCTTAGAAGGCTGTTGCTCTATCCACTGAGCTACGGGACCTTTTTTTGAACTTCAATCTTAGTCGGGGTAGCAGGATTCGAACCTGCGACCCCCTGGTCCCAAACCAGGTGCGCTAACCGGACTGCGCTATACCCCGAAAGAAGTGCTTTTGAAAAAAACTATTTTTTTCAGCGGAGAGAGGGGGATTCGAACCCCCGGTACCAGTTGCCCAGTACGACAGTTTAGCAAACTGTTGGTTTCAGCCACTCACCCATCTCTCCAAGGTAAGCTGAATTAATTTATTCAATATTAAACAAAGAACGGCTTACTCAATGCCCCATACGTTTTTTCAATGGGAGTGCAAAAGTATGAAATACTTTCTTATTTACAAAGTTTTTTTTGTTTTAGGGGCATTTTACCAGAAAATCAAATCAATTGGTTTTTCCGGGGTAAACCTTCAATGCCTCTTCCAGGCATTTCATTGCCATTTTCAGGTCATCCACTTTCAGCACATAACTGATTCTTACCTCATCCTTTCCCAATCCCGGAGTTGAATAGAATCCAGTGGTCGGGGCCAGCATTACCGTTTGTTTGTTGTACTCAAAATCTTCGAGCAACCATTGGCAGAATTTATCAGAATCGTCGATGGGTAAACGGGCTACTGCATAAAAAGCGCCTTTTGGTTTCGGACAAAAACAACCCGGTATTTTATTTATCGATTCCACTACAATATTCCTTCGTGCAATGTATTCAGACATTACATTGTCAAAGTAGGATTGCGGAGTATCAATGGCCGCTTCGGATAATACCTGGCCAAATGTAGGAGGACTTAAGCGAGCCTGTGCAAATTTCATTACCGTACTATAAATTTCCTGATTACGGGTAATAAAAGTTCCAACCCTGGCACCACAAGCGCTGTAACGTTTCGAAACAGAATCCAGTAAAATCACATTGTTATCTATTCCTTTCAGATTCATAACCGAAAAGTGTTTTTCGCCATCATAACAAAACTCTCTGTATACCTCATCAGAAAATAAATAGAGATCATATTTCAAAACCAACGAACGGAGTTCCTGCAATTCAGCTTCCGAATATAAATAACCGGTTGGGTTATTTGGATTACAAACCATAATTGCTTTGGTTTTTGAGGTTATCAGTTTTTCGAATTCGCTGATAGCAGGTAAAGCAAACCCATTCTCTATATTTGAAATGACAGGTTTTACGACCACTCCGGCAGTTATGGCAAATCCATTGTAATTTGCGTAGAAAGGTTCAGGAATAATAACTTCATCACCCGGGTCCATGCAGGTCATAAAAGCGAATAAAATACCTTCGGAACCTCCGTTTGTGACAATGATTTGGTTTTCGTTGATATCGATGTCGCATTTCTTATAATATTCCACCAGTTTTTTCCGGTACGATATCATTCCGGCTGAATGACTATATTCTACCACCTTTATGGAAGTATTTTTCAATGCCTCCATGGCTCCAACCGGAGTTTCGATGTCGGGTTGACCTATGTTCAAATGATACACTTTAATGCCTTTACTTTTGGCAACTTCTGAGTATGGAACTAATTTTCTGATGGGTGAGGCTGGCATGGAAATGCCTTTTGTTGAAATTTTTGGCATGTTTACAAACTTAAATGAATAAAAAAAACCGGTAATAAAATTACCGGTGCAAATTTTTAACTTTTTTTTGAATAAAAGTGCAAAAATCCTTTTTTATTTACTTTGCATTGACAGTTCCCTTTATGGTTATCACAACCGAAGAGTTGGTGGCATTCGAAATTACCGTTATAGTCTTACTAAAGGTTCCAATATTATTGGTATTATACCCGATATTAATAACTCCGCTCTGACCCGGCAGTATGGGTTCTTTACTCCAGGTTGGGGTTGTACAACCGCATGATTTTCGAACATCAGATAGAATTAATGGTTCATTACCGGTATTCTTGAATTTAAATACACAATCGCCGTTGGCACCCTGTATAATGGTTCCATAATCATGTTCCAGGTTCTCGAAAGTTATTTCCGGACCATCAGCTTTTTTTACGGTCGAAGTTTGGGCTTGTGCTGCAAAGGCAACAAATAAAAACATTGCAAAAATTAAAGTCAGTTTTTTCATGATATTTGTTAATTGAAATTTATATTTGGTTAATAATTAATTGGCAGAGGGTGTAAATCCATTGTTTATTACCTTTTCAGGTAATATTTCGTTTGGTTTTTGAATTACATTTCCTTTAATATTCAACATAAGGGTGGCTTCAGTGGCATTAGATACTACCGTGATTTGCTTACTGATGGTTCCCAATCGCTTTGTATCGTAAGTTACCTGTATTGAAGAAGTTTGTCCCGGAAGTATAGGATCTTTTGGCCATTTGGGGACAGTGCAACCACAGGAAGATCTCACACTAGAGAGGATCAGGGGCTCGTCGCCTTCGTTCTTAAAAATAAAATTACAACTTCCGTCAGCACCCTGATAAATGGTTCCATAATCGTAAACCTGTGATTCAAATTTTATCACCGGTCCTTTAGATTGCTGAGCAAAGGAGCTATATGAGAACAATGAAACAAAAAGAAAACTGCAAAAGATAAACCTTTTCATAAAAACTATTTTACTAACGGGCAAAATTACAAAGAAAAAATAAAAACAATGAAATTTTTTAGATAATTTCTTTTTCAAATAATATGCCAAATTAATGAAACGAAGAATTTAATTAAAAAACTGGGAGTCTCAGATTTTAAATTTGTACAGTTTCTTGTACTCCTGATTATACTTCTCCTTATAGAGGAAATAAACTACATCATCATAAACTTTTATCTTTTCGATAAAAACAAAAGCAGGTATTGAAACTGACTGAACAATTTTACCGCTATTGATATCTACTTCCTTTAAAGTAGAAAGACCATTTTTGCGAAATACGAAGTATACTTTTGAACCTGCGTTGTCAACCAGCAATTCACCGGCAAAGCTTTTATCCTGCTGAAAACTGATATCGTATTTCCCTATTGGGTCAGCATTTGCGGAATATTTCTCAATTTTTGATTCAATAAAATTAAACAATACCAGGGTATCCTCCAAACAAACCAAGGGTGCATAGACCGGCCGCAGCATGATCAATTGCTGAAACCTGATATCTTCTTCCTTTCCATCGAAATAATATCCCTTCCGGTTTCTTTTAAGGTTATCGGCATCAACTATTTTTTTAAAACAATTCAGGGTATCGTTGATTTGCTCGTAATTAAAATAATCGATTTCCTGATGGTTGTTGTACGATCCCTTCAGATAATACCGGGTACCCGACTGCCCCAACACTACATTGTTCACGGCGTCATAATCGGCGATATCGACCGGATCGGAAAGGTATAATCCGGTGGAATCAAAATTCACTGCCCAGGCAACCGTTTTGGTATAAAGAAAAACTCTTCCTGTATAGTCTTTACATAGCTTAACCGGTTTGGAAACTTCCACTCGTGAAAGCGTATCGCCATTAAGATCAATGAGCAAAAGCACCGGAGTCAGGAAACTTTGGTTTTCGAATGCCAAAACTATCATCCTGTCGGCATAAAATTCAAAATCCATAATGTGGTAATGTTTATCAGGCATCACCTGTAACGGAACATTCACAGAAATTTCTACCGCTTTCAGATCAAAAGATTTGCTTGTTAAAACAAATTTTTGGGTATTTCGGACATCGGTTATCAAAACCTCTTTCGTATAATACGAAATGTGCCGTAGTTGAAGTTTGGCAGGCAGGCTGCTGTGCGAAAAAGAAAAAAAACCATTTTCGTCCGTTACTGCCTTGGCAGAATTATCATCATTGATGATTTCAACCTGTTGCACAGGCGACCGGGTTACTGAGTCGTAAATATATCCCCTGATCTGAACATTCTGGGATAGTGCAACAAAATTGATGATACAACTTAATAAGACGAGTATGGTTTTTTTTCTGATCATGGCAAAAAAGATAATCAACCCATTAATAAAACTATTATTGCAAGTGCTTTACCTGTCGAAAAAGCTCTTGGTTTCTATCACAATGCAGCCACCGGTAAAATCGCCATACTGTGCAGGAACACCCCCAGTATAAACCGCCAGGCTACCAATAGCACCGGAGGGAACATGAGCCTGTCCGTCAGATGATTTTACCCCATCTACGATATACACAAAATTATCGTTTCGTGAACCTCTGAAATAAATTTCGTCACGTTCGGTCACATAAATTTCCGAAGTCAGTTTACTGAGAACACTTACAAGATTTTTGTTTCCGGCCATGTCTTTCAATTCATCCCCGCGGATAAAAGTTATCGGGATAGGTCTGATCAACGGATCTCTTTGACCAAAAATCTCAGCAGGTTTGCCGTCAATCATTATGCCTTCGTTTGACACATAAAGATCGTCCATACGGGTCATATTTCCGGGATTAACTACCACATCATTAATAGTATCCGATTTATATCCCATATAGGATATAATCACAGTGTACTTGCCCGACGAGAGGGATTTAACCGAATAATCACCGTTATGATCCGTAACAGTTCCTGTGGTGATTATTCCGTTCTTTACAATAACATAGGCGCCGGGAAGAGATAGTTTTGAAGCATTATCAAACAATCTCCCTTTAATCTCACCGGTTCCCTGTGCATAAGTTTGTGCAATCAATATTATTATTGCTGCACCAAAAGCGATTAATTTTTTCATAAGCGTGTTTTTTTAAGGTTAATATTAATTTCAAATTCAGGTGTTAAATTACAATAATCCGAAAGGGATTGTTATGGTAAATCAGTTAACGGTAGGATAATTTCAGTTAACGGTAGGTTTTTGCCAGTTAACGGTAAAGCGCATTTTTAAAAACGTAAAAAAAACAACTCCCGCTGATACAAAAAGTCATTAAATAAAAATCACTGTTTAAAATTTATTTATCTTTGAATAAAATTTAATCACTATGCAGATTTCTTCAATTTTATTAGGAATCATCGGAGGTCAGGAGATTATTCTAATTTTGATTATCATCCTCGTTTTGTTTGGCGGAAAAAAAATCCCTGAACTGATGCGCGGCCTGGGAAAAGGTGTTAATGAGTATAAGAAAGCCAAAAATGAAGTACTGGAAGATATAGGCGACCCATCCAAAGAACAACCTTCAAAATCCGCGAACACCGACAATAAAGAAGCCCATTAATCTTTTTCATGTATCGCTTCTTCTTTAAAAAACTTTCTGAGAAAACAGAAGATCAAACCTTCTGGGATCATGCAGATGTTTTAAGGATATATCTGATACGTTCCATCCTCCTTATTTTTCTTTTTGCAATTACCGCTTTCTTTTTCAAAGATTTTATCTTCAATGCTATCATTATGGGGCCCAAACACCCCGATTTCATTACCTACCGTTTGTTATGCTCGCTGGGCAAACAGTTTCATGTAGATTCTTTGTGTTTTAAAGAAATCCCTTTTAACTTAATCAATATTGAGCTGGGCGGACAGTTTCGCTGGCACATGATCATTTCTATCGTAACCGGTATCATCATTGGGTTTCCATTCATTTTATACCAGTTGTGGTTGTTTGTTAAACCGGCTCTCAGGCCCTCTGAACTAAAAAATTCACGGGGCACATTATTCTATATTACGGCTTTATTTAGCCTGGGAGTTCTGTTCGGATATTATATCATACTTCCTTTGACCATTAATTTTCTGGCCAACTACGAACTAAGTACCGATATTAAAAACCAGATCACCATTGCATCTTATATCTCTACCGCCACCTGGTTGCCTATTTCAACCGGATTGGTATTCGAATTGCCTGTTCTTGTGTTTTTTCTGGCCAAGATCGGGCTGATCACAGCCAAATTTTTAAGACGAAACCGAAAATATTCCATTGTCTTAATTCTCATCCTTGCCGGTATCATCACACCATCCACCGATATGTTCAGCCAGATATTGGTAGCATTGCCGCTGTATGCCTTATACGAAGTAAGTATCAGCATAGCAGCCAGGATCAATAAAAAACAAAGGCTGCAAGAAATTTAACAGGCCATCATTTCCAAAAACAGCCCTGCAAAAACCTTATTCCGGTGATGGCACGTTAAAAAAAGGTTAATCACCTATTATATTCGGCAACTTCTCTATTTTTACAAAAAATTAATCCAACCTACATGAAAAAAATTTTCACTACAATTTGTCTGCTTATTATTTCCACAGTTTTGTTTTCACAGGTTTATGAAGGCCGCAATGCTGAAAAGTTCGTAAAAGGAAGCCAGATGGTAAGGTTTTCCGGAAATACCGAAAATCCAACTTACATACGATTGAACAGCGCTTCGCAACCCGCTTATTACGAGCTGCAAACCTGGCTAAGTGCTACCTTCAACCTGACAGCCGGTTCCGGAATGGTTCTCCTCAGCAAAGAAACCGATCAAATCGGCTACGAGCATTTCAGATATCAGCAAACCATCAATAACATTCCCATACGCGAGGCTATATTCATCATCCATGTGCAGCAGGGCAAAATAATATCTTTCAACGGAACCCTTTTCAGTGCACCTTCGGTTCAGAATCACATAACCCTCAGTGAAGATGAGGCTTTGCAATCGGCCCTGACCATGGTGCATGCTTCGGAATATATGTGGCAGAGCAATGGTAATGAGGCCTGGCTAAAAGAATTTACCGGCAAAGCCGATGCCACCTATTTCCCCAAAGCTGTCAAAGAGATAGTGTATAATCCACAGGCAAAATCATTCCGTACGGCTTATAAATTCGATATCTATGCCAGCAGACCCCTTTCGCGTCAGGATGTTTATATTGATGCTGAAACCGGAAAGTTATTGAAAAAACTCAACACCCTGCATACCGGCGATGCTCATGGCACAGCAGTTACCAAATACAGCGGCACGAAACCCATCACTACCGATTCGCTTTCAACTACTTCGTTCCGCTTGCGCGAAACCGGCAGGGGCAACGGCATCAGAACCTATAATATGCTCACCGGTACCGATTACGCATCGGCAGTAGATTTCACTGATGCTGATAATTACTGGAACAACACCGCCAATATGGACAATGCAGCCGGCGATGCCCATTGGGGAGCAGAAATGACCTACGACTATTTTTATCTGAAACACGGACGCAACAGCATCGACGGTAATGGATTCGCTTTGTACAGTTATATTCATTATGATGTGGCCTACGGAAATGCCTTTTGGGATGGCCAACGCATGACATACGGCGATGGCAGTAACAACAATCCATTCACAACACTTGATATTTGCGGACACGAAATCACCCACGGGCTCGATTCGTACACCGCTAATCTCGATTATGCCGACGAATCGGGTGCTATGAACGAAGGCTTCAGCGATATTTTCGGAACCGCCATTGAATTTTATGGGAAACCCTCCACAGCCAACTGGACCTGCGGCGAAGATATAGGAATGATAATACGTAATCTGGCCAACCCCAATGCCACGCAAAACCCCGACACCTATCTGGGAACTTACTGGGACCTGGCACAGGAAGTACATGCCAACAGCACCGTTCTGAGCCACTGGTATTACAGGGTTTGTCAGGGAGGAAGTGGAACTAACGATTTAGGCCATGCATTTTCTGTAACAGGCATAGGGATGACAAAGGCAAACAACATAGCTTTCCGTATGCTGACTGTTTATCTGACCAGTACCTCTGATTATGCCGATGCACGTTTCTATGCCATACAGGCAGCCACCGACCTCTTTGGAGGCTGCACCCCCGAAGTAGAAACCGTTACCAATGCCATGTATGCTGTCGGAATTGGCGCTGCCTATGTTCCCACCGTTGTGGTTGATTTTGATGCCAACAACACCATCAGCTGTTCGGCACCCATCTCGGTTCAGTTTATCAACCAAAGTACCAATGCCACCAATTTTATATGGAACTTTGGCGACGGAGGCACCTCCACCCTGCAAAACCCCAGCCATACCTATAATGCTTTGGGAACCTATAATGTAAAACTCAAGGGACAAAGCGCCGGTTGCGGATCTGATTCACTCACTCAAAATGCCTTTGTTAGCATTGCCACCACCAACTCCAACTATGCCAGTATTCCTGCCAATGAAACCGGAACCACGCTTACCTGCTGCACAGGCACACTATTTGATAGCGGCGAAACAAACGACTACAGCAACAACACCGACGGTGTAATTACCATTGCACCCTCAGGAGCTTCTTCTTTAATGCTCACCTTTACGTCTTTCAGTTTCGAATCGGGCTACGATTACCTTTATATATACAACGGCCCGTCAACCTCATCGCCTCTCATAGGGCAATATGACGGAACCAATCTGCCCAATGGCGGTGTGATCCAATCCACCGGAGGAGCCATCACACTGCGTCAGACCACCGATGGCGGCGTTACCGCATCCGGATTTGCCCTTACCTGGCAATGCAGCATGCCATCGTCGCCGCCGCAAAGTAATTTCTATGCCGCCGAAACATCTACCTGCACAGGTGTGATACATTTTCATGATATGACCGTCAATGGCCCGGCATCCTGGCTTTGGAACTTCGGCGACGGCAATACCTCAACCCTGCAAAATCCGGTTCATGCATATCAGGCAAACGGCGTGTATACCGTGAAACTAAAAACCACCAATGCTTTCGGGGCCGACTCTACCGTCAAAATCAGCTATATCAACGTTAACAACCTTCCCGCCCTCCCGGCCGCAACGCCCGGCAACGCCTGCGATTCCAGCACCATCACCCTGACGGCCACCGGAAACGGGCAACTCAACTGGTACGACGCCCTGACCGACGGAACCCTGCTTGGCACAGGACCTACCTTTGTTACCCCTGTGCTCTATTCCACCACCACCTTCTATGTAGAAGATAAAATGGTGTCTCCTTCGCAATATGTAGGTAAAACCGACAACTCAGGCAGCGGATCGAATTACAACAGCGCAACCAACACACACTACGAAATATTCAATTGCTATCAGCCTGTCACCCTGGTTTCGGTGAAAGTATATGCCGAAGGCGACGGCAATCGTACCATTCAACTGCGCGACAGCAGCCAGTCGGTGCTGCAATCGGCCTCCGTATATATTCCAGACGGAGAAAGCCGTATCAACCTCAATTTCGCCCTGCCGGTGCAGCAAAGCCTGCAATTGGTGTGCACCGGAGCACCCAACTTGTTCCGAAACAATAATGGGTCAGCCACCTATCCTTACACGATAGCTGGTCTGCTAAAGATCACCGAATCGAGCGCCTCGAAACCGCCATACAACGTTACGGGCAATTACTACTATTTCTACGATTGGGAAGTAAAAGAAACCGAATGCGCCAGTCCCCGTGTGCCCGTAGTGGCCACTATTGTGGAATGCAACGGCATAGCCGAAAACAATGAAAATAGCCGTTTTGCCGTTTATCCCAATCCTGCCACCGAAACCCTCACGGTCGAATTTTCTTCCGCACTGCCACAACCATATACCCTCACCCTTTACGATGTGATAGGCAAAACCGTCTGTAGCAGCAGCATTAATGCTGTCAGCGGAACCAACCTCCACAAAATATCACTAATCAATGTAAGGCCTGGAGTATATTTCATCAACCTGATAAGCAGTTCGATTAATAGAACGGAGAAGGTGGTGGTGAAATAGCCGGAAGTTGGAAGACCGAAGATAAGAAGTAAAAAAAACTCAAAAGGCCTGCCGGATTGGCGGGCCTTTTTATTAAGGGTAATAGTGCCTCTATAAAAATTTTCTACCAAATCAATCCCGACCAGGGTTGGCTAAAGGGCCCGAAGGTTTTCCTGCTGCCTTTAAAGCGTTTGCGGGCCAAATACCACGCACGCATGCCTTCCTGTTCAGCATCAAATATTCGGATGTAGTATCCCCTCTTCACTTCACCATCGAAAGTAAATTCCTTTACATCAGGGGCCGTTTTCACCGAAGCTTCTTTCACCACCAGGTACACTTCAATGGCATCCACCCCTATGTCGAGCCCTTTATGATTGGCACCGGGAGTCATAACGCTGCTTCGGTGCATCAAATGTTTCATCCGGGCTATACCTCCCTCCACACTTACATTGTGACCCGCGCCATCGGCCCCCGAAGCAGGAGTTTTAATCAGATCAGGAATCCTGAGGCCCATATCTGATTTTTGTGCATCGGTCACCAATGGATTGTTGCGCAAGTACCGGCTGATGAATAAGCGCAGGCTGGTATCAGTCGGAATGTCTTTTTTGCCGAATTCATAGGCCTTGCGTGCGCTATTTTTCCGTTGGGTATCCGCCTGATCAAATATTCTGCTTGCCACCCTGGGCCATGCACTGTCCCACTCCTGCTTTTTTTTGCCGGGGGTATTGGTCAGCAGCACCCATTCAGTTAGTGCGGCAGGTGTAAGGTCCCAACCGGCCATATACACGTTGGCCCGGGTTACAAAATTATTCTGCCATTCGTTGAACGACAGGTCGGAATGAGGGATAAAGTCTTTTCTAACCATGATGTTTTTGCTTTAGAAATTCGAAATTCAATAGCCAAGTCAGATGCTATGAAAAACGGAATAAAGATAATACATTACCTGATAATAATTACTGAATTTAGCCAGGATTTTTCAACAACCATTTGCAAACCACTGATATTTAATCGCGAAGCATCACTATCCAGTCGTGAAATTATTATAATAATACGTAAAATTGCTACCTGATGATATCAGGTAGCTACCTAATTATATCAGATCATACCCTGATTAATTTATATTACGGTATGTATTTATTATATAATGCTCTTGTATTATCATATCGTAACCTGTAATTTTTATATAATGGTCTGATATTTTCAGGTTTTAACCTGTTATATTTAGATTATTATCTGTATCAATCAGGTTGTGATCTGATTTATACAGGTAGGAATAATTGTGAACGAGACTGCTTTGATGGGTTTGTGTAAATGAATTACAATATCTGAAGTACCTGAAGCAATCAAAACAATTGAGGCACTTCCTGAAAGTCTTGACACCTATAGTCTAATCGGCTGTATCCCTTTTTCAAGAGCAAGCAATAAACTCGCTATAGCAAAGTCGTACCCCTCCGCTTTAATAGAAGTCACAAACTCCGAATGCGGTCTGCCCTTGCGGTAATCGGGTTCTTTGGCGGGGTGGCGGATGTATTTGGCGATGCTGGCTATATCTTCAGCCACATTGAGCACAGCATGATAAAACACACGGTTGGGACGGCGGTAGATGGATGAACCCAGTATCTTCTTTTCGCCAATGGCAATATCCGAAATACCCTTTTGTAACAGGTTTTGAATGCCATTCTCTGCCAAAACGGCAATGATGCTGTCGTTGATCTTGTGGAAATATTCTTTGGGATTTTTCAAAGTTTCGGTAGTGAACGAAATAGCAATGACGATGGTATTCGGCGTCAGGATTACCGTTTCGCCTCCCGAAGGTCGTTTCATCACGGCAACTCCACCGGCCCGAACAGCTTCCATATCCAGCGATGTCTCTGCTTTATTGCTCTGGCCCAGCACCAGGTAGGTTTTATCGGGCTGCCAAACGCAAACTGAAACCGCTGAATCGGAATCGATGATATCCAGATCAGGCAGAGTATATTTTTGAACTTCGAACATTAAGCTATTTTAAGAAAAAACCACGGAGACACTGAGGACACGAAGTTGCACGGAGATATTTATCATTATAACAATATGACAATTTAGCCCTATACACAAAATTTTGTGCCCCTACATCATCATTCGTTATTCACTATTCGTTATTCGTTATTCACTATTCACTTACTTATGAATAGCTCTGTCCACCGCTTCAAACCCGGCTTCCATAAATATTTCCGAAACGGTAGGGTGGGCATGAATGGTTTGCGAAATATCAAAAATGGTACCCTCGATCTGCATATAGGCAGCGGCTTCGGCAATCATATCGGTGGCGTGGTCGGCAATGATCTGCACGCCCAGCACCTGCCCGAACTGCTTGTCGGAAAACATTCAGCAAAAAAATGCTGGTGGTTAAATAAAAATTACGACTGCTTCTGAAAATGCAATAATATCAAATAAAAGATGGGAAGACTGCCTTCATCCGTCAGCCGACGGATGTGTTCCCCTTGTTTAACCCATAAAACAAAAAATGCGAAGCCCAACACTTCGCATCTTTTATTACATCCTAAACCTTACTTCGGTCTCCGGTCTTCCGTCTTCGGTCTTCCTCTCATCCCTTATAAAACGGAAACTTAACCACCTTTGCCTTGATCAGCTTCTCGCGTATCTTCACATAGATCTCGGTGTCGACTTTAGCAAAAGCAGTTTTCACATAGCCCATGCCAATGTTTATTCCCAACGAAGGAGCCATGGTGCCTGAGGTAACTTCGCCTATCAGGTTGCCTTCGGCATCGCAAATCTCGTAATAATGGCGGGGAATGCCGCGGTCTATCATTTCGAAACCCACCAGGCGGCGCGTAGTACCTTCGGTTTTGTGTTTCAGGTTGAGTTCCTTGTCAATAAAATTCTTTTCTTCGGTAAATTTGGTAATCCAGCCCAGCCCAGCTTCAATGGGCGAGATGGTATCGTTTATGTCGTTGCCATAGAGGCAGAAACCCATTTCCAAACGCAAAGTATCGCGGGCGGCCAGGCCTATGGGTTTGATGCCGTATTCTTTTCCGGCTTCCATCACGGCTTTCCACATCACTTCGGCGTATTCATTAGGGAAATAAATTTCGCAACCACCCGAACCCGTATAACCGGTGGTAGAGAACAATACATTGTCCACTCCGGCAAACTTCAGCACTTTAAAGGTATAATATTCCATATCGGTTACCGTGGTATCGGTGAGTTTCTGCATGGCTTTCAAAGCCAAAGGACCCTGAATGGCTAATTGAGAGGTCTCGTCCGAAGCATTGGTCAGCTTCACACCGAAAGTATTGTTTTGGTTCACCCAGGCCCAGTCTTTGTCGATATTGGCAGCATTAACTACCAGCAGGAATTTTTCAGGACCAAAGCGATACACCAGCAGATCGTCCACAATGCCACCCTTTCCGTTGGGGAAGCAAGAATACTGTATCTTGCCGTCCCATAGCTTGGAGGCATCATTCGAGGTTACATACTGAACAAAATCCAGAGCCTTTGAACCTTCTACCCAAAACTCCCCCATGTGCGACACATCGAAAACGCCCAGTGCCTTACGCACAGTTTCGTGTTCAATAATTAATCCTTCGTATTGAATCGGCATATAAAATCCGGCGAATTCAACCATTTTTGCTCCGTTTGCTTCGTGAATGCTGCGAAATGCTGTACTTTTCATTGTAATTGTTTTTTTGAATATTATTGTTTCCGTTTTATCTTTTAATTCATCTAAAAGTATCGTGGCAAAAGTAAAAATAAAATTCAGACGAGGCCTGAAATCACGAAAAAATTAGATTTGTTTTGGTGTCCAGCAGGTAGCGCAGAAAATGGCAGAACTAAAACTCGTATTTAATATCTGCGTAAATCTGCGAGATCTGCGGGAAAAGCATCCCATATCGAAATTACTATGGATATAAAATTTATTTTATCTTTGATGTCGGTTTTATTATTCGCTATATGATATTTTCAAAATTGAACATTCCTCGCTGGCTCATCCTGCTGATCGATATTGCAATTTGTGCATTTTCGATACTGCTGGCGTATATGCTTCGTTTTAATTTTAGTCTGCCCCTGAAAGATGCCAATGCCCTGCCCCTGGTTCTGGCTTATGTGGTGGTAATTCGTACCATCAGTTTTTTGGTGGCAAAAACCTACGTGGGCATCATACAATATACCAGTACCGGCGATGCCATCAGGATAGTTATAGTAACTGCGGCCGGCACCCTGTTCTTTGTGCTAACCGACCTGGTTTCGTATTATTTTTTCGGTAAGATCAATTTTATACCTTATTCTATCATCATCATCGATTTTATCACCACCACTTTCATCCTGGCCTCGTTTCGCATACTGGTAAAAATAACCTACCTGGAGATCAATAACCCTTCGAGCAAGAAGACCAATGTGCTGATATACGGTGCAGGCGAAAGCGGATTGATAGCCAAGCGTTCCCTCGACCGCGATGCGGGAACCAAGTATAAGGTATTGGGATTTATTGATGACAACCCGAAAAAGAATGGAATGAAGATAGAAGACGTACCCATCTACAGTGCCGATAAGCTTGAAAAACTGCTTCAGGATAACGCCATAGAGCATCTCATCATATCTATTCAGAATATAAAGCCGGCCAAGAAACAGGAGATTATTGAGCAATGCCTTGCCTATAATACCAAAGTGCTGAATGTTCCTCCCGTTAGTAAATGGATCAATGGTGAACTCAGCTTTAAACAGATCAAAAAGATCAATATCGAAGACCTGTTGGAACGTGAAGAAATCAAACTCGACGAAAAACGCATCAGCCAGGATCTCCGCGGGAAATGTGTTTTGGTAACAGGCGCTGCCGGTTCCATTGGCAGCGAATTGGTGCGGCAGATAGCAAGGTTTTCGCCTGCCAGGATCATTCTTATCGACCAGGCCGAATCCCCTTTGTATCATTTGGAGCTGGAGCTGGCTGAAAAATTCCGCAACGTTCCTTTCGAAATCATTATATGCGATGTCACCAATCCTGTCAGGATGCGTAAGATCATCGAAACCTTTCATCCTCAGATCATTTATCATGCGGCTGCCTACAAGCATGTGCCCATGATGGAGAACAATCCGGTGGAAGCCGTTCACACCAATGTGCAGGGTACTAAAACAGTGGCCGATTTGGCGGTTCAATATAAGGTGGATAAATTCGTGATGGTATCAACCGATAAGGCCGTAAATCCTACCAATGTGATGGGAGCCAGCAAACGAATTGCCGAAATGTATACCCAATCATTAAATCAGAAGAATAGTACCCGTTTTATTACCACCCGTTTCGGGAATGTGCTCGGATCTAATGGTTCGGTGATCCCATTGTTCCGCGAACAGATTGAAAAGGGTGGCCCGGTTACTATTACCGATGCGGAGGTAACCCGCTATTTTATGACCATCCCCGAAGCCTGCCAATTGGTGCTCGAAGCAGGGGCATTTGGCAACGGGGGTGAGATACTGATCTTTGATATGGGCAAATCGGTTAAGATACTCGATCTGGCCAAAAAAATGATCAAACTCTCGCGCCTGACCCTGGGGAAAGACATTCAGATCACCTACACAGGCCTGCGTCCAGGCGAGAAGCTCTATGAAGAATTATTAAATGATTCGGAGAACACCCTGCCTACCCATAACCCCCAGATCATGATCGCCAAGGTTGATACACCCGATTCAAAGCAAATATCCACCTCGGTCGACGAACTGATCTCCTTGTTGAACTTACATGACAATATGCTGCTGGTAAAGAAAATGAAAGAAATGGTCCCCGAATTTAAAAGCCAGAATTCTGTTTATACAACATTGGATGAGAAGCCAATAAATTAGCATAAATTTTCGGTATTATCCGATCAGTACATTGGCATTTGGGTAGGTATAATTGTTCGATCCTTTTCTCCTGATTAATAATAATGCCAGGGTAAGAGGACCAATACGGCCAATAAACATTGAAGTAATGATTATGTACTTCCCCGCTTCGCTCAGATCGGCTGTAATGCCTGTCGACAATCCCACGGTTCCGAAAGCAGAGGTTTCTTCAAACAACAGGCTCAGAAAAGGCACGTCGGGTTCGGTAATAGTCAGCAGGAAGGCCGATCCCAGTATTAAAACAATGGCGAAAAGCAACAAGGAATAGGCTCTGTCAATACATTCATAGGAAATAGTGCTTTTATAGATTTCTATGTGTTTTTTCCCCCTTAAGGTGGTTATGGCCGATTTAAACAAAAGAGCGAAAGTGGTGGTTTTTATACCACCGCCGGTTGAACCCGGCGAAGCACCGATAAACATCAGCATGATCATGATAATGAGAATGGGTTGCCCTAACTGTGTAAAGTCGACCGTATTATACCCAGCGGTTCGTGTGGTGACCGATTGAAAGATGGAAGAAACAATAGAACCGATAACACTTGATTGGTCGACCGTATTGTCATATTCCAGGATATAGAATAACAAGGCGCCAACAAAAACCAGAATTAAGGAGGTATACAAGGAAAGCTTTGAATTCACTCTGAGTTTTTTCCAGGGGTATTTTAATCTTTCCAGGATAGATTTTGGCGCAAATATATCATGCATTACAGAAAAACCTAAACCCCCGAAGAAAATCAAAGAGGCAATGGTCAATTGCAGCCCATAAAGATGCCTCACCGATTCTTCATAAAGATTGTCGGTAAATAAAGCAAAACCGGCATTATTAAAAGAAGAAACGGTATGGAAAACGGAAAAAAATATCTTCTGTCTGAGGTTGCTGAATTCAACGGAATCACCCCATTGGAAAAAGAGTGTTATTGCACCTATCGCCTCCATGATAAAACTAAAAAGTATGATATCCCATAATAAGCGGCGGTTTTCCGAAACTTTATCAGTAGAAAGAAGGTCTTTCATTAAAGATTGGTATTTTAATCCACTCGACTTATAAAAGGTGGCAAAGTAAGTGGCGAAAGTAATAATATTCAAACCACCCAATTGAATCAGTATCATGATGATGATCTTGCCTTTCATTGTGAAAAAAGTGGCCGTATCAACCACAATCAGACCTGTTACACAAGATGCACTGCATGAAGTGAAAAGAGCATCAATAAAGCGAATATTATGATCAACGGTCATTTCGGGCAGCATTAATAATCCTGCCCCTGAAAAGATAAGAATGATAAAAGATAAGGCCAGCAATGCTGAAGGGCCCATGTTAAGCAACCCTATTCTTTGGCTGGCTTTGGCAACATCCAACAGAAAAATTGTGAAAAAGATCAATTGAATGATAAGTATTGACAGAGAGCTTACAAAGAATACCCCGTTAAATTCCGGATCGGTAGTATAGAATGAAACCCCCAAAGCTTCGACAAGAATCCCACCGATAATAAGAATCACCATCAACAAGGCTTCGAAATAATTCTGCTTAATAAATTCTACCGGTGAAAATTCGTAAAATATCCGGAATAAAAACCTGAAAATATAAAAAACAAAACTGATCCTGATAATCAGTTGGCAATAGTAAATGCTAGTTGCAGTTTTTTCAAATCCATAATAATAAATAATACTGCCAATAGCAATAAAGGAAACGATAAATGTAAGAATCTTAATAGTGAAGAGTGCCGGTGATTTACTGGCATATATTCTCAGATTCAGATACTCTCTGATCTTGTTAATCCTGCTGATAGACATCTTGCAGAAATTATTGATTGATATTTATAAATCTTTCAATATCGTGATTTTTCCCAAAAACAACAAGAGTGTCAGTGGGCATTATAATCGTTTTTGAATTGGGAACACCTTCAATATGCTGTTCAATCACACTTTCGTCTTTCACTTTAATTTCAATTTCCTGTTTAATGGTAATTAAACTCAACTTGTACTTATCGCGCAAATCTATTTCCTCGAGGGTCCGGTTTGCAATACCATCCGGTGTTTTTAATTCTGCAATTCTATACTCATCGGGGAATTGCAGATAAGAAACAATGCTTGGATTTCGCAGACGCTCAGCTACAATAATTCCTATCTCATATTCGGGAGAGAGAATTTCTTTGATGCCTATTTTTTCAAGAATGTAACGTTGATTTCGGCCGTTAGCTCTCGAAATGATTCGTTTTACACCCAGATCCTGCAAGGTAACGCTACATAGCAATACTTTTTCAAAATCCTGACCAATGGCAACCACCACAGCATCAAAATCATTAATATCCTGCGAAAGCAATGCTTTTTTGTCTGTCGCATCCAAAACAACTGCCAGTGCAACATGTTCGGCAATATCATCAATTACTTCCGGGTCGGTATCCAGAGCCATTACTTCCGCACCTTTTTGCGAAAGAGCTTTGGCAATAGCTCTTCCAAATTGTCCAATACCAATAACTGCGTATTTTTTCGATTTCATTTTTTCGATAAATTAAATAACCTGCAAATATATAGCCTGAAAGGTCAATATTTACAAAACAGTGATTTTTTTTTGAACTATTGTGTCAAAATTTTTAACAACAAGAAAATTGAGTATACAGACCGCAAATGATCAGGAAGGTTGAAGTACTTTGTTTACCAAATCGGCAGCATCTTGTAACAGTATGGCAGAATAAACTTTAAGCCCCGATTTATCTATGATTTCTTTTGCTTCAACTGCGTTGGTACCCTGAAGACGTACAATAATGGGGACTTTGATTTCGCCTATCTCTTTGTAAGCATCTACAATGCCGTTAGCAACCCGGTCGCAACGGACTATACCACCGAAAATATTTACCAATATAGCTTTTACGTTCGGATCGCTGAGAATAATGCGAAAAGCTTCTTCAACACGTTTCGCATTGGCAGTTCCGCCGACATCCAGGAAATTGGCAGGCGAACCTCCGGAGAGTTTAATAATATCCATAGTGGCCATGGCAAGGCCGGCGCCATTGACCATACAACCTACATTGCCTTCCAGCTTCACGAAATTCAATCCGAATTTCCCGGCTTCCACTTCAGTGGGATCTTCTTCATTCAGATCGCGCATTTCGGCAATATCAGGATGGCGGTAGAGTGCATTGTTATCTATTACCATTTTGCCATCAGCAGCAAAAATTTTGTTATCTGATGCTTTGATCACCGGATTGATCTCCAATAAGGAAGCATCACATCCCAGGTAAGCCTTGTAGAGGCTGTTAATGAAAGGGAGCATATTTTTAAAAGCTTCGTCTTGCAGCCCCAGGTTAAAAGCTATGCGGCGGCACTGAAAAGGCTGTATGCCAATACCCGGATGAATTTCTTCCTTGAATATCTGTTCAGGAGTCTCTTCCGCAACCTTTTCAATATCCATGCCTCCACGCGGGGAATACATAATGATATTGCGGCCATTCTGGCGGTTCAACAATATGCTGACGTAGAATTCGAGTATCTTTTCAGGTCCGTCGTAATAAATGTTTTGCTCAATAAGTACCTTGTGCACTTTTTTCCCCTCAGCCTTGGTCTGTGGTGTGATCAGTTGCATACCCAAAATGCTTTCTGAAAGTTCAAATACATCGTCAATGGATTTGGCAATCTTTACACCGCCACCTTTACCACGTCCACCGGCATGTATCTGTGCTTTTACAGCAAATTTTTCTGAACCAGAAACTGCTTTTATGTAATTTGCGGCGTTAATGGCTTCATCAGGTGTGATGGCACACTTCCCCTCAGGAACATTTACCTGGTATTGTTTTAGTAATTGTTTGGCCTGATACTCATGTAGGTTCATCTTGATATTTTTTTCAAAAATAATTAAAAAATTAGTTTCAGAGCATTGATATTTATTAGTGCATCTTTCGCATGGGCAATTTGACAAAAATTAAACAGGGGGTAAAACCTTTAAAAAGGAAAATGGTGTCTCCAATAATGGAATTATTTTATATTTTCGCACCCTGAACGGTAAAATGAAATTTTCTGCTATAATTGTATTACTGCTTCTTTGCATTACTAACATTCATGCACAGAATAAAAAGGCCAGGGCAACCAGGCTCTCATTTCCACCAGCCATTGATGGAGTTTTGGATGATAATGTTTGGAAGAGCTGCGATACCATTGATGATTTTACCCAGTTTGTTCCTGTATACAATGTCAAACCTTCGCAAAGGACAGTGGTTCGTATAGGATATGACGACAATGCCATTTATATTGCCGCCATGATGTACGATTCGGCCCCCGATAGCATTCTTCGCGAACTTGGCAGCCGCGACGACGATCTGAATGCCGATAAGATTTGCGTGCAGTTCGACACCTATAACATGCAAACCGATGCCTATACTTTTATGGTCTATGCCTCGGGAGTGCAGTTGGATTATCGTATCAACGATGGCACCTACAATGCCGTATGGCAAAGTGCGGTCAATATTTCCAATAAAGGCTGGTCGTGCGAGATGAAGATCAATTACTCTGCCTTGAGGTTTCCCAAAGAGAAAGAGCAGAAGTGGGGTATGCAGATCTTCCGGGGCATTCGACGACATCGTGAAGCCGATCAGTGGTCGCTGGAAGTGAAGGGGCAGTCCAATTTCCTGGTGAATTGGGGTCAGTTGGAGGGGATAAAAGAGGTGAATCCTTCGCTCAGGCTTTCGCTCACACCTTTCATTTCTCTTTATGGAGATCATTATCCTTATAACGAAACCGGAAAAAGTAATTTTTCCTACTCCTTCAGCGGAGGTCTCGACCTGAAGTATGGTATCAATGAGAGCTATACCCTCGATATTACCCTCTTGCCCGATTTCAGCCAGGTTCAATCAGATTACCCTGTGAAGAATATCACGGCGTTTGAAACGGTGTATGAAGAGTACAGGCCTTTCTTCAAAGAGGCCATTGATCTTTTCAAGGAAGGAGATCTGTTCTATACCCGCCGCATAGGACGCACTCCGGAACATTATTATGATGTGAACGATTCTCTCGTACCGGGCGAGGTAATTAAAAAAAACCCCGGGCAGGCCAAGCTGATCAATGCTGTAAAATTCTCAGGCCGAAATAAGAAGGGCACTGCTTTTGGCCTTTTCAACGGCATCACCAACAATATGTATGCAATCATTGAGGACTCTTCAGGCAACACCCGAAAGATTCTTACGGAACCCCTTACCAATTATAATGTCTTTGTTTTCGACCAGATTTTAAAGAATAATTCTAAAATTTATCTGGTAAACACCAGTGTGCTGCGTACCAAAAAATATGATGATGCTAATGTTTCGGTGGCAGGCCTGGTATTGAACGATAAGAAGAACAAATTTCAGGTGTCGGCTCAGGGAGGCATCAGCCTGAAATTTCATACCACCGATGCTTCCTCCCGCGATTTCGGGAACACATTGGGTTATAAATATTCGTTGTTTGTGGGTAAAGTTAGCGGGAAATTTCAGTGTAATGTTTACCGCAACGAAATGAACCATACCTGGGATGCCAATGATATGGGACTAACTTTGCAAAACAACCGCACTACCACCGGATTTCAGATGGCATATAATATTTTTGAGCCTTTCTGGAAACTTCGCAATATGTACTCAAACATGAGCGTGTATTATATTGAAAATTTCCTGACCAAAAGAGTGGAGGAATTTCAGATAGAACTCAGCAATAATTTTACCACCAATAAATACCTGACCATTTGGGAGAGTTTTAGTGTGAGCCCTTTGTTGGTGCACAATTTTGCAGAGACCCGAGTGCCTGGCCGTTATTTTGTGGTTGATCGCTGGTATTATGCCAATGTGGGCTTTTCATCTGATTATCGCAGGCTTTTCGCTTTGGATATGAGTTCCGATTATTGGCAGGATATCAATGGCGACGGACAGTATTATAGTATCAATACCAGCCCTATTTTCCGCCTCAGTAAGAATTTCCTTTGCATACTTTCCAATAACTATAGCGAAAGCTTTAATGATGTCGGATTTGCCGATATGGATAATCTGAACAATATTATTTTTGGTAAACGCGATATCACCACGGTAGTGAATCAACTCAAGGCCCGTTATATGTTTAGAAACAATCTCTCGCTGACCCTTAGCGTCCGACATTATTGGTCGAAAGGACGCTATTCTGAGTTCTACAAACTGAATAACGACGGTATGCTGATTACCGATCCGCTTTATTTTAACGACAGAAATCACGATTTCAATTTCAATGCTTTTAATATCGACCTGATGTTTTACTGGGAATTTGCCCCCGGAAGCAGCCTGAATATTACGTATAAGAACAATATAGGGAAGGACGATGTGGTGGTGAATCCATCATATTTCAGAAATTTTGGCGACATCTTTGCCGAAAAACAGCTAAATTCGCTCTCGATTAAGGTGCTGTATTACCTCGATTATCAGAATGTGAAGAAGGCCTTGAGGAAAAAGAGAGTTGGGAGTTAGGAGTTTGGAGTTTGGAGTAAAAAATATTCAATGTTCAATAATCAATGTTCAACTTCCAATGCTCAAAGAATTTCCTCGCGGCCTTACAGTCTAACAGCCTAAAAGTCTAAAGTCAAAAAGCCTACAAAAATGATAAATGCTCAAAATATTACCAAATCTTACGATTCGCTGATAGTATTGAAAGGAATTGACCTTGTAGTAGCAAAAGGCGAAATTGTGGCTATAGTGGGACCATCCGGCGCAGGAAAAAGCACCCTGCTGCATATTGTGGGGACACTTGACAGGCCGGACTCCGGTAGTTTAGAGATCAGCGGTGTCAACGTTTCGGTACTGAACGATAAAAAAATGGCTGCCTTCCGCAACCGGAACATTGGTTTTGTTTTTCAATTTCACCATCTGCTTCCTGAGTTTACGGCCCTGGAAAACGTTTGCATTCCTGCCTTCATTGCCCGTCTTTCGAAAAAAGAAGCCGGGCACAAGGCAAAAGAGTTATTGGAATTTCTGGGTTTGCAGGACAGGTTGACGCATAAGCCTTCGCAGCTTTCGGGTGGCGAGCAGCAGCGCGTGGCCGTGGCCCGCGCCCTGATCAATAATCCGGATGTAATACTGGCCGACGAACCTTCGGGCAATCTTGATTCGGAAAATGCCAAAGAACTGCACAAACTGTTTTTCGATCTGCGCCGCGAGTTCAATCAGACCTTTATTATTGTTACGCATAATGAAGAATTTGCAGCCATGTCTGATCGCACCCTTCACATGCGAGACGGAAATTTCGTGCTTTGAGCAATTGTGGGATAGTGTAATTTATAGAAATTATGAACCATGATAATAATAAGTGACCTGATTACGGTTGAAGAGTGCGCTAAACGTTGCAAGGTGCAGCCGCGCGCCATTTATGCAAGGTTGAAAAACGGAACAATTTCCGGAATTCGTATTGGTAACTATGCTTTTGTGAATCCCCTTTCGTCGCCTCCCAAGCGAGTTATGAACGAATTTGATAATCTGCATGTGCCTCCCTATAAGCTTCCTGATAATTTGAAGCCTGCTGACCTGATATCGCTTGGCACTTTTGTACATAAAAAAAAGATGCGGGGCGACTGGATCTATACCCAGGCCATGCTCGGAAAACTGCGTTCGGTGATAATCTGTGAGGTGGTTTTTGTGCCTTTATCTGAGGCAGAAGAGATTCTGAAATATAAGCCAAAATAAAACCGAATTTCTATACACTACTTTCACAATTTAACTTTTCATCGAAAAAATGCAGTAACGCTCAGTCAATGACTAAACAGTAAAAAATGTGAAAGTATTCGTATGTACACCGGATGACCCCGGAAATTTTCTGAAGTCATTGCCTGCACACTGGCATACTTTCGGAAAATTTCTGATGTTATTCTTTGTACACCGGCAGGCGTCCGGAAAAAATCTGAAGTTATAACGGGTACACCGGCATACGCCCAGGAAATTTCTGATGTTATCCCATGTTCACTATCATACGTTCGGAAAATTTCCGGAGTCGTCCAATGTCCAAGAACATACGTTCGGAAAAAATCCGTTGTCATACAGCCTTATTTAAAATAAACGAAAACGCCCGCCGATTCATTGTGAATGAATCGGCGGGCGATAGTTTATCTGTAGCGGGCCACAATTTTCGGTTTTCGACCCGCCCTAGGATATCCGAACTTTACTTCAAACAAATATCATTGATAGCCTGCACAAACTGTGCTTTAGGCAAAGCTCCGGCTGCCATCTGAGGGTCTTTGCCTACAGGGCAAAACAAAATGCTTGGAATGCTGCGTATGCCGAAAACACCAGCCAATTCCTGCTGTTCCTCGGTGTCAACCTTATAAATATTCACTTTGCCGGCAAACTCCACGGCTAATTCCTCCATGATCGGTGCCACCATTTTGCAGGGGCCGCACCAGTCGGCGTAAAAATCGATCACGCAAGGCAGTTCGCCTTTAAATTTCCACTCTTTTTCGGTTTCAAAATCGAATACTTTCTCTTTAAAAGTTTCTTTGGTCAAATGTTCCATGATTTTATGATTTTAGATTTTTAATTACAATTTATTTTCGCAAACTTTGTGTCCTTCCTAAAAGCCTATAGCCAAAAAGCCTTCAGCCTAAAAGCCTACTTCCCCTTCTTCAGCAGCACCTCATTAATCGCTTTCACATATTCTTCCTTAGGATTCAGGCCTACTATGGTTCGGGGCTCGCCGCTCATCGGAATTAAGAATACAGCCGGAATACCACTGATATTAAAAAATGCGGAAACATTCTGGCTCAGGTCGGTATTTACCTTGTAAAAATAAACCTGGTCCTTATACTCCAAAGCCAGTTCGTCCATGGTTGGGGCCAGCATTTTGCAGGGTTTGCACCAGTCGGCATAAAAATCAATCAAACAGGGTTTGTCGCCTGCATATTTCCATTCCTTGCCCGATGTGAAATCAAACACCTTGGTCTTAAATTCTGCTTCATTCAATACTATAGGTTTGGCAACGGGTTGTTCAGCAACACTCGCTGCCTGAACCTCGGTTTTTTCGTTAGGTTTACTCGACGAATTATTGCACGAGGCAAATAAAACGACTGATAAAAGGATAATGCTTAGTTTGTACATGATTATTTTTTTTGCAAAATTACACATTTTTTGATTAGTATCGCATTAGTATCACTTATTTTTTTAATTTTGTAAAAAAATTACTTAATGAACAGAGTTTTCGAAGGACTGTCTCCCGATGTATTTTCTGAACGATATTCCAACGCCGACGAATGTTATCGCTTTCTTGAAAATGGCAAATGGGGTAACGGATTTGTGTGTCGTAAATGCGGCCACACCAACTATTGCGCCGGCAAAAAACCTTTTTCCAGAAGATGCACACGCTGCAAAGCCGAAGAATCCGTAACAGCCAACACCGTTTTTCATGGCAGCCGTCTGCCCATAACCGATTCGTTTCGCATTTTGTTCTCAATTTGCTGCAATCCGCAGATTTCCGCTTATAAGATCTCAAAGGATGAATGCATACGTAAGATGACCTGCTGGAAGCTTCGAAAGAAAATTGTCACCTGGATGGAAGAAAAAGGAAGTATAATCGATAAACCCTAAAAAAATGGAAACTAATAAAATGATCTTGCAGCGATACAGTCCTATCGCTTTCAGTGATAAAGATATTTCAGATGCCGATCTTCAGATATCTCTGGAAGCCGCACGATGGGCGCCTTCGGCATTTAATGAACAACCCTGGAGGTTTTTACTGGCCCCGAAAAGAAATCCTGATGTTTACGGAAAGCTATTCGAATGTATGTTCGATGGCAACAAACTGTGGGCTACCTCAGCCCCTGTTTTGATGCTGGTATGTGCCAAACGAAATTTCACCCACAACGGCAAACCCAATAACTATCACCAGTTCGATACCGGCATGGCAGTGCAAAATTTCATTCTTTCTGCACTGGAATACGGAGTTTATGTGCATCAGATGGCCGGATTTGACCATGAAATGGCAGCCCGAAACTTTGAAATATCTGAGGAGTATTCAATAATATCTATTGCGGCCATAGGATACCCCGGCAATATCACACAATTGCCTGAAGAACTTCAGCAAAAGGCAAACCGCCCCAGGATGAGGAAAACACTAAAAGAGATAGTATTCTGATGATAAATTCTTGAATTGCTAAATTGTTACATGGTTTCATTGTTCTATTGTTGGAAGGATAAATCACCTGATGCCCACCAATGACCACTTTTGACCATCAATGACTATTAATGACCACTAATGACAATCAATGACAATCAATGACAATTAATGACCATCAATGACTACTAATGACTGCTAATGACTATCAATGACTATTAATGACAATCAATGACTATTAATGACCTTCCTCCTAAAAGCCTAAAAGTCTTCAGCCTAATAGCCTAAATAAAGTTTCTTAAAAGCCTTCCCCAGAAAGTTGATGATATCGTTTGCCGTAAGGGCTTCAAACCCCAATTGCTTGGCAGCGATATCTCCTGCCAGTCCGTGAACACATACTCCCAGCACACAGGCCTCAAAGGATGTGTACTTCTGAGCCAACAATCCCGTAATGATCCCTGTCAGCACATCGCCGCTTCCGGCAGTAGCCATACCCGGATTACCCGTAGAATTGAAATAGCAATCCCCTTCCGGAGTGCTGATGCAGGTATAAGCGCCTTTCAGCACCACGTAAACGTCGTATTTTTTCGAGAACTCAATTTGAAGTTGTTGTCTTTCGTTCTCATGGGCACTTTTCCCTGCCAGCCTTTCGAATTCTTTGGGATGTGGGGTGAAAATGGAATGTTTGGGTACAAACGACAACCATGTTTTGTTTTCGGCCAGTATATTAATGGCATCGGCATCAAACACCATGGGATTACCCGAATTCTGAATAATCCGTTTCAATTCTTGCTGTGTCTTTTCTCCCATTCCAATCCCCGGCCCCACACCGATTACATTATAAGGAGAAATATCAATGTCGCCTGAATCAAAATCTTCGTTGGTTGAAATATAATCAACACCCAAACCAACTTCACACATAATTTCTGGTGCGGCTATTTGCATGATCTCATAACCACATTCAGGAATATATGCCGTCACCAATCCTGCACCTGACCTGATACAACTTCTGGCAGACAGAACGGCAGCTCCCATTTTTCCATACGATCCGCAAACCAGTAAAGCATGACCGTAAGTTCCCTTATGAGAAAAATTTCTGCGGGGTTTTAATATATCATGGCAATCTTCTGCCTCAACAAAGTAGTTATTTACTTTCAACTCTCTGATAAAATCCCTGTTAAGTCCTATGGTTAGCACTTGCCATTTGCCCACATAAGGTTCATTTCCGGCAAATAAAAAAGATAGTTTGGGAAACTGAAAGGTTAAGGTTTGTTTGGCATGAACAATTTCACCTGTATTGGTCGAATTTTCATCCACAAAAAGCCCTGATGGAATATCAATAGCCAGAACTCTTGCTTTACTTTTATTGATTTGCCTTATAACATCCGCGGCAATTCCTTCCATAAATGGTTTCGATAACCCTGATCCGAAAATTGCGTCTATAATAATGTCATTGTCTTCAATTGTTGGAAAATCAGAATCTGAGTGTATATCAGCCAGTTTAACTTTCTTGATTTTCGCAAGTTTTTGATAATTGACATTGAAATCCTCCGAACACTTTTCGCTAATCCTGACCACATAAGTTTCCACCTTAATATTCTTTTCGGCCATCATGCGTGCAATGGCCAGTCCATCCCCACCGTTGTTTCCGGTCCCGCAGAACATTTTAAAAGTGACACTGCGGCCATAGTTCAGTAATATCCAATGGAAACATTTACCTGCGGCACGCTCCATCAGGTCGATGGATGCGATGGGTTCATGCTTTATGGTATAGGCATCCGCTTCTCTTATCTGACCAACGGCAGGTATTTTCATAAAGAAAGTTCTTAAAAATGGAATGAATGACTGGTGACAGCAAATAACACCACAAAGTACAAAATGTATATCAATGTGGTAACAATAGAAACAATCAGTCCGATAATACCACAGATCTTTGCAGCCCTCAGCATTTTGAGCGATGATTCTTTATAATCCGGGGGATTTTCCTGGTAAATTTTCATAGCTTTCGAATGTAAGGCCAGAGCTACTATAGCGGCTATCCATCCGCCATAGCACATCACAGCAATAGAAACAATTCCAAAAACCATTGCAGTAACCGAATGCGGTACCATCTTTTGCCTGAGGACCGTTTTTCTGAATTCATGAGTTTGTTCTTCCATGATCTTACGTTTTTAAATTTTGTGGATCACCAAAGGTGCAAAGTTAGCTTATAAATATAATTAATGGTAATGAGGGCTGCATTTATTATAAAAGTTATGGTCAGCACCCTGGTTCCATTCTTAAATTTGAAAATAAGGAACAATATCAGGTAACCCATCATGAACATCACAGGCAATAAGGGTGGCCAGGCCAGAAAGCTTCCCCAAAGATTGCCTTTCATCAGTTCGATAATGGCTCTTTGAGTGCCGCAACCCGGGCATTCTATACCCAGAAAACTTTTATACAGGCAGGGGAGTGTATGACCTTCCATCCAAAGGATTATTGTTTGCCACATATTAAATCGTTGTTCAAAATTAATAAAATACCTGTTCGTAAATTTTTTCTCATTTCCGGCCCTGCACAATATTTAATGCCTAATTTCGTTTGCTTATAAAAAGGTCTATGAAGAAATTACTGTTTCTTATCGTTTTGGTTACCGCATCTTTCTGCCTCAGCGCGCAGATCAAGGTTGCTGATAAAACCTATGTCGATGCTTTTTTGAAAAGCAAAACCTATATTGTTCTCGACGAAAATCCTTTTTCGGTTTTGAATTCTTTTCTAGACAGCAGCATGAAAGTGATGTGGAAGATCACTCCTTATGAAGTGATTACAGGCGAACAGTTCGAGCAAAAAATGGGCGATCCCAAGAGCTCATTTATGTATGTTTCCCTTGCCCAATTCAGCAAAACAGAGTCTTTCGATTATCTGGTGCTAAATCTTTCTATGGGTGATGCCTCCAAAAACCTGAACGCCCTTCACGACCTCTGTGTCATTCCCATGGCATACGAAGATGTGGATGAGGACAGTTACGAGTATAAATTTGCTGCTTTCATCAAATTCGCTCAGTATTTCATAAAATACTCGGAACAGAATCCCGGGAAAGACATCAGACAGGTAGTGAAGGAAAATCAAACCGAACTGAAGAATTACGAACTGTGGCTGACGGCTGCCGATCTTGCCACTGATGCCAATACCATTACTAAGATCAGCAAAGTGTATCCTTATCCGGTGAAGATAGTAACTCAGGACGATATTCAGAAAGCCATCGATGAAAGCAATCCCAAAGTGGCTTTCCTCCATAAGGTGGGCCCCGAAGAAACCGCTGGCGATGGCGCCCTCTGCCTGAAATTTATCCTTACGGCCCAAGAAGGGAAACCCTTGTACTTCGATTACCACAAGATCACCTCTTCAAAACCCGATGCTTTTTTGCTGGACGATTTTAAGAATATGGCCAAATAATCCTTTCTCCTGCTGCTTTTTGTACTTTACCCGGGGCTTATCTTTGAATAAGTTGATGTTGCTATAATTGTGTATTTTTGCAAACCATAAATTATCAAATCTTAATGCTGAAATCTGAAATCATAAATCTGAAATTTTAATCCACCATGTCCGACGATAAAAAAATAATTTTCTCAATGGTGAACGTCAGCAAAACGTTCCCTCCCAATAAACAGGTTTTAAAAGACATCTACCTGTCATTTTATTATGGTGCCAAGATAGGTGTGATCGGTCTCAATGGTTCCGGTAAATCTACATTATTAAAGATCATTGCCGGCCTTGAAAAGTCTTTTAACGGCGAAGTGGTGTTTTCTCCCGGTTATTCAGTAGGTTTTCTGGAACAGGAACCCAAACTCGATAATTCCAAAACCGTGAAGGAGATCGTTCAGGAAGGGGTACAGTCCATTGTCGATATGCTCAAAGAATATGAAGAAGTGAACAACAAATTTGCCGAACCCATGACCGATGATGAGATGACCAAACTCATCGACCGCCAGGGACAGCTTACCGAATTATTGGATCAGCACGAAGCCTGGGAACTCGATACCAAACTCGAACGCGCCCTCGATGCTCTGCGTTGCCCCGAGAGTGATACCATCATCGAAAACCTTTCGGGAGGCGAACGCCGCCGCGTGGCTTTGTGCCGTTTGTTGCTTTCCGAACCCGATATTCTCCTGCTCGATGAGCCTACCAACCACCTCGATGCCGAATCAGTGGAATGGCTGGAACATCACTTGCAGAATTACAAAGGAACCGTCATTGCTGTCACCCACGACAGGTATTTCCTCGACAACGTGGCTGGTTGGATACTGGAACTAGATCGTGGCGAAGGCATTCCATGGAAAGGGAACTACACTTCCTGGCTCGAACAGAAAACCAAACGTATGGCATCCGAAGAAAAGACCCAGAGCAAACGTGCCAAGACCCTCGAACGGGAGTTGGAATGGGTGCGCATGGCTCCTAAGGCCCGTCATGCCAAAGGCAAGGCAAGGTTAAAAGCTTACGAAAGCATGCTCAACGAAGATGTGAAGCAGAAGGACGAACGCCTCGAGATATTCATCCCCAACGGCCCCCGTTTGGGCGATGTGGTCATCGAAGCTCAGAATATTTCCAAAGCCTACGGCGATAAATTGTTGTTCGAAAACCTATCCTTCATGCTCCCTCCGGGAGGCATTGTGGGAGTTATTGGGCCTAACGGTGCCGGAAAGACCACCCTTTTCCGTCTAATGATGGGCCACGAAACTCCCGATACAGGCACTTTCAAGGTTGGCGAAACCGTCAAACTGGCCTACGTCGATCAGGCGCATGTGGACATCGATCCCGAAAAAAATGTCTGGGAAGTCATCACCGAAGGCAACGAAAACATCATTCTCGGCAACCGCACCATGAACTCCCGTGCCTATGTATCGCGCTTCAACTTCACCGGACCCGATCAGGGCAAGAAAGCCGGAGTGCTTTCCGGTGGGGAGCGCAACCGCCTCCATCTGGCGCTTACCCTGAAACAGGAAGCCAACGTGCTCCTGCTCGATGAGCCTACCAACGATATAGATGTTAACACCCTCCGCGCTCTCGAAGAAGGCCTCGAAGGCTTTGCCGGTTGCGCCGTGGTCATCTCCCATGATCGCTGGTTCCTCGACCGTATCGCAACGCATATACTGGCGTTCGAAGGCGAATCCGAAGTCTATTTCTTCGAAGGCTCCTACTCCGAATACGAAGAAAACAAAATGAAACGCCTCGGCGATGTCGGACCCAAAAGAATTCATTATAAAAAACTCAAAGGATGAGGAAGACGGAAGTCCGAAGACCGGAGAAGGAATTTGAAAATTATACAATTATACAATTTGAAAATTAATTAACCGGCTGCATGTAATAATGACTATTAATGACAACTAATGACCATAAATGACAATGAATGACAATGGATGACAATAAATGACCATCAACCTGTCCCGTACATAAAATGTCGGGATGACCATTAATGACGACCAATAACCATTTCCTAAAAGTCTAATAACCTAAAGCCTAAAAGCCTAAAGTCAAAACCCCTAAAAGCCTAACCCATGTCAAAGATCCTTATAATCGACGATGAACGCAGCATCCGCAGTACCCTGCGCGAGATATTGGAATACGAAAAATACCAGGTCGACGATGCCGCCGATGGTGCCGAAGGTCTGCAATGTGTCGACAAAGAAAAGTACGACGTCATTTTGTGCGACATCAAGATGCCCAAAATGGACGGTGTCGATGTCTTGAAAGCCATCATTCAGAAAACCGATACTCCTGTCGTCATGATATCCGGCCATGGAAACATCGAAACCGCTGTCGAATGTATCAAACTCGGCGCTTACGATTATATTGCCAAGCCCCTCGATCTCAACCGCCTTTTGATAACCCTGCGCAATGCCCTCGACAAATCCTCCCTCATCACCGAAACCAAGGCCCTCAAAAAGAAAGTCAGCAAAACCTGGGAAATGGTCGGCGAATCTCCGGCCATTCGCCGCATCAAGGATATGATCGAACGCGTGGCTCCCACCGATGCCCGTGTGCTCATCACCGGCGGCAACGGCACCGGCAAAGAACTCGTCGCACGCTGGCTCCACGAAAAAAGCAACCGTTCCGCATTTCCTTTCATCGAAGTCAATTGTGCGGCCATCCCCTCCGAACTCATCGAAAGCCAGCTCTTCGGCCACGAAAAAGGGTCCTTCACTTCGGCCATCAAGCAGCGCAAAGGCGATTTCGAGCAAGCCGACGGCGGCACCATCTTTCTCGACGAAATCGGCGACATGTCTCTTTCAGCCCAGGCCAAGGTATTGCGTGCCCTGCAGGAAAACAAGATCACACGCGTTGGCGGAGAAAAAGACATACCCGTCAACGTGCGTGTGCTGGCTGCCACCAACAAAAACATTCCCGAAGAGATCGCCGCCCACAACTTCCGCGAAGACCTCTACCACCGTCTCAGCGTCATACTCATCGAGGTCCCCGCCCTCAGCGAGCGCACCGACGACATCCCCCTCCTGGTCGATCATTTCGTCCGCGAAATCTGCCAGAGTCAGGGCAGCCCCCTTATCCGCGTACAGCCCTCCGCCCTCGACGAACTTAAAAAGATACCCTGGACCGGCAACATCCGCGAACTCCGCAACGTCGTCGAGCGCCTCATCATCCTCTGCGACCGGGAAATCACCGGTGAAGATGTCAAAATGTACGCCCACCCCTTACGTCGGTAGATACGAATCATTTACTATTCGTCATTCACTATAAACAATTCACTTATTTGGGCGCCCCCTCCTGCGTTGGGCCGGGCGTCCGCTACAAGTCCTCGTTCCGCTACGCTCCACTGTGGGCTTTCCGCTACCATCCCTGGCGCTGGGGGCAAACAGCCTGCCTCTTAATCAGAGGCACATCGCCCGTCAATCATCCTCAAATCCTGACAGGGTGACTATGAAAAGGCATGTGTGTAGGAAATCCACCCTGTCAATAACACAAATGTCCCAATTGTTCCACTAAATTTCTTATAAAATTACATAACCGACCGCTATGTTGCAAAATCCTTACGCCATGTTGCTAAATCCTTAAGCCATGTTGCAAAGACCGTACGCCAAGTTGCGGAGACCGTACGCCAAGTTGCTAAATCCGTGCGCCAAGTTGCAAAGATCGTGCGCCATGTTGCAACAACCGTGCGCAAGTTTCTAACTCCAAACTATCGGCATTCCGAACTCCAAACTTCTATTTAATGTCGCCCCGCTGGGGCTTTTGGTTTGGGGTGGCCAATTAACCACGGGCGATGCCCGTGGCTACCAATATGTCGCCCCTCTGGGGCTGTTAAACTTCAAACTTCATCATTCCTTGTTCGATAACTTGTCCGCACACGAAGTGTCGGAATTCGATATTTCTTCAAATATCTTCTCAGTGCTCCTTTGTGTTCTTAGTGTCTTCGTGGTTTTTCTTCGGTCTTCCGGCTTCGGTCTTCCAACTTCCCAATCTTCTCCAATTCCTTATAAAACCCGCATTCGCCACAGTCGGAGGAGCAACCTCCGCAGATGTCATCTTTTTTGGGCTTGCGGCGGAAGCGTTTCACAATCAGATATAAGGCTGCTGCGAGGGCTGCAAAGAAAATAGCGAGTGTAATAATAAGTTGTGTCATTTTTTTTAGGCTTGAGACTTTTTGGTGTTAGACTTTTAAGCTCTTAAATGTCAATAGTAGTCGTTGATAGTCATTTATTGTCATTAGTTGAACAGGGTTAACAATGTAACAATAAAACAATGTAACCATTCATTCTTCCCTTCTTCCTCTTTTATTTTCAAATTTTCAAATTGTATAATTTTCAAATTCCTTATTCGGTCTTCGGACTCCGGTCTTCCAACCTTTTTTCTTTAATTACAAAAACAAACTCCCCACCTGGTTCACCAAAAACGCCAGCAACCAAGCCAGCCCGAAAGAATAGAAGGCCGAAAATGCGCTCCAGCGCCAGCTTCCGGTTTCTTTGCGTATGGCCTGCAGTGTCCCTATGCAGGGAATGTAGAGTAGCACAAACAACATAAAGGCGAGGGCGACGGCCGGATTGAATATTTTTTGGCCCATGCGGGGACCATATTTGTAGGTTTGCGTTTTGATGCGGTTGACCAAGGTGTGGTTGTCGGCATCGTTCACATTGTCCACCTGGTAGAGCACCGAAAGCGAACTGACGATGATCTCTTTGGCCGGAATGCCCGACAGAATGCAGATGCCAATGCGCCAGTCGAAGCCCAGGGGTTTGATGACAGGCTCGATCGCATGCCCGAAAGTGCCCAGGTACGACAACTCTTTTTGTTCGCTCTTTTTGGCCAGCAGCAGCACGGCTATGTCCTTTTGTTTCTGCTGAGCCATGGTGGCCAGCGAATCTTTGTTCATGAGGGGATGGGCGCTGGAAAAACCGGCATATTTATGGTCGATGGCCGCGAGTTCGGCATCGTAATCGCGGGAATATTTCACATGCAGCGGAAAATAGCTCAGCGCCCAGAAAATGACCGAAGATATGAGTATCACGCCGCCTATCTTTTTGATATATTGCGAGGATTTCTCCCACATGTTTTTCATGATCACTTTGCCCGAGGGGGGGCGGTAGGGCGGAAGCTCCATCACAAAGGGATGTTCGTGCGCCCTGACGATGAAACGTTTCAGCAAAAGGGCGGTGAGTATGGCGATGAGGATGCCCGTGAAATAAATGATAAATAGTATGGTGCCCGAATAGCCCGAAAAGAAAGCCGCGATGAACAGGATATAGACGGGCAGTCGTGCATTGCACGAAATGAAAGGATTGATGAGTATGGTGATGAGGCGTTCTTTTTTGTTTTCGAGCATGCGGCTTGCCAGTATGGCGGGTACATTGCATCCGAAACCCATTACCAGCGGGATGAAAGATTTGCCGTGAAGGCCGATGCGGTGCATGATCTTATCCATGATGAACACGGCACGCGACATATAGCCCGTGTCTTCCATGAGGGAAATAAAAAAATATAGTATCAGAATGTTGGGCAGGAACACCAGCACGCCTCCCACCCCGCTGAAGATACCATCGACGATAAGGTCTTTGAGGGTGCCGTCGGGCATGGCATGGGCGGTGAACTGCGAAAGCATGTTCACCAGCGAATCGATCCAGTGCATGGGATAGCTGCCCAGTTTGAAGGTGGCGGTGAACATCAGCCACATGAAAAAGAAAAAGATGGGCAGTCCGAAAAGTTTATGCGTGAGAATGCTGTCGATCACTTCACTGCTTTTCTTGGTCTCTTTGGCCGATTGCAGGGTCTCTTTCAGGGCACCGTTGATGAAACCGTATTTGAAATCGGTGATGAGTTGCTCGGAATTGGTGGTATAAAGTTTTTCTATCAGTTCCTTTTCTTTCTGAACACTTTGATAGATCTTTTCATGATTGTCGCAGGTTCTCACCTGATCTTCAGAGATGGTGTCGTTCTGAAGCAGTTTGATAGCCAGAAAACGGCTGGATACCATATTCATCAACTCGGAATTTTCTTCGGTCTTCAGTTCGGTTTGAATGGCCCGTATCGATTTTTCGACCTGTTCACCATAGTTTATATGCACATGCCGCTGATCACGGTCCTTGTCTTCGTAGACATCAATAGCTGTAGACAAAAGTTTGTCGAGGTCACGGGCGCGGGATGCCGTAACAGGCACTATGGGAACACCCGTGATGATGCCGAGCGAACGGTGATCGAGTTGGTTCCCTGCTTTGTCGAAATCCTCGTACATGTTCAGGGCCATGATCACCTTGAGGTCAGAATCGATGAGGTCGGTGGTCAGATAGAGGTTGCGTTCGAGGTTGGTGGCATCCACCACATTGATGATGACATCGGGCAGGGTGTTGTGAAGAAAATCCCTGACTTGGGTCTTTTGCACCTGGTTGCCCGACAAAGCATAGATTCCGGGCAGGTCGTACAAAGTAATATGGTATCCCTGAAACTCGATCAGATGCTTTTTGAGTTCGACTGTCACTCCGGCATAATTGCCAATGCGTTCGTTGAGCCCGGTGAAATAGTTGAAAATGGTGGTTTTTCCGGAAGTATTGTTGCCAATCAGGCCTATACTGATATTTTTGCCGGAACCGGGAGAACTCTTTTTATCGGAATCTATAATAAAGGTATCGAAATTTGCATTGCGTTCCTTTTCTGAAAAGGTTTTGTCGACCTCAATCAATCCGGCATCCACATTCCGCAGAATAATCTTATAACCCTTGATCTCGTACTCTATAGGATCGTTGAAAGGCGCCTTACGAATCACGGTAATCTTTTCCCCGACCACAAGGCCCATTTCCATTACCCTGCGCCGGAAAGCACCTCTTCCGCGTATCTTTGTTATTTCGGCAGTTTCACCAATATTGAGTTCGAGTAATGACATGATTTAGTTTCAGGCGGCTAATTTAGAGAAATTCTAAATAGCGGCAAAATAAATTCGTATAAAAAACGATAAAATGATAATTTTGTACAAAAAAGCGATGCGGATCGACATCATCACCATTTTTCCTGAGATATTCGAAAGCCCTTTCGGGTACTCGATAATTAAAAGAGCCATTGATAAAGGAATCGTTGACATTCATTTTCACAACCTGCGCGACTATTCGCTGAACAAGCACCGCAATGTGGATGACTATCCCTATGGAGGAGGCGCCGGTATGGTGATGATGATTGAACCAATTGCCAACTGCATTGAAAAGCTGAAAGCGGAACGAGATTACGATGAGGTGATCTATACCAGCCCTGACGGAGAGGTTTTGGAACAAAAAATCTCGAACCAGATTTCAACCATGGAGAACATTATTATTTTGTGCGGGCATTATAAAGGTATTGATGAAAGGATCAGGGAGCATTTTATTACGAGGGAGATTTCTATCGGAAATTATGTTCTTTCAGGAGGCGAGTTGGCGGCAATGGTTTTATGCGATAGTGTGATCCGCTTGATTCCCGGCGTGATAGGGGATGAAACTTCGGCCCTGTCGGATTCCTTTCAGGACGGATTGCTGGCACCACCTGTTTATACCCGTCCGGCAAATTATAAAGGCTGGCCGGTCCCGGATGTTTTATTGTCGGGCAATGATGCTGAAATACTGAAATGGAGAACGGAACAATCGGTGGAACGGACCAAAAAAAGACGCCCTGAAATGCTGGATTAATTTTATTTGTGAAAGTTTATAATCTTTTTTTAAAAAAATAGACACAGTTATAGAGTTTTATTCAAAAAATATAGTATTTTTGCACTCCAATTTCAAAAAAGCATTGTTATGAATAGCAGAGAAGTTATTAAGTTTGTTGAGGATACTATGAATGTATTACCCGAATATCCGGTGTTTAAGGCAGGTGATACCATTACAGTTCATTATAAAATTAAAGAAGGTAATAAAGAACGTATTCAGCAATACCAGGGTGTGGTTATCCAGAGATCAGGCGAAGGTAGCAAGGAAACTTTTACTGTCCGTAAAATGTCAGGTAATATTGGTGTGGAAAGAATTTTCCCCATAGCTTCACCATTTATTGATAAAATTGAAGTAAACAAAAAAGGTGCTGTTCGCAGGGCTCGTATTTTCTACCTGAGAGATCTGACCGGTAAGAAAGCCCGTATCAAAGAAAAGAAAAAAGCACAAGTAAAGAAATAAATGAAAAACCTCCGATTCGGAGGTTTTTTTTTGCCATTATATTTGCTAATGTAATGTGTCTATCTGGGTTTCAAAAAAATATTACTGATTGATCTTATCAGCTATTGAAATTCCTGCCAGGTATCCTGTTGAAAAAGCAATCTGAAGATTATAGCCTCCCGTATCAGCATCCAGATCCAGAACCTCACCTGTAAAATACAGGTTCTTGACCAGCTTCGACTCCATGGTTTTTGGATGTATCTCTTTAACTGATACGCCACCACCTGTGATTATGGCCCTGTTGTAGCCTCCATGTCCGGAAATGTTAATGGTGAAGTTTTTGAGGTGTGCCAGAATCCTTTTTCTTTCGACCGCGGTCAATTGGTTGCACTTTTGTCGTAGGTCAACATCTGCAAGGTTCATGAAAACCCTGATGATTTGAGTGGGCAAAAGTCCCTGGAGCAATTCATATACTTCAGACCTTCCCAGTCGGTCAATATCCCTGGTCATTCGGTTATCAAGTTTATCAAGAGAAAGACCCGGTTTGAGATCGATGGTGAGATAAACTCGTTTCTTTTCTACGACATCCATAATACATTTTCTGCTCAGAGTAAGAATAATCGGTCCTTCAACACCATTCTCATAAAAATCAAGCTCACCGAAAGCATTATACTTTTCTTTACCGTCAACAAAAATAGAAGCTCCAACATTTTTTAAATGCAGCCCATGAAGTTTCTTTACAAACTCATCATTTGAAGTCAAAGGCACCAACATAGGATACAGATTACTGACAGAATGTCCGGTGTTCTTGCCAAATTTATAGCCATCGCCTGTTGAGCCGGTGGCAGGATAAGAAATTCCGCCTGTTGCCACCTCTACTGAATCGGCAAAGATCTTTCTGCCATCAACAGTAATTACTCCGCCGGCAGTGTTTTCGCTAATGATGATCTCTTTTACGGCAGTATTACATTCTATAATAACACCGGCTTTATTCAGCCATCTGACCATGGCATCGACAAGTTCGGTAGCTTTGTTGCTGAAAGGAAAAACCCGGCCGCCTTGTTCTTTTTTTGTTTTTACGCCTATCCCTTCAAAAAAGGCGATCAACTCCTCAGAAAAGAAGACAGAAAAAGCATTGTAAAGAAATCTGCTGTCGGGACCAACATGATTTAAGAAAATTTCTTTTTCAGCTATATTGGTAATATTGCATCTCCCTTTGCCTGTAATCCGGAGTTTACAGCCCGGCATACGCATCTTTTCGAGCAATAAAACCTTAGCTCCGCCTGATGCTGCCTGTCCCGCACACATCATTCCGGAAGCACCGGCACCAATCACAATCACATCGAATTTCATGAATAAAAGATATTCCCGGCTAAAGTACCATAAAATTTTAATAAATAATATTGCGATTAATACAAAAACATTTTATAATTTTGGAATGAATTTTGACTATCTGGAAAAATTCTAAATAATAATAAATAAATTCAGGAGGTATAATGTTTAAAGAATTCGATCCCGCAGAAGATAAAATCCTTAGAGTTATCGATAATGAGGGAAAAATAATCAATAAAAAATGGATGCCCCAATTGGATGATAAGTTGATCCGTAAAGCATATAATGACATGCTTTTTGCCAGAATTGCTGACAATATGGCAGTTTCTTATCAGCGCCAGGGCAGAATGTTCACCTATCCACCCAATTTGGGTCAGGAAGCCATTTCAGGTGCATTAGGTAATATTATGAAAGAAGAAGACTGGTTGGTACCGGCTTTTCGCGAATTGGGCGCCTGGCTTGCCAAAGGAGCTACACTGAAAGATATCTTTCTTTATTTCAAAGGCAATGAAGAGGGTACTGCATTCAGAAATGTGAAGAAAATGCTGCCCATTGCAGTGCCAATAGCTTCACAGTTGTTACATGCTGCCGGCATTGGTTATGCTATAAAATACAGGAATGATAAAGAAGTAGTATTTACTATTGTGGGAGACGGAGGCACTTCGGAAGGTGATTTTCATGAAGCCATGAACTTTGCTTCCGTATGGAAGGTGCCTGTGATCTTTTTGAT
This sequence comes from uncultured Bacteroidales bacterium, assembly GCA_964469155.1. Taxonomy (GTDB): domain Bacteria; phylum Bacteroidota; class Bacteroidia; order Bacteroidales; family CAIWKO01; genus CAIWKO01. Next base: position 75,328 of record CAYXXU010000006.1, read on the forward strand.
TCAGAACAACCAGTTTGCTATATCGGTTCCCTTCTGCAAACAATCTGCATCAATAAATATTGCTGTTAAATCCATGGCGTATGGCATGCCCGGAATTAAGGTTGACGGAAATGACTTTTTTGCCATGTACAGCGCTTTGGATTTTGCCCGCAAATATGCTTTGGAAGGCAATGGTCCTGTATTGATAGAGGCTTTAACTTACCGCAAAGGAGCTCACACCACATCCGATGATCCTGCGAAATATCGCACCAAAGAAGAAGAAGATACCTGGGCTGTTACTGACCCCTTGACCCGGTTAAATAAATTTTTGAAATCAAAGAAACTGATCACAGACAAGGAGGAACAAACCCTTACAGAACAATATAAAAAGGAAGTAGACAAGAGTTTTGAAGAGGCTGAAAATAATCCTCCCACACAATTGGAAGATGTTTTCAAATACACTTATGTTGATATTCCCGACGATCTGAAAGTTCAGCAAATGGAGCACGAGAAGTTTTTAAAATGGAAGGAGGCACAGAAATGAAAGTAATGAATATGGTTCAGGCGATTAATAACGCCCTGGAAATAAAATTAAAAGAAGATCCCACCATAGTATCCTATGGTGAAGATGCCGGTGTTGAAGGCGGCGTTTTCCGTGTGACGGAAGGTCTGCAGGAGAAATTTGGCGAAAAACGTGTATTCGATTCCCCATTGGCTGAATCAGGCATTGTAGGAACAGCGGTTGGTATGGCTATAGCTGGTCTCAGGCCTATTGTGGAACTTCAGTTTTGCGGGTTTGTTTACCCGGCTTTCAACCAGATCATTTCTCATGCAGCTCGTATGCATAACCGTACCCGTGGTAAGTTTAAAACCCCGATGGTGATTCGTTTCCCTTATGGGGGCGGTATCAATGCATTGGAGCATCATTCCGAGAGCATGGAATCTATGTTTGGACACATTCCTGGTCTTAAGGTAATAATCCCGTCGACTCCGCATGATGCTAAAGGCATGCTGATTGCCGCAATCGAAAGCGACGATACGGTGATGTTTATGGAACCTAAACGTATCTACAGGGCCATCAAACAGGAAGTTTCGGAAGAAAAGTATTCTATTCCCATCGGCAAAGCCAAAGTGCTGACGGCAGGGGATGATATTACCGTGGTGGCTTACGGTGCCATGATTCGCGAAGTGCAGAAAGCTATGGTGATGGCCAAAAGCAAGAACATTTCGGTGGAGCTGATCGACCTTAGAAGTATTTATCCTATCGACAAAGAAACCATTATCAAATCTGTTCAGAAAACAGGGCGACTGATGATAGTGACCGAAGAACCCAAATCATTTGGTGTGGCTGCTGAAATTACCGCCATTGCCAATGAAGAAGCCTTCCTGTATCTCGAAGCCCCGGTGAAGCGTGTGGCCGGTTTTGATACCATAGTTCCATTGCCTGCCACGGAGCATTTCTACCTGATCACTCCCGAGAAGATCTTTTATGAATTGGAAAAAGTTGTAAAATTTTAAATTAGTACGAATGAGATACATTTTTAAATTTCCGGATATTGGCGAGGGACTCGACGAGGGCACTATTGCTGAATGGTATGTCAGCAAAGGCCAGCAGGTGAGTTCGGGCGACCCATTGGTGAAAATGGAAACCGATAAGGTGGTTACCGACATACCATCGCCTAAAACAGGTGTTATTGCAGCTATTTACGGCAAGGTGGGCGAAACCATTCATGTGGGAGAGGCCCTGGTTGAGATAGAAATGGAAGGTGTGGCCGGTGCTGATGCCGTTGCCGAGACAGAAAAGGCCGAATTTGAACCTGTGGAAGAAGGCGCCGGCGTGGTTGGCACCCTCGAAGTGGCCGGCAACAACGCTTATATGCCTGCCAGCGAAGAAGGCGTGGAAGCTGATACGGCCCAGGTGACCAAACCTCTCAAAAAAGCATTGGCAACCCCGGTGGCCCGTGCCATGGCCAAAGAAATGGGTGTGGATATCAACCTGATTACAGGTACCGGTCCTGCCGGGCGTGTGATGACGGCCGATATCAAGAAATATTTCGAAAGCTCGAAACGCATGGAAGATCAGGCAAAACAGGTTCCTCAGTTGGCCGAAGACCGCATAACCTATAAACCCTTGTCTCAGCTTCGTAAGACGATAGCTAAAAACATGATAGGTTCCAAGCATAGTGCCGCCCATATGACGGTTCATGAAGAAGTGGAGGTTTCAGAACTGATGCGGGTTCGTGATAAATTCAAAACCTTGCTGGCTGCTGAAGGTGTTAAACTGAGCTACCTGCCTTTTATTCTGAAAGCAGTGGCTTTGAGCCTGAAGAAATTCCCTTCGCTGAATTCGGAAATGGATATGGAGAATAACCGCATGGTGTATAAAAACTATGTGAACCTCGGCATTGCCGTGGATACCGAAGACGGCCTGCTGGTTCCGGTGATCAACGATGTGGATAATCTCAGCATCAAAAAGATCGCTGCAGAACTTACTGCCATTGCTGATAAGGCCCGCGATCGCAAGCTCTCGATGAACGATATGAAAGACGGCACCTTTACCATCACCAATTATGGTTCTATCGGAGGCATATTTGCTACTCCTGTGATCAATTATCCGCAGGCAGGCATTTTGGGAATTGGTCGTTTGGTTGAAAAACCAATCTTCAAAGGTGAGGAAGTGGTGAAAGGCCGTTTTTTCCCCTTATCGCTTTCGGTCGACCACCGCATTGTGGATGGGGGAGAGGTTACCCGTTTTTTGAATACCGTGATCGCTTATCTGAACGACCCGGTGGCAATGATCATTGAATAATTAAAACACGAGAACATGAAATACGATGTAGTAATTATAGGCGCCGGACCTGCAGGCTATGTAGCCGCAATTCGTGCCGGACAAGTAGGACTGAAAACAGCCCTGATTGAGAAAAAACATATTGGCGGCATGTGCCTCAACTGGGGATGCATTCCCACCAAAGCAATCATCGAAAGCGGAAAGATGTTTGCCCGCGTTATAGGCGCTTCGGAATTCGGTGTGGACGGCATCGACAAGAACCAACTGAAGTTCAATTGGGATAAAGCCAAGAAACGCTCGAACGGTATTGTGAAAAAACTTACGGGCGGTATCGACTATCTGTTGAAGAAAAATGGCGTGGAGGTGATCACAGGTGAGGCGGTGATACGCGACAGCAAGTCGGTTACGGTCGATAACCGCAATATAGAATGCGATAAGATCATCATCGCCACGGGTTCGTATCCGGCTCCTATGGAATCGAAACTGGATGCACGCTATGTGATACAGCTCGAAAAACTGTTCGACCAGCCCGAGCTTCCCCGCAATGTGGTTGTGTTTGGAAGAGGCGCCGTGGCTGTTGAAATGGTTCAGTTCCTGCACATGATCGAAAAGAATGTAAGCCTGGTAACTCCCGACGAAAACATCATTCCGGGCGCCGATAGATATTTGTCGGATTATGTGCTGAAAAAATTCAAGGTATTGGGTATTCCCGTGGTCTATGCTGAAAGTATTGATAAGGTGGAGGATGGTCTTTTGCATGTCGGCAGCAATATGCTGCAGTGCGACAAGGTGCTGAACTGCAGTTTCCGAAAGGCCATTGTGCCGAAAAGCAACGAAAAAATTGCCCTGGACGATAATGGTTACATTGCTGTGGACGACGATTTCGAAACCAATATTTCCGGCGTATTTGCCGTTGGCGACGTTAACGGGCGAAGCTATCTGGCTCATGTGGCTTCGGCACAAGGCATATGGGTGGTGAACCATATCAAAGGCATTCAGAGCAATTTCGATTTTACCAATGTTCCTTTGAATATTTACACTTATCCCGAAATGGCGCAGATCGGCCGCACCGAGCAGCAACTCAAAGAGGAAGGGGTAGATTATAAACTGAGCGAGTTCCCGCTTTCGGTCAATGCCAAAGCCATGACCGAAGGCCATACCGAAGGACTGATACGTATGTTTTCCGACAAGCAGTTCGGGCAGGTGCTGGGCGTGCAGATCATTGCCGACC